>NZ_FOWM01000001.1:0-866428 GCF_900115455.1 Cupriavidus sp. OV096
CCGCCGATCGCGCCTCCTGCACAATCACCACCTGTAAGGCCCTGCGCAGCACACCCCACCAGCGCATGTCCCAACACATTGGTCAGGATCGTCGAGGAGTCCGAGCCCGGCATGCCAATACCCGGCGCGCTTACTCCCACGGCGTTGGCCCCAACTGCTGCCGCATCCCTTACCAGCCCACCCACGAACGCCTGCCCAAAGCTTCCGCCATAGGCCACGGTGTTCACGCCCGCGCTGATGGCAGAGCGGACTACCGTTGCTTCGACGTAATTCCCCAGGTTCGCCTGCACCGCAGCCCAGTCGCCCTTGGCGATGTTGTCGCCAAAGCTTGTCACCCCGGGAGAGCTGAGGTCCAAAGCTCCCATCGCGCCTTGGGTCAGCCCGGCCGTTAGGCCGGATACCGCGCCCGCTTTCAGCGCGGCGCCGAGGTTGAGCGAGCCCGTGGTAATGACCTGCGTCACCATGCTGGACAACGTACCGGCAACCAAGCCGGAGATCGCCGCCGATAGCGCGACGCCCATCACGGAACCGGCAAACGTCGCACCAAATGCCGCTGTGACAACAACCGCCCCCGCCCCAGCCGTAACAATCGAGATCGCCACCGCCGCGACCATCGCCACAATCTGGCCGATGATGCCGAAGCCCTTCTTTTCCTTGATAAACCGGGTGTGGATGTCGTCCTGGAGCGTGTCCTCGGTGTAGTTCAGCCCGAGGCTCTCCTTCAATTGCGCCACCAGCGCCGCGCTGGCTTCCTCGTCCACGGTGCCGTCGGCTCGGGTGATCCGGAACGCGTCGTTCACCGCGTGGATCGTGCCGGCGTCGATGTCCATGCGCATCGCCGACAGGAACCCGCCCGGCTGCACCACCGTGCCCGTCACCACATTCCAGCCGCCCTGCGCCTTGTACGCATTCGTGCCGATGTCGACCACGTTCGGGCTCAGGTCCAGGCTGCCCGCCTTCACCTGCAACAAGTCACCGGCCGTGATCTGACCGCTGTTACGCAGTTGCCCGTCGATGTCCAGGCTGACGTTCTGCCCGCTGATCGTGCCGCCGTTGGGCGTCGCCAGCGCCTGGACGTAGCCGTCCGGCAGGTAGACCTGCGGCACCAGCGCGTTCACGCTGCCGCAGGCCGTGCTGGCCACCGTGCAGCGCGGGTCCGGGACGGCCTGCTCCACGTACCAGAGCATCGGCTTGTCCAGCGCGTGCATCTGTTCGTCGGTCAGCGCCGTGCCCAGCGCTATGCTGTGCTCTTTGGCGTAGTCCGCCGCGTTCTTGTACAGCGCCAGCTTCTCCTGGTCATCGACCGAGAGATTGTTCTGGCTGTCCCATGCCAGCCCGCTGACGAAGCTGTCCTGCCCGGTCTGCTGCAACGCGGCCTGATTCAACTTCTGCGATTCGGTGTACGGGTCGTAGTAGAACGTGACGTTGCCCGGCCGCAGTTCCGGCGGCAACTGGCCCAGCAGGCTATCCGGCGTCACGCCGGCCAGCACGCCCGTCGCCGGGTTCGGGTTGACGTATTGGGCACGGCCGCCGGTGTTCGTCGGCGCTGTCAGCGGCGTGCCGTCCGGCTTGGCGTTGAAGTGCCAGTCAACGGTGGCCGGCCCACCCGCCGTGGGCGCGGCAGGCGTCGCCACGATGACTGGGGTGAATTGCCACGGTTCGGTCGGGTCCGGTGTCGGCGTCGCGGGCGGCAGCGAGCCGGCCGGCACCGGCGGCGGGCCGAGTGAAATGACTTGAGTCGGCGGGGCCGCCGGGGGCGTCGGCTGGTTCGGGCTTGTGATGCCGTTGACCATCGCGGCGCCGGTGATGTCCACCGCCGCACCCAACAGGTTGCCGGTATTGACGATCTGGCCGCCCGAACTCACGGACAACGCATTGCCGGCCTGGATACCCGAGGCAATGTTGCCGATGGCGGCCCGGCCGCCGGTATCGTGCCAGCGGTCGCCGCCGCTGCGGTCTTCCTGCCAGCGACCAACCCAGTCCGCATTGAGCGCGATGGCCGTGTTGTCCACGCCGCCGGTGGCTTGCACGCTGACATTGCGGCCGCCGCTGATCAGCGCGCCGTGGTTGTTGACGCTGCCGCCCTGAATGAAGACATCGCGCGCGCCACTGATGACCGCCGCCGGCCCTGCCGCCGCGTCCTCCATCGCTGAGCACTGGCTGTTCCCATAGGTGCCGCCGGGGTTGCAGCCGCCCGCATAGGACGGATTCTGGCCACCGTAGCTCTTGCGCAATTGCACCGGGTCGAGCGAGGTGTTGACCAGCGACGCCGCCGTAATCGACACATCGCCCGAAAGCGACTGGATGGCGCCGGCCTGGTTCGTGACCGTGCCGCCCGCCGTGATGTCCACGTTGCCCTGGGCGGCGAGCGTGCCGCTAAGGTTCCTGACGTTCGCCGCGTTGATGGTCAGCGTCTGGCCCGCCGCCACCGTGCTAGGCGTCTGCTGCCACGTGACGGACTGGACCGTCGGCGCGCTGTCGTCCGGGCAATCGGCACCCGGCACGCACCCCTGGCGGGTAGTCACCTGGATGTCATGGACGCCCTGGTTGGTAAACGTGCCGGGCGTGGTAATGGTCACCTTGCCCGCCGCAGCCAAGTCCCCGGCATTGGTCAGGTCACCGGTGCCAGTCAGGGCGAGGTTGCCCCCCGCCGTGATCTGGCCGGCCTTGCCAAGCTGGTAGATGGTCGATGACTGGGTGGGAGCGCTGACGGCCGAGTTATCTGCCGCAACCCCCACGTTCATCGGCGATGCGGTCAGCGGTGGCGCGCTACAGCTGTCGCCCTGGCATCCGGGTGCCGGGGTGCCGAACATCATCTGCGTCGTTTCCGGCATCGTCCCGTCGACGTTGGCGCCCAACTGCACCAGTTGCGCGAGGAACGCGCTCAATTCGCCCGCGTTCACGCGGTCGGTCACGCTGTTCACCAGCGTGGCGGAGCGGCCGTTGTCGAGTAGGCCCACGTTCAGCGTCAGGTCGCTGCCTGCGGAGATGGCACCGCCCTTGTTGGAAAGCGTTGCGGCGGCAATCTCAAGCTTGCCCCGGCTGATGATCTGGCCGGCCACGCCGTCCGTCTGGCTGATGACGGTCCGGTCCACCGTCGGCAAAGCGACCACGGGGCTGCCGGCGCCGGCTTGGTTCGGTCCCAGGTGCCACATCGGCAAATAGACGATGCCGCCCTCGCCGCCGTTGTAGAACGGCACATAGCCGATGACAGGCGATACCGTCGTGCCATCTGGATTGCGCGTGACGTCGCCAATGCGAATGTCGAGCGGATCGCCCGGGTGCGGCCCGGAGCACGAATCGCAGTCGCCACCCACCCACGGCCGATAGCTGCCGATCACCGTCGAGTCCAGCAGCGCGTCATTCGCCACCTTGCCGGTCGTGCTGCCGGCATCCACCGGCCCGGTCCGGTCATTGATGACCGCCCCCGCAGCGATATGCATGTCGCGGTTCGCGCCGAGCACGCCACCGGTGTTCGACACCGTCCCGGCAATGTCGATCTTCACATCGCGGTTGGCCTGCGTCTTCGCGCCCGTGTTGTCGTAGTTCGAACCCGTGACAACGATGTCGCCCAGCGCCTCCGCCACGCCACGGTTGGTCACGTTGCCGTCCAGCGCGAGGTTGCCGTTGGCGTGCATCGTGCCGGTATTGGACAGATTGCCGGCCGACAGCGAGACATTGCTGCCGCCCACGATCTGCCCGGTGTTGGTCAGCGTACCGCCCGTGGCCAGCGACAGGTCGCCGGCCTTCTGGATCGTGCCGCTATTGGTGATGCCCTGGCTGGCATTGAGCACCACGCTGCCGCCCGGCACGGTCCAGGTACCGGTATTGTTGATCGCCAGCGCGCCCAGCGTCAGCGTGCCGTTGGCGTTGAGGCTTCCGGTGCTCGTTGCCGATGGGTCGAAGACCTGGTTCAGCGCGTTGACCGTCAGGTTGTTGCCCGCCAGGATCTGGCCGCTCGCGTTATTGAAGCTGCCGTTGCCGCCCAATACCGTGAAGCCGAGATTGCCCGTCAGCGGGCTCTGGCCGGTCAAATCGCCCGCGAACAGCGTGCCGCCCTGGTTCGCGGCCAGGGTGCCGGCGGTCACGTCGAGCCGCTGCGCACCCGCAATCAACCCGTACGCGTTGTCGAGCGCCCCGGTCACGGTGGCGTCTACGGTCTGGCCGCCGATGGTGCCCCGATTCGTCAGGTTGCCGACGTTGAACGCCGCCGCGTTGCCGGCCATCGTGCCGGTATTGATGACGGCACCACCGCCCACGCTCAGGGTCTGTACCGCAGCGGTGACACCCTGGTTGACGATGGTTGCCCCGCTCAACGAGACGTTCGTGCCCGTGCTGTTCCCGGACAGGGTCAGCGCGCGCGTGGCGCCAGCGTCCAGCTTGCCGTTCACGGCGTTGCCGTTCACGGCGTTGCCGTTGCCGGTGGCCCCCGCGCCGATCGTCACGTCATTGCCGCGCAGCGTGGCGTCGCCGCCAATCCACGTCAGATCGCTCACTTTCGCCGAGCCGCCCGCCGCCACGCCGAGGTTGCCGCCCACGAGCGTGCTTCCCGACATGGTCACGTTCTGCGCGCCGCTCACCGTGGCGTTGCCGAGGCTGGTCAGCGCGCCGCTGACCGTCGCCGATCCGCCCGCAGCCGTCAGCGTCGTATTGCCACCGCTGGACAGGCTGCCCGCCACGACGGCGCTCCCGCCCGCGCCGATATCCGCTTCGCCATCGCTGGTCAAGGCACCCTGGATCGCCACATTGCCTTGCGTCGCGCGGATGCGGGTGTCGCCGGCGCTTTGCGCCTGACCGCCCACGGTGACGTCGCGGGAAGCGGTCAGCGTCAGGCCCGCGTTGCTACCAATCTCCCCGCTCGTGCTGATGCTGCCGTTCTGCGCCGTCACGTTCAGCGCGCCGGTGGACAGCACCTGCCCGCCCAACGCCGCGTCTGTGCCGGCCGTCACCGTCAGCGTGCCCGGCGACACCACGTTGCCGCTGGTGGTCACGCTGCCAGTGACACCCGTCAGCGCGACGTTACCCGCCGTACTGCCGGCGGCGCCGCGAATCGTCAGGTTGCGTTGCGATGCCAGGTCGAGGTCTCCGGCCGACACCGCGTTGCCGTCGATCAGGGTGTCGCGTGCCGCCTGCAACCGGATCGCGCCCGGCGACGTCACGTCGCCGCCGAGCCGAATATCACCGCGCCCGTCCTGCCCCGCCGCCTTCACGAGCACGGTGGCGCCATTGACGGCGCCGCCAACGTCCACGCTGGCAGCGGCATCCAGCGTCACCGCCTCCGCCGCCTTCACGCCGCCGGCGCCGTTGATCGCGCCGCCAGCCGTGACGGTCAGCGCCCGACCCGACTCCAGCGTACCGCCCAGCGTGACATCCCCACCCGCCTGAGCCGTGTAGCCCGCCTCTGCCTGGCCGTTGCCCGACGCCACGATCGCGCCGCCCGCGTTGAGCGCCGCCGCCTGCTTGGCATAGGTGCTGCCTACTTTGAGATTGCCAGCCGAGTCGATGGTCAGATTGCCGGCCGATGCCGCCAGGTTGCCATCGGCGCGCACGCCCACGCCCGCCGTCGTGCTGATGATGTGGATCTGGCCGGCGTTCATCGCACCAAATGCCGTGGCATCAATCGCCAGCCCGTTGCTCGCGCTGGAATTGGAGGCGGCGCTATTCGCCCCGGCGGCGGCAGTGGTAAAGCCATCGCCCAGCGGCGTTACCAGCTGGCGGCCGGCCACCACGTTGATCTGCTTGCCCGCGTTCAGCGCGGCGTCAATGCCGATCGACTCGCCAATCAGATTGATGTTGCCGACCGTGCCCTCGATGCCCGTGGCAGCGCTGCCCGGGTTGGGATTGCCGATCTGGATCCTGCCGCCTTCCACCAGGAAGCCCGCCGTGGCGGCGGTGTCGAAGCTCGTGGCGGTGCCGGCAGCGGACAGCCATTGCGGCGTGCCGGTGGTCAGCGTGACCTGGCTGGTATTGGTGAAGCCCGCGCCATTGGTGTAGACGCCGCCGGGCGCGGCAATCACGAGCCCTGCCGCCGCACCGAAGATCTCCACGGTGCCGTTGATCTGCGCCGGCGCGCTGCTGGTGACCTGGTTGACGATCAGCCGCGCCGGCCCCGACGCGGCCAGATTGGCATTGCCGGCAACCTGCCCGCCCAGGAAAGCGCCACCGCCGGTCGCACTATTGTTCAGGATCAGGCCGATGGGATCGACGACAAACGTGCGGTACTGGTTGAGCGAGATGCCCTGCGCGTTCGGCGTGGTGATGCCGACGACCGGTACGCCGCCATCGGGCGCACCGGGTCCCGTGGTCACGGAAATCGATGGCGTAAAGCGCACCGGCGCGTTCGGATCGGTAATCGGCGCGGCCAGCGCCTCCGCCGGGCCAAAGCGCAGCAGCACCGGCAGCTTCGACACGGCCCAGCGCAGCAGCCCTTGCCGCACCGCGCCGCCGTGCACGGCCAGTGCATCGACCTCCGTCGCCCCCGCCGCCAGCGCGCCCGCCGCCTGCCGCGCTTGCTGCAGGGTGATCTGCACCGGCCCAAGCCACAACGTGACGGCCACCGTCGCCGCCACCGCCCGTGCAAGCAGGCTGCGCCGGCCCCGCTCGGCCAGCGAAGCTGGCTCCCGCGTATCCGTCGGGACGGTCGCGGCGGTCGGGGCGTGAATGTTCAGGGCGTGGACGGACGGCGTGGCCGAGCGGTCGCGTTGCATGGCGTTCCTACGAGTTCTTCCAGGGGGCGGCAATGACGGGGTTACTGACGATGGCGGCAGGTCACTGGGTGATCTTTGCCTTGGTCAGCAGGCCGGTGACCAGGGCCACCGTGGCGCGCTCGAGCGCCTGCGCCTGCAGTGCCTGCCGGATCCCCGGCGCCGCCGCGTCATACGACGGCACCTGCGTCGGGCGCAAGGCGTCCACCTTGACGAGGTAGCGACGGGCGTTCCAGGTCACGGCGTTTGGGCTCACCCCACCCGCCGGCAGCGTGGAAATGGCCTCGGCAATCGGCAGCGGCAGGCTTTGCGTATGGCCTTCCTGCGCGGGCACCTTGAAGCTGATCCAGTCCAGCGCCCCGCCACTGGTGCGGGTGGGTGCCAGGCTCATGTCCTGGGCAACCTTGGCGAAGTCCTCGCCGGCCTTGATCCGTGCCAGCGCCTTCACGGCCGCCGCATCGTCGGCCAGCTCGATCACACGCGCCTTGTACTCCATGGCGCCCAGCGACGCCGCGATGGCGTCGTACCGCGCGCGGACCTGCGCATCGGTCACCGGCTCGGGCTTGATCCGATCCTTGAGCCATGCCTGCGTCAGGATCTGATTGCGGGCCTCCCGCAGCTGGGTCTGCACCTCCGGGCGGGCTTCCAGCGCCTTGTCCTTGCTGGCTTCCTGCCGGAACAGCTCGCGCGCGATCAACTGCTGCTTGATCACCTCGCGCGACTGAGGCGTGTCTGGCAGGCCAGCCGCCTTTGCTGCCTCGACGATGGCGGCGTCGGAGATCGTCACGCCATTGACCGTTGCGGCGTGGGCAACATGGAGGCCGAGTGCCAGAACGACGCCGGCAGCGAGGCGGGAGAGAATCGGTTGCATGGTTTGGGTTCCTAGTAGATCCAGTTCAGCGTGGCCAGCAGGACGGTCCGCTTGGGGCCGAGGTTCGCGGGCTGGGCCAGTGGCGCGCCAGCCAGCAGTTCCCCGCTCAGGGTCTGGCCGGCCCATTGGGCCGACAGGCGAACGCCTGCCCCGGCGCCAGCCACCGCTTGCCATTGGCGGGTGGCCACGTACTGGGCCTCGCCGCCGTCGAGAAAGAGATAGGGTTCGATGCGGATGCCGGCCACGACGGGCGCATTGGCCCAGGCCAGTTCGTTGCGCAGATAGGCGCCGCGATCCCCGGCAATCCCGCCTTCCCGGAAGCCGCGCACGGTGCTCATGCCCCCGGCGTAGATCTGCTCCGAGCCGAATAGCGCGACGTTGGTCCATTGGCCCGAGAGTTGGGCGCGCCACGCGAGCACCGCCCCGCCGCCCACCGGCGGGAGCGGCAGTTGCAGCGTGGTGCTGGCATCGAGCTTGTTGAACTGGGCGTGCGCCTCGTCTTGGCGGATATCGGACGGATCGCGCGTGGCGTGCAGTGAGGTCAGGCCACGCGAGTACCCGGCGTCGGCCGTCACGTAGCCCTGCATGCCATTGGCGGCAAAGCGCCACAGGCCGTTCCAGCCGGCGCGCAGCACGGTCAGCCGCTGCGGATCGAGTTGCAGGTTGTTGATTTCGCGCTCGCTCTTGCGCCACGTCAGGGTCAAGTCGAGCGCCTGCCGGCCGGTCTGACCGCGCGTGATCACGCGGTTCCAGCCGAAGGTATGACCGATGCTGCTGCCTTAGAGCAACGCCGTATCACCGATGGTGTTCTGGTACTCCGACAGCGATGCCGTGTAGCTGAACGTGTTGTAGCCGAATGGCAGCGCCGCCGAGGCCACGGCGGCATTGGTGTCGGTCGTGCCGACATAGCTGGCCGAGAACGATTCCTGCAGCCCCAGCGCGTTGTCCGCATCCATGCCGAGCCGCGTGCGGGCGATGCCCGTGCTGCGGCTGCCGTAGTTATCCACGCCGGCGTTGAACCGGAAGCGGTCGCCGGGCGGATTCGTCAGCGCCACGACCGACCCGCCCGGGGTCTGGCCCGGCAGGATCTGCATTTCCGCGCGATTGCGGCGCAGGCGGTTGATCTGGTCGACGCCCTGTTCCAGGTCGGGCAGGCGCAGGGTGTCGTCTGGCGCCGGAAACTGCCAGGCCGTGCCGGCATCCGTCACCCAGCCGCCACCCACCGTATCGAACAGTGGCGCGCTGCCAGGCCGGAGCGTGCGGCCATTGAGCTGGAGGGCTTCCACCTTCCCCGTCACGACGGTCACCACCAGCACCCCGCTGGCGAGGTTCTGCTCGCCAAGGTAGGCGCGCGTGGTGATGTAGCCACGGGCCACGAACGCCTCCGTGAAGCGGCGCAGGAGCAGGTTGATCCGGTTCGTGCCAAGCGCCCGGCCGACGAAAGGTGCGGTAATGGCCGCGACTTCGGCATCGGCCAGCACCGTGTTGCCCACCACATCGATCCGTGCGATATCGAAGGTGGCCGAAGTCTCCGCCATGTCCTCGACGCGCGCGTCGGGCGCCACCACGACGCCCCTGTCGATGCGGGCCGGCGGCTGCGTCGCCTCGCGCTCGAGGTCGCGCTGGCGCTGCTCCCGCAGCAAACGCTGGGCGGGGTCTTCCGGAACGATGGGGCCCGGCGGCAGCGCCTGCGCCCAGGCCGCCGTGGCGGCCGTCCAGGCTGCCGCCCATGCCACTGCGTGCCGGGTGCTCATCGCCATGCCCATGACGTCAGCCCCACATGGCTTTCGATGCTGACCGGGTCCTGCTGGCGGGGCCGCACCACCGTGGTGTTCCCGGCCACCGTCACGTCACCGTCCAGGCTACCGCCATCGATCACGGCGTCGCCGCTCAGGCGCGTGCGGCCCGTGGCCATCCAGCTTCCGCCCACGTCCATGGCATAGAGCCGCGCCCAGGTGTCACCGAAGAACACCTTGAAACCGCGGTCCCGGGCGATCGCCGTGTAGCCGGTAACACCAGTGGCATAGGTGAGCGGCGCGTTGACCCTGAGGTCGCCCACCGCCAGCACGCGCCCGCCGATGTTCTCGGCCACGCGGCCCGCCGTGATGTCGATATCGCCGCCGGCGGACAGCAGCCCACCGCTGACAGTCGTCGTCGAGGACGCCGAAGTCCGGCACACGATCATGCACGTGCGCGAGAGGTGCGCGGCGCCGCTGGTGACGCCTTCGGTCCGGAACGTGTCGGCCGCCTTGATAACGATTGATCCGTTGTTGGCGTAGATGTTGCCCCCGGTATTGATCACATTGCGCCCACTCAGCGTGGTGCCGGTCTCGGAAAGCAGGTAGGCGGTCTGGTCCGGGCGGTCTACCGTCCCGTAGTCGATATCGAAGGTATTGCTGCGCTTCGACAGCACCAGCCAGCGCCGCCCGGAGGATGCGCCGATAACGGGCTGTTCGGCGTTGGCGCCATCGGACTTGGTGATGGCGTTGACGAGGTCGCCGGCGGCGGTCACTTCGAGCCGGGCGTTGGACAGCATCCGCGCGTGGCGGTTGATGACGTCGCCGCCGGCGCGCACCACGACGTCGTCGTTGACGCCGAAGAGGATGGCGAGGGAATCGGGCGTCGATTCGTTGCGGAGCGAGCCTCCGGTTTGCACCGTGACCGCGCCGAGGGACGCCGCCGTATCCTGAATGCGCGTCTGGCCCTGCACCAGCGCGCCCAGGTTGACCATGTCGCCATCGGCCTGCACGAGCACGCCACCGCTGCGGGCGACGACGGTGGACTGACGTGCTGCCGACTCGAGTTCGATCGATCCGGCGTGCAGCCTGATGTCGGTGGCGGCCAGGATGTCGCTGTCACGCAGGGCAAAACGCCCGGCGGCGTCGATGTTGGCGGCGCCGCCCACGGACGTCAGCACCGTTCCATCGAGTGCCACGTCATGGGCGCCGACGATCAGGTGCCCGCCTGCCGAGGCGCGCGTGCCGGTCAATTGCATGGCCGTGCCCGCGTCAAAAAGGCCGATGCCGCCGCTGGCATCGAGCGTCGTATCGGCCAGCCGTACCGGTTCGGTATGGACCTGGCCGCTGGCGCCGATCACGATGTCCCCGGCTCCCTTGGAGCCGGCCCGGATCGCGGCATTGGCCAACTCCACCCGGTCTGAAGCCACCGACACATGCCGCCCCGCCTCCACCGTTCCCGTGCCCCGCAAGCCACCGCTGGCTACCACCACGTCGCGATTGGCCTCGAGACGGCCCGATGCGAGCCGCAGGTCGCCGCTCCCCGACACAACGAAATCGCCGGCGGTCGCATAGGCCGCGCCAGCATACCGCACGCCGGCGCCCTGGTCCGTCACCATCAGTTCGATCCGGCCAGCCATCAGGCTGCCTGCGGCCGTGATATCGAGCGCAATGCCATTCGCCGGGGTGGCGGACGGCGCGCTGTAGGCAATCCAGGGGGACAGGTTGTCGGTTGGGGAAACGCTGGCGTCGATCTCGGCATGGCTGTCACCCACCACTGCGCGGACGCGCGCGTTGGCATCCGCATACAGGTTCTCGACCTTGCCGGCGATGCGCAATTGCTTGGCGATCAGCTCCAGGTTCAGCAGCGTGCCGGACAGCCCGCCGGGGCCAATGTCGATGGCGCCCTGACGCGTATTCAGCACGAGGTTGCGCTGCAACTGTCCGTTGACCGTGAAATCGTTGAACGTGACCTGCCCCGTGGTCAGCGCCAGGTTGCCCATGTTCCGCACCACCATGCCGTTGACGCTGATGCCGTTGGGATTGGCGATCACGACGTTCGCGCGGGGGCCCAGCACGCTGAGCTGGCCCTCGAGCAGGGACGGATTGGTGCCGGTGACCTGGTTGAGGATGGTGCGTGCGCGCGCCGCCGCGTTGTCGAGATCGACCCCGGCACGCGGCACGTTGAATTCGCGGTAGGTATTGGCGGAAACGCCGCCCACGGCGCCGGCCACGCCGACCGTGATGCGGCCATTGGCGCCCGTGACGGCCGTGGTGGCAGTGCCGCCGTCCGGCACAACGCCGGCGGCAAGGCAGTGCGCGGCCAGTGCGAACTGGCTCAGACCCGTGACCCATCCGGCCACCCCACGCGGCAGCCAGGCAAAATTCCCCCGTACTCGATACAACGACCTGCTCCCTTCTTTCTTATCCTGTGCTGCGCATGTGACGAACGCAGCGGCTATCGGGGCCGGAAGATAACAAAGGCGGGATCTGCCTCAAATAGCCGATCGGCTAAAAGCACCCGCGTCGTGGGCGGAGTGCAACGTTGCAATTTGAGGCGATTTCGTAATTTTTAAGGGAGAAGTAAGCAGGATTAAATTCAAGCCGCACCGCGCACAGCAATGCGTGAACACCCCACATCTCACGCCTGACGCCAGTTACATCACGACATGAGGTTAAGGATGATGTGCGGCGTGCCGTTATCTGTCGATGCGGGGGATTGCACCTTGTCGAAAGACGTCCGAGCGCCCACGCCGCCCCTCCCCCACCGACGAGGGAGGTACCCCCTCAATCGTGGGATTTGCAGAGCCGCGCCTGCCCCCCTAGAACAACTCCCCCTCCCCACCCCCACTCGGCCAGGCCGACCGGAATGCGTGGGGATGCATAACGACCCCTGCCGCGTCCAGCTGCGCCGTGGATAGCACGAGGTGGCGCGCCAGCCAGTCGTGGAGGCTGCGCAGGAAGCGGATGTTGTCGAGGTTGTTCGAGGCGGCGATCAGGCGTTCCAGCTTCACGTGGGCCGTGTAGACGTCGAGCAGGTTCAGCATGCGGAGCTTGGCTGGCGTGGCGGCGCTGCGTTCGATGGCCAGCACGCGGGTCACCTGGGCGTTGGAGAGCGCGCCGCCCTGGGCGATCTGCTGGTAGAGGTCTTCCAGCGCCGGGAAGCGCACCGTGGGCTGCACGCGTGGCACGGCGGCCACCTTCTCCATGCGTAGCACCACGTAGCGCGTGGCGGCGTTGCGGCGGGCGAGTTCCTGCTCGGCGGCGGTGGCCTTGCGGCTGCGGCGCGGGGGCGGGATGTCGGTGAAATCGGGGAGGCGCGGCACGGCGTCGCGCTCGGTGTAGTCGGGCACCTGTTCAAGCCAGGCCGGCTCGGGCAGCGCGGCGCGGGCACAGTCGGCGCCGAAGGGGTATTCGTGGCCATCCGGCCCGCGCAGGATATAGGCGTGGCCCTCGGGAAAGCCGTGGTGGCGGCCGCCCTTGGCGCCGCGCGCGTGGCAGCGGGTGTTGGCGGGATCGACGAAATCCTTGCGAACGGGAATCCAGCCGCCGGGCGGGGCCTGCTTCATGGTGACGAGGGGTAAATCCGGGGAACGGGCGCTATTGTCGCACCGCCCGCCCCGCCGCCACCATTTATCGTTACTTCAGCATGAAGGCCATGGCCGAGCAGCAGTTCAGCATGCGCACGGCGGCCTGCACGGTGGGCGCCGTGAAGGCCAGCGTCACGCCGTCCACGCGCTCGAAGGTCGGCCACTGGCAGAACAGGTCGGCGTAGGCGGAGGACATGGTTTGCAGCCGGCAGTTGACCGGGCCGGCCAGTTCCAGGCAGCGGGCCTCGGGATGGGCGATGGCATTGCGCGTCACGGCCTCCGCCGCGTGGGCGATGGCATCGCGCGCAGCCGTCGGTGACAGCGTGGTGCCGCTGCCCTGCCCGCCCGCCGTCTTGGTCTGCACGTAGCGCACCCAGGGCATCAGCGGCTGGGTTTCGGCGATGAACACGTCGTCGCCGCTGGCCAGCAGCACGGGCACGTCGAACTCGCCGGCCAGTGCGGCATAGATGCCCGCCTCGCCCAGCTCCAGCCCGTTGAACCAGACCCGTGCGAAGGCGCTGCTGTTGATGGTGTGCGCCAGCACGCCCCGGCCCTGTGCGCGGCTGTGATAGCCGATCATGAACACGCCGTCGCAGTCGTGCTCCACGCCGGCCATCATGCTCAGGTAGCGCGGCTTGCCGAGCACCAGTTGCGCACGCGGGTCGATCTGGTCCGGCAGCAGGTTGCGGAAGCCGCCGTGCGAGTCGTTGACCAGCACCTCGGTGGCGCCGCCCGCGAAGGCGCCCTGCACCGCCGCGTTCGCCTCGGCCGTCATCCAGGCGCGGGCGCGCTCGTACTCGCCATTGCCGGCGCGCGTCTGCTCGGTGTGGAATACGCCCGCCACGCCTTCGATATCGGCGGAAATCAGAATCTTCATATCAGGTCTCGGAGAGATCCGGCAGCAGCTCGCGCAGCGCCGCGCGGTGGTGGCCGTCGCGGCCGGTCACTGGCTCGGCATGCCAGAGGGCGTGGACGATGGCCTGCTCCACGCTGTCGGCGGCGGCCCGGAACAGCGGGTCGAGCCGCGATTCGTGGACCATCGGCACGGCAGGCATCGGCACATCGGCCAGATGGGGCACGGTGTAGGCCGTGGAAAAGGCCAGCGCGATGTCGCCGGAGCCATGGCCGAAGACCGACCCGGTACGCGCGAGGCCGGTGCCGGCGCGCAGCGCCAGGCGCCGAAGCTGCCGGGCGTCGAGCGGCGCATCGGTGGCCACGACCATGATGATCGAGCCCTTCTCCGTCTCGGTCTTGGCAGCCAGACGCTCGGCCAGCCTGGAACCCACGGCCTGGCCCGCATAGATCAGCGACTCGGCCGTGCCGAAGTTCGACAGCACCATCGCGCCGACGGTATACCCACCCGCCAGACGTGACGCCGTGCCGATGCCACCCTTCACCCCGAACGACGACATCCCACGCCCGGCGCCTACGGCGCCCTGCGCCACCTCGGCCCCGGCAGTCGCCAGTGCCCCGGCGTAGTCGGCTTCCTGCACCGCCATCGCCTGGATATCGTTCAGGTAGCCGTCATTGCATTCGAAAACCAGCGGATTGACCGTGGGCCAGCCGCGCCCGATCTCGGGGTTCTCCGCAATCGCCGCGCGGATCTGCGCCTGCGCCACGGTCCCCACGCTGAACGTGTTGGTCAGCGCGATGGGCGTCTCCAGCACGCCCAGTTCCTCCACCTGCACCAGCCCGATGCTCTTGCCGAAGCCATTGAGCACCACAGCCGCCGCCGGCACCTTGTGGGTGTAGACGTTGCCGGCGTGCGGGCGGATCACGGTCACGCCGGTCTGGCAGGCGCCGTCCGCCAGCGTGCGATGGCCGACGCTCACGCCCGGCACATCGGTGATCGCGTTGCGGGAGCCGGCCGGCAGGTTGCCGACCACGGGGGGCGCGTTGGCGGTCATGCGGGCATCACCGGCGGTCGATCTTCGGATCGAGGGCGTCGCGCAGCCCGTCGCCGAGCAGGTTGAACGCCAGCACGGTCAGGAAGATGGCCAGGCTCGGGAAGATGGCCACGTGCGGCGCGGTGACCATGTCGGCGCGCGCCTCGTTGAGCATCGCGCCCCATTCCGGGGTGGGCGGCTGGGCGCCGAGGCCGAGGAACGACAGCCCGGCGGCCGTGATAATCGACGTGCCGATCCGCATCGAGAAATACACCACGATGGACGACACCGTACCCGGCAGGATGTGCCGCATCAGGATGGTCCAGTCGGACGCCCCGATACTCCTGGCCGCCTCCACATAGGTCAGCCCCTTGAGCATCAGCGTGTTGCCGCGCACCAGCCGCGCGAACGCCGGCACGCTGAACACGGCCACGGCGAAGATCACGTTGGTCATGCCATTGCCGAGGATGGCCACGATGCCGATCGCAAGCAGGATGCCCGGGAACGCGAACAGCACGTCCGACAGGCGCGTCACGATGCGGTCCCACCAGCCCTCGTAGTAGCCCGCCATCAGGCCCAGCACGGTGCCGATGATGGCGCCGATGATGACCGAGAAGAAGCCAGCCGCCAGCGAGATGCGCGTGCCGGCCAGGATGCGGCTGAAGATGTCGCGGCCGAGCGAGTCCACCCCCATCCAGTGGGCGGCGGACGGCCCGGCGTTCAGCGCGTCGTAGTCGAAGAAGTTCTCGGGGTCGTAGGGGACGATGTACGGCGCCAGCACCGCAATCACCACCAGCATCAGCACGAAGGCGCCGGCCACCAGGGCCAGGTGCTGCTTGCGGAACTTGCGCCAGAACTCGGTCCAGGGCGTGCGGACGGCCTCCGGGGCGGTACTGGGGGATGCTGCCGCGGCGGGCGTGGAAAGCTCAGTCATGCCGGCCTCTTACTTGTAGCGGATGGTGGGATTGATCACGGTGTAGAGCATGTCCACCACCAGGTTGATCAGGATGAATTCGAGCGAGAACAGCAGCACCTCGGCCTGGATGACCGGGTAGTCGCGCATTTCCACGGCGTCCACCAGCAGGCGGCCCAGGCCGGGCCAGTTGAACACCTTCTCGACCAGGATGGAGCCGCCCAGCAGGAAGCCGAACTGCAGGCCCATCATCGTCACGACCGGGATCATCGCGTTGCGCAGCGTGTGCTTGATGACCACCACGGTCTCGCGCACGCCCTTGGCCCGGGCGGTACGCACGAAATCTTCCTGCAGCACCTCGATGAACGAGGCCCGCGTGAAGCGCGCCATCACGGCGGCCACGGCGGCGCCCAGCGTCAGCGAGGGCAGGATGTAGTGCTTCCAGCTATCGGCGCCAATCGACGGCAGCCAGCCCAGTTGCACCGAGAAGACCTCCATCAGCAGCATGCCGAGCGCGAAGGCCGGGAACGAGATGCCCGACACCGCCAGCGTCATGCCGAGCCGGTCCGGCCATTTGTTGCGCCACACCGCCGAGCCAATGCCGATGGCCATGCCGAAGATGACTGCCCAGACCATCGACGAGAGCGTCAGGTACAGCGTGGGCAGGAAGCGCTCGCCAATCTCCTCGGAGACCGGGCGCTTGGTGCGCAGCGAGGTGCCGAATTCCCCCTGCAGCGCGTTGGTGAAGAAGCGCACGAACTGCTCGGGCATCGGGCGATCCAGTCCCAGGTCCTTGCGCACCAGTTCGACGGTGGCCATGTCGGCTTCAGGGCCGGCGGCCAGCCGCGCCGGGTCACCGGGCAGCATGTGGACGAACAGGAACACCAGCACTGCCACGAGCAGCAGTGTCGGGATCACGCCCAGGAATCGTTTGAGGAAGTAATTCAGCATCTGGCTACCAGGAATTGAGACCGCGGGCCACCCGCCCATGCCCCGCATCTCGGGCGGGCGGCCAACACGGCTTACTGCGTACGACTGTAAGGACGACTTACCGCGACTACAGCTACCACTTCGGCGGCGCTTGGTGGCGCCGTCTTTATATTTGCGCCCCTCCCCCGCAAGCGGGAGAGGGGCGCAAAACGCTTACTGCTTGATGTCGATCTCGTCGAAGTTGAACGAGCCGTCAGGCATCACGTAGGCGCCGCTCAGGCGCTTGGAACGCGCGAACAGCACCTTCTCCGTGATCAGGAACGCCCACGGGGCATCCTTCCAGATCCGTTCCTGGGCGTCCTTGTACAGCCTGGCCTTCTCGGCGCGGTCCGTCGTGCGCAGCGCGCCGGCGATGTCCGCATCGACCTGGTCGTTCTTGTAGTACGCCGTGTTCAGCAGCTTCGGCGGCATCGATTCCGAGGCCAGCAGCGGGCGCAGCGCCCAGTCCGACTCGCCCGTCGACGACGACCAGCCCACGTAGTACAGGCGCACGCCGGCGTCCTCAGGCTTCTGCACGGACTCCACGCGCTCCACGCGCTGGCCGGCTTCCAGGGCCTGCACCTGCGCCTTGATGCCCACCTGTTGCAGCTGCTGCTGCACGAACTGGATCACCTTCTGCGCCGTGGTGTGGTTGTAGGCCGACCACAGCGTGGTCTCGAAGCCGTTCGGGTAGCCGGCTTCCTTCAGCAGCTCGCGCGCCTTGGCCGGGTCATACGGCCACGGGCCCAGCTTCTCGGCGAAGTCCACGCCCGGCGGCACCACGCCCTGGGCCGGCACGGCGTAGCCGGCGAAGGCCACCTTGGCCAGCGCTTCCTTGTTGATGGCGTAGTTGATGGCCTGGCGCACCTTCGGGTCATTGAACGGCTTGACCTGGGTGTTGAACGACACATAGCGCTGGATGATCGACGGACCGTCGATCAGGTCCACCTTCGGGCTGGCCTTCAGCACGGCGGCCTGCTCGAACGGAATGCTGAACGCGAAGTCCGCCTCGCCCGTCTGCATCACGGCCGAGCGGGTGTTGTTGTCCACCACCGGCTTCCAGGTGATGGTGTCGATCTTTGGGTAGCCCGTCTTCCAGTAGCCGGCAAACTTCTTGCCCTTCAGGTAGTCGGTCTGCTTCCATTCGACGAACTCGAACGGACCGGTGCCCACCGGGTGGAAGGCGATTTCCTTGCCGTACTTCTTCAGCGCGGTCGGGCTGATCATCACGGCCGACGGGTGGGCCAGCACGTTGATGAACGGCGAGAACTGCTCCTTCAGCGTGATCTTGACCGTGGCCGGGTCCACCACCTCGGTCTTGGCCACGCGGTTGAACAGCGTGTAGCGCTTGAGCTTGTTGGCCGGATCGGTCACGCGGTCCAGGTTGGCCTTGACGGCGGTGGCGTCGAAGGTGGTGCCGTCGTGGAACTTGATGCCCTTCTTGAGCTTGATCGTGTAGACCAGGCCGTCCTTGGTCACGTCGTAGCTGTCAGCCAGCACGTTGACCAGCTTCAGGTCCTTGTCGAAGCCGAACAGGCCCTGGTAGAACGACTTCACGGCTGCCTGCGACAGCGTGTCGTTGGCATCGTACGGATCGAGCGTGGTGAACGTCGAGTACACGGCCATCACGGCGTCCTTGGCCGCGAACGCCGGGCTGGCGCCCAGCATGCCAATCGCGCTCATCGCCACGGCGCCGGCGATCAGGCGCGGCGAAACCATACGGGTAGACATATTTCTCTTCTCCTGTTGGAAAAAATCAGTACTGCGTGATGACTAGACTCAAGACTTGATAAAAGCTCAATACGCGCCGCCAACCGGGTGCCGGGCCACGAAGTGCCCGTGCGCGCCGCTGCCGGCCACCGCCACCAGTGGCTGCACCACCGGCTCGTCGCCCACTGCACGGATCGGGCTGGGGATTTCATCAGAAAGCGGCTCGCGCCTCACATGGCGGCGCGCCGGATCGGCAATCGGCACCGCCGACATCAGCTTCTTCGTATACGGGTGCTGCGGATTCTCGAAAATCGCGCGGCGCGGGCCGATCTCGACGATCTGGCCCAGATACATCACGGCCACGCGATGGCTCACGCGCTCCACCACGGCCATATCGTGGGAGATGAACAGGAAGGCGACGCCCAGCTCGCGCTGGAGGTCGAGCATCAGGTTCACGATTTGTGCCTGAATCGACACATCGAGGGCGGACACCGATTCGTCGGCCACCACCACCTTGGGGTTCAGCGCCAGCGCCCGTGCAATACAGATGCGCTGGCGTTGGCCGCCCGAGAACTCGTGCGGATAGCGCGAGGCGTGGGCGGGCGTCAGGCCCACCTTTTCGAGCAGCCACGCCACGCGGGCTTCGGCTTCGCGGCCGCTGGCGACCTTGTGCACCAGCAGCGGCTCCATGATCGAGTAACCCACCGGCACGCGCGGATCGAGCGAGGCGAACGGGTCCTGGAAGATGAACTGGATATTGCGGCGCAGCGCCTGCAGCGCCGGGCCCTGCATCTGGCTGATGTTCTGGCCGGCGAACTCGATCGTGCCGCTCTGGGCATCCACCAGACGCAGCAGCGAGCGGCCCGTGGTGGACTTGCCGCAGCCCGATTCGCCCACCAGCGCCAGCGTCTCGCCCGGGTACAGGTCGAAGCTGACCTGCTCCACCGCATGCACGCGGCGCGTGACCCGGCCGAACAGGCCGCCCGGGACGTCGAAGCGGGTGACCAGATCGCGCACGCGCAGGATCGGCTCGGCGCCGGCGTGGACGGTGTCCTGCGGCACCTCGGCCTCGGGCGCGGCCACGTCGTTCACCTGCACCAGCGGGAACTTGGCCGGCAGATCCTTGCCGGACATCGCCCCGAGCTTCGGCACGGCGGAGAGCAGCGCGCGCGTGTACGGGTGAGCCGGCGCGTGGAAGACCTCGTCGGAGGTGCCCTCCTCGACCTTCTCGCCCCGATACATCACCAGCACGCGGTCGGCCACTTCGGCCACCACGCCCATGTCGTGGGTGATGAAGACCACGCCCATGTCCATCTCGGACTGGAGGTTGCGGATCAGTTGCAGGATTTCGGCCTGGATGGTCACGTCCAGCGCCGTGGTCGGCTCATCGGCAATCAGCAGCGCCGGCTTGCACGACAGCGCCATGGCAATCATCACGCGCTGGCGCATGCCGCCGGAGAGCTGGTGCGGATAGCGGTCCAGCACGCGGCGCGCCTCGGGAATGCGTACGAGTTCGAGCATGCGCAGCGCCTCGGCGCGCGCGGCAGCCTTGTTCTTGCCCTGATGCAGCCGGATCGATTCGGCGATCTGCTCGCCCACCGGGAATACCGGGTTCAGCGAGGTCATCGGCTCCTGGAAGATCATCGCCACGTCCGAGCCGCGCACGGAACGCAGGGCGGCGTCGGGCGCGCGAGCCAGGTCCAGCACCTCGCCGCCGCGCCGGCGCAGCAGCATGCTGCCGTTGGCGATCTTGCCGCCGCCATGCTCCACCAGCCGCATCAGCGCCAGCGACGTGACCGACTTGCCCGAGCCGGACTCGCCCACCACGGCCAGCGTCTCGCCGCGATCGACGTGGAAAGAGAGGTTGCGCACGGCCTCGACGGTCCGCTCCGAGGTGGCGAAGCGGACGGACAGGTTGTCCACCGCGACGACGCGTTCAGGGGGAAGTACGAGGTTTCGATGCGTAGAGGTGTTGGCCATGCGACTTGTCCGATGTGCTGCGATTGCTGCGTTCTACTGCGATTTGCTACGAAAGACTTCGAATTTGCGGGGCTGCGGGCTGACGACGATCAACCGTAGATCAGCACGCTGACAGGCTCGCCCACGCGCGCCACGCCGCGGTACATGCCCTCGGTGTTGAACGGCAGCGTGACGTTGCCCTGCCGATCCACGGCAATCAGGCCGCCCCGGCCCTGAATGGCGACCAGCTTCTCCATCACCACGCGGCGCGCCGATTCTTCCAGCGACAGCCCGGCGTAGCGCATCTGCGCGGACACATCGTGCGCGGCCACGGTGCGGATGAACATCTCGCCGGTGCCGGTGGCGGACACGGCCGCCACGTCATCGGCATAGCAGCCGGCGCCGAACACGGGCGTATCGCCCACGCGGCCCACCTGCTTGTTGGTCACGCCGCCGGTAGAGGTGGCGGCAGCCAGGTTGCCCTGGGCGTCGCAAGCCACCGCGCCCACCGTGCCGAACTTCTTGTCCGGATCGATCGGATCGGTGCCAGCTTGCGCCGCCTTCGCTGCCAGCGCCGCCGCGTCGTGGTCGAGCAAGGCCATGCCGGTGCTCGCCTGCGCGCGCTGCCACTGGTCGTGGCGGGCCTGCGTGAAGTAATAGTCGGGGGAGACGAGTTCGAGCCCCTGCGCCTCGGCAAACGCCTCGGCGCCGTCGGCGGCGAACAGCACGTGCTCGCTGTGCTCCAGCACGGCCCGCGCGGCCAGCACCGGGTTGCGCACGCGCGTCACGCAGGCCACGGCGCCAGCGTTGCGCGTGGCGCCGTCCATCACGGCGGCGTCCAGCTCGAACGTGCCGGCGTGGGTCAGCACGGCGCCCTTGCCGGCGTTGAACAGCGGGCAGTCCTCAAGCAGGCGCACCGCTTCGGTCACGGCGTCGAGCGCGCTGCCGCCCTCGGCCAGCACGCGTTGGCCGGCCAGCAGCACCTGCTCCAGCGCAGCGATGTATTCGCGTTCACGGTTGGCATCCATGGCGGCACGGGTAATCGTGCCGGCGCCGCCGTGGATGGCAATGACAGCCTGGGTCATGACAGCTTTCACTCAGTAGATTCGGAAGATTTCGAGGTGCCCCGCTCGCGCTGGCCCGCACCGGGTGCGTCGTAGAGCCAGGGGAGCAGGAATTCGGTCATCTCGGCCGCCGCCTTGACGGAGCGCACCGAGCGATAGGCCACGGCACCGCACAGCGCTTCGATCAGCGCGAGCACCGTGGCATCGGAATTCGCGGAAAGACGATTGCCGGCGTTGGCATACAGCGCGATATCGGCCAGCGGTGCCAGCGGCGAGGTCGGGCCATCCGTCAGCGCCAGCAGCCTGCCGCGATGGGCCTTCACGCGCTTGGCCAGCACCATGCTGTCCGTCACATATCGGGGAAAGGCGATGGCGATGACCAGGTCTTGCGGCTGGAGCTTGAACAGTTGCCGCGCCGCGTGCGACGCGCCGCCCACCGTCGACACCGACGTCACCATGCGGCAGTGCATCTCCAGCCCGTGCTGGAGCAGGCCGGCCAGGAAGCCGCTCGCCCCGAAGCCCATCACATAGACGCGCTCGGCGGCGAGGATGGCATCGACGGCCCGCTCGCAGGCCTCGGCATCGAGCGCGCGGCGCGTGGCTTCGAGGTTGCGCGCGCCGTCGTCCAGCGCGGCGGCGAAGACCTCGGCCACCGTCGTCGGGCGGGCCAGTTCGTCGCGCAGGCGCTCCACCGGGGCCAGCGTGGCCTCGAAGCCGCGCACGAGTTCGGCGCGGAACTGCGGATAGCCTTCGAAGCCGAGCGCCCGGGCAAAGCGGTTGGCCGTGGCCACGGACACATCCACGGCCGTCGCGAATTCGTCGATGCGCATGGTCGCCGCGCGGAACAGGTTGTCCAGCACGTACTGCGCCATGCGCTGGTGCGCGGGCGTCAGCGTGGGCAGGCTGCGGGCGATGCGTTCGGAAATCGACTGGCCTTCGGGCATGTCTGGGGAAAGAACCGGTTCAGGGCGCCGCGCGCACCATCCCGGAAAGTCCTTTGATGAAAAGGCACTTTCCCGGTGCGGCGGTCTATGTAAATAAATTTACACGCAAACCCCGTACCAGGAGAACCTGGAAGTGACGAATTAGGGGAAATCCCTGAATACATGGATACGGACATGGGGCCCGGGGCCGGCTGGCGCCCGCAAGACCGGCCACCGGGCGCGCTACAATGCCGGCCTGCCCGCCTCCGGGCGTGTTCTTCGCCTTATCTCCCAGTCCTCGTGATCCGAATCGACCAGCTAGTCCTCCAGCGCGGCACCAAGGTGCTGTTCGACCACACCAGCGTGACGCTCAACCCAGCCGAGCGCGTCGGCCTTGTCGGCGCCAACGGCAGCGGCAAGTCCACGCTGTTCGGCATGCTGCGGGGCGAGCTGCACCCGGATGGCGGCGATGTCTTCGTGCCCGCGCAGTGGCGTATCGCGCACGTGGCGCAGGAAACCCCGGCGGTTGACCGCTCCGCCGTGGACTATGTGATCGATGGCGACACCCGGCTGCGCGAGATCGAAGCGCGCATCGCCGCCGCCCAGGCCAGCGGCGACGGCAGCGCCGAGGGCGAGGCCCACGCCGCCTTCGCCGATGCCGACGGCTACACCGCGCCGGCCCGCGCCGAAGCGCTGCTGCTGGGCCTGGGCTTCACGTTGCCGCAGGTGACGCAGCCCGTGGCGTCGTTCTCGGGCGGCTGGCGCATGCGCCTGAACCTGGCCCAGGCGCTGATGTGCCCGTCCGACCTGCTGCTGCTCGACGAACCGACCAACCACCTGGATCTGGACGCCATCGTCTGGCTGGAGGACTGGCTGGCGCGCTACCCGGGCACGCTGGTGATGATTTCCCACGATCGCGAGTTCCTCGACGCGATCTGCAACGTCACGGTCCATATCGAGAACCAGCAGTTGCGCCGTTATGGCGGCAATTACACCCAGTTCGAGACCCTGCGGCTCCAGCAGATGGCGCTGCAGTCGTCAGCCTACGCGCGCCAGCAGAAAGAAATCGCGCATCTGGAATCGTTCATCAACCGCTTCAAGGCTAAGGCGACCAAAGCGCGCCAGGCGCAGAGCCGCGTCAAGGCGCTCGAGAAGATGGAGCGGCTGGCGCCGGTGCACGTGGCGGCCGGCTTTGCCTTCGAGTTCCGCGAGCCCGATTCGGCGCCGAACCCGATGATGGTGCTCGAGGGGGTGGATTGCGGGTACGCCGAGGCCGAGCCGCCCGTGACCATCCTGCACAACCTGGCGATGTCGATCCAGAACGGCCAGCGCATCGGCCTGCTTGGCGCCAACGGTCAAGGCAAGTCCACGCTGGTCAAGACGCTGGCCGGCACGCAGGCGCCGATGAACGGCACGCTGCGGCTGGGCAAGGGGCTGGTGATCGGCTATTTCGCCCAGCATCAGCTCGAAACCCTGCGCGACCACGATTCCCCGCTCCAGCATCTGGCGCGGCTGGCGCCGGACGTGCGCGAGCAGGAGCTGCGCGACTTCCTGGGCAGCTTCAACTTCCGGGGCGACATGGCGACCGCGCCGATCGAACCGTTCTCGGGTGGCGAAAAGGCCCGGCTGGCGCTGTCGCTGATCGTCTGGCAGAAGCCCAACTTCCTGCTGCTGGACGAGCCGACCAACCACCTGGACCTCGACACCCGCGAGGCCCTGACCATGGCGCTGGCCCAGTTCGAAGGCACCCTGATCCTGGTCTCCCACGACCGGCACCTGCTGCGCGCCACCTCGGACCAGTTCATGCTGGTGGCGGACGGCACCATCCGTCCATTCGATGGCGACCTGGACGACTACCGTGACTGGCTGCTCCAGCAAGCCGCCGCCAAGCGCAACGCCGCCACGGCCGCGCACGCCTCCGAAGCCGCGGCGGACGCCGGCGCCAACGTCAACCGCAAGGACCAGCGCCGCGCCGACGCCGACGAGCGCCAGCGTCTCTCCGTCCTGCGCAAGCCGCTGACCAAGGAACTCGAAAAAGTCGAAAAGCGCATGGCCGCGCTCCACACCGACAAAACCGCCATCGACGCCTTCATGGCCGACGAGACCAGCTACGCCGAAACCAACAAGGCCAGGCTGATGGAAATGCTGAAGCGCCAGGGCGAAGTCACCAGCGAACTGGAACAGCTGGAGGAGCGCTGGCTGGAACTGCAGGAACAGATCGAACAGATCGCGTAAGACATGTGAAAACGCCACCCGAGGGTGGCGTTTTTGTTTGATCTCACCGGCGTCTCACCGGTAATTCTTCTCCCGCCGGATCAGCCCCACCGCCAGCGTCACCGTCAGAATCACCAGCCAGATCAGTGACCATGCCGGGATCGAGATGCCGAACAGGGGCGGCAGCGGCGCGGTGCACAGGCCGTCCGAGAAGAACACCTGGGGCAGCAGGCGCGCGGTGGGCAGTGCGTTGACCCAGTTTTCCAGCGGATCGATGCCGCACGAGGACTTCGGGTTCAGCAGCAGGGAGACGTGATACCCCGCCACCGCGATCCCGGCCACGCCGGACAGCATGCCCAGCCCCTGCCACAGCGTGCGCGTGTTCTGGGCCAGCGCGGCCAGCAGGGAAAACAGGCCGATGCCGACGAAGGCGAAGCGCTGCATGATGCAGAGCGGACACGGCTGGTAGCCCTCCACGAACTGGAAGTAGAGCGCGGCGCCGAGCATCGCGAACGAGAGCACGGCGATCAGCAGGAAGTAGGCACGGGAATTGGCTTGCATGGGGGTCCGGGACGGAAGAGGCGTCGAGCCGAATTATTACCCATTTTCCGTCCGCCGTTGCCAGCGGCCCCTTGATATCCCGCCATTGCGCTGTCAATCCGCCGCGGCGGATTGACGCAGCGCCCGCGGTCAGGCTGCCGCGGCTGCCGAAGTGCCCGCCAGATAGCGCCGGCGCCACGGCTTGAGCACCGCGATGGCCAGCGCCGCCGTGACGATGTCCAGCGTGATGGCCACGCCGAACACCGGCATCCAGCTCCCCATGCGCTCATGCATCAGCGCCGCCAGCGGGCCGCCGAAAATCGAGCCGATCCCCTGCGAGATATAGAGCCAGCCGTAGTTGGTGGTGGCGAATTTGGTGCCGAAGGTATCGGTCAGCGTGGACGGGAACAGCGAGAAGATCTCGCCCCAGCCCAGGAACACCACGCCCGAGAGCAGCACGAACAGCACCGCGTTCTCGCGCGTGAGCAGCCACAGCGTCATCGCCACGGCCTCCAGCGCGAAGGCGAAGCACATCGTATTTTCACGACCCCAGCGGTCGGAAATCCAGCCGAACATCGGTCGCGTCAGCCCGTTGGTGAGCCGGTCGATGGTCAGCGCCAGCGGTAGCGCGGCCATGCCGAAGACCACCGCGTTGGACACCCCGAAGTCCTTGGCGAAGGCGGCCATCTGCGAGGTGACCATCAGCCCTGACGTGGACATCATCGTCATCATCAGGAACAGCAGCCAGAACAGCGGCATCTTGAGCATCTGACGGGTCGGCATGTCCACCACGTTGGAGGGCGTGTACGACGCGCGCACCGGCAGCCGCTCGCCCGGCGCCGGGGCGCGCAGCCCCTGCGAAGCCAGGAAGCCGATCACCGCGAAAATCAGGCCGAACTGCCACAGCGTGGTCTCCAGCCCCTTGCCGGCCAGGGCCGAAGCAATCGGGAAGGTGGTGACGATGGCGCCCATGCCGTAGCCGGCCGCGACCATGCCGACGGCAAACCCGCGCCGGTCCGGGAACCAGCGCACCATCTGCCCCACCACGCCGATATAGACGATGCCCGTGCCCAGGCCGCCGACCACGCCATAGGTCAGGTACAGCATGCCCACGCTCTGGGCCGAGGCGGCCAGCACCCACGACAGCCCGGCCATCACCGTGCCGGCCGCGATCAGCCGGCGTGGCCCGAAGCGCTCGATCAGCGCGCCCTGGAACGGCGAAAAGAACGTCTGCAGCACGATCAGCAGCGAGAAGGTGACCTGCAACTCCGAGAGCGGCACCCCCAGCTTGGCCGCCAGCGGCTTGGTAAACAGGGTCCAGACATACTGCGGACTGGAAATCGCCATCATGCAGACGAGACCCAGCAACAGTTGCAGCCAGCGCGTGCGCGCCAGCGGCATGGCCTGCGGCACGCCGAGGGCCGCGTTATCAGCAACGGTACGCATTTGCACCACTCCTTGAGACAGGAACTTCGAGGAAGACACGCGGCCACGCATTCGTCATGGCGGGCTCGCGCAGGTTGGAACTCAGTAAATTGCGACCCCCGCCCTACCAGGCCGCCACGCCGCCATCGCTACGCGGATCGCTGCCGCCCTGGTAGAGGCCATCGGCCTGCAGCACGATGGCGCCGGCGTGGCCCATGGTTTCGTCGTATGGCCCCAGCACCTCCACGTCATGACCCAGGCGGTGCAGCGCCTGCTGCGTGGCATCGGGAAAGCGCGATTCGAGCTTGAGGGTGTCGCTGGTCTGGCCCCAGGTGCGGCCGAGCAGCCAGCGCGGTGCGTCGATGGCGGCCTGCGGGTTCATGCCGAAATGGACGATCCGCGAGAACACCGCGCTCTGCGACTGCGGCTGGCCGTCGCCGCCCATGTTTCCGTAGACCAGCGTGCGGCCGTCGTTCAGGCGCGCCATGGCCGGATTCAGCGTGTGGAATGGCTTGCGCCCCGGCATCAGCGGGTTGCGCGCAGTCGGATCGAGCGAAAAGCTGCAGCCCCGGTTCTGCCAGTTCACGCCGGTGCCCGGTAGCACGATGCCGCTGCCGAACTCGTGATAAATGCTCTGGATAAAGCTCACCGCCACGCCGCTACCATCGATCACGCCCATCCAGACCGTGTCCGCCGGCCCCATGCCCTGCCCCCACGGCAGCACCGCGTCCGGGCGGATGCGCGCGGCGGCGGCATCGAGCCACGGCGGCGCCAGCAGGTCCAGTGGATCGATCTCCATATAGGCGGGATCGGTGATATGCCGGTCGCGCACGTGGAACGCCTGCTTGGTGGCCTCCACGCAGGCATGGACGAAGTCCGGGCCGAGCGGGTCCATGCCGGGCGCCAGCAGGCGGTCCAGTTGACCGAGGATCAGCAGCGACACCAGCCCCTGCGTGGGCGGCGGCATGTTGTAGACCGTGCCGCGTGAATGGGCCAGCGCCAGGGGCGCTTTCCAAGTGGCGCGGTGCGCGCGCAGGTCGGCCAGCGTCAGCGGACTGCCCGCGTTGCCGAGTTCGCGGGCCAGCATCTGTGCCAGATCGCCCTGATAGAAGTCATCGAGCCCGGCCTGCGCCAGTTGCTCCAGCGTGGCGCCCAGACGCGGATGGCGGAAGCGCGTGCCCGCCGCCGGAGCGCGTCCGTCGATCAGAAATGTCTCAGCGAAGCCCGGCACATCGGCCAGTTCTGCGGCCTTGGCGGCCACGCAGGCCGACTGGCTCTGCGTGACCGGCACGCCCACGCGGGCATAGTCGATGGCATCGGCCAGCAGCCGCGAGAGCGGCAGGCGCCCGCCCAGCGCGTCGTGCGACCACGCCAGCGCCGCCTGCCAGCCGGACACCGTGCCGGCGACGGTGTTCGCCGCCATGCCGCCGCGCGTGGGAATGGCCTGGAAGCCGGCCTCCCGATAGCGCGCGATGGTGGCATCGCCGGCCGCTGCGCCGCAGGCGTCCAGGGCGCGCGGCGCCTCGCCGGGGCGGGAGATCAGCCAGAAGCTGTCGCCGCCGATGCTATTCATATGGGGATAGACCACGGCGATGGTGGCGGCGGCGGCGACCATCGCCTCGACGGCGTTGCCGCCCTCGCGCAGCACGGCCAGCGCACTCTGCGACGCCAGCGCGTGCGGCGCCACGGCCATGCCCCGGCTACCCCGGATCGGATTGAGATGAAATGCCACGCTCCGCGACTCCTGCGATTTATGTATACATAAATTTCCTGTGCAGAAGGATCGCAATAGGCGTGCCACCACGTGCGCCCGGGCACGCTCGCCTAATAAGAAACGTCTCAAGCCCGCGTCAGCACGGGGCTGGCGGGTGGATGGTCACGTGGAAAGCGGAATGGGAAAGGCGGGAGTCAGCCGAAGCGCCTGCGCCGGACGGGTGCGTTCGGGGTCTGGGCCGGCGCGGGGCGCACAAGGCTGGTGCGGGCTTGCTCGAGCCGCTCGGTGGTCAGCCGGCTGACCTCGGCACGGCCATCTTCGATATGGGTGGAGAGCAGCGCCACGGCGCGGGCGCCATCGGCGGCTTCCAGGGCGTCGAGAATGGCCGAATGTTCGTCGTACGTCAGCGAAATCCGCGTGCCGAAGGCGAAGTCGAGCCGGCGGATGATGCGGATGCGGTCCGTCACCTGCTGGTGGACCGCCGCCGACTCGGGATTGCCGGCCGCATCGACGATGGCAAGGTGGAAGGCCTCGTCCAGTTGCGCCACGGCGTTGCCATCGGCCAGCCGCCGGGCGACGGGCACGCGCCAGATCGCGCCAAGCTGCCGCACCAGCGCCGCGAGGGCCGCCTGATGCGGGGCCTCGGGCCGGCACAGCCGCGTTACCGCGTGGGTCTCCAGCAGGGTGCGCAACTCGTAGAGCGCTTCGAAGCGGGCCAGATCCAGCGGCACCACTTCCCAGCCGTTGCGGTAGTAGCCGCGCACCAGCCCATCGCCCTGCAGGCGGTGCAGCGCCTCGCGCACGGGCGTGCGGGAGATGCCCAGCCGCTCCGCCACATCGTTCTCGGTGAACCGATCGCCGGGCAGGAGGCGGAAGGCGAAGATGTCGTCGCGCAGCGCCTGATAGGCGGCCTGGGAGCGCTTGGCCTTGGCCAGGCTGGCGCTGCCATCGAGGGTGTCTGCTGCGTCTGCCATGCTCGTTCCCCCCGGCCTTGGCCCGTCAGTCCAGGTGCCGCACGCGGTCGATGGCTTGTTCGAGGCGATCCACGGGAATCACCTCGATACCCTCGATCTTCTGCTTCGGCGCGTTGGCCTTCGGGATCACCGCCATCGTGAAGCCGAGCTTGGCGGCTTCCTTGAGCCGCTCCTGCCCGCGCGGGCTCGGGCGGATCTCGCCAGCCAGCCCCACTTCGCCGAACACGACCAGCCCGCGCGGCAGCGGCTTGTTGCGCATCGACGAATGGATCGACAGCAGCACCGCCAGATCGGCGGCCGGCTCGGTGATCTTGACTCCGCCCACGGCGTTCAGGAACACGTCCTGATCGAAGCAGGCAATGCCCGCGTGCCGGTGCAGCACGGCCAGCAGCATCGCCAGCCGGTTCTGCTCCAGCCCCACCGCCAGCCGGCGCGGATTGGGCACGTTGGCGGTATCGACCAGCGCCTGCACCTCTACCAGCAGCGGCCGGGTGCCCTCCTGCGTGACCAGCACGCACGAGCCCGCCACCGATTCCTCGTGCTGCGAGAGGAACAGCGCCGAAGGATTGCTGATGCCGCGCAGGCCGCGCTCGGTCATCGCAAAAACACCCAGTTCGTTGACCGCACCGAAGCGGTTCTTGAAGGCGCGGATCAGCCGGTGCGACGAATGGGTGTCCCCTTCGAAGTACAGCACCGTATCGACGATGTGCTCCAGCACGCGCGGCCCGGCCAGGCTGCCCTCCTTGGTCACATGGCCGACCAGGATGATGGTGATGCCGGTGCTTTTGGCGATGCGCGTCAGTTGCGCCGCGCACTCGCGCACCTGCGCCACCGAGCCGGGCGCCGAGGTCAGCGCCTCCGAATACAGGGTCTGGATCGAGTCGATCACGGCCACTTCGGGCTGCTCGGCCTCCAGCGTGGCCTGGATTTTCTCGAGCTGGATTTCGGGCAGCAGGCCCAGTGCGGGGGCATCCACGCCCAGCCGTTGGGCACGCAGGGCGATCTGGGCGCCGGACTCCTCGCCGCTCACATAGAGCACGCGCCGCTGGCCGGCCAGGTTGGCCAGCGTCTGGAGCAGCAGCGTGGACTTGCCGATGCCGGGGTCGCCGCCAATCAGCACCACGCCGCCCGAGACCAGCCCGCCGCCGAGCACGCGGTCGAACTCATCGATGCCGGTGGTGAAGCGCGGCACGTCAGCCGCGTCGATCTCGGACAGCTTGCGCACCACGGCCGAGTTGGCCAGCGGCTGGAAGCGCCGGGCGGCGCTGGACCCGGAATCCGCCACGGATTCCACGAGCGTGTTCCAGGCGTTGCACTGCGGGCACTGCCCGGCCCAGCGCGGCGTGGTGCCGCCGCACTCGGTGCAGGAATAGACAGTCTTGGTCTTGGCCAAACGGCGTCCTTGTTCTGGGAGAGGGTCAGCGGCGGTCAGGCGCGGGTCAGGCCGGGGCGTCGGCCGTGGTCAGCGTGGCCACCGTGCAGGGTACGCGCATCGCCAGCGCGCACATCAGCTCATAGCCGACGGTGCCGCTGGCCGCCGCCACCTCGTCGATCGGCAGGCCCTGGCCCCAGAGCGTGACCGATGTGCCGACACGGGCCTTCGGGCAGGGCGTGAGATCCACGCAGACCATGTCCATCGAGACCCGGCCGACCAGCGTGGTGCGCGTGCCATCGACCAGCACCGGCGCGGGGCGGTCGCCCCAGCCGGCCGCGTGGCGCGGGTAGCCATCGGCATAGCCGCAGGCCACGATGCCGATGCGCATCGCGCGGTCGGCCGTGAACATCGACCCATAGCCGACCGTATCGCCCGGCTGCAGGTCCTGGACGGCGATCAGTTCGCTGTGCAGCGACATGGCCGGCTGCAGGCCGGTATCAGCGATATCCGCCGCCACGCCCGTGGGCGACGCGCCGTACAGGATCACCCCCGGCCGCACCCAGGCGCGGTGCGCCTGCGGGTGCCAGAGCACGGCGGCCGAGTTGGACAGGCTGGCTTCGCCCGGCAAATTGGCCGTGGTGGTGTCGAAGGCCTCGATCTGGTGCGCGATGCCCCGCGCGCTGTCGGCATCCGAGAAATGCGTCATGTGCACGATACTGCCCACACAGGAGAGTCCGCGCGCACGTTCCCAGGCGGTCCGATAGGCCTCCGGCCGGAAGCCGAGCCGGTTCATGCCGGTGTTGAGCTTGAGCTGGATCGCCAGCGGCCCCCGGGGCCGGGCCACCTCGAGCATGCGCAGTTGTTCCTCGCAATGAATGGCTGTCGTGAGGCGATATTGTTCCAACAGGGGAACATCCTGCGGTTGGAAGAATCCCTCTAGCAAGAGGATCGGCCCCTGCCACCCGAGTTCGCGGAGCAGCACGGCCTCGTTGAGGTCGAGGAGCCCGAAGCCGTCGGTGCCGCGCATGCCCGCAAAGGCGCGCCGGATACCGTGGCCGTAGGCGTTGGCCTTGACCACCGCCCAGATGTGGGATTGGGGCGCGTAGCGGCGCACCACGTCCAGGTTGTTGGCCAGCGCGGGCTGGTGGATGACTGCGTGTATGGGTCTTGGCATGGTCTGGCTAAGGGTGCAGGTTGCGTCCCCGCATGCACCGGATCAGGGAAGACCCGGACGGCAACCCGCTGCAATCGGGCGTTGATGTTGCATACACTGTGCCGGCACCGCCACGCGCATGACGCGAAAGTGCGCTGGAATACGGAGCGGCCGGCACATGCGGGGCAACATCGCGCAGGCGATATTTGAACACAACCGGCGCCCACCTCAGGGAATCCGGAAGGCGGGTTCCTGTCAAAACGCGGGTCCGCCGGAGTGCTGAAATGTCGTGGTTTCGTGATATAAAGCCGGACGCTCCGGCCATGTTTTAAAAGAGAAGCAATATGTCAATGACGGTCAGGCAAGCCGAAAGGCGCGCGAAAGTTGCGCAACCGCCCCACTTTGACAAGGCCGTCGCGCCAGGTTCCCTACAAGCCGCGATGTTGCCGGTCGGCGTGCCCCTGCCCGCCGCGCCGGGCGTCCGCGATGGAGACAAAGTCGAAGGTATGAAGAAGGGTTTCTACACGATCATGGCCGCGCAGTTCTTTTCGTCGCTGGCCGACAATGCGCTGCTCATCGCCGCCATCGCCCTTCTCACCGAATTGCATTCCCCGCAGTGGATGACCCCGCTGCTGAAGCTGTTCTTCGTGCTGTCCTATGTGGTGCTGGCGGCCTTCGTGGGGGCCTTCGCGGACTCCATGCCCAAGGGCAAGGTCATGCTGATCACCAACGCCATCAAGATCGTCGGCTGCGCGATCATGATGTTCGGGCTGCACCCGCTGCTGGCGTACGGCGTGGTGGGCTTCGGCGCCGCCGCGTACTCGCCGGCCAAGTACGGCATCCTGACCGAGCTGCTGCCGCCCGAGAAGCTGGTGATGGCCAACGGCTGGATCGAGGGGCTCACGGTGAGTTCGATCATCCTCGGCACCGTGGTGGGCGGCGCGCTGATCTCGGTCCATATCTCGGACATCCTGCTCCGCTTCGACATCCCCTACGTGGACACCGGCATCAACACCCCGGCCGAGGCGGCCATGGTGGTGATCATGTTCTTCTACGTCGTGGCGTCGGTGTTCAACGTGTTTATCCCGGAGACCGGCGCGCGCTACCCGCAACAGGAAAAGAACCCGGTGAAGCTGATTGCCGAGTTCGGCGACTGCTTCATCGCGCTGTGGCGCGACAAGCTGGGCCAGATCTCGCTGGCCGTGACCACGCTGTTCTGGGGCGTGGGCGCCACCTTGCAGTTCATCGTGCTCAAGTGGGCGGAGAAGTCGCTGGGGCTGAACCTGTCCCAGGGCGCCCTGCTCCAGGCCGTGGTGGCGGTGGGTGTGGCGGTCGGCGCGATCATGGCCGCCGCCCGGATCCCGCTGCGCCGCTCGCTGTCGGTGCTGCCGTTCGGCGTGGCGATGGGGATCACCGTCATGATCATGGCCTTCTACACCAAGGACGCCATGCCGGCCGTGATGCTGAACGTGCTGGGTTATCCCATGCCGCTCTACATGGCCATCGCCTATGTGTTCCTGATGATCGTCGGAGCCATGTCGGGCTACTTCGTGGTGCCGATGAACGCCCTGCTCCAGCATCGCGGGCACGTGCTGCTGTCCGCCGGGCACTCGATCGCCGTCCAGAACTTCAACGAAAATGTTTCAGTTCTGCTGATGCTGTGCCTCTACGCGCTGCTCATCAAGCTGAATGTGCCGATCGGCTTCGTGATCGTGGCGCTGGGCCTGTTCATCTCGGCCACCATGCTGCTGGTCATGCGCCTGCACAAGCACAACATCAAGATGCACAACTCGCTGGCGATGATCGGCGAGGACAAGCACCACTGACCCGCGCGCGGGCAGCGAAACAGGAAACGCCCCGCCCGGCCTGCGCCGGCGGGGCGTTTTTCATGCTGGCAGCGCCTTCAGGCCGCGCGCCATGGTCTGGTAGCGCGCGGTCTCGCCGACCACGGTCCGTGCATTGGTTTCCGTGTTGACCAACTGGGAACGGGTCGGATCGCTGTGGAACACCGTGACCGTATAGCCCTTCTGCAACGAGAAGGTGGAAGTCTCGGGGGCCACCGGCGCCCCGCCATGGACATCCAGGTCGTAGACCACCTGCTGATACTTATCCTCCACATGCACGCTGACGCGCAATCCCCCTTCGTGCGTCCCGGCGGAAACGGAAACCGTCAGCGTATTGAAGACCAGGCTGAGGTTCAACGTCGCCACCGGATTGCCAGCACCGTCGAACAGCGACCACAGGAACATGTTCCCGCGCACGGTCGGCACCACCGCGATCTCGGATGCTGACGCATAGGTGATGAGGCCATCGGCAAGCACCTCGGCCACCATGTTCTTTACCCCGGCCTTGACCTGCCCCTGCATCACGTTTTCGATCGGATAGCGGCCAATGTTCGCCTCCTCCTTGAACGAGTAATACCGCTCGCCGCCATAGGGGGACAACGGGAAGATCACGTTCATGGCGGTCGAATTCAATGTGCCGATACAGTCATATGAGAACAATTCATTGCCGGTGACGTCGGAGAAACTGACATAGCCGTAGGTATCCGAAAAGTAATAGTGCGGCTTCCCGCCAACGATCTGAAAGCGGATCTCCCGCGCCGCCAGGTCGATCGTCACGGTACAGAACTGGAAGTCGCTGATGCCCTTCATCTTGAGGGTGAAGAGGTTGCCAACGTAGGCATCCGGTTCGAAGTTGAAGGTGGACATTACGTCCATGTACTCGCGCCGCGCCGCGGTGCGGGCCGCCGGCGGCAGCGCCATGACCGCCAGGTAGAGGTCGTCCTTCAACTGGGCGTAAGGCGCATGGGCGATCGGCAGGTGGTCGCGCACGATCGTCGCGCCGGCGGCGATGCGCGCCAGCAGATCCGCTTCGGGATCGTTGCTGGCCGCCGCGTTCTGCAGACCCAGCGCCGTGATCGTCAGCAAGTGACTCTGCTGGTCCAGGAGCAAGCCGGGCGTGGGGGGCTCGACGGCCAGCAGGTTGGCATACGCCACGTGCACCTCAAGCTGATAGCCGATCTCGAAGGCCGCGGCGCGGTGAAACGGCGCCGCGGCCTGGCCGCTAATCTCGCATGCAAGGACGTAGGCTCCCACGCCGTTCTTCACCCCGATCGCGGCGTAGAACCCCGTGCCCAAGGCATCGAGCGGCTGGGCCTTGATATCGATGCGCACCTGCATGGTGGTGAAGTCGACGCGGATTGTCCCGCTTACATCGCGAGAGGAACCGAGCAGCACCAGCGTCTGGGAAATCGTGCCCGACCCCTGCTTGAAGGTGTATGTCAGCGACTGGCTGGCCGTCTGTTCCTTGACGACCAGATAGTCGGCATCCACCAGGTATTTGCGGTTCTTGCCCGTCGGTGGCCGGATCGTATAAGCGCCAATCGGCAGGTTGTCCAGGATCATTTCCGGCGCGCGGACCGGAACGTGGAGCACCTCCCGGGCGCCCTCCATCAGCATCAGCGGTTCGCCGTAGATCTGCTTGAATTCGTCGATCACGAACCGCAGGGAAAGGCTGCCCGTGACGCCGGTACCCTGCAGCTCCACGGTATCGACCAGGCGCAGCGGCGAGTCGAGATGCAGCGCGGATTGCACTGTCGGCAGCGTCTCCGCCGTGACCAGTTCGCTGAGCGGATAGACCGCGCGGGCGTGGCTGAAGGCGTTGAGCATGGCGCGCAGCGGCGTCACCGGCGCGCCGGCCAGCGCGAGAAATGGCGCAACATCCACATCGCAACGTTCGGCGCAGGCGGCAGCCATCTCATCGAACCCGGCCGGCCGCACCGCCGGCGAGGGCGACGTGTTCATATGGATCCGATCCTGCTGGTTCAGGCGGGTGATCGAGGCATCGCCAGCCTTGTACTTCAGCAGCATCACCAGATAGACCTGCGCCCGGACATCCCAGGACTCATACCGCGTGCCGCTGCGGAGCAGCGCCATCACGCTCGCGAAGAACGCCGGCGCCCCTTGGTAGAGCCAACCCTGGGTGTAGACGTTGGCGCCCATCACGAAGTCCTGCCAGGTGGCCGCAAAAACATTGCCCCATACGGAATCCGGATCGGCCACATTCTGCTCGGAAAAGCGGCGCTGATAGCCGCCAGCGATGACATTGGGCGCATTCCAGCTGGTCGGCAGGTTGTCGAGCCAGACCGGCGCGACCGACGCCGACGTCGTGGCGGCCACGCGTAGGCCATAGTAGGCAGGTTCGGCATCCGATGCGATGTCATCGGCCGCCAGGTAGTAGTGGTTCCTGACGTTGAGATCCGTGGGCCGCTGGGGTTGGAATGACACCCCCATCAGGGCATTGAAGGAGGTCAACATGTCCTGGTAGTACGCACCCAGCGCATTGAGACCGCCGGGATAGGCCCGCAGCACGGCCTTGTCCCGCGCCGGCACCAGCATGTACATATAGTCGCCCTCGATCAGGCCAAACTCGGCATCCTGCGCGTCCCAGGTGGCAAAGAATGGCGCCTCGGCATTGCCCGCCCGATAGATCGGCAGCATTTTGCTCGTCGAGGGGAAGGCAAACTCGATCAGAGGGGTGCCTGCCACATAGGGCGTCACGACAAACGGGACGCGCACCGCGTTCATGGTGACATTGACCCACGCATTACCCACTCCCACCCACTGCGCCGGGATCGTGCCGTCGCTGGCGCATGTCACCATTACCGACGAAGTGAAGTCGGGCGATACTTGCCGGAGCCGGAGCGTGGCACCAGTCGGCAGGATGATGCCGAGCGCCTGCTTGTCGTGATCAAGCCCTTTCCGCAACCCCGCCTTGCGAATCCATCCCGGATCCTGAAGCGTGTACACGGACTTGGTCTGTAGGATTTCCGCCATCTTGGATACCTCGTGAAGGATGCAATCGGAGGCGACGGCGCGTCACGCCACCGCCCGCAAGCCGCGCGGCATGGTCTGGTAGCGCGCCGTGGCCGCCACGGTGGTCCGCGCCGACGTCTCTGCGTTGATCAGTTGGGAGCGCGTGGGGTCCTGGTGGAAGACCGTGACCGTATAGCCCTTCTGCAGCGGGAAGAACTGGTTATCGGCGGACACCGCGGCATTCCCCGGCATGGCGATGTCATAGACGGGATCGCCGTAGCGGTTTGCCACGCCGATGCTGATATAGACCGCCGGCACGCCGGGATTCGGCACGGCAGCGTGTAGCGTCAGTCTCAGCACATTGATCACCAGGTCCAGTTCCAGCGTGGCGACCGGCTGATCCGCATTACCGAGCAGATTCCACGTGAACATGTTGCCCCGCACGGACGGCGTTTGAGAGATTTCCGATGCCGTGGCCGTCATCACCACGCCGTTGCCGGGCAGGTCCAGCATCGTATTGGCCAACCCGTTCCACGTGACGCCCTGCATCCTGTTCTCGATGGTGTAGCGCTGACCCAGTTCCTCCTTGAACGAGTAGAACTGCTCGCCACCGTAGCGGGACAGCGGAAACGTGCGGACCATGGCGGTCACGGTCAGGTCGCCGATGAAGTCATAGGAGAACAATTCCTGGCCGTCCGCGTCGCGAAAGCTGACGTAGCCGTAAGTACTCCCAAAATAGCTGTGCGGCTTGCCGCTGAAGGTCTGGAAGCGCACTTCGAGACGAACCAGGTCGAGCGTCATGGTGAAGAACGTCCAATTGCTGATGCCCTTCAGCGAGACGACGAAATTGTTTCCGATATTGGTGCCCGGCGCCGTGTTCTGCAGGGACATCACGTCGGCGTAGTCGGCCACCGCCTGGGCGCGCGCCGGCTCCGGCAGCGCCATCACGGCCAGGTAGATGTCATCCTTGACCGTGGCATAGGGCGCCGTGGCAATCGGCAGGCGCTCCCGCACCAGTGCCGCCGCTTCCGCAATGCGCAACGACAGGTCCGCCACCGGACTGTTCATCGCCTGCAGGTTCTCGAGCCCGTGCGCCGTGATCACGAAGTCGTTGGTCGCCTGCGGCCGAATCAGTCCGGGGGCGGCCGGCAGCACCCGCAGCCGCGATGGCTCCTCATGGCGCACCTCGATCCGATAGCCGACCTCGAACGGAATGTCGGCATGCTCCGGGGCTGGGTGGTTGCCGTGGAAGTCCCGCTGATAGACCGGATCGCCATCGGCCGTCCGGATCGTGACGCCGATGTAGACGGTATCCATGAACGCGGTATTGGGGTTGCTCAACAGGTCCACGATGATCTGGCGCGTGGGCGCGTCCACGCGGATCGTGCCGTACAGGCCGTTATCCGCCCCCAACAGCATGAAGGTCTGCGTGACGATGGCGGACGCCTGCTTGAAGAGATAGGCCAGCGCCTGCGTGCTGGTGCCCTCCTTCACAATCAGGTAGGCCGAGTCAATCGCATATTTACGATTCTTGCCGGTGGGTGGGCGCAACGTGTACACGCCAACCGGCAAATCGGCGAACGTCACCCCGGTGGCGATGATGCGTGCCGAGGACACCTCCCTCGGCCCTTCCATCACGAACAGCGGTTCGTCGTAGATCTGCACGAACTGGTCGATGGCAAACTGCAGCGTCACGCTGCCGCGCAGGCCAGTACGGCGCATCTCCGCCGGGTCCACCAGTTGCAGCGGCGACGCCGCATGGAGCGCCTCCTGCGCCGGGACCAGGCTGGCCGCGCTGACCAGCGCATAGAGCGGGTACACCGCGCGCGCGTCGCTGAACATATTGAGCACCGTCCGTACCGACGCCATCCTGGCGCCCACCATGCCGATGAATGGCGCCACATCCACCCCGGCCTCGGCGGCATAAACCTCGGCCATCATGTCGATCACGGGCGGCGCGATCGGCGGCAACGGCAGCGCGTTGGCATAGGTCCGGTATTGCCGGTTGAAGCTGGCAAACGCCGTGTTGCCAGCCTTGTACTTGAGCAGCATCAAAAAGTAGAGCTTCTCGCGCATGCTCCACTCCTGCAGCGGCGTACCGCTCGTGATCCGGCCGATCACGCCGCTGAACAGGGCCACCTCGTCCTGATAGAGCCAGCCATCGGTGTGCACCGCGGCGCCCAGCGCGTTGTCCTGCCAGGTGGCGGCATACAGCTTGTTCCAGACCTCGAGAAAGCTGACCGAGCCAGCCGCCATGAAGGTGCCGAGGTAGGCGTGGCCCAGCGTTTCCAGCGGGGTCCAATTGGTGCGCAGGCCGGCGAACCAGTCCGCCGTCATGGACGCCGAGGTGGATGCGGCCCACGCGGGGCCGTAGTAGGCGCTGCCGCTGCCCTCCGCATCGGCCTTGATGAAGAACTGGTTGCGGATGTTGAGATCCGTCGCCCGTTCGGGATCGAACGCTATGCCACACAGCGCGTTGAAGGTGGAAACCACGTTGTCGTAGTACGCCGTCAGTGCGGCGAGGCCGCCCGGCAAGGTCCTGAGCATGGGCTTGTCGGCCTCGGGCACCAGCATCCGGACGTAGCGCGACTGGATCAGCGCGAATTCGGCCGCCTGCTGGTCCCACGTCGCAAAAAATGGGGATTCCGCACCGCCAGCTTCGAACACGGGGAGCGTCTTGCTGGTTGGCGAGCAGGTGTACCAGACCGTGGGCGGTGTGCCGCCGCCGAGGTACGGGGTCTCGATAAACGGCACCGAGGCGGTGTGCGCCGTGATCGTAAGTGGCATTTCGCCGAAACTGAACACGCGCTCGGTGCGGCCGTCGCTGTTGAGCAGGCGCAGTGTCAGCTCGCCCATGAAATCCATGTCGATCTGGCTGATCGTCAGCTCGCCGCCCGCCGCCAGGACCACGCCGAGATGCTGGCGGTCATGGCCGAGACCCTTGTCGAGTCCGGCCTTGTGGAACCACTCGGGGTCCGTGAGCCAGTGGAGCGTCTTGACCTTCTCGATGTCCGACATCTGCCATCCCCCTTCGTCGCGACGTCCGGATCGGACGTTTCGATGCAGCGTGAGGGGAAGTATCGCGGTGCGGTGCGGAGGCCGGAATGGATTAGCGAGAGGCGGGTGCGGGAGGGGATTTGTCGGCAGTGGCCCGCTCGGCGGCGCGCGCCTGCCACCCCGGCGGCACCACGAAGCCGCGCGAGCGTTCCTGCCAGATGCCGGGCTGCTCGGGCCCGGCGGGCGCCAGTTCGCAGACCATCACCGGGGCTTCACGCCGCCAGCTATGCGCCTGGTGCGGATCGGCAAAGCGTTGCGCCAGCGCGGTGTGCAACGCGGCGGCGGACTCCGTCTGCGACTCGGGCACCCGCGCGCCCGAGAGCCAGTCCGCGCGCGGCAGCCGGCACCAGCGCGTGGTGGCCGCCGCCGGGTGGGCCTGCGCCCGCGCGGCCCAGTCCTCCAGCGTGGACCACCAGCCGTGCAGGTGATCGGGCGCGATGCCCAGCGTATCGAGCCCGGCCGGCAGGCGGCCATCGCGATAGAACAGCCAGCCCAGCAGGTAGACCTCGCTGCGGTCGATGGGATGGGTGAGCACCGCCTGCGCTTCGGCCGCGCGGCCCAGCGGCAGCTGACGGCCGACGATATGGTCGAGCTTGTCCCCTAACCGATCGACGAGATTGGGGCCGACGAAGTTGCGGCGGTCGGGTGGCGTGCCCGGCTGTCCATCCACCATCAGGTAGAACTTGGCCGCCATCTCCCAGTGCACGGTCTGCGCGCTGGCGGGATCGCGCCAGATCACGTCCAGTTCGCCCAGCGTCTGGATGCCATGGCCGTTGGCGCGCCGGATCGGCACATTGGCGGCGACGAGTTCGATCCCATCGGCCCGATGCAACGCGAAGTGGAGCAGCCGCTCGGCATGGCGGCCCAGGCGCAGGCTGCGGCTACCCGTGGGGTCCGGGTGGCCGCTCAGTTCGGCGATGGTTTCGGGAAGTGTGGCGGGGTCGGCGCCCTCCAGCCAGCGCTGCCACGCGGCCTGCGCGCCGGGCGGCCAGTAGGCCAACGCGGCGCCGGCGCCGTAGCCAGCCGGCAGGTGCGAGAGCAGCGGCGGCGAGAGCGAGCACCACGCGAGATCGCGCACCCGCTGGGACGCGGCGGTGCGCCACAGGGGCGCCGGCCCGTCGGCGCCGGCTGCTACCGGCCCGCCCGGGCGGATGGCCTGCGCGGGATCAGGCTTCAGCTCCCGCACGGTCGTGTACCTCGCGGGCCAGACACAGGTCTTCCCATGCGCGCGCCTTGTCGGTCAGCGTGCGCAGCAGGTAAGCCGGATGATAGGTCACCACCACGGGAATCCCCTCGTACTGGTGCACGGTGCCGCGCAGCTTGCCGATGGGCGTCGTCGAGCGCAGCAGCGACTGCGCCGCGAAACGCCCCAGCACCACGATCACCTTCGGCCGGATCAGCGCGATCTGGCGGCGCAGGAACGGCTCGCAGTGCGCCACCTCCTCCGGCTCCGGATTGCGATTGCCGGGCGGGCGGCACTTCAGCACATTGGCGATAAAGACATTGCGGTCGCGCGCAAGGCCCAGCGCGCCGAGCATGTTGTCGAGCAGCTTGCCGGCCTGGCCGACGAACGGCTCGCCCTGGAGGTCTTCATTCTCGCCCGGGGCCTCGCCCACTAGCATCCATTCGGCGCGGCGGTCGCCCACGCCGACGACCGTATTGGTGCGGGTGTCGCTCAGGCCGCAGGCGGTGCACTCGGCCACGGCGGCTTCCAGCGCCGCCCAGTCCATGGCGGCGATGGCGGCGTCCCGGGCCAGAGCGGCCTCATCCTGCACGGCGGGTTGCGGCGGCGGCGACAGGGCTTCGATCACCACGGGGCGCGGGGTGGCGGCCGGGGTGGTCATCACCACGTCGACTTCGGGTTCGATTTCGGCCACGGCTACCGTGGCGACCTCGATTTCGACCTCGACGTCGGCTTCGGCCTCTACAGGCGCCCCAGCCAACCGGCGCGGCACCCATTCCGACGGGATGCCGAGCACTTCGAGGAACTGCGCGCGGCGATTCATGCGGACTCCTTGCCTTCGTGCCAGGCCCGGCGCAGCACGAGCGCGTCTTCGCGCCCCTTGGCCGTGGCCGGATAGTAGCCCTTGCGGCGGCCGATCTCGGCAAACCCGGCTTCCTCGTACAGCGTCAGCGCGCCCACATTGGACGGGCGCACTTCCAGCAGCATGGTGCCGAGGTTGTGGGCATGGGCGGTGGCCAGCGCCACAGCCAGCAGCAGCCGGCCATGGCCCTGCCGCTGCCGGCGCGGGTCCACGGTGATATTGAGCAGGTGCATTTCGTCGACCACCGGCATCAACACGGCATAGCCGACCAGCGTATTGGCTGGATCACGGAGCGTCAGGCCGATATGGCCCGATTTCAGGGAATTCTCAAAATTGCCGCGCGTCCAGGGATGGCTGTAGGCGCGCTGCTCGATATCGGCCACGGCGTGCAGGTCCAGCGCGCTCATGCGGCCGAGCGTCCAGCCATCGCCCAGCTCGGGCATGACCGGCACGGCCGGCCATTGGGGCGACTCGGGCAGCAGCGCGGCGCTCACGCGGCCTCCCCTGCGGCGGCCTTCGCGGCCTTGGCGGCTTTATCAGCTTTCTCGGCGGCAATCGCCTCGCGCTCCACGATGGTGTGGGCAACCTTGTTGCGCACATAGATCGGCATGGCGTCGGCAGCGTCGATGGTCTCGCCGCGCGCCAGCGCCCGCAGGCCGATGGCCACCGCGGCGCGGGCGTCCGGCATGGCTTCGGGCATTACGCGGCCGGCCTGCGCGGCCACCTGGAGCCGTTCGCCAAACACGGTCGAACCATTGCCGGCGAGCCAGAACGCGCCATCGGGCTGCGCCACGGCTTCGGGCGGTCCCACCTGCACCGGGCCCTCCATCGACCACTCCATTGCGGCGGCGTCCCAGCGGAACGTGGCGGCATAGGTCTCGTCCATGCGGGCGTCGAGCGCAACCAGCACGCGCGTGTCCGCCGGCAACGATGAAGTGCCGGATCGGACGCTTTCCGCGCACATCGTCAATACATTGATGGGAATTACCGGCAGATCAGCGCCGAAGGCGAGCCCTTGGGCCACGCCGCAGGCGGTACGCAGGCCAGTGAACGAGCCGGGGCCGGCGCCAAACGCGATGGCGGCACAGTCGGCTAGCGTGATGCCGGCCTCGGCCAGCACTTCGGCCACGGCCGGGAGCACGCGCGCAGACGACCGCGCGCCCGTATGCTCATGGCGGGAGAAACACTCGAGGGCGCCGTCAGTGGCGGCGCGCCCCAGTGCGACGGAGCACCACTCGGTGGAGGTCTCGACAGCAAGAATCCAGGACATGGCGCGATTGTATCCGGAGCGCGGCCAAAGCTGTATTGGCAGGCACGCCGGCACCGTGCGCGACAGACCGTGCCGCCGCGCGCGGACCGAGGGCTTCTTCGGTTTTTCCGCCGCAAACGGCGCGGCGCGGCGGCTATCATCGCACTTCTACGCCCACTCATTACCCGGAGACACCATGAGCGACCTGCAGGCCCGCTTCGACCAGGCCCTAATCGACGTCAAGACCCTGAGCGAGCGTCCCAACAATATGACGCTGCTGCGCCTCTACGCGCTTTACAAGCAGGGTGCCGAGGGCGACGCCCACGGCGACAAGCCCGGCATGACCGACTTCGTCGGCCGCTACAAGTTCGAAGCCTGGGAAGCCCTCAAGGGCACCAGCCAGGACGACGCCAAGCAGAAATACGTCGAACTGGTCGGCGAACTGCTGGCAGGCACCGCCAGCTAAGCCCCCGCTAGGCCCCTGCCCCGACCGGCATCGGCTTCGGCCGGATACGCCACGCGGCCAGGATCGCCGTGGCGATCACCACGCCCACGGCCAGGAAGGTCTCATCGAATGCCGCGATCCGGGCGACCGGATCGCCACCCGGCCCGAGCACCGCGCCGTGCTCCGCCAGCCGCCACTGCAGCCCCACCCCCGCCAGACTCACCCCGATCGCCCCGCCAAGCTGCCGCAGGAAATTGATGCAGCTCGAGCCTTGGGCGATCAGCGAGAAATCCACCCCGCGCATCGACCCGAGCGTCAGCGACGGCAGGATGGAGCCGAGCCCGATCCGCCCAATCACCGCATAGAGCACCAGCAGCAGGTAAGGCGTGGCCATCGACCCGGTGGCCATCAGCAGGAACGACGCCGCCAGCAGCGCCAGCCCGAACGACACCTGCCGGTGCGGCAAGATGTAGTTGGTCAGCCGCCCCGCCACCGCAATCGTCACCGCCAGCACAATGCCGGCCGGCATCAGCACGATGCCCGCCTGCGACGGCGTATAGGCCAGCGCCATCTGCATGTAGACCGGCAGCAGGTAGGTGGAACCGAACAGCCCGGCGCCATAGATAAACGCCACCACGGCCCCGGCCGAGAACTGGCGGTAGCTGTAGAGCCGCATATCCATCAGCGGCTCGGGCGCGCGCAGCTGCCAGACCACGAAGCCCGCCAGCAGCAAGACGCCCAGCCCGGCCAGCGCCAGTCCGGCCGGCACGTTCTCGCGCATTTCCACCAGCCCGTTGAGCAGCGTCACGGTGGCCACGCCGGCCAGCGCCAGCCCGCGCCAGTCGAGTGCCTTCCGCTCGCCGATCATCGCCGAGTCCACGGCCATATAGCGGCGCGCCATCCACAGGCCGATGAGGGTCAGCGGCACCACCACGAAGAAGATCGAGCGCCAGCCGAAGGTCTCCACGAGGAAGCCGCCCACGCTTGGGCCGATGGCTGGCGCCAGCACCACGCCGAAGCCGAACAGACTCAGCGCCTTGCCCTGCTCGCGTTCTTCGAACACGCGCAGGATGAAAATATTGGGCAGCGGCTGCATGATGCCGGCCGCGATGCCCTCGGCCACGCGCATGGCCAGCATCACGCCGAAGGTGGGCGAAAACCCGCCAATCAGCCCGCCCGCGCCCAGCAGCAACAGGCTGCCGACGAAGGTGCGGCGCAGCCCGAATCGGTTCAGCAGCCACGGCGTGAGCAGCATCGACAGCGTCATGGCGATCATGAAACTGGCCGCCACCCACTGCGCGCGCTCCTGGCCAAGGTGGAAATGCCGGCTCAGGTCCGGCACGGCCACGTTGACGATGGTCGAGGACACGATGGACGACATCGTGCCCAGCATCAGCGTGACCAGGATCAGCCAGCGCAGGCGCTCGCCATAGCGGGCGCGCAGCACGGCGCGTGTCGGCCCGCCGGCCGGCTGCGAGCCCGTCACCCGAGCCGCCCGGTGTGAGCGATCTCCCGGATCTTGCGCACCGTGTCGAGGTCCGCCTCGTGGTATGCCGACTTGACGATCTCCGCATAGCGGTCGTCGCCGCTGTCATCCGTGTCGGGCAGGGTCGTTTCATAGATGAAACGCACCAGCAGCGCGCCCGGCGCGGGGGTCTCGATGCTCATCGACAGCCTGCCGCCGGCATGCTCGGCCGTGGCCGCAGTCTCATAGCGCACCGCGCGCCGTGGCTCGAATACCACGCGGTCCTGTATCGACGTCTTTCCGAAATGCAGCACGCGGTCCAGCCAGCCATCGCCCCGCGCCAATACCTCGGCGCGCTCCAGCCCCAGGACGAACAACTCGGGCGACTCGGCCCGCAGCACCAGGCCCTGCCACAGCTGTTCAGCGGTCAGCGGCTCCAGCGTGGGATTGCCTGGGTCATTGATCTCCACCAGGTGTTCAAAACGCAACTTGACTCTCCAATCTCGTGAATGTCCATATTATGAAGGCTCCTTGCGCGCCGCGGCGGTCCGCGCTTTCGTTTTCAGAGTCATCTCATAGCCGCCATGCAGCGCATCGATGATCCTGTCCGGACTGGCATCACTCCTGACAGCTATTGTCAGGAGTGCCGGCGCACAATGCTGGCCCGGGCAAGGAAGGCGTCAGGAGCCGTCAGGAGCGGACAGAAGTGGAAAAGCACGAACCGACACTGGCCGCCGCCACGCCCGAGAACGCTCTTGAAGCAGGAGGCTGGCATGGAGTTGCTGATCAATATCGACGTCGATGACCTCGAACACGGCATCGGCTTCTACGAAGCAGGACTGGGATTGCGGCTGGGCCGCCGGCTGTTCGACAACAGCGTGGCGGAAATGCACGGCGCCTGCGCGCCGATCTACCTGCTGGCCAAGGAGGCCGGCACGGTGGCCACGGCGCGGGCCGATGCGCGGCGCGACTACGCGCGGCACTGGACCCCCGTGCACCTGGACTTCGTGGTGGAAAACCTCGAAGCGGCCATCGAGCGCGCGCTGGGCGCCGGCGCCGAGATCGAGGACTGGCCGCAGGACTTCGACTGGGGCCGGCAGGCCCGCCTGTCCGACCCGTTCGGCCATGGCCTGTGCTTCATCGAATGGCGGGGCCGGGGCTACGGCGCCGTGGCGGGCCCCTGACCCACGAGCCAGCCACAAACAAAAAACCCCACGGCGCGAACCGTGGGGTTTTTCATTGCAAGCCTGAAGAAACTCAGACTTCCTCGTACAGCGGCAGCGTCAGGAATTCGGCGAAGTCTTCCGACGTCGACATTTCCTCGAAGATCTGCGCGGCGCGATCATAAGTGCTGGTATCGCCACCCACGAGTGCCTTCACCTTGGCCAGTTCTTCCGGAATCAGCGCGCGCACCAGCTCGGCGGTCACCTTGCGGCCGTCTTCCAGCTTGCCCTTCGGCGAGCGGATCCATTGCCAGACCTGCGAGCGCGAGATCTCGGCCGTGGCGGCATCTTCCATCAGGTTGTGGATCGGCACGCAGCCGTTGCCGGCCAGCCAGGCGCCCAGGTAATGGATGCCCACGTTGATGTTCATGCGCAGGCCGTGCTCGGTGATCGGGGCCTCGGGCTTGAAGTCGAGCAGGTCGGCGCCCTTCACGTTCACGTCCGGACGCTGCTTCTCGAACTGGTTCGGCTTGTCGCCGAGCACTTCCACAAATTCCTTCATCGCCGGCGCGACCAGACCCGGGTGGGCCACCCAGCCGCCGTCGTAGCCATCGGTAGCGTCACGGCGCTTGTCGCTGATGATGCCTTCCATGGCGATGGCGTTCTTTTCCGGATCGTTCTTGATCGGGATCAGGGCGCTCATGCCGCCAATCGCGGGCGCACCGCGCTTGTGGCAGGTCTTCAGCAGCAGCAGCGCGTAGGCGCGCATGAACGGCGCGGTCATCGTGACCTTGGCGCGGTCTGCCAGGCAGAAGTCCTTGTCCACCTTGAACTTCTTGATGCACGAGAAGATGTAGTCCCAGCGGCCGGCGTTCAGGCCAGCGCTGTGGTCGCGCAGTTCATAGAGGATTTCCTCCATCTCGAACGCGGCCAGGATGGTCTCGATCAGCACCGTGGCCTTGACCGTGCCCTGCGGCAGGCCAATCTCGTTCTGGGCCATCACGAAGATGTCGTTCCAGAGGCGGGCCTCCAGGTGGCTTTCCATCTTCGGCAGGTAGAAGAACGGGCCGGCGCCACGCGCGATCTGCTCGCGGGCGTTGTGGAACAGGAACAGTGCGAAGTCGAAGATGCCGCCCGAGATGCGCTTGCCGTCGATGGTGACGTGCTTCTCTTCCAGGTGCCAGCCGCGCGGGCGCACCTGCAGCGTGGCGATCTTGTCGTTGAGCTTGTAGTGCTTGCCGTTGGAGTCCAGCGTCAGCGTGCGGCGCACGGCGGCCTTCAGGTTCACCTGGCCCTGCATCTGGTTGTGCCAGTTCGGGGTGTTGGAGTCCTCGAAGTCCGTCATGTAGCTGTCAGCGCCCGAGTTGAAGGCGTTGATCACCATCTTGGCTTCCACCGGACCGGTGATTTCCACACGACGGCACTCCAGCGCCTGCGGCACCGGTGCCACCTTCCATTCGCCTTCGCGGACGCTCTTGGTCTCCGGCAGGAAGTCCGGGAGTTCGCCGGCATCCAGGCGCTTGGCGCGCGCCACGCGGGCGGCCAGCAGTTCCTGGCGGCGCGGCTCGAAGGCGCGATGCAGCTTGTCGACCAGGGCCAGGGCTTCCGGCGTGAGGATGTCTTCGTAGGCCGGCAGGATGTCGCCGGTAATCTTCATGCCCGCGGGCAGCGTGATAGCCATCAGTCTTCTCCTGTGTGTGCGATGGTGTGTTGTTGGGTGGACCCGTCCGTCAGACCGCGACGCCGGAGGCGGCGAGGAAGGCCAGCAGGTCGTTCATGTCGTGCCCGGTGCCGGTGGGCGCCACGTCCAGGCGCTCCGCCGGGTGGCCGGCACGGTTGATCCAGAAAGTCTTGTAGCCATACCAGGTGGCGCCGCACGCGTCCCAGCCGTTCGAGGACACGAAGGCGATGTCGCCGGCGGGCAGGTCGAAGGCCTGCGGCCCCAGCGCGTAGGCGGCCGGCGCGGTCTTGTACTGGCGCACCGCATCGACCGACAGCACGTGGTCGAACAACCCGTGCATGCCTGCGCTCTTGACCGAGATGTCGAGCATCTCGGGGTTGCCATTCGACAGGATGCCCAGCGGCAGCCCCGCGCGGCGCAGCCGCTTGAGCGCGCCGAGGTTCTCGGGGAAGGCCGAAAGGCAGGCGTACTCCTTGAGCAGTTGCGCCTCGGTGGCCTCGTCCAGCTTCAGCCCGAGGCGCTCCGCGGCGTAGCGCAGCGCATCCACGGTCAGCGCCCAGAACGGCTTGTACAGCGCGCCGTCCGGCGCGGCCATGGTGCGCAACCGCGTGTAATCGATCTGGCGTTCGCGCCACAACAGCGCCAGGGCCTCTCCCTTGCCGGGAAACAACTGCTCTGCGCGCGCCGTGACCGAATACACGTCGAACAGCGTGCCGTAGGCATCGAACACCACCGCGCGGATCTTGTTCATGGAGGGACTGAATGGGCCTGTACACCGTTGAATGCATCCGATTGTAGTCAGTCGTTGCAGTGCGGCAAAGTCGCACCGGGTCACTTGATCTTTTACTTTTGGGCAACTAATCTTGGCCGATCCGCACAAGACTGTGTATTAACCGGCGAGCTTTCGTGGATCATTTCAAGCAATTGGAGACTTTTGTATCGGTCGCGTCACGTGGCAGCCTCTCGGCTGCCGCCGCCGCCGAAGGCGTGGCGCCGGCGATCATCGGGCGTCGCATCGATGCGCTGGAAGAACGGCTCGGCGTGAAGCTGCTGGTGCGCACCACACGCAAGATCACGCTGACGTTCGAAGGCTCCGCCTTCCTCGAGGACTGCCAGCGCATCCTGAACGACCTGCACAACGCCGAGGCCAGCGTCTCGGCCGGCGGCGTCAAGGCCAGCGGCCACCTGCGGGTGACCGCCCCGGCTGGCTTCGGCCGCAAGCATGTGGCGCCGGTGGTGCCGCTGTTCATCGAATCGCACCCGGACGTGACGCTTACGCTCGACCTCTCCGATCGGGTGGTCGATCTCGTCAACGAAGGCTTTGACTGCGCCATCCGCCTCGGTGACCTGCCCGATTCCAGCCTCGTCTCGATCCGCCTGGCGGAAAACCGCCGCGTGGTGGTGGCCTCCCCCGGCTATCTGGCCCGCGCCGGCACGCCGAAGCTGCCGGAGGACCTGTCACGCCACAATTGCCTGGCTTTCGGCGCCAGTGCCAACGTGCAGCGCGGCTGGGTGTTCCAGCAGGATGGGCGCGCGGTCACGGTCAAGGTGGGCGGCAATATGGAATGCACCGACGGCGCCGTGCTGCACGCGTGGTGCCTCGAAGGCCATGGGCTGGCGTGGCGGTCCTGGTGGGAGGTGGGCCAGGAAATCGCCAGCGGCCGGCTTGTCACCGTGCTCGACGACTTCCAGGCGCCCCCCATCGGCATCCACGCGGTATTCCCGCAGCGCAAGCACCTGCCGCTGCGCGTGCGGCTGTTCATCGACCATCTGAAGCACACCTACGGCAATCCGGCCTACTGGCGCCGCGCCGAGCAGGCGCCGACCAGCGCCGCCGCCGAGGCGTCCGCCGCCGTGGCATAGGTGGTTTCACCCACTGTAAACATTGATATTCCGCAATGGCGACTGCTTCACACTGACTACAATCCAATCAGACAGGCGCCGTCTGGCCTGCCCCGCCTTATCGTGAAATCTTTAAATTCGTGAAAGGAGGTATGGCATGTTCAAGCACATCCTGTTGCCCACCGACGGGTCGGAACTCTCCAAAAAGGCCATCAATGGCGGCCTGGAGCTGGCCAAGGCGATTGGTGCCCGGGTCACCGCCTATGTCTGTCTGGAGGAATACCCCTACACGCCGTTTAGCGAGATTGTCGTCGAGGCCCCGCAAGCCTTCCGGGACCGGATCGAGAATCAGGCGCGGCTCTACCTGAAGGAGATCGAGACCGCCGCCGTGGCCGATGGCCTGCCGTTCGACGCCGACATGACCACCTTCGCGGTGCCCTACCTCGGCATCATCGACGCGGCCGAACGCCATGGCTGCGACGTGATCTTCATGGCTTCGCACGGCCGGCGCGGACTGTCCGGCCTGCTGCTCGGCAGCGAAACCCAGAAGGTCCTGACTCACACCGACATCCCGGTCATCGTTTATCGATGACACGCTGAACCAGCGGCATCCCGCCGCGTCAGTTCACATCAAGGCCGCGCACGGCAACATGCGCGGCCTTGTTGCTTCATATGTCATCGCCGCATCGCAATGCCGCCAGGATTGTGCCGATTGGCCCTAGGAATTGGACGAACTACGATTCTCTTGATCCCCGCCGTTGACGAGAATCCATCATCCATTTCCAACTGGGAAGAGCATGATGGCAATCGATCTTTACGTCCGCCCCTTGACCCGCCGAGCAATCTGTCTTGGCGTCAGTGCGCTGCTGGCCGCCTGCGGTGGGGGCGGCGACGATTCGGAACCGATTGGCACGGACATCTCCGTGACCCAACCCGAGGCGGGCCCGGCCCCGCTGCCGCCCAACGTCGAACCCGCGCCAACGCCCCCCACGCCGGAGCTACCCGCGCCTGCGCCCACGCCACCGGCCCCTGTTCCCGTCCCGCCCGAGCCGCAGCCGATCCCGCCCGTTCCCCACCCGGGACCGCCCACCGAGACAGAAGTGATCACGCGGGACTCGGTACTGAAAACGCAGGCTCGCGTATACGCCGAAGCCCTATGGAAGTCCGCCGAAACGCTGGACCCTGGCCGCGCGCTGCCGGTCAACAAGTCCTGCATGAACGCGCAAGGCGTGGCCAGCCCGGTGGGCTGGGTGTTCACCGGCAACCTCGGCCAGTTCATCTGGAACGTGACTGCCGCGCGTGATCTTGGCCTGCTGGACGCCGCCGAAGCCCAGCGGCGCGTGGCGCGCCATCTGGACTCCCTCGCCGTGCTGCAAGCAACAGCCCGGCAGAATGGCGCGCCCGGTGGCCTGTTCCATGGCACCACGGACAACCGGACAGCCGTACCCTCCGGCGATGTGGGTTCGATCGAGAATGCCTGGCTGGCTGTCAGCCTCGCCATGGCCAAACAGGCGTACCCCGAGCTCGCCGCGCAGGCTGGCGCCATCCTCGGCCAGATGCGCTTCGAGACCATGGTGCATCCGCAAAAACAGCAATACGAGATCTCCTTCAATCCCAAGACGCAGACATATTCGGGGATGACCTACGGCCTGCTCGGCGAGACACGGCTGCTGGCCTATGTCGGCATCGCCCTCGGAACCGTGCCGCGCAGCCAGTATTTCAACATCGGCCGCGTACCGACCTGGGCCGAGCGCTCGCAGGACCCGGCGAAGTTCCGCACCTACGAGGGCGTCCGGGTATATGAAGGCACCCGCTCCTATGACGGCCGGCATTTCATGCCGACCAACGGCGGCTCGGTGTTCGAATCGTTCGCGGTGCCCGTGGTGATTTCCGAATCCAAATGGGGCCCCAACAGCTGGGGGCGCTCGCATCCGAACATGGCCAAGACGCAGATCAAGTACGGCCTCGACACCTTTGGCTACTGGGGCTTTTCGCCCGCTTCCGTGCCGGCCAACGCCGGATACACCGAGTACGGCACGCCGCCGGCTTCGCTGGGCGGCTCCGGCTACAACCCGCGCGGGCAACACGTGGCGACCCGTGCCGGCCCGGTGGTGTCGCTCTACTCGGTCCTGCTGTTGATCGAGGAGGACCCCGAGGCGGTGATGGCCAACATGAAGAAGCTGCTCGACAACTTCCCCACGCTGAACCACCCGCAATACGGCCTGATGGACAGTGTCGACGTGGAAAACGGCACCGTTTCCAAGTGCCTGCTCGCCGGCAACGTCGGTTGGGCGCTGGGCGCCGTGACCAACTACCTGACCGATGGCAAGCTGCGCGGCTATGTGGACAAGGAATGGGGCCACATGCTGCAGCCGCTGCTGGAGATCGAGGAATTCAGCATCCCGGCGGAGCCTGCGCAGCAGGGCTAAAAATGGACGAACTACGATTATCTTGATCGCTCTCGCGGACGAGAATGGTTCATCAGAACATTCCCCGCACGGAGCACATCATGGCACTCGATTCATCCGCACATCCGCTGGCTCACCGAGCCATCTGCATCGGCCTCAGCGCCTTGTTGGTTGCCTGCGGAGGCGGCGGGAGCGACGAGCCGGTCGCCCCGCCGGCCCAGCCGGGCACGCAGGCGCGGGTTGATACCGGCACCGAGCCGGCGCCCACCCCGACGCCCCAGCCGACGCCCCAGCCGACCCCCGCCCCCATCCCTGCCCCGACACCCACCGAGGTCCCCCCTTCCGACGTAGCGCCCGATGTCCCCGTCCAGCCCGACCCGCAGGCGGCCCTGAAGGCCGAAGCGCGCATCTATGCGAAGTCGCTGTGGAAGTCCATCGAGGCGATGGAGACCAAGCCAGCGTTCCCGTCGAACAAGGCCTGCGTCAACGCCGAGAACAAGATGAACGCGGTCAACTGGATGTTCATCGGCGAGCTTGCCTCGTATATCTCGAACGTAGTGGCTGCGCGGGACCTGGGCCTGATCACGCCGGAAGACGCCAGCCAGCGCATGGCGCGCATGCTGCCCGCCATCGCCGTGCTGCAGCAGCAGGCGAAGGACAAGGGTGCACCGGGCGGATTGTTCCTCGGTTCGCTCAACAGCACCACGGGCGTGCCGGACGGCGACGTGGGTGTCATCGAGAACGCCTGGGTGGCCACCGGCCTGGCCATGGCCAAGCAGGCCTTCCCGGAACTCGCCGCGCAGGCCGGCGCCATCCTCGCCCAGATGCGCTTCGACACCATGCTGGACCCGCAGAAGCAGCAGTTCTACATCAACTACAACCCGGCCACGCAGCAGAACTCGGGGAGTACCTATGACCTGATGAGCGAGACGCGGCTGATCAGCTATGCGGCCATCGCGCTGGGCAATGTGCCGCGCAGCCAGTACTTCCACCTCGACCGCGTGCCGGAATGGGCCGAGCGCAGCATCGACCAGTCGAAGTACCGCACCTATGAAGGCGTGCGCGTCTACGAGGCCTCGCGCAGCTTCGGGGGGCAGTCCTTCATCCCGACCTGGGGCGGCTCCGTATTCGAGACATTTGCCGTGCCAATCATGATCAACGAGCAGAAATGGGGTACCAACAGCTGGGCACGTTCGCATCCGAACATGGCCAAGGCGCAGATCCAGTACGGGCTCGACCAGTTCGGCTACTGGGGCTTCTCGCCCGCCACCATTCCGGCCACGGGCGGGTACACCGAGTACGGCGCGCCGCCGCTGTCCGTGGCGGGCGGCTACCGCCCGGTGGGGCAGCGTGAATCCACCCGTGCCGGCCCGGTGGTATCGCCCTATTCCGTGTTGTCGCTGATCGAATACGAGCCCGAAGCCGTGATGGACGCCATGCGCAAGCTGATCACCAACTTCCCCGCACTGGACCACCCGACCTATGGGCTGATGGACAGTGTCGACGTGCAGACCGGCGTCGTATCCAACTGCGCGCTGTACCTCGACAACTCGCTGGCGCTCGGCGCCGTGGCCAACTATCTAACCGATGGCAAGCTGCGTGGTTACGTCGACAAGGAATGGGGCCACATCCTCCAGCCGCTGCTGGAGATCGAGGAATTCAGCATCCCGGCGCAGCAGCCCTAGTCCGGCTGCCGTCCCCGGAATGAAAAACGCCGCGCCGTCCCCTACCGGACGGCGCGGCGTTTTGTCGCCTTATCGACGACTAGCCAGGTATCAGGCCACCTTCTTGTCGAAGAACTGCTCGTCTTCGGTCGAGCCCTTCAGCGCGGTCGTCGACGACTGGCCGCCTTCGATGGCCTGCGTCACGGCGTCGAAGTAACCGGTGCCCACTTCGCGCTGGTGCTTGACGGCGGTGAAGCCCTTCTCGGCCGCGGCGAACTCGTTCTCCTGCAGTTCCACGAACGCGCTCATCTGGTTGCGGGCGTAGCCGTGGGCCAGGTTGAACATCGAGTAGTTCAGCGAGTGGAAGCCAGCCAGCGTGATGAACTGGAACTTGTAGCCCATCGCGCCCAGTTCCTTCTGGAACTTGGCGATCGTGGCGTCGTCGAGGTTCTTCTTCCAGTTGAACGACGGCGAGCAATTGTAGGCCAGCATCTTGCCCGGGAACTTGGCGTGGACGGCCTCGGCAAACTTTTTGGCGAACTCCAGGTCCGGCTTGCCGGTTTCGCACCACACCAGGTCAGCCACTTCGGCGTAGGCCAGTGCACGGGCGATGGACTGCTCGATGCCCGGCTTGGTGCGATAGAAGCCTTCCACGGTGCGTTCGCCGGTCAGGAACGGCTGGTCGCGCTCGTCCACGTCCGAGGTCAGCAGGTCGGCGGCTTCGGCGTCGGTCCGGGCGATCACCAGCGTCGGGGTGCCCGAGACGTCGGCAGCCAGGCGCGCGGCCGTCAGCTTGGCCACGGCTTCACGCGTCGGCACGAGCACCTTGCCACCCATGTGGCCGCACTTCTTCACCGAGGCGAGCTGGTCTTCGAAGTGAACGCCGGCGGCGCCCGCGTCGATCATCGACTTCATCAGTTCGAACGCATTCAGCACACCACCGAAACCGGCTTCGGCATCGGCCACGATCGGGGCGAAGAAGTCGGTGTCACCCTTGCCTTCGCTCCACTGGATCTGGTCGGCGCGCTGGAACGTGTTGTTGATGCGCTTGACCACCATCGGCACCGAGTTGGCCGGGTACAGCGACTGGTCCGGGTACATCTCGCCGGCCAGGTTGGCGTCGCCGGCCACTTGCCAGCCGGACAGGTAGATGGCCTTCAGGCCGGCCTTCACCTGTTGCATGGCCTGGTTGCCGGTCAGCGCGCCGAGCGTGTTGACGAACGGCTCGGTGTTCAGCAGGTGCCAGAGCTTGTCGGCGCCGCGGCGGGCCAGCGTGTGCTCGATCTGGACCGAGCCGCGCAGGCGCACCACGTCTTCGGCGGTGTAGTGACGTTGAATGCCCTTCCAGCGGGGGTTGGTGTCCCAGTCTTTTTGCAGGGCGTCGATTTGTTGTTGGCGGGAAGTCATGTTCACTCTCCTGATGACAGATGGGTAGTTGGCGAAAATTCGGGTACTTGGCTTCGGATCTTGTGACACCCTGCGTCGCCGTGATTTTGGCGTCTCAGGTCATGTGTCTTATATAAGAGTGTAGGGAAGCTTCCCGCGTCGCAACAGCGCTCATTCATCGTCAGGCAGAGATTTTTAATCCTTAATAATCAGTATGTTGAAAAACAATTTTCACGATGCGGCACGCAATCTTTCATGATGAGAAATGCCCGTTGTGCCGCGCACCCATGTATTTTTGCGCACCAAAACAGCTTTCCACATCATGAAATATTGGCAGCCGAGGACGACACTCGGGCTTTTGCGAGGTCCGGCGACGCCGGTGCGCCTTCCAGATGGTCGACAAATTCGCTGACCATCGTCGCCATGCGCCGGGGCTGGGCCAGCGGCAACCAGTGGTGGGCCTCCACCTGCCGGCGCCAGAGGTCCGCCACCCATTTGCCGAGGTTCTCGGTGAGTGCGGGACGCACGTAGCGGTCCAGCGTCGGCACGATGACCTGCACCGGCGCATGGGCCCGGCGCTCGCGCGGGGCGCGCAGCCGGGCGCGGAAGTTGGCGCGATAGAGCCGCAGGCCATGGATGCCATCGGCGGTCTGCGTGGGATTGGGCGGCGCGAACAGCCCCTCGGTATGGCGCAGCCAGTGTGTCCAGCCGCGCCCGAGCCAGAGGCGCCAGTGCCATTCGGGCAGCTTGGGAATATGGAAGAAGACGATGTACCACGAGGCCAGCGCCTGCCGCAGCGTGGCGCGCCGCTGCGCCCACGTGCGCCGCTCCGATGTGCGCAGCGCGCTGGCGGCATGGTCGAGGCACGGCCCCGAGCACGAGGTGAACGACGCGATGCGCCCGTAGAGGCGCGGGTCGGTCACGAATTCCCAGCCCTGGATCGATCCCCAGTCGTGGCCGACCAGATGCACGCGCCGATCTGGCGCCACGGCGTCGATGACCGCGATGAAATCATCGGCGAGCCGTTCCAGCCGGTAGTCATCCACGCGCGGCGGCACGTCCGAGGCCCCAGCGCCGCGCACGTCGTACGCAATCACATGGAAGCGGTCGGCCAGCGCCTCGGCCACGCCGTGCCAGACGTGGCTGTTGTCCGGGTAGCCGTGCACCAGCACCACCACTGGCTTGGCGGGATCGCCCCACGCCGTTGCCGCCAGCCGTACGGTGCCGGACTGGACGTGGAACTGGCAGGCCGGATAGGGATACGGCTGCGGCCCGTCTCGCTCTATATCTATATGCAGGGGATGGCTGGCAGGCATCGGCGGCAGGCTCCGGGGATGGCGCGATGACAGCCGGTGCTGTCATCGTCGATCCATGCTACGCCGAACGCCGCACCGCCGCGAGCCGCGCGACGGTGTTTGAAACGTGACAAGTCTGGATCAGGCCGCCACGCCGTCGCGGGCCTTGCGGTAGGCCACCCAGTCGCCGCTGTCGATACGGGCGAGCCCGGCCACGGCAGCATCGGCCACCGGATACAGCAGACATTCGATGGGCGCGCCGTTGCAGTCGACGATGCAGGATTCGCGCAGGAACAGCGTGGCCTGACCCGGGTAGACCTCCTCGATCTCGTCGAGCACGGGCAGCAGCGCGTCGGGGATGTCGTAGAGATCGCCGGTCACCGGCCCGGCCGCCGCGTCAGGCACAAGCCCCGGATAGGTGCCGAAGTCATACAGCCGGCCCGCCAGCACGCCCGTGCCGATCAGCGTCGGCGCGGCAATGCCATGGCGCGCAGCCGCGCGGTTCAGGTCGTTGACCTCGCCGGCACGCAGCGTACCGTAGACGAAAACGCGGGGCATCAGGACGTCTCCTCAGGAAAATAGCCACTCGGGAAGCGGCCATGGTAGAGGAAATATGGCGGATTGAGGCGGCCTGCCGCCTTACATCTGCTTGAACAGGTGCGCGTACTGCCGCGCCACCGGCAGCACTTCCTCGCGGTCGCGCAGCCGCAGCGAGAGCCGGCCCAGCGACTGGGTGATCGCGCTGGCCACGCAGTCGATATTGACCACCGTGCCGCGATGGATCTGCCAGAAGCGGTCCGGGTCCAGCTGCTGCGCCAGTTCGCGCAGGCTGGTGCGGATCAGCGCCTCGCCGCTGGTGGAGACCACGTTCACGTACTTGTCGGTGGCTTCGAGGTAGACCACTTCGTCCACGGGGATGATGCGGACCTCCTGCCCCACCAGCGCCTTGATAAAGCGCAAATACTGCCCGGCGGAACGCGTCGGGGTCTGGTTCTCGAGCGACTCCAGCCGGTGCAGCAGTTGCGCGAGCTTGTCTGCATCGACCATCGCGCCCACGTCGTGGGTCTCGTGGCTGCTGTCCCGGGCCTCCATGCGCGCCTTGAGCCGGCAGACGGTGGCCTCCAGCCGCTCGCGCTGCACCGGCTTCAGCACGTAGTCCACGGCGGCGCGCTCGAAGGCTTCCAGCGCGAACTGGTCGTAGGCGGTGACGAAGACCACCAGCGGCGGGTCGTCGAACTCGATCAGTTCGCGCGCCACGTCCATGCCGCTCATGCCGGGCATGCGGATGTCGAGGAAGGCCACGTCGGGCCGATGTTCGCGCGCGGCATCGAGCGCCGCCACGCCGTCATGGACCACGGCGACGATATTCGCCTCGGGCCAGAGCCCGGCCAGTTCGGACGCCAGCACGCGGGCCAGCAGCAGTTCGTCGTCAGCGATCAGCAGGGTCGGACTCATGGGGTCGGACTCGGGGAGGCAGAAAGGAATCAGGAACTGGAAACGGCAGGCGCGGCCATGGCCGGCGCACTGCCTTGCGCGGGAGCGCGCACGGGGGCGAGCGTGGGATCGGTCCGCCGTACCAGCGGCAGCGTCACCCGCACCACCACGCCGCGCGGGGTGTTTTCTTCCATCTGCATGCTGGCTGTGGCGCCGAAGATCCGCGCCAGGCGCTCGCGCACATGGGTCAGACCCATGCCCGAGCCCTTGCTGTGGCCCTGGCAGAAGCCCACGCCGGTATCGGCGATGATGACCTGCACGCTGCCGTCGCCGGCTTCCCGGGCAGACAGCGTGATCTTGCCGCCCCGCATGCAAGGCTCGATGCCGTGCGTCACCGCGTTCTCCACCAGCGGCTGGATCAGCATCGGCGGAATCTCGGCCTCGGCCAGCGCCGGCGGCAGGTCGATCTGGAAGTCGAGCCGCGCGCCAAAGCGCATGCCCTGGATATCGAGATAGCTGCGCAGCAGCTCGAACTCCTGCTTCAGCGTGCACTGCTCCGCCCGCGTGTGTTGCAGCGACATGCGCAGGAAGCCGATCAGCCGCTGCAGCAGTTGCCGCGCCGCGCGCGGATCGGTGGCGATCAGCCCGTCGAGGTTGGCCAGCGAGTTGAACAGGAAATGGGGTTCGATCTGCGCCTGCAGCGCCATCAGCTGGGCGCGCACGAGCTGCTTCTCGGATTCTTCGCGCTGGAGCGCGTCCAGCGCCGCCTGCCGTTCCAGGTAGGCCAGCTTCTCGCGCGACCAGTAGAAATAGATCATGCTCGCCGAGGCCAGCATGCCCACCACCAGGCACATGCGCAGCATGTCGCCGGTCTCGGCCTGCGACTTGACCGGCAGCCCCAGCAGCGCGCGCGTGGCCCAGCTACCGAGCACCACGCCCAGCGGCACGGCCACCACGGCCAGGCACATGAACGGCCAGCGGCGCGGGCGGTCGTTCCACCAGATCAGCACGCGCGGCACGTCGATAAAGACCCAGATCGACAGGCCAATCAGCTGGCTATAGAGGAAGTTGTGCGCGAAGGTGCCACCCGTCTGGAAGCCGTAGTTCAGGCTGACGGCGATCACCGTGTTCATGCAAAGCACGAACAGCAGGTCGCGGCCAAGGATATTCAGCCGCGATGGCAGCGCGGTGGAGAGGCAGCGCTTCATAGGCGGACGTCCGCCAGGATGACGCACCTGTCCCCGGCGACATGGATTTGCCGCATGGTCTTCCCTCCTCGTTGATTCACGGCAATGGCCGCGTGGCATTCTGATGATGCACTGCAGCATGCATCCGCCTGTTATCGCAATTTGCTTAAAAGGCGGTCTGCGTGAGGGCACTTTACGCCGGACGCGGCGAGGAAGGAAGCATCGTGCGACGAAACGGCGGCACACGGCGCGAAGTGTGCGCCGGGCCGACCGGGAGGCAGGATTTTGGGGAGATCTGTTGTTGGCGACCCCGCGAACGGCCGTTTGAAAGCCGTTCGCGCAGGATCAGGCGGCCAGCGCCGGACGGTTGACGCTCTCGGCCAGCGCCGTGGACACAGTGTCGCGCGACAGATGCGGCGCGAACATATTGATGAACGCGTGCGCGTAGCCGCGCAGGTAGGCGCCCCGCCGCACAGCCACGCTGGTCGTGTTCGGCTCGAACAGATGGTCGGCGGAGATCCGCACCAAGCCGGCGTCCTTGCGGGCGTCGTAGGCCATCGAGGCGATGATCCCCACGCCCAGGTCCAGCTCGGCATAGGTCTTGATCACGTCGGCATCCATTGCCGTCAGCACGATTTCCGGCTGGAGACCGGCATCGGCAAACGCCCCGTCGATCTTGCGGCGCCCGGTGAAACCGGCGTCGTAGGTGATGATCGGGAAATTGGCGATGTCCTCCAGCGTCGGCTCGGGCAGCCGCGTCAGCGGATGCTCGGGCGAGACCACCAGCACGTGCTGCCAGCTATAGGCCTCGAACGAGGTCAGCCCGGCCTCGTTGGCCACGGCCTCCGTGGCGATGCCGATGTCGGCCTGCCCGGTCAGCAGCAATTCGACGATATGGGACGGCGACGCCTCCTGCAGCGCCAGCGTCACATGGGGATATTCGCGGCGGAAGCTCTGCACCACCTTCGGCAGCGCATAGCGCGCCTGCGTGTGGGTCGTGGCCACGGTCAGGCGGCCGGTATGGCGGCCCGCGAACTCATCGCCGGCCTGGCGCAGGTTCTCGGCCTCGAGCAATAGCCGTTCGACGATGCGGACGATCTCGCGGCCCGGCTCGGTCAGCCCGGTCAGCCGCTTGCCGTAGCGTTCGAAGATCTCCACGCCGAGTTCTTCCTCGAGTTCGCGGATCTGGCGCGACACGCCCGGTTGTGACGTATAGAGCGCATTGGCCACTTCCGTCAGGTTGAACTGACGGCGCACCGCCTCGCGGATCGATCTCAGTTGCTGGAAGTTCATGGGCGCTCCTGGGTGCTCTGTTTATAGGGGGCGATCAGTTACGGGTGCCGGCCGTGAAGACGCGCAACTGGCGCGGACGCACCGCCAGCAACTCGCCTTCCCGGAAGCCCGCATGGCGGAAGCGTTCGAGCGGCAGCGCCACCTCGATCACGTCCTGGTTGTCCTCGCGTTCCAGTTCGAGCTGGGCCACCGGGCCCAGCGTCAGCGCGCGGCGCAGCGTGACGGCGATGCCATCGGTGCCCGGCGCGTAGCGCTCCACGTCCAGGTCATGCGGGCGGACGTAGGCCACCGCGTCGCCGGCAGTCTCGTGGCCGCTGCCCACCACGGGCAGCACCGAATCGCCCGTGTGCAGCAGCCCGCCGGTATCGCCCACCTCCAGCCGGCCATGGAACAGGTTCACATTGCCGAGAAAGCCGAACACGAACGGCGTGGCCGGATGGTTGTAGACCGCCTCGGGCGTGCCGAACTGCTCCACGCGGCCGTGGTTCATCAGCACCACCTGGTCGGCCACTTCCAGCGCCTCTTCCTGGTCGTGCGTGACGAAGACGCTGGTCACGTGCAGTTCATCGTGCAGGCGGCGCAGCCAGCGGCGCAGTTCCTTGCGCACCTTGGCATCCAGCGCGCCGAACGGCTCGTCGAGCAGCAGCACGCGCGGCTCCACGGCCAGCGCGCGGGCCAGCGCAATCCGCTGGCGCTGCCCGCCCGAGAGTTGCGCCGGGTAGCGGTCGGCCAGCCAGTCGAGCTGCACCAGTTCCAGCAGCGACTTCACCTTCTCGCGGATCTTCGCTTCCGAAGGCCGCTCGGCGCGCGGCTTCACGCGCAGGCCGAAGGCCACGTTCTCGAACACGCTCATGTGCTTGAACAGCGCGTAATGCTGGAAGACGAAGCCGACGTTGCGCTGGCGCACATGCTGCGCCGAGGCATCCTGCCCGCCCAGCACCACCTGGCCCGCATCGGCGCGCTCCAGCCCGGCGATGATGCGCAGCAGCGTGGTCTTGCCGCAGCCCGAGGGCCCCAGCAGCGCGGTCAGCTCGCCTTCGTCGAAATCGAGCGAGACGTTGTCCAGCGCGACGAAATCGCCGAAATGCTTCTGTACGTTCCTGACCTGAATGCTCATGATGGCTGCCCTTGCAGTGTCGGCGCGGGGCGGCTCGCGCCCTCGTCCTGATGTTCCTTGCTGGCGCGGAGTTCCACCAGCGTCTTGATGCCCAGCGTGACCAGCGCCAGCAGCGTCAGCAGCGACGCCACCGCGAACGCGGCCGCGAAGTTGTACTCGTTGTAAAGAATTTCCACGTGCAGCGGCATGGTGTTGGTCAGGCCGCGGATATGGCCCGAGACCACCGACACCGCGCCGAACTCGCCCATCGCCCGCGCATTGCACAGGATCACGCCATACAGCAGCCCCCAGCGGATGTTCGGCAGCGTGATATGGCGGAAGGTCTGCCAGCCGGAGGCGCCCAGCACGATGGCGGCCTCCTCTTCCTCGCTGCCCTGGGCCTGCATCAGCGGAATCAGCTCGCGCGCCACGAACGGGAAGGTGACGAAGATCGTCGCCAGCACGATGCCCGGCACCGCGAACATGATCTTGATATCGTGCGCCTCCAGCCACGGGCCGAACCAGCCCTGCGCGCCGAACATCAGCACGTAGATCAAGCCCGAGATAACCGGCGAGACCGAGAACGGCAGGTCGATCAGCGTGGTCAGCAGCTGCTTGCCCCGGAATTCGAACTTGGCGATGGCCCACGCGGCGGCCACGCCGAACACCACGTTCAGCGGCACGGCGATGACGGCCACCAGCAGCGTGAGCTGGATCGCCGAAACGGCGTCCGGCTCCACGAGCGCGGCGAAGTAGGTATCGACGCCCTTCTTCAGCGCTTCGTAGAACACCGAAGCCAGCGGGATGAACAGGAACAGGCCGAGGAACAGCACCGCCACTGTGATCAGGGTGTAGCGCACCCACGGGGCTTCGCCGGTGGCGTCGTGGCGGTGCGGGGCGCCGGCGTTGGCGCCGAGTCGGGAAATTGCGCCGGCCATGTCAGTTCGCCTCCGGATTGCCGTCAGGCAGCGCAGCAGCGCGGCGGCCCGACTGGGAACGGCGCGTCCACGCCTGCAACAGGTTGATTAACAGCAGCAGCCCGAACGAGATCACCAGCATCACCACCGCCACGGCGGTGGCGCCGGCGTAGTCGTACTGCTCCAGCTTCGAATAAATCATCAGCGGGGCAATCTCGGACACCATCGGCATGTTGCCGGAGATGAACACCACCGAGCCGTACTCGCCCGTGGCCCGGGCGAACGACAGCGCGAAGCCGGTCAGCAGCGCCGGCAGGATGGCCGGCAGGATCACGCGCCAGAAGGTCTGGAGCCGGGAGGCGCCCAGGCTGGCAGCGGCTTCCTCAAGCTCACGCTCCACGTCTTCCAGCACCGGCTGCACCGTGCGCACGACGAACGGCAGGCCGATGAAGGTCAGCGCCACCACCACACCAAGTGGCGTAAACGCCACCTTGATGCCGAGGGGCTCCAGATACTTGCCGATCCAGCCATTGCCCGCGAACAGCGCCGTCAGCGCGATACCGGCCACGGCGGTGGGCAGTGCGAACGGCAGGTCCACCAGCGCGTCGATCAGGCGCTTGCCCGGAAAGCGGTAGCGCACCAGCACCCACGCCACCACCAGTCCGAACACGGTATTGATGATGGCCGCCACCAGCGAGGCGCCAAAGCTCAACTGATAGGACGCCACCACGCGCGGCGCGGTCACCGTGGTCCAGAACGCGTCCCACGTCATCGTGAACGTCTTCAGGAACGTGGCCGACAGCGGGATCAGGACGATCAGCGTCAGATAGAAGATGGTGAAACCCAGGGACAGGCCGAAGCCGGGCAGCACGGTAAACCGTTGCGTGCCGGAGCGGGCCGGCCGACGCGGCGCGTCGGTGGGCGCGGGGGCCGCCAGGGTGATCGATGGGGGCATGTCGTCTCGTCTTATGAAGCCGGCGCATAAGGCGCCGGTGTACGAGACAAATTTTGCAGATACGCCCTTATAAACAGAACGAATCTTTACGAATTTCTTTAATCGTTTTAAATATAAGGGAAGGTCGGACTGACCTCGGCGGAGGCCTCCCAGGTGTCTGACCCGTCACCTGAAGCCGAAATTCGTCCATCTGACTCAATTCTTTGCAGCAAAGTGGCGAGTAAGGCCTGCCCTTCTGGCCACTCGTCCAACCCCGAATCGGCATTGATATGACCGAGATGACCGGCATCGACTAGCTCGCTGCCCCACAGCGTGCCCCAGCAGAAGGCGGTGCGCTGGTGCATCCATGGATCGTTGCGGCTGGCGACGAGAATCGTCGGAAACGGCAGCCGGGAGGTCGGTAGCAGCGAGGCCACGCCGAATTTGTCCGGGTCGGCCGGGGCCACCAGCAGCACGCCCGCCACGCCGGCCGGGTCCAGCACCGCCTGGCGCAGCGTGGCCAGGCACCCGAAACTGTGCGCGACGAGTACCGCCCCGCGCGGCGCCACGCGCTGGGCGCGCGAGATGCCTTCCGAGACCCGTTCCGCCCAGAGCGGCAGGCTGGGGCGCCCCCAATCATGCTGATCGATGCGCTGCCAGTCCGGAAACTTCGCTTCCCAACGGCTCTGCCAGTGGGCCGGCCCGCTGCCGTGGAGCCCGGGCACGGTCAGGATCTGCAAGCCGCGCGGCACCGCCAGGCGCGGCGCGGCCTTGCTATCCGGCAACAACGCAGACAACGAAGCGATCGATGCAGTCATGCGGGCTCCCTTGGCGCGGCAGTCGATGAATGTTCCGTTGCATGCAAGTGACGTGCCGACACCGGCTCCCCGGCCACAGCCACGCCCTGCCCCAGCGCGATGCCCGCGTCCTGCAGCCGCGCCACGGCCACGTCGTCCTGCAGCCGGCGGCCGATCAGCGTCACGCCGGCGGTATCGGCGCTCGCACGGAGGCCGGATAGCTGGCGGTCGGTCCAGGTGCGGCGCATGTCGAGCTTGAGCCAGTCCGGCAGCGCGTGCGCCATCAGCGCACCGGCCTCGGCCGGGTCCGATGCCTGCAGGCTCACCTTGAAGCCGTTGCGCCGGTAGTTGCCCACCACGTGCAGCAGCAGCGGCAGGTCGTCATTGGCGCTAGCCGGCACCTGGATCACGAAACGGTCGATCGGCAGCCCCAAGGACTCCAGCGCGCGCCGGAACGCCGCGCCGTGGTCGTCCGCCACGGCGGCCAGCAGCCGATTGTGAACATTCAAGACAAGCTGATGGGAACCATCGGCCGCGAAGTAGTTGATGGCGTGCACCAGCCGCGACAGGCGGTCCAGCGAGACCAGCGAGGCGTCGTCCGCCGCCATCGCGAACAGCTTCCACGCCGCCAGCCCCACGCCGTCCTCGGCATAGGTGCGGATGGAGCCCTCATGGGCCACCACCTCGCGCGCCGCCAGCGTCACCAGCGGCTCGAACGCGCTGGTCAGCGAGCAGTTGAAGTACTGGCCCTGCACCTGCCCGCGCGCATCGCGCCACAGCTCGCGCCCCGGCACCGGCTCACGCGGCAGGGTGTCGAGATAGGTGGCCAGCGGGCTGGCCGACGAAGACAGGGCTTGCGTCGAAAGGGTCATGGCAGCTCCGCCGGCAACGCCGGTGTGTGGATGGCCTGATGGATCATGATAGAAGCTCCTCCGCCAACGGGGCATGAAGATTCTGCGAGGTTTGTGGGTCGGCGGGCGTGTCCGCGGCCGGCTCTGCCTTCCGCATCACGCGGTCGAGCACCGCCGCCTCCAGTTCCGCAAACGCCGCCGCGCCGCGTTGGCGGGGCCGGGGCAGGTCCACGCGCTGGTCCAGCGCGATGCGGCCGTCCTCGATCAGCACCACGCGGTCGGCCAGCGCAATCGCCTCGGACACATCGTGCGTAACCAGCAGTGCCGTGAAGCCGAGCCGGCGCCACAGCGATTCGATCAGCCCCTGCATCTCGATGCGCGTCAGCGCGTCCAGCGCGCCGAGCGGCTCATCGAGCAACAGCAGGCGCGGATGGTGGACCAGCGCCCGCGCCAGTGCCACGCGCTGCCGCTGGCCGCCGGAGAGCCGCGCGGGCCATTCGCCGGCACGCTCGGCCAGCCCCACCTGGGCCAGCACGTTGGCCGCGTCGTCGCGGCGCGTGCGCGGCAGGCCCAGCGCCACGTTGTCCAGCACGCGCTTCCACGGCAGCAGGCGCGCGTCCTGGAACATCACGCGGATGTCCTCGCGCACCGCCTTGCCTGCCTTGGCTTCGCTGGTGTCGATGGTGACGGCGCCGCCATCGGCCGCCTCCAGCCCCGCCACCAACCGCAGCAGCGTGCTCTTGCCGCAGCCGCTACGTCCGACGATGGCCACGAACTCGCCCGGCTGCGCCTGCAGGTCGATGCCGTGCAGCACCTCCCGGCCGTTGTAGCGCTTGACCACCTGCTCCACGCGCAGGGACACCCCCCCTGAAGGTCGGGTATCGCGCGTCACCGGCCGCGTCGGGGCGCGGGCGGCCAGCCCTGCGTCGAGGTAGGCCAGCGCCGCTTGTTCCACCGGATGGGTATGCATCGTCGACTCCTTGTTCGTTGTCATGCCGCGTTCAGGCGGACTGGTAGCCCGGATGCCAGCGCAGCCAGAAGCGCTCCAGCGCGCGCGACAGCACGTCCGCCAGCTTGCCAAGCAGCGCGTAGAGCAGGATGCCCACCAGCACCACATCGGTCTGCAGGAACTCGCGCGCGTTCATCGTCATATAGCCGATACCTGACTGCGCAGAGATCGTCTCGGCAACGATCAGAATCACCCACATCAGGCCGAGCGAGAACCGCACGCCCACCAGGATGTTCGGCAGCGCGCCGGGCAGGATCACCTCGCGGTACAGCCGCCAGCCGGACAAGCCGTAGCTGCGCGCCATCTCCACCAGCCCCGGGTCCACCGCGCGAATGCCGTGGTAGGTATTCAGGTAGACCGGGAAGAACACACCCAGCGCCACCAGGAACAGCTTGGCGGTCTCGTCGATGCCAAACCAGAGGATCACCAGCGGAATCAGCGCCAGCGTGGGGATGTTGCGCACCATCTGGAGCGTGCTGTCGAGCAGCGTGGCGGCGGTGCGGAAGGTGCCGGTCAGCAGCCCGAGCACGAGGCCCAGCCCGCCACCCACCGCCAGCCCTACCACCGCGCGCCAGGTGCTGACCCAGACATGGCGCCACAGCTCACCGGAGGCGGCCAGCGACCACGCGGCCTCCACCACGGCCAGCGGCGCCGGCAGCACGCGGTTGGACAGCCACCCCAGTTGCGAGGACGCCTGCCACACGCCAATCAGCAGCACCGGCACGATCCACGGGGCGATGGCCTGCGCGTTGAGGGTCGGCACGGAAATGCGTTTCGATTGAGACATCTTGAGACCCTCCCCCGCGCTAGCTCTGCGACGCACGCGGCACGATGCCGGTGGCCATCACTTCGCCGAACGGCCCGGACAGCACCTGTCCCGGCAGCTTCTCCCGCACGGTGCGCGGCAGCAGCGGGAAAACCAGCTCGGCGAAGCGGTACGCTTCTTCGAGGTGCGGGTAGCCGGACAGCACGAAGGTGTCGATGCCCAGCGCCGCGTATTCCTCGATACGCGCCGCCACGGTCTGCGGATCGCCGACCAGCGCCGTGCCGGCACCGCCGCGCACCAGCCCCACGCCGGCCCACAGGTTAGGACTGATCTCAAGCGCCTCGCGGGTGCGCTTGGCCCCGCCCGCGTGGAGCGCGGCCATGCGGCGCTGCCCTTCCGAATCCATCTTGGCGAAGACGGCCTGCGCGCGCGCCACGGTCTCATCGTCGAGCCGGCTGATCAGGTCCTCGGCGGCGGCCCAGGCGGCATCGTCGGTCTCGCGCACGATCACATGCAGGCGGATGCCGAACTTGACCGTGCGGCCATGCTTCGCCGCGCGGGCGCGCACATCGGCCAGCTTCTTCGCCACGTCTGCCGGCGGCTCACCCCAGGTCAGGTAGGTATCGACCTGCTCGCCCGCCAGTTCGTGCGCGGCCTCGGACGACCCGCCGAAGTACACCGGCGGATGCGGGCGCTGCACCGGCGGGTACAGCACCCGGGCGCCCTTCACGGTCAGATGCTTGCCGCTGAAGTCGATCTGCCCGCTGTCATGGCTGGCGGCCAGCACGTCGCGCCAGATGCGGATGAACTCCGCCGAGGCCTCGTAGCGCGCCGCATGGTCGAGGAACACACCATCGCCTTCCAGCTCCGCCACATCACCGCCGGTGACCAGATTCACGAGCAGCCGCCCGCCGGAGAGTCGGTCGAACGTGGCCGCCATGCGCGCGGCCAGCGTCGGCGTCATCAGGCCAGGCCGCACGGCCACCAGGAACTTGAGCTGGCGCGTCACGGCGGACAACGCCGACGCCGCCACCCACGGGTCTTCGCACGAGCGGCCGGTGGGAATCAGCACGCCTTCGTAACCGAGCGTATCGGCGGCGACGGCAATCTGCTTCAGATAGTCGAAGCTGACCTCGCGCGCGCCTTCGGACGTGCCCAGGTAGCGGCTGTCGCCATGGGTGGGGATGAACCAGAACAGTTGCATGTCGGGCCTCGTGATTTATCTAGATAGGGGGACCAGGGATCAGCGTTGTGCCTGCTGGGTCGACGCCTTGCCGGCCGGCGGCGTCCAGGCGGCATCGGCCACCTGGATCGGCTTGGGAATCAGCTTGAGCGTGTGGAAGGCATCGGCAATGCGCTGCTGCTCGGCCAGCACAGCGGGCGTGACCGGCTTCGCGCCATAGGAAAATCGGGAAACGGCGAGGTCTAGCACGGTGGCGTCGAGGCCGGTTTCCTTCACCAGCACCGCGCTGGCGTCCTTCGGATGCTTCTCGGCCCACTGGCCCAGTTGCGCGAGTTCGTCGAGGATGGTGCTCACCACGTCCGGCTTGGCCTGCGCGTAGGGGCGCGAGGCCAGGTAGAACTGGTGATTGCTGACCACGTTCTTGCCATCCGCGCTGCGTCCGTCGATCAGCACGCGCGCGCCCAGCTGCTTCTCGGCGGCGGCCAGGAACGGGTCCCAGATCACCCAGGCGTCCACGGCGCCGCGCTCGAAGGCAGCCCGGGCATCGGCGGGCGGCAGGTAGACCGGCTGGATCTCGCTGTAGGCCACGCCGGCCGCCTCCAACTGCTTCACCAGCAGGTAGTGCACGTTCGAGCCCTTGTTCAGCGCCACGCGCTTGCCGCGCAGGTCCGCCACGGACTTCAGCGCGGAGCCCTTCGGCACCACGATGGCCTCGGCGGTCGGCGCGGGCGGCTCATTGCCGATGTAGGCCAGTTGCGCGCCGGCGGCCTGGGCAAAGATCGGCGGGGCTTCGCCCACGGTGCCGAAATCGACGGCGCCCACGTTGAGCCCCTCCAGCAGCTGCGGGCCAGCCGGGAACTCGGTCCACTTGACCGTAATGCCCTGCGGCGCAAGACGTTTCTCAAGCGTGCCGCGCGCCTTGAGCAGCGTCAGCGTGCCGTACTTCTGGTAGCCGATGCGCAGCAGCTTCGGGTTCACAGTCTGCGACTGGGCCTGTACCGGGGCGGCCAGCAGCCCGTAGGCCAGGCCGGTGGCGAGTACCAGCGCGCCCGTCAGCAGGCGGCGGCGTTTGAAAAGGGAGCGAGCGATGGGCGATGTCATGCGAGTTGTCCTAAATCTGTCTGAAAGTGGAATCGGATAGCAGCCGGCGACAGGCCTCCCTGCCGGCTGTCGAACAGCGGCATCGGGCACGTGGTCTTCCGGGAATGCGGCGCGCGTCAGGCGCGGCGCGGGGGATTCAGGTCAGGCGGGACATCGCCGGCGGGCGATGCGGAACAGGCTGGCGGACATCGGGCGCTCCTTGTTGGGTCTTCCTGATGGGTCTTCCGGATGGGCCGGGGCGGCGCACGCGATGGCGCCACCCCGTGACGGATTTACTTCCGGCCCGGCTGGTAGACCTGGTCGAACGACCCGCCATCGGCGAAGTGCGTCTTCTGGGCCTTCTGCCAGCCGCCAAATACCTCGTCGATCGTGAACAGCTTCACCTTCGGGAAGTTGGCCGCGTACTTGGCCGCCACCTTCTCGGAAATCGGCCGGTAGTAGTTCTTCGCGGCGATTTCCTGGCCCTCGTCGGTGTAGAGGAACTGGAGGTAGGCTTCGGCCGCCTTGCGGGTGCCCTTCTTGTCCACCACCTTGTCCACCACCGCCACGGGCGGCTCGGCCAGGATCGAGACCGACGGGGCGACGATATCGAACTTGTCCGGACCCAGTTCCTTGATGGCCAGGATGGCCTCGTTCTCCCAGGCGATCAGCACGTCGCCCAGGCCGCGTTCCACGAAGGTGGTGGTGGCACCGCGCGCGCCGGAATCGAGCACCGGCACGTTCTTGAGCAGCGCCGAGACGAAATCGCGGGCCTTGGCGTCATTGCCGCCCGGCTGGCGCAGCGCATAGCCCCACGCGGCCAGGTAGTTCCAGCGCGCGCCGCCCGAGGTCTTCGGGTTCGGGGTGATCACCTGCACGCCCGGCTTGATCAGATCGCCCCAGTCCTTGATCTGCTTGGGATTGCCCTTGCGGACCAGGAACACGATGGTCGAGGTGTACGGCGAGGCGTTGTGGGGGAGGCGCTTCTGCCAGTCCGGCTTGATCCAGCCCTTTTCGGCGATGGCGTCGATGTCGTAGCCGAGCGCCAGCGTGACCACGTCGGCGTCCAGCCCGTCGATCACGGAGCGGGCCTGCTTGCCCGAACCGCCGTGCGACTGGCGAATCGTCACGGCATCGCCACCCTGCGCCTTCCAGGCCTTGGCGAAGGCCGCGTTCACATCCACGTACAGCTCGCGCGTGGGGTCATACGATACGTTCAGCAGATTGGTGGCCGAGGCGGTCTGGGCGGCGCCGAGCGCGGAAAGTACGGCGAGGCCGATGGCCAGCTTGCGAATCATCTTGTCTTGCTCCCGTCTAGTGTCGTGAATGGCGTGGAAACCGGCCCGGATGGCTTCCGGGCTTCTGTCAGGGTTAGAGACTACCGACGGGGTCTTCTGAACGGAACGAATGGTTTCGCCGATCCAAGCACGAAATCCGCATAAGAACGGGCAGCAATATGCACATTCCACACCCGTACTGCCGGGGCGGCGCCCAAAAAAGAAAGCCCGCGAAGCCGGAGAAGCATCGCGGGCCAAGTTTCCATTTCCGGAAACGGGTAGACAAGTCATGAAGAGCGCCCCCGCATCTCCATGACGGATGCCATCGTAACGACCGAGCCCTCGAATCACCTTGACTCAGATCAAGCGTCGGCAAAGCCGACGGCGCTGCCCGACTTCGCCCGGTCGTCCGTACCGTCGTTTTCAAAGATTTGGCTATTCAGGACCAAGCCCCCAACCTCCATTATTGGTGACATGCGGGAAGCCTTGGACGCCTAGCAAAAGTCTGAAGACTGCTCAGCCTCATTTGACTACGGTAGGAAGCGAAGATTATGAAAACGTCACGGAAAAGCACCAAGAACATCAAGTCCACCACGGCATTGCTGGCGATCAGCGCGTCCATCCTGAGCGCCGAAGATTCACGGGCCGGCTCGCTGGATGGCGGCAGGGCGACCGGCTCCAATGGCGCAATTGCTATTGGCAACCAGGCCCATGCCTCCGGCACGAGCGCCGTTGCGCTCGGCAATGGCGCCACGGCCTCCCACCACTCCGCCACAGCGATTGGCGTAGACGCCAAGGCTACCGCCCTCATGAGCACAGCCCTGGGCCCCAAAGCCCATGCCGCCGGTGTCTTCTCCACCGCGCTTGGCTTGAACTCCATCGCCAGCGGCATGAACTCCGTCGCGCTCGGTGCCGGGTCCACCGCTACGGATCTCAATACGGTAGCCGTCGGCAGTGCAACTACCCGTCGCACGATCACCCACATGGCGGCTGGCCGAGGGGATACCGACGCCGCCAACGTGGGCCAATTGCGCGGGATTGCGGCGGGTCTGGGCGGTGGCGCCTCGGTCAGCGCCGATGGCACCGTCTCCGCGCCGACCTATACCGTCGGCGGCACCACCGTCAACAGCGTGGGCAACGCCATTACCAGTCTCGATGGCCACATCGCCACGGTCGATGGCCGCGTCAGCACGGTCGATAACCGGGTCACCACCGTCGATGGGCGCGTCAGCACGGTCGATGGCCGGGTCACCACCGTCAATGACCGCGTCACCACGGTCGATAACCGGGTTGCCGCAGTCGATGGCCGCGTCAGCACGCTCGATGACCGGGTCACCGCAGTCGATGGCCGGGTCAGCACCGTCAATGACCGCGTCACCACGGTCGATAACCGGGTTGCCGCAGTCGATGGCCGCGTCACGACGGTCGATAACCGCGTGACCAACGTCGAAGGCTCGGTGGCCCAGGTCACCAACCGGATCAACCGGGGCGCAGTCGGGCTGGTCAGGCAGGACGGCGCGGCGGGCGACGTCAACGTGGCCGCCACCCAAGGCGGCACGGTGATGAACGTGGCCGGCACGGACGGCGCGCGCCTGCTCACCGGCGTGGCCGACGGTGTGATTGGCGCGGGCAGCACGGATGCCATCAACGGCAGCCAGATCCACAGCCTGGCGGAGCGGCTGGCGAAGACCGGAGGCGTTGGCGTGTACTTCCAGGCGGTGGGCCGGTACGGCGGCAGCGCCGAGGCCGCCAGCGTCCGGCCGGATAGCGGCGGCATGGCAGCCGGCAGCGCCGCCGAGGCCAGCGGCGACGGCGCCGTGGCCCTGGGCGCCGACGCCCGGGCCCTCGGCGACAACAGCGTGGCACTGGGCGCCGGCTCGGTTGCGGACCGTGCGGACACCGTCTCGGTGGGCGCCGCCGATGCCGAACGCCAGATCGCGAACGTGGCGGCCGGCACCGAGGACACCGACGCGGTCAACCTCGGCCAGATGCGCAACCACACGGGCCAGAGCAACAGCCAGACGTTGATCCAGGCCAATACCTACGCCAGCCGGCTGGTCGGCGCGGTGCGCCGCGACGCCCACGCCGGCACCGCGTCGGCCATGGCGATGGCAGGCCTGCCGCAGTCGGTCCGGCCGGGCAAAGGCATGGCGTCGATGGGTGCCTCCGGGTACAGCGGGGAATCCGCGATCGCGCTGGGCGTCTCCAAGATGTCGAGCAGCGGGAAGTGGGTCTATAAGGCCATCGTGTCCTCCAACACGCGCGGCAACTATGGCTCGACGGTCTCCGCCGGCTTCCACTGGTAAGCCACGACAGCGGGCGCCACGCCAGCAAAGCCCGTCTCCTCCCGGAGGCGGGCTTTTTTCATGCGCCCCGGCACGGGAAAACCGCAGTGGCCGGCGCCCCCGGATCGGCGGACAATCGATGGCTCCCCATCGCCAGTCCCCACGCCGCCCATCGTGACGTCCCCCCTGCCCTTGCGCAGCCCCCGGCTGCATTTCGATCTCACGACGGTCCAGCTTTTCATCGCCGTGGCCGAACTCGGCGGCATCACGCGCGGCGCGGAGCGCCTGCACCTGGCCCCGGCCGCGGCCTCGCGCCGCGTGCTCGAACTGGAGGCCCAACTGGGCGTGGCCCTGTTCGAACGCCTGCCTCACGGCATGGCGCTGACCGAAGCCGGCCGCGCGCTGCTGGCCCACGCGCGCGGCATCACCCACACCGTGCAGCGCATGCAGGACGACGCCGCCTCCTTTATCGGCGGCGACCTTGGCGTGGTGCGCATTGCCGCGCCGAAGTCCGCCGTGATCCAGTTCCTGCCGTTCGATATCCAGCGCTGCGCCTCGGCCTGCCCCGGCGTGCGCATCGACCTCCAGGAAATGAACAGCCTCGAGGTGCAGCAGTCCCTGCGGCGCGGCACCGTGGACATCGGCATCTACGAAGGCAGCCTGGGTATGATCGATCTGCCGACCGCACCCTACCGCCATGACCGGCTGGTGCTGGTGGTGGCGCGCGACCATGCGCTGGCCGGGCACGCCCAGGTGACCTCGGACGATGTGCTCGACTGCGACCTGATCGTGCTGGGCGAAGGCTCGGCCATCTCGCTCGGACTGGAACGGCTGGCCGAGGAAGCCGGCCGGGTGCTGCGCATGCGCATGCGCGTGGGCGGCTTCGACAGCATCGCCGCGCTGGTGGCGCAGAACCTGGGCTGCGGCGTGATGCCGGAGGCCGTCGCGGCCGAGGTGGCGGGCGGCAGCCGCTTCGTGCGCCTGCCCATCGACGCCCCCTGGGCGGAGCGGCAGTTCGTGCTGTGCCATCGCCCGGCGGACGCGCTGTCCTCGGCGGCGCTGGGCGTGCTCAAGGTGCTTGCGCAAAACGCGTAACCAGAATCCCCCAAATAGCGATAGCCCGCGCCGGGCGCATTGCGGATGATGGCTCCATAACGATTAAGGATGGAGACAGGCAATGCAGCGCAGACAATTCCTACTTGGAGCCGTGGCCGGACTGGCCGTGCCGGGCCTGATGCCCAGCCTGGCGCGGGCGGCCGATGTGGCCGGCCCGGTGCGCATCGTCGTGGGCTTCGCCCCGGGCGGCGGTACCGACGTGCTGGCGCGGGTCATCGGCCAGAAGCTGGGGATGATGTGGAACACCACCGTGCTGGTGGAGAACAAACCCGGCGCCACCGGGGCCATTGCCGCTGCATATGTGGCGAAACAGCCACCTGATGGCACCACGTTGCTGATGGCGCACGTCAACAGCCATGCCATCGCCCCGGCGCTGCTCGACGTCAAGTACGACCCGCGCGCCGACTTCACGCCGATTTCTATGGTCGGCGTCACCCCCAACATGCTGACCTGCCGGCCCGAGCAGAAGGTGCGCACGGTGAAGGATATCGTCGCGCTGTGCCGGCAGAAGCCGGGCCAGATCTCGTTCGGCTCGTCCGGCATCGGTTCGGCCCAGCATCTGGCGCTGGAAATGTTCCGGCTGCAGGCCAAGCTCGATGTGGTGCATGTGCCCTACAAAGGCTCCGGCCCGCTCGTGGCGGACCTGATCGGCGGCCAGATCGACTACGCGTTCGACACCATGACCGCCGCCACGCCCTTCATCCAGCAGGGCAAGGTCATCGCCATCGCCCAGACCCGGCTCAAGCGCGCGGCCAGCCATCCCAATGTGCCGACGCTGGCCGAGTCCGGCTTTCCCGGGCTGGACGCGGCGTCTTGGTACGGCCTGGTCGGGCCGAAGGGGATGTCCCCAGCGCTGGTGCAGCGCATGAACGACGACGTCAACCGCGTGCTGCTCATGCCCGACGTGGCCGAGCGGCTCAAGAGCTTCGGCGCCGAAGATTCCGGCGGCTCGAGCCAGCAGTTCGGCGCCTTTATCGCGTCCGAGTCCACCAAGTGGGCCAAGGTCGTGAAGGACGCCGGCGTGAAAGCCGAAAGCTGATGGCTGCGAGACGGCGCGCCCGCGCGCGCCACCCTCGCCCCCCTCTCCACGAATTCAGGATTCACCCGATGACAGATCTCAGCCAATCCGGCGCCCCGGCGCCTGCCACCCCCCTGCCGCTGGCCGGCGTGCGTGTGCTCGACGTGAGCCAGGTCATGGCCGGCCCCTACGCGTGCATGCTGCTGGCCGATCTCGGCGCCGACGTGATCAAGATCGAACCGCCCGATGGCGGCGACCAGACGCGCGGCGCCATGGGTTTCAAGATGAAGGGGCCGGACAGCATGGGCTTCCTTAACATGAACCGGAACAAGCGCAGCGTCACGCTGGACCTCAAGACCGATTCCGGCCGCGAGGTGCTCTACCGGCTGGCGGAAACCGCCGACATCCTGGTCGAGAACTACCGGCCCGGCGTGATGAAGCGGCTTGGCATCGACTATGAGACGCTGGCCAAGATCAATCCGAAGCTGGTGTACGTGAGCATTTCGGGCTTCGGCCAGAGCGGGCCGTGGGCCAACCGGCCCGGCTTCGACCTGATGGCGCAGGCCATGTCGGGCGTGATGAGCGTGACCGGCTACCCCGGCGGCGCGCCCGTGAAGGCTGGCGTGCCGGTCGCCGATATCGGCTGTGCGCTTTTCGCCACTTACGGCATGCTGGCAGCCTATATCGGCGCCAAGCAGACGGGCAAGGGGCAGTACGTGGATGCGTCGCTGTTCGACTCCGCGCTGGCGTTCTCGGTGTGGGACACATGCGAGTACTGGGGCACGGGGCGCGAGCCCGAGCCGCTGGGCACGGCCAACCGCATGAGCGCGCCCTACCAGGCCATGAAGGCCGCCGACGGCTACTTCGTGATGGGCGCCACCAACCAGAAGCTGTGGCAGTTGCTGTGCCAGACGCTGGATCGGCATGACCTGCTCAAGGACGAGCGCTTCGCCAGCGTGTCGCTGCGGCTGGCCAACCGGCCGGCGCTGATCGCCGAGCTGGAGCAGAGCTTCGCCAAGGCGAGTTGCGATGAATGGATCGAGCGGCTGCTCGCCGTGGGCATCCCGGCCGGGCCGATCCTGACCTACCCGCAGGCGTTCGACAGCGAGCACGGCAAGCATCGCCAGATGCGCATCGAGATCGACCATCCGATCGAGGGCAAGGTGCCCAATATCGGCTTCGCGGTAAAGATGGGCGGCACGCCCCAGCAGGTGCGGCGCCCGCCGCCGCTGCTGGGCCAGCACACCAAGGAAATCCTGGCCGAACTGGGTCTCTCGCAGGACGAACAGCAGTCGCTGGCGACGGCCGGCGCGTTCGGATCATGAGCGCCCCGCTGCCGTCCCCGGACGGGCAGGTCACGCTGACGATGGCAGGCGGCATCGCCACGCTCACCTTCGACCGCCCCGCCGCGCGCAACGCGATGACCTGGGCGATGTACGAGCAACTGGCCGGGCATTGCCGCACGCTGGCCGCGCAAGGCACGGCCGGCGCGCGCGTGGTGGTGATGCGCGGCGCGGGCGGCGAGGCCTTCGTGGCCGGCACCGACATCGCCCAGTTCCAGCAGTTTTCCAGTGGCGACGATGGCGTGGATTACGAGTCACGCATCGACGAAGGCATCCAGCTGGTCGAGCAGCTGCCGATGCCTACCGTGGCAGTTGTCGAAGGCTGGGCGGTAGGCGGCGGGCTCGCCATCGCCACGGCTTGCGACTTCCGCCTCGGCACGCCCAAGGCCCGCTTCGGCGTGCCGATCGCCCGCACGCTGGGCAACACGCTGTCGGCACTGAACCTCACCCGGCTGCGCGCCGCGTGGGGCCTGCAACCGGTGCGCCGCATGCTGCTGCTGGCCCAGATCCTCGACGCGGACGCCGCCTTGGCCTGCGGCTTCCTCGAAGGCGTGCACGCGCCCGACGCCCTGGAGGCCGAAGTCGCCGCCCTCTGCGACCGCCTCGGCGCCCTGGCCCCCGTCACCCAGACCGTGGTCAAGGAAGCCCTCCGCCGCCAGACCGTAGCCGCCGTGGCAGACACCGACGACCTCGTCCGGCAATGCTATGGCAGCGAGGACTTCCGGGAAGGGGTGGATGCGTTCGTGGCCAAGCGGTCGCCGGTGTGGCGGGGAAGCTGACTCCAGGCGGGAATACTTGCGGACAAGACCATATTTGGTCTATATTTGGACCCCATCCACCATGGACCGAGGGAGCCAAGCCGTGAAATTCTCCACCCAGGTCAAACCCATCAGTTACCTCAAAAGCCACGCCGCCGAGATCGTCAAGGACATCTCGGCGTCGCGCGAGCCGATGCTGATCACCCAAAACGGCGAGGCCAAGCTCGTGGTCATGGATGTGCGCACGTTCGAGGAACAGGAAGAAACCCTCGCCCTGCTGAAGCTGCTGGCGATGGGCGCCCGCGACATCGAGCGCGGGCGTTTTCGTGATGTGGAGGACGTCTTCGCCGACCTAGATAAGGACGACGACGCGTGAGGGCCGTCTTCCTTGCAGCGGCAGAAGAGGATTTGCACGAACTGCGCCGCTACATCGTCCGGCGCTTCGGCAAGGCAAGTTGGCAGGAAACCTTGCAGGGCACCAAGGACTCGGTGCGCACGGTCCAGGCCTTTCCGGAAGGCGGTGCCATCCCCGACGAACTGGCAGACCTCGGCCTCCGGCAGTACCGACAGGTCATCTCGGGCATGAACCGAATCCTCTACGAGGTCAGGGCTGACGTCCTGTACATCCACATCGTCTGCGACACGCGCCGCGACATGCGCACCCTCCTTTCCCGCAGGCTCCTGCGAGCGATTCCAGAAGGCAACTAGATGCGAAAAACGGCCCGGAGGGTATCCCCCTCCGGGCCGTTTTCTTGTACCGGCAGATTTGCCAGCCGCTCAGTCCACCATCTTCCCAAACGTGAACGCGCCGTCTTCGTAGTCCACCGGGATCACGTCCTTGGCGGCGAACTTGCCTTCGAGGATGGCGCGGGCCACCGGGTTCTCGATCTGCTGCTGGATCGCGCGCTTCAGCGGCCGGGCGCCGAACACCGGGTCGTAGCCTGCGCTGGCAATCTTCTCCAGCGCCGCCTCGGTCACGTCCAGCGTCATGTCCATGCGTGCCAGACGCGCCTGCAGCCGTTGCAGCTGGATGCGGGCGATGGACTCGATGTGCTGCTGGTCCAGCGAGTGGAACACCACCACCTCGTCGATCCGGTTCAGGAACTCGGGGCGGAAATGCGTGCGCACCTCCTGCCAGACCGCGCCCTTCACTACGTCCTGCGGCTCGCCGGACATCGACTGGATCAGGTGCGAGCCCAGGTTGCTGGTCATCACGATCACCGTGTTCTTGAAATCGACCGTGCGGCCCTGGCCATCGGTCAGGCGGCCATCGTCCAGCACCTGCAGCAGCACGTTGAACACGTCCGGGTGCGCCTTCTCGACTTCATCGAGCAGGATCACCGCATACGGCTTGCGTCGCACCGCCTCGGTCAGGTAGCCGCCTTCCTCGTAGCCCACGTAGCCCGGGGGCGCGCCGATCAGCCGGCTCACGCTGTGCTTCTCCATGAACTCGCTCATGTCGATGCGGATCAGGTGGTCTTCCGAGTCGAACAGGAACTCGGCCAGCGCCTTGCACAGCTCGGTCTTGCCGACGCCGGTCGGCCCCAGGAACAGGAACGAGCCATAGGGCTTGTTCTCGTCCGCCAGGCCGGCACGCGAGCGGCGGATGGCGTCGGACACCAGCCGCACGGCCTCGTCCTGGCCCACCACGCGTGCGTGGAGGCGGTCTTCCATCTTCAGCAGCTTGTCGCGCTCGCCCTGCATCATCTTGGCGACCGGAATCCCGGTGGCACGGCTGACTACCTCGGCGATTTCCTCGGCACCCACCTGCGTGCGCAGCAGCTTGTTCGGCTGCCTCTGCTCGCTGGCCTCGGCCTTGGTCGCCGCCTGCAGCTTGCCTTCCAGTTCCGGCAGCTTGCCGTACTGAAGCTCCGCCACCTTGTCCAGCTTGCCCTCGCGCTGCAGCCGGGTGATCTCGAGCTTGATCTTCTCGATCTCTTCCTTCAGCGCAGCCGCGCCCTGGGCAGCGCCCTTCTCGGCGCGCCAGATCTCGTCCAGGTCGGCATATTCCTTCCCAAGCCGCTCGATTTCCTGCTCGATCAGCTCCAGCCGCTTGCGCGACGCCTCGTCGCTCTCCTTCTTCACGGCCTCGCGCTCGATCTTGAGCTGGATCGTGCGGCGCTCGAGCTTGTCCATCGCCTCCGGCTTGGAGTCGATTTCCATCTTGATGCGCGCGCCGGCCTCGTCGATCAGGTCGATGGCCTTGTCCGGCAGGAAGCGGTCCGTGATGTAGCGGTGCGACAGTTCCGCCGCCGCGACGATGGCCGGGTCGGTGATCTCCACGCCGTGGTGCAGTTCGTACTTCTCCTGCAGGCCGCGCAGGATGGCGATGGTCGCCTCCACGCTCGGCTCTTCCACCAGCACCTTCTGGAAGCGGCGCTCCAGCGCGGCGTCCTTCTCGATGTACTTGCGGTACTCATTGAGCGTGGTCGCGCCAATGCAGTGCAGCTCGCCGCGCGCCAGCGCCGGCTTGAGCATGTTGCCGGCGTCGATGGCGCCCTCGGCCTTGCCCGCGCCGACCATGGTGTGGATTTCGTCGATGAAGACGATGGTCTGGCCTTCATCCTTGGCCACGTCGTTCAGCACAGCCTTGAGCCGTTCCTCGAACTCGCCGCGATACTTGGCGCCAGCCAGCAGGCCGGCCATGTCGAGCACCAGCACGCGCTTGTTCTTGAGCGTCTCGGGCACCTCGCCGTTGACGATGCGCTGGGCCAGCCCTTCGACAATGGCGGTCTTGCCCACGCCCGGCTCGCCGATCAGCACCGGATTGTTCTTGGTACGGCGCTGCAGGATCTGGATGGAGCGGCGGATTTCGTCGTCACGGCCGATCACCGGGTCGAGCTTGCCCGCACGGGCGCGCTCGGTCAGGTCGACGGTGTATTTCTTGAGCGCCTCGCGCTGGGATTCGGCATCGGCACTCTGCACGGTGTCGCCACCCCGCACGGTCTGGATGGCCGCCTCGAGCGACTTGCGCGACAGCCCATGCTCGCGCGCAATACGGCCGCCCTCGCCTTTGTCGTCAGCCACGGCGAGCAGGAACAGCTCGCTGGCAATGAACTGGTCATTGCGCTTGATGGCTTCCTTCTCGGTGGCGTTGAGCAGGTTGTTGAGGTCACGGCCCACCTGGACCTCGTTGGTGCCCTGCACCTGCGGCAGCCGCTTGATGGCGGCGTCCAACGTGGTCTGCAGCCCACTGACGTTCACACCGGCGCGCGCCAGCAACGTGCGCGCGGCGCCATCGTTCTGCGCCAGCAGCGCGCGCAGCAGGTGCACCGGTTCGATGTACTGGTTGTCGTGACCCAGCGCCAGGCTCTGCGCATCAGCAAGCGCCTCCTGGAACCGGGTGGTGAATTTATCAAGTCGCATTCGGATCCCTCTCTCTCTAGGAAAGTGTGTCCTGTTGCGCGGGGTGGCCCGGCCCGGACACGTTACTTCGGAAAGATAGGGCTTTGACTTGACATTTCAAGGCTGACGGGCGGATTTCGAGCGGCGGCGCCAAAGCCATATGGCGACCGCAGTGACCACCAGCGTCGTCAGAAACGAGGGAAGCCAATACAACAACGCTTCGAAGTTGTATCCGTCCTCAGCGGGATCGAAACGCCGGTAATGGTCGAACAACCACTGTCCGAGCCACGGAGGAATAGAAATGACCTCCGAGTAATCCAGCCACTTGGCAGTCAGGTACAGAGGACAAAGCACAAGCCACGCGGCCAGCAACACGACTTTGACAAGTGCCTTTAAGACCGCCGTCACGGCGTGGACCTCTTGACCGTGAGTCTGCCGTAGCAGGCAACATCCGTGTTGGGAATCCGGCCGACAGTCGATGCTTTGAGCAAAGCCCTCAGGCGGTCAAAGTCGGTGCGAGACATCGTCCACTCTTCCATCCGCGGCGAAGAGGGCGAACCACCTGCGCCTGTCGGTCGAAAACGGATTTTGCTCCCGAAACCATCTCAAACGCCCGCCGGAGGGCCGGTCTAACACGTAATAAGTGCCAGGCGTGATCGGACCGGAGTTCTTGCGACAGGCGGCAAGATAACTATTGATGTCCCCATCTCGTCCCGAGAATGCCGGCACATCGAGTACGCCGGCCCGAAGCCGACTCATGGGCCGGTCGTTGAGATAAAACGTCAAATCGATCATGACTCGATGCTCCTTCGTGAAACGAGCATCGAGATTGGCTTAGGGGCGCGCCAGGCCCAATAGGAATTGTTCGAAAGCGGTCATCAAACTGACTGGGGTCAGAACGCTCCCGTCGAGATGTGGGGTCTCTCGACGGGAAATGTGGCGTTTAACGCACTTACCCGACTAGTTCGGCACGTTCACCGTCGATCCACTCACCGAAATCACATCGCCCGCCGCCGGGGTGGCGGCGATCGGGGGGACGTTCGAGGGCAGGATCTGCGGTGCCGGGGCGGCTGTGCCTCCGCGTGACGTGGTGCGCACCACTTGGGACGGCGGCAGGGCCGTGCCGCTGCGCAGGTTGGCGTACACGGCGTCAAGCGCCCGGTTCAGGTACACGTGCAGCGGGATGAAGGTGTTGGCGTAGCCAGGCAGTACGTCGATGAAGGCGTCGAAATGCTGGCCGTTGGTCACCTCTATATAAGAGAGTTTGCTGCTGGTGCCCTCGGCCACCTTGTTCAGCCCCAGGTAAGGCCGCGACGTGTGGTTGACCGGCAGCAGGCCGTCGCTGCGGCCATGGACGATCATCGCCGGCTTGCCGCGCAGATTGCCCGTGCGCAAGGTCTGGCCGATGCCCGCCTGGAGTGCTGCGCTGTTGGTCAGCAGGTCGCGCAGGCAATTGGCGCCGGGCAGGTTGGCGTCCTGGGTGCCGTCAGCATTGATCGAGACGAAGTCGCGGATCGCGCCACCTTGGGCACTCTCGTTCATGAGCGTCACCCCCGTGCTGGGTGGCACGCCGTTGCCGGTGGAGAAGGTCAGGGCCAATGTGTTTGGCGGGATGGTCACGGGCTTGTTGTCAGCCGCGCCGGGCGAGGCGAATGTGTAACCGCACAGTTTGTCGGTGACGCTGGCACGGGAATACGAGTTGGCGTACGTCACTGAGATCGAACTGGCCACTTCGAATGTTGAAAGCGAAGCATGGAGCACATCTGACTCTGGCTCCCAGCCGGCCGCGTGCAAATGGTCCAAGGCATCGTCGGCCCGCGCGATGAGATCAGCGCCCGCCAATTGGCCACCACCTACCAGCGACGCACATCGGTTGCCACCCTGTAGCGCCGGACTGGGCGTAAACGGTGCAGGTAGCACCTTCTGCCCCGCGCAAAGCGAGAACAGGTTCGCCGTGGTCGTGTAGTCATACAGATGCCGCCCCGATGACCCCACCGTCACCCCGCCCCGCTTCACCGTGATGGCCGGCACGGCGGGCATGTTCACGTTCGGCTCGCCCACAGCCACGCCGTCGATCAGGCCGTTCGTATCCTGCTCCGCCGCCGCGATGGCCGCGCCGCCGCCGTTGGAGACGGCCGAGGCGATCACCAGGATCTTGTCCTTGCCGATGGAGGCCTGCCGCACCCCGTCGGACCCCACGGTGCCGAATTTATCGTTGATCGCCCACATGGCGAACTCGATGGCCTGGAGCGTGTTCAGCCCCCAGTTGGCCTCAGGATTCTGCTTCGAGTGGGCGTGCTTGTAGGCCAGCCGGTGCGGATTGGCAGTGGTGAAGTCCGCCAGCGACTGCGCGCCCGGCTGCGCCGCGAACTGGGCCAGCTTGCCGGCGCCGGTGCGAGCCTGGCGGGTGCCGTTGATCAGCGGCACGGTGTCCGAGTCGAGGTCGTGCGGCCCCGCGCCCGTGCCCTTGTCGGTATAGGCCACGGCACAGCCGCGCTTGAGCCCCCATTCGCCGACCGAAATCCCGCCATAAATGCCGCGCGAGCCCGACGAGGTCGCCGAGATCAGGCAAGGATTGGCGGGATCGAAGTTGGTCGGGATCTGCGCCATGATCGTCACGTTCTGCTGGCCGGTGCCGTCGTCGGCAAAGGCGATGTACTCGGTACCGGGCACCTTGCCCTGGCTGGCGGTGACGTTACCCTGGGGATCGACGTTCGGCCCGTACAGCGAGCCGTACCCGCCCAGCGGATTGGTATCGACGATGGCGCGGTAGTTATTGAAGATGGCGATGCGGCGCAGCTCGGCCGCCGTGGGCGCGGCGGGATCGGCGGGAACCGGCGCGGTAGCCGTGGCGATCAGGCCGTCCTTGCCGAGCCCGGCGGTCAGCAGGTCGTCGGTCGTGCCGTCGTAGTTCTGCACGCCGATGGTGCCCACCACGAAGGTCGGCCGGTTGTTCGGGTTCTGCGTGACCGGGCCGCCACCGCCCCCACCGCTGTTGTTGTTGTCCCCGCCGCCGCAGGCGCCAATCAGCAGCACCGCCACGGCGGCGGCAACGGCGGTGTGGCATCGTGGATCGACTAGGAATTTTCCTGCGCGCGTTGCAAGGCTATGCGTCATGGGGTGTCTCCTGTTATGTATGCCGGCGGGGCCGGATCGGTAAAACAGAAACAAGACCTACGAACCGCAAACTGCAAACCGCAAATGCAAACCAACGGGGGCGACGGGGGCGACGGGGGCGATGGGGAGCACGCCCGGCGGAGCGTCGTATTCGTCCCTCCCGGGACATAGTAGACGGTTCAGGCGTTTGGATGCGAGCAGGCAGTCAGTCGAATGCCAGCTATAGCGCCGATGCCGGAACCTGTATGTGCGACCCGATACATAGGCATCGGGCCAGCCAAGTGTTTGACGGAAAAGGGAAAATACTTAGGCGAGCGCGCGCCAGGTCCAGATGCCGAAGGCCGTGAGCACCAGCGAGCCACCCAGGTGCACCACCACGTGGGCGAGCGCCCAGCGATAGTCGCCCGCCATCAGGTTGCCGACCACCTCGCTGGAGAACGTCGAGAACGTGGTCAGGCCGCCGAGAAAGCCGGTGACGGCCAGCAGCCGCCATTCGGGCGAGAGGCCCGGGTGCGACTGGAAGAACGCCACGGCGATCCCGACCAGATAGCCGCCCACGAGGTTGGCGGCCAGCGTGCCGTACGGCAGCGCCGGGTTGGCCGCGTTCCACAGCACGGAAAATCCCCAGCGCAGCCAGGCGCCCGCGGCGGCGCCGACGCCCACCGCCACAAACCCGAGCGGACCCATTCAACCTTCCTTATTGTTGTTCGATGTGTTCGATGATTCGGCGTTGAACGATTCGATGCCCCAGCGGCGCAGCGCCGCGTCGTCCGAGACCCGCGCATCGACCCAGCGCGCGCCCTCGGGCGTTTCTTCCTTCTTCCAGAACGGCGCCTCGGACTTCAGGTAGTCCATGATGAACTCGCACGCCGCGAAGGCATCGCCCCGGTGCGCGGACGCCACGGCGACCAGCACGATCTGGTCCAGCGGCTGCAACAGCCCCACGCGATGGACAATGGTCACGCCGAGCAACGCCCAGCGCTCGCGCGCGGCGGCCTCGATGCGTTCCAGCGACTTCTCGGTCATGCCCGGATAGTGCTCGAGTTCCATCGTCCGGACCGCCGTGCCGTGCGTGACATCGCGCACGGTGCCGATGAAGCTGGCCACGGCGCCCACGCCGGGATTGCCGGCCCGCAGCGCCGCCACTTCGGCGCCGAGGTCGAAATCATCGTGCTGCACGCGTGCGCTCATCTCAGCCTCCGGTCACGGGCGGGAAGAACGCCACCTCGCAGCCCTCGGCCAGCGGCGTGTCGGCGCGGGCCACGGCGTGGTCCACGGCCATGCGCAGCGCGCGGCCCTCGGCCAGCGCCTCGGCCCACTGGCCGCCGCGCTCGCGCAGCCAGCCGCGCAGGTCGCCCACGGTGCGTACGCTGGCGGGCACCTCGGCGCGCTCGGCGCCCTGCCCCACCTGCTCGCGCACGCTGGCGAAGTATCGGAGTTCGATTTGCATGATGTTCGGGTCCGCGCGTCAGCCCAGCAGGCCGTCGAACGGGATGAATTGCACGGTGTCGCCGCGACGAATGGTCTGGTTCGGCGGGTTGTCGATCAGCCCGTCGCCCCAGACCGTAGACGTCAGCACGCCCGAACTCTGGTTCGGGAACAGGTCGAGGCCGCCCGCGTCGTTGAGGCGCGCGCGCAGGAATTCGTTGCGGCGGTCGCCACGCTCCAGATCGAAATCGGCACGCAGCGGCAGGCGGCGCGGCGTCACATCGGCCACGCCTTGCAGACGCAGGATGAACGGCCGCACGAACAGCAGGAAGGTGACGAAGCTCGACACGGGGTTGCCCGGCAGGCCGAGGAAGTGCGCTGGACTGTCCGAGCCGTTCGCCACCTGGCCGAAGGCCAGCGGCTTACCGGGCTTGATGGCGATCTGCCAGAGGTCCAGCCGCCCTTCGGCCTGCACGGCCGGCCGGATATGGTCTTCCTCACCCACCGAGACGCCACCCGAGGTGATGATCAGATCACACCCTTCGGCGGCGCGGCGCAGGGTGTCACGCGTGGCGGCCAGCGTGTCCGGCACGATGCCGAAGTCGGACACTTCGCAGCCCAGGTTTTCGAGCAGGCCGCGCAGCGTGAAGCGGTTGGAGTTATAGATGGCGCCCGGCTTGAGCGGCTCGCCGGGCATGGCCAGCTCGTCGCCCGTGAAGAACACGGCCACGCGCACGCGGCGCACCACATCCAGCTTCGCCTGCCCGACCGAAGCCGCCAGGCCCAGCGCCTGCGGCGTCAGCCGCGTGCCGGCCGGCAGGATCTCGGCGCCGGTCTCGATGTCCTCGCCCGCGCGGCGAATCCATTCGCCCGAAGCCGGCACATGATTGACGATGACCGCGTCGCCATCGGCCACGCACTGCTCCTGCATGACCACGGCATCGGCGCCGGGCGGGATCAGGCCGCCCGTGAAGATGCGCGCGGCGGTGCCGGCGGCCAGCGCCGTGCCCACGTGGCCGGCCGGAATCCGCTGCGAGACCGGCAGGCGCGTACCCGGCGCGGGGACGTCGGCGGCGCGCATCACGTAGCCATCCATCGAGGTATTGTCGGCGGGCGGCACGCGCAGCGTGCTGGTCACGGGCGCGGCCAGCACGCGGCCGTTGGCGTCGAGCGTGTCGACGGTCTCGGTGGCCGTCAGCGGACGCACGCCGGCCATCAGGGCCGCGAGGGCCTCGGCCATGGTCAGCATCGGCGGACGGTTGGCGGCAGCAGTTGGAGTGGGGGCTTGGGTCATGTGAGCGTGGCTGGAATCAGGTTGGCCCATGAAAAACAGCCCCCGGCGCGAAGCCTGGGGGCCGTGGCAGCGGGCCCGGCAAACCCGATTGTAACGAGTTGGGCGCCGGTCGGTCGCTGGACAGTCGCTTACAGTCCGGTGTGCCGGGCGATGTACGCCTTGACCTGCGCGGCATCCGCCGGCATCACCTCGAAACGCTGCGGCAGCGCCTCGATCCCATCGAACGCGGCGGGCCGCTCGGGCTCGTGCCCCAGTGCCTCGCGGATCGTGTCGGCGAACTTGGCCGGCAGTGCCGTTTCCAGCACTACCATCGGCACGCCCGGCGTCAGGTACTCGCGCGCCACCTTCACGCCATCGGCGGTATGGGTGTCGATGGTGACGCCGTAACGCGCGTGCACGTCGCGGATGGTGGCCAGGCGGTCGTCATGCGTGCTGCGGCCCGAAACGAAGCCGAACTGGCGGATGCGGTCGAATTCCGGCGTGCCGGAGAGATCGAAGCCCCCCTTGGCATCCACGTCGCGGAACAGCGCGGCCAGCTTGTCGCCGTCCTGGCCGAGCAGGTCGAACACGAAGCGCTCGAAGTTCGAGGCCTTGGAGATATCCATGCTCGGGCTCGACGTGTGGTACGTCTGCGCCGAGGTCCGCACGCGGTAGGTGCCGGTGCGAAAGAACTCGTCGAGCACGTCGTTCTCGTTGGTGGCCACCACGAGCTTGTCGATCGGCAGGCCCATCATGCGCGCGATATGGCCGGCGCAGACGTTGCCGAAGTTGCCCGACGGCACGCAGAACGACACCTTCTGGCCAGGGCCATCGGTGGCCAGCAGCCAGCCCTTGAAGTAGTAGACCACCTGGGCCACCACGCGCGCCCAGTTGATCGAATTGACGGTGCCGATGCACTGGCGCGCCTTGAAGGCGTGGTCGTTCGACACCGCCTTGACGATGTCCTGGGCGTCGTCGAACACGCCTTCGATGGCCAGGTTGAAGATGTTCGGGTCCTGCAGGCTGAACATCTGCGCGGTCTGGAACGCGCTCATCTTGCGGTGCGGGCTCAGCATGAACACGCGGATGCCGTCCTTGCCGCGCATCGCGTACTCGGCGGCGCTGCCGGTGTCGCCGGACGTCGCCCCGAGGATGTTCAGCTTCAGGCCGGCCCGGCGCAGTGCGTACTCGAACAGGTTGCCGAGCAGCTGCATCGCCATGTCCTTGAAGGCCAGCGTCGGGCCGTTCGACAGGCCCAGCAGTTGCAGCGGCGTGCCGCCTTCCTCGCCCAGCGTGCGCAGCGGAGTGATGTCCGCCGTGTTATCGCCCGGACGTGCGTTGCAGTACACCTCGGCGGTGTAGGTCTGGCGCGTCAGCGCGCGCAGGTCGTCGGCGGGGATGTCGTCGCAGAAGCGCGAGAGCACCTCGAACGCCAGGTCGGCATAGGACAGCTTGCGCCAGGCTTCCAGTTCGTCGGCCGTGATCTGCGGGTACTGCTTCGGCAGGTAGAGCCCACCGTCCGGCGCCAGGCCGCCCAGCAGGATCTCGGAGAACGATTGCGGCATGTCATGGCCGCGCGTCGATTGGTATTGCATGAGCGAGGGCGTCTTAGTTCAGTTCTTCCATGCGCAGGCGCGTCACGGCGGACAGCACCGTCGGCAGCGACTCGATGCCGCGGATGGCGGCGTTCACGTGCTTCTCGCGCGTGAGGTGCGTCAGGATGATGATGTCGGTCTGCGGCTCGCCCTGGCGCGACTCCTTCTGGAGCATTGCGTCGATGCTGATGCCGCCCTCGGCCAGGATGCGCGTGATCTCGGCCAGCACGCCGGTCTCGTCGGACACGCGCATGCGCAGGTAGTAGGAGCTGGTGACTTCCTCGATCGGCAGCACCGGCACGCTGGACAGCTCGTCCGGCTGGAACGCCAGGTGCGGCACGCGATGGTTAGGATCGGCCGTATGCAGGCGCGTCACGTCCACCAGATCGGCGATCACGGCCGAGGCGGTCGGCTCAGCGCCGGCGCCCTTGCCGTAGTACAGCGTGGTGCCCACGGCGTCGGCCTGCACCAGCACGGCGTTCATCGCGCCTTCCACATTGGCGATCAGGCGGGATGCCGGCACCAGCGTGGGATGCACGCGCAGCTCCACACCCTCCTCGCGGCGGCGCGTGATGCCGAGCAGCTTGATGCGGTAGCCCAGTTCCTCGGCGTACTTGATGTCGATGGCGGACAGGTTGGTGATGCCTTCCACGTGCGCCTTGTCGAACTGCACCGGCATGCCGAAGGCGATGGCGCTCATCAGCGTGACCTTGTGGGCGGCGTCGATGCCCTCGATGTCGAAGGTCGGGTCAGCCTCGGCATAGCCCAGCTGCTGGGCTTCCTTGAGCACCACGTCGAAGTCCAGGCCCTTGTCGCGCATTTCGGACAGGATGAAGTTCGTCGTGCCGTTGATGATGCCGGCGATCCACTGGATGCGGTTCGCGGTCAGGCCCTCGCGCAGCGCCTTGATGATGGGGATGCCCCCAGCCACGGCGGCCTCGAACGCCACGATCACGCCCTTGCGTCGCGCAGCTTCGAAGATCTCGTTGCCATGCACGGCCAGCAGCGCCTTGTTGGCGGTGACCACGTGCTTGCCGTTCTCGATGGCCTTCAGGACCAGCTCGCGGGCGATGCCGTAGCCGCCGATCAGCTCCACCACGATGTCGATTTCCGGGCGGGTGACCACCTCGTTGGCATCGCTGACGACTTCCACCTCGCCGCCGGTCAGCTCCCGGGCGCGCTCGGTGTTGAGGTCGGCCACCATCGCAATCTCGATGCCGCGGCCTGCACGGCGACGAATTTCTTCCTGATTGCGCTTGAGCACGTTGAACGTGCCGCTACCAACGGTACCGATGCCGAGAAGGCCGACTTTAATGGGTTGCATGGACGTCTGACTCTGGGTTGCTTGATGCGGGATGAACGGGGGCGCCGCGGCGGCTCAGGCCGTGCCGTGACGTTTTCGATAGGTTTCGAGGAAGCGGCCGACGCGCGTCACGGCCTCGCGCAGGTCTTCCTCGTGCGGCAGGAACACGATCCGGAAGTGATCCGGCGCGCCCCAGTTGAAGCCGGTGCCCTGCACCAGCAGCACCTTCGATTCCTGCAGCAGTTCGTAGATGAATTCCTGGTCGTCCTGGATCGGGTACATCGACAGGTCGAGCTTGGGGAACAGGTACAGCGCGGCCTTGGGCTTGACGCAGCTCACACCGGGGATCTGGGTGATCAGCTCATAGGCCAGGTCGCGCTGGCGGCGCAGCCGGCCGCCCTCGCCCACCAGGTCGTTGATGCTCTGGTAGCCGCCCAGCGCGGTCTGGATGGCCCACTGGGCCGGCACGTTGGCGCACAGCCGCATCGAGGACAGCATGTTCAGGCCCTCGATATAGTCCAGCGCCGGGCGCTTGTCGCCCGACACCACCATCCAGCCAGCGCGGTAGCCGCACGAGCGGTAGTTCTTCGACAGGCCGTTGAAGGTCACTGTCAGCACGTCCGTGGACAGCGCGGCGATCGAGGTGTGCGAATGGCCGTCGTACAGCACCTTGTCGTAGATCTCGTCGGCAAAGATGATCAGGCCGTGCTCGCGCGCGATGGCCACGATCTCCTGCAGCAATTCGTCCGAGTACAGCGCCCCAGTGGGGTTGTTCGGGTTGATGACGACGATCGCCTTGGTGTTCGGGGTGATCTTCTTGCGGATGTCGTCGAGGTCCGGCATCCAGTCGTCGGCCTCGTCGCAGATATAGTGCACCGGAGTGCCGCCGGACAGGCTCACGGCGGCGGTCCACAGCGGGTAGTCCGGCGCCGGCACCAACACCTCGTCGCCGCTGTTGAGCAGCGCGTTCATCGACATCACGATCAGCTCGGAGGCGCCGTTGCCCACGTAGATGTCGTCCAGCCCCACGCCCTGGATCTTCTTCTCCTGGGTGTAGTGCATGATGGCCTTGCGCGCCGCGAAGATGCCCTTGGAGTCCGAGTAACCTGCCGAATTGGGCAGGTTGCGCATCATGTCCTGCTGGATCTCCTCCGGGGCATCGAAACCGAACACGGCCAGGTTGCCGATGTTCAGCTTGATGATCTTGTGCCCTTCCTCCTCCATCTGCCGGGCCTTTTCCAGCACCGGGCCGCGGATGTCATAGCAAACGTTCTGGAGCTTGTTCGATTTCTGGATGGGTTTCACGGCGGTGTTGGCGATGTCAGGGCAGGCTGCCGGTCTCCGTGGCAGCGGATTTTCGGAATCTTCTGGAATGTCCTGGCAAGTCTGGGCGGACGGCGGCGCATCCGCGGTGATGTGCCCGGCGCGTGGCAGACAGGGAGGCAAAAGCTATAATTTATCGGATTATGACAGACTTCGGCATGGATTCTTGCATTGCAGCGACGCTTTCCCGCGCCGGGCGCACGATCCTGCCACCGCGAGCCCCCTCTTGAAACTCCACGCTGACAAACCCCACAATCTCAATACCGTGACCAGCTACGGCCCCGGGTATATCGAAATCAACCTGGTCCGCCACAACCAGTCCGTGCTCGTCATGCCGGAAGGCCCGGTCGAGCCGTGGCCGGTTGCCCGTTTCGAGGACCTGGAACCCGCCCATTTCGACGTCCTGCTCGATAAACAGGCAGAAGTCGTCCTGCTGGGTACCGGCAACAAGCTGCGTTTTCCCCACCCGCGCCTGACCGCCGCGCTGGCTCGCCGCCATATCGGCGTGGACGCCATGGATCTCCAGGCCGCATGCCGCACCTACAATATCCTGATGGCCGAGGGCCGCAAGGTGGCGGCGATCCTGCTGGTGGAGCCGATCGACGAAGCTTGAGCGGCGGGCCCCCTGGTGCGAATATCGGCTGGCAACCTGCCGAGGTTGAGCACACGCCACGCTTGAAGTCTGGCCGACTGCCCCAAACTGCACCCGCCATGGCACAAGCCCGGATCCCCCCACAACAAACGGGCCGCCATCACCGATGATGCACCGCCATCCAGGAGAGCCACCAGCATGACAGTCAGTCTCAACCAGGCCGTTCCGGACTTCCGCGCCCCCGCTACCGGCGGGGAGTTCCATCTTGCCGGCCAGCGCGGCAAGACCGTGGTCCTGTACTTCTACCCGAAGGACAACACGCCGGGCTGCACCACCGAAGCGATGAACTTCCGCGACCAGTACGCCGAGGTCGAGGCGGCCGGCGCCGTGGTGTTCGGCATCTCGCGCGACAGCATGAAGTCTCACGAGAACTTCAAGGCCAAGCTTGAGCTGCCCTTCGCGCTGATCTCGGACGCCGACGAGGCGCTCTGCAGCCTGTTCGATGTCATCAAGATGAAAAAGATGTATGGCAAGGAAGTGCGCGGGATCGAGCGCAGCACTTTCATCCTCGACGGCAAGGGCATCCTGCGGCACGAGATGCGCGGCATCAAGGTGCCGAACCACGTGGACGAAGTCCTCGAACTCATCCGCAAGATCTAGTCCGCCAGGCGCCACTGCCACGGGCGCAACACCGCGCAACACTCCGTCCGCAGGGTCATTGCCAAACCGAAAACGTTCGGATACATTGGCCCGTAATGCGTTCAGATCCCAGTTGCCACGCTGTTGTACCGTTCCGGCCCAGGAGAGAAAGTCCCCGGGCTGGTAGCGGACCTGCCGTGTCCGGGGTCCGCGAAGAAGCCGCCACACCTGTTCATCAGGCATGGCGGCTTTTTTGTTTGCCTGCCCTTTTCCGCCCCCCTGAAAGGATGTCCAAGCATGCCGCTGCCTACCATGCCCGCCAAGCCTGCCCAATTGCTGGACCCGAGCGAATTCGCACCGGTCTCACTGCCCAAGGCCAAAGCCGCGCAGGGTAAGAAACCTGTGCCGACGCTCGAGCGCGAGGCATTGCTCGATTCAGGCCCGACCGGTGACACGGGCGACCTCCAGGCGCCCGCCACGCGCGGCCGCGCCGGCAGCCCCACGCGCGCCCGCACCCCGGACGCCCCGGCGCCAGCCACGACCGCCCCGTCCGCGCCGGCCGTGAGCCTGGTCAAGCCGGCGGCCGGCCCCACGCGCCGCGCCCGCAAGGCCGAGGGGCCCAGCAAGCTGTTCGTGCTGGACACCAACGTGCTAATGCACGACCCGAGCTCGCTGTTCCGCTTCGAAGAGCACGACATCTATCTGCCGATGATGACGCTCGAGGAGCTGGACAACCACAAGAAGGGCATGAGCGAAGTCGCTCGCAACGCGCGGATGGTCAGCCGCACGCTCGACTCGCTGGTCGGCGCCACCGACGGCGTGCTCGACGACGGCCTGCCGCTGGCCACGCTCGGCAACCGCGATGCGCAGGGCAAGCTGTTCTTCCAGACCCGCCTGAACGAGATCAAGCTGCCCGAAGGCCTGCCGCAGGGCAAGGCCGACAACCAGATTCTGGGCGTGGTCAGTGCGCTCCAGCAGCAGTTCCCGGAGCGCCAGGTCGTGCTGGTGTCGAAAGACATCAACATGCGCATCAAGGCGCGTGCGCTGGGGCTGCCGGCCGAGGACTACTTCAACGACCAGGTCCTGGAAGACAAGGACCTGCTCTACGCGGGCGTGATGCAGTTGCCCAACGACTTCTGGGCCAAGCACGGCAAGGGCGTGGAAAGCTGGCAGGACCCGAAGTCCGGCGCCATGTTCTATCGCCTGACCGGGCCGCTGGTGCCGTCGTTCCTGGTCAACCAGTTCGTCTACCTGGAGCCGATGGACGGCAGCCTGCCGCTGTACGCGCAGGTCAAGGAAATCAACGGCAAGACCGCCCTGCTCCAGACCCTGAAGGACTACACCCACAACAAGAACAACGTGTGGAGCGTGGTGGCCCGCAATCGCGAGCAGAACTTCGCGCTGAACCTGCTGATGAGCCCGGACATCGACTTCGTCACGCTGCTGGGCCAGGCCGGTACCGGCAAGACGCTGCTGGCGCTGGCGTCCGGCCTGGAGCAGGTGCTGGACCAGAAGCTCTACAACGAGATCATCGTCACCCGCGCCACCGTGCCCGTGGGCGAGGACATCGGCTTCCTGCCGGGTACCGAGGAAGAGAAGATGCAGCCCTGGATGGGCGCGTTCGACGACAACCTCGAAGTCCTGCAGAAGAGCGATGACAGCGCCGGTGACTGGGGCCGAGCGGCCACGCAGGAGCTGATCCGCTCGCGCATCAAGGTCAAGAGCATGAATTTCATGCGCGGCCGCACGTTCGTGAACAAGTTCGTCATCATCGACGAGGCCCAGAACCTGACGCCGAAGCAGATGAAGACGCTGGTCACGCGGGCCGGCCCCGGTACCAAGATCGTCTGCCTGGGCAATATCGCGCAGATCGACACGCCGTACCTGACCGAGGGCTCGTCGGGCCTGACCTATGTGGTAGACCGCTTCAAGGGCTGGAGCCACAGCGGCCACGTCACGCTGGCGCGCGGCGAACGCTCGCGCCTGGCCGACCACGCGGCGGACGTTCTTTAAGTACCGCCCGCCCGGCATTGTCCGCCGGGCGGCGTTCGTCTCCCTTTTACCCGGATCCGGGCGTCCGCGTGGATGCCCGCCCATGTCGTCACGTCGCGTCGGGCTTTGGCTGACAGCCAAAGCGCGGCAGTGGCGCTATGATCGTCCGGTGTTCATGTCGATATGGAGGCGTCGATGGACAAGCCACAATCGTTCAATCCCTACCTGTCCGGCAATCCACGGACCCTGTTTTCCCGCCATTCGCGCACCACGCGGCGGCGCCGCATCCTGGCGGCCACGCTGATCGGCACGTCGCTGGTCGTCGCCGCCACCTGGCGTCCGGCCCGGGCGGCCGAGGAAATGGTCATCCGCACGATGGGCCCCGTCAGCTATGTCTGCGGCGGCGTGGCGGAGGATGAGCGCGCCAAACTGACCGAGCAGGAGAAGAACTTCAACATGGGCATCCTGTTCACACAGGGCCCGAATGGCGAATTTTTGTCGGAAGTTGACGTCAATCTGACACGCGACGGCCAGCCGGTGGCCAATTTCAAGGCTGGCGGCCCCCGCTGCCTCATACGTGCGCCCGAAGGCAGCTACAATATCGAAGCGACCTATAAGGGTCAGGCCAAGTCCATGAAGATCAGCACCGGCACGCGCAACGCCCAGCTTCGCTGGTGATGCATTAACAATGCGCTAACCGCGCTGCACCGCGGACGGACGCGTGACCCGGCAACCGAACAAAAAGAAGGATGCCGCAGCGCCCGCTTCGCCTTTTCTCTCTCAATGCCTCCCGCACCGCCGCCCTCGCGGTGAGTGCCGCCGCGCTGCTACTGGCCGCCTGCGCCGGCGGGCCGCCGCCCCGGCAGGGTTCGTCCGTGCCCCGGGCACCCGGCAAACCGATGATCGACCCGAGCGCCGGACTTGAGGAAATCTCGATCCAGGCGATGTCGCTGGTCGGCACCCCCTACCGCTACGGCGGCAACACCCCCGATTCCGGTTTCGATTGCAGCGGCCTGGTTCGCTACGTGGTGCAGCGCGCCGCCAACGTGAACCTGCCCCGCACGACCGAGCAGATGGGCCAGCGCGGTTCGTCGCTGGACCGCAGCCAGGTGGCCTCCGGCGACCTCGTGTTCTTCAACACCACGGGACGCGCCAATTCCCACGTAGGCATCTATGTCGGCCAGAACCGCTTCGTCCATGCGCCCGCCACCGGTGGCACGGTGCGGCTCGAGGACATGGGCAAGTCTTATTGGGCCTCCCGCTACAACGGCGCCCGCCGCGTGGTGGCAGCTAGTAATTTGCCGATGACGCCGGCGCCCGCCCCAGAAGCCCCCCCGCCCGCCCCTGCGCCCACCCAGGAAGACGACGACCCCATCGCCGCCTTCGCCCGGCAATAGTCGTCTAGTAAAAGGCCTAAAAAAAAGCCAGGCGCGATGCCTGGCTTTCTTGTTTCTGCACGATCCCGTCAGAGGATCTGCCGGCCAATCCACCATGCGATGGCGGCCATGAACGCCGACGCCGGAATGGTCAGCACCCACGCCCAGACGATGTTGCCCGCCACGCCCCAGCGCACGGCGGACATTTTCTGCGCCGAACCCACGCCAACGATGGCGCCGGTAATCGTGTGCGTGGTCGACACTGGCACGCCAAGCGCCGAGGCGATGAACAGCGTAATCGCCCCGCCCGTCTCAGCACAGAAACCGCCAACCGGCTTCAGCTTGGTGATCTTCTGGCCCATGGTGCGGACAATACGCCAGCCGCCGAACAGCGTGCCCATGCCGATGGCCACGTAGCAGCTCACGATCACCCAGGTCGGCGGGCCCGAGGCCCCCGTGGCGATATGGCCGCTCGCGATCAGCAGCATCCAGATAATGCCGATGGTCTTCTGCGCGTCATTGCCGCCGTGGCCGAGGCTATAGAGCGACGCCGACACCAGTTGCAGACGGCGGAACCAGCGGTCCACGCGCGACGGCGGCGTGCGGAAGAACGTCCAGCCCACCACCACCATCATTATCGATCCCAGCACGAAGCCGAGCAGCGGCGAAATCAGGATGAAGGCCACGGTCTTGATCAGGCCGTTACCAACCAGCGCGCCGGTGCCGGCCTTGGCCACCGCTGCGCCGACCAGTCCGCCGATCAGCGCGTGCGACGACGACGACGGAATCCCGTAGAACCACGTGATGACGTTCCACGCGATGGCGCCGACCAGCGCGCCGAAGATAACGTAGTGATCGACGATGTTGACGTCAATCGTGCCCGTGCCGACGGTGGCGGCCACCTTCAGGTGGAACACGAAGATCGCGACCACGTTGCACATGGCGGCCATCGCCACGGCATGGTGCGGCTTCAGCACACCCGTGGACACCACCGTGGCGATCGAGTTGGCCGCATCGTGGAAGCCGTTCATGAAGTCGAACAGCAACGCGAGCACGACCAGCAGGCCGATCACCCACAAGCTCATTTGAATGGTTTGCATGCGAGTGCGCGCCTCAGGCGTTTTCCAGGACGATGCCTTCGATGATGTTGGCCACGTCCTCGCACTTGTCGGTAATGGTCTCCAACTGCTCGTAAATCGCCTTCAACTTGATCAGGCGCTTCACGTCGGTCTCTTCCCGGAACAGCTTCGACATGGCCGAGCGCATCACGCGGTCTGCCTCGGACTCGAGCTGGTCGATCTGCTGTGCGGTCTTCAGGATCGTGCTGGCATTACCCATGTCTTCGAGCAGCCCCACGGCAATCTTCACCTGATCGCAGCACTGCACGCAGATGGTGGCCAGGCGGCGGGCTTCGTCCGTCAGGCTGGTCACGTCGTAGAGCGAGATCGTCTCGGCCACGTCTTCCATCAGGTCCAGGATGTCGTCCATGGTCGTGATGAGCTTGTGGATCTCGTCGCGGTCCAGCGGCGTGATGAAGGTCTTGTGCAGCAGGTCGATCGTGTCGTGCGTGATGCGGTCAGCCTTCTTCTCGGTGGCCTGCACGCGCCGGGCATGGGCTTCAGCGTTGGGCAGGTCGTTGACGAGGGCTTCCAGCTCGTGGGCGGCGGTCACCGCGCAATCGGCGTGCTGGTTGAAGTATTCGAAGAACTTGCCCTCGGTGGGCATGAATCGGCCGAACATGAAATGTCCTTGTGGCGCGCGCGCTGGCGCGTCAGGTTGTGTTGCAAAGGGGAGCCCGGCACACGCCGGCGCAGATTGCACGACAGCCGCGCTGGGCAGCTGTCATCAAAGCGCAATATTTTACAGGGTTACGGCCCGCTCAGGGGTTGCCGTGTGGGATCAGGTGTCGTTGTCAAAGAACGCCGGCCCACCGCTGAAGTTGTCGAACTTCGTGAATTGACCCAGGAACGTGAGCCGAACGGTGCCGATCGGGCCGTTACGCTGCTTACCGATGATGATTTCCGATGTCCCTTTGTCCTGCGAGTCCGGGTTGTAGACTTCGTCGCGATAAATGAACAGGATCACATCGGCATCCTGTTCGATGGCGCCCGATTCACGCAGATCGGACATCACCGGACGCTTGTTCGGACGCTGTTCCAGGCTTCGGTTCAGCTGCGACAGCGCGATCACCGGGCAGTTGAGTTCCTTGGCGAGCCCCTTCAGCGACCGGGAGATCTCCGAAATCTCGGTCGCGCGGTTCTCGCCGCTGCCCGAGCCGGACATCAGCTGGAGGTAATCGATGATGATCAGGCCAAGCTGCCCGCACTGGCGCGCGAGGCGGCGCGAACGCGCGCGCAGCTCCATCGGGTTCAGTGCTGGCGTTTCGTCGATAAACAATTGTGCGTCGTTCATGCGCTGGATGGCATGGGTTAGACGCGGCCAGTCCTCGTCCAGTAGGCGGCCGGTACGCAACCGGTGCTGGTCGAGCCGGCCCACCGAGCCCAACATACGCATGGCCAGCTGCACACCGGCCATTTCCATCGAGAACACAGCCACGGGCAGACCCTGCTCCACGGCCACATGTTCGCCGATGTTCAGCGAAAATGCCGTCTTACCCATCGACGGACGGCCTGCCACGATGATCAGGTCGCCGGCCTGCATGCCGCTGGTCATCTTGTCCAGGTCGATAAAGCCAGTGGGCACGCCGGTCACGTCGGTGGCGGAATCACGGTGATACAGCTCGTCGATCCGCTCCACCACCTGCGTCAGCAGCGGCTGGATTTCCTGGAAGCCCTTCTGCCCCCGCGAGCCCTCTTCGGCAATCGCAAAAACCTTGGATTCTGCTTCATCAAGCAGCTCACGGACCTCGCGGCCCTTCGGCGCAAAGGCGGCCGAGGCAATGTCGTCCGCCACGGTGACCAGCTTGCGCAGCACCGAGCGCTCGCGCACGATTTCCGCATAGCGGCGGATATTGGCCGCGCTCGGCGTGTTCTGCGCCAGGGAGTTCAGGTAGGCCAGCCCACCCACCTCCTCGGCCTTGCCGGCCACCTGGAGCATTTCATACACCGTGATCACGTCCGCCGGCTTGGTGGCGGAGATCAGGCGGGCAATGCTCTGGAAGATGAGGCGGTGATCGAAGCGGTAGAAGTCCGATTCGGAGAGGAAGTCGGCAATACGGTCCCAGGCGGCGTTATCCAGCAGCAGACCGCCGAGTACCGATTGCTCGGCCTCGATGGAGTGCGGGGGAACCTTGAGACTGTCTAGTTGGGGATCGGCGGCAGGCGCATTCATGGGGTGGGATTATAGCGGCGCCGGACCCGGCCCAAGGGCGCGGCGGCAATAAAAAAGGCAGGAGCGCAGCTCCTGCCTTCTTGTGCATCGGACGCACCGGCCGGGGCCGGCGCATCGATACGGTGCTGCTTAGACGTGCTCGCCCAGGACGGACACGGTCACGTCCACCACCACGTCGGTGTGCAGCGCAACGTTGACCGGGTGGTCGCCAACGATCTTCAGCGGGCCGTTCGGCAGACGCACTTGGGCCTTCTCGACCTTGAAGCCTTGGGTTTCCAGGGCTTCGGCGATGTCGGCGTTGGTCACCGAACCGAACAGTCGGCCGTCCACACCCGACTTCTGGGTGATCTGGACGGTCAGGCCGTTCAGCTTCTCGCCTTCGCCTTGAGCGGCGGCCAGCTTAGCGGCAGCGGCCTTTTCCAGCTCGGCGCGCTTCACTTCGAACTCGGCGATCGCGGTTTGCGTGGCGCGACGTGCCTTCTTCGACGGGATCAGGAAGTTACGAGCGTAACCGTCCTTCACGCGAACGATGTCGCCCAGGTTGCCCAGGTTGATGACTTTTTCCAGCAGAATGACTTGCATCGTGTATTTCTCCTTGCGGTCCTGGGACTATCAGTTCTTGTGCAGGTCGGTGTACGGCATCAGCGCCAGGAAGCGGGCGCGCTTGATGGCCGTATCCAGCTGACGCTGATAGTGAGCCTTGGTACCGGTCAGACGAGCCGGCGTGATCTTGCCGTTATCGCCGATGAAGTCCTTCAGGGTGTCCAGATCCTTGTAGTCGATCTGTTCCACGCCAGCCACGGTGAAGCGGCAGAAGCGCTTGCGCTTGAACAGCGGGTTCTGTTGCTGGAAGCGCTTCTTGTTCTTGTTGTCACGTTTGACGAATGCCATGATTCAATCCTTTACGAATGCTTTACATCCAGTGATGTGAAAGACGAGTGCCTTGCTGTTGCGGTGCCTGCGGGTGAGGAATCCTTCGCAGTCGAGCAGCGTGCCGAGCGGTAACCGCTCCAGACGCTGGCCGACGGGACCGATCCCCATCGCCGCGATGGCGAATTCCACCTGCCGGGGCGTTTCCGCCTCCATGACCTCGCCGGCATGCTGCAGGATGCAGTTGACGACGGGCACACCGGCCGGGGTGTAGCGCAGCGCATCGCGCTCCGCGAGGGTGGCGGTCAGCCTTAACTGGTTCACCGCTGTGCTCCCCCGCTCTCGCTACCTGGCCTGCCGTGGCGGATTTCGCCTGCCACGACCGGCACCGCAGACTGCATTCAGGCAGCCTGGCCTTCCGTGGTCGTTTGCGCGGCCTTGCGGGCTTCTTCGCGCTGCACTTCCTTCATCATCGGCGAAGGAGCGGTCTCGGCCTTCTTGGTCTGCACGATCAGGTGACGCAGCACGGCGTCATTGAACTTGAAGGCGTGCTCGAGTTCGGCCAGGGTTTCCTTGCCGCATTCGATGTTCAGGCAAACGTAGTGAGCCTTGGCCAGCTTCTGGATCATGTAGGCCATCTGACGGCGGCCCCAGTCTTCCACGCGGTGAACCTGGCCGTTTTGCGACGTGACGAGCTGCTTGTAACGCTCGATCATCGCCGGCACTTGTTCGCTTTGGTCCGGATGGACGATAAATACGATTTCGTAATGACGCATTGACGCTCCTTTTGGATGTAGCCACCCGGGCGCCATGTCCGGTGTAGCAAGGTTGAATAGCCCGCGAGTATAGCCCGGTTCCGAGCCAGCACGCAAGCCGGCATCCCGGCAGGACGCTGGGAATCTCTCAGTATTGTCGGAAAACAGCCTGCAGGCGAGCCGGATCGGTGCCAAGCGACGCATCCGCCGCCAGCGCCACCAGCAGCAGCACGCGCGCCTTGTACGGATTGAGATTGCCGGCGGAGGCGAATTCGCCCGAGGCCAGGCGCGGGCGTGCCGGCCCCGCCACATGGCCGGCGCCCGTGCGGGAGCTTCGCACCACGGCCACGCCTCGCGCAGCTGCATCGGCGAGCGCGTCGCCCAGCGTCTCATGAACCGAGCCATTGCCGGTGGCCGCCACCACGAACCCCTTTACGCCGGCCGAGACCATCGCATCCACGGCCACCCTGCCCGGCTGGGCATAGCTCGCCACGATTTCGACAAGTGGCCACGCCGTAGGCACGGGCAGCGCTGGCGCGTCGCCGGGGGCGAACGCGCGTCCAAAGCGCACGTAGGCATCCTGCACGAAACCAATTGGCCCGCCCGCCGGCGACGTGAACGCATTGACCGCCGAGGTATGGGCCTTGGCGACATCGCGGGCCGCATGAATTTCCTGGTTCAGGACCACGAGCACGCCCTGCCCGCGCGCATCCGGGCTTGCCGCCACGCGCACTGCGTCGAGCAAATTCAGCGGACCATCGGCCGAGAGCGACGTGGACGGGCGCATTGCCGCGGTCAGCACCACCGGCACCGCGCTCCGCTGCGTCAGGTGCAGGAACATCGCCGTTTCTTCAAGCGTGTCCGTGCCGTGGGTAATCACCACGCCCACCACATCGGGCTGCGCGACCCAATGCGCCACCCGCGCGGCAAGCGTCGCCCACAGGCTGAAGGCCATGTCCTTGCTGTCGATCTGGGCCACCTGCTCCGTCTCCACACGGGCCACCTCGCCCAGCGCAGGCACGGCCTGGATCAGCGACGAGACCGGCACGGTGGCCGCGCGGTACTGCGCACTGCTGGCGGGGCTGGCGGACGAGCCTGCGATGGTGCCGCCGGTGGCGAGCACGACGATGCGGGGCAATGACGTAGACATATAGCGAGAAAATCGAGCGAGTGAGCGGGTGGTGCAGGCGATTGTAACTGTGGCACGCCGAGGGCCGCCGCTCTCGCAAACCCGTGTCGCCGGGCGCACTGGAGTCCGCCTGGTGTCGCGCATGCCCCACATTGCCACTGCAAATTGTGCTTGCACTTCACTCGATACTGTATAAAATCACAGCATACTGTTTAAACATACAGTGCTTCGGCACCACGAGAGACCGGCGACCCATGGCGACCCTGACACCCCGGCAACAGCAGATCTTCGACCTGATCCGCAACACGATCCGGCACACCGGCATTCCGCCGACCCGTGCCGAGATCGCGTCCGAATTCGGTTTCTCCTCGCCCAACTCTGCCGAGGAACACCTGCGAGCGCTGGCCCGCAAGGGCGTGATCGAGCTGACGCCAGGCGCGTCGCGCGGCATCCGCCTCAAGGTGGCACGTAGCGATTCGGAGATGACGGACCAGTTCTCGCTGCCGATGGCCGGCGTGATGCAGCTGACGCTGCCGCTCGTGGGCCGCGTGGCCGCAGGCAGCCCGATCCTTGCCGCAGAGCACATCGACCGACAGTACCAGGTAGACGCCTCGGTATTTGATGATCGACCTGATTACCTGCTGCGCGTGCGGGGCCTGAGCATGCGCGATGCCGGCATCCTCGACGGCGACCTGCTCGCCGTCAGGAAAGCCAGCGAAGCCGCCAACGGCAAGATCGTCGTCGCGCGGATCGGCGACGATGTGACCGTCAAACGCCTGAAGCGGCGCGGCGACATGATCGAACTGATCGCCGAAAACCCGGATTTCGAGAATATCGTGGTGCAGGCCGGCCGCGAGGAATTTTCGCTGGAAGGCATCGCCGTCGGGCTAATCCGCTCCTCGGGCTTCTGACTTCCGAGACCGGACGGGCGGCCGCCTGTCCTGGTCCCCAGTTTTGCAGTGCCAACGCCGCCCCGTTCTCTCCGGACGACGGGCGTGGACTCCTGCTGTCGCAAACTTCGAGGTGCCGCCATGCTGCCAGTCAACCACACCGCTTCCCGCCGCCCGGTCAAGCCCGTGCCGTTCCGCCAAACCAAGGGCGTGCGCGTCTACCAGGGCGCCCAGCGTCGTACGATGGTCGGCAGCATGGCTGCAATCTGCCGGATGCTGGAACTTGCGGATATGCCCGACAAACTGGACGCATGAACCGCTAGCGGCGGATCCGCGTCGCCCAAATCATTGTAAATAGTGCAGTTGCGAGCCCACCACGTGAAATTAAGAGAACGTTTAATTCGTCGTGAGAGGTGCTTTACACTCGATGGCGCGCATCCGTAGTACTGGCGCATTGGCGCCGATGCGCGAAACCGGAACTTGTCGACCCCGCCGAGTGCCGGTTTTTTTTCGCCCTCCCCGGCTGGATCAGGTACCAGGATACATGCCAGTCATGTTCTTGCGCAGACGGTCCCACAGCATACGCACGCCCCGCACGGTCCCGCTCAGACCCGCCGAGTAGCCAGGGTCGTAGTAGTGAATCAGCAACGACCGGCGCTCGCCAACTTCCACATCAAGGTTGGCATGCTGGAGCACAAAGCCGTTGAAGACATAGACGCTGCCCGGCTCCACCGGCACGCGGTTGCAGCGGCCACGGCGCAGATCCCGTAGCGTCATCCATTTTCTGATGGGAAACGGCAGATTGCGCTGAATGCCATGACGAAGCTTGCAAAAAACATTGGCCACAGTGGATACCGCCAGCCGTGGCGGGTGATAAACCAGCAGATCACCGTTGCAAACGCCATCGGGGGCGAGCTTCAGCGGAATCAGCAGCGTCAGCAGATGCGAATCGTAGTGGCGGCAATGGCTCTCGTTGCGCGTAGACGTGCTGGCACAACGAATCACGTGGAACGCTTCCCAACGCAGCGACTTCTTCAGGAGCGTGGTGGCCATGGCCCGAGTCTCGGCGCACGCCGTCTCCTCGAGCTTGCGGAAGGCTTCATTGCGACGTAGTAACTCAGCCATTGCGAATGGCTCGGCACGCTCGGGCTGTTCGCCGAAGGATCGATCGATAGCCGCGTTAATGGCAGCCAAGGTCGGCATCGGAATCACACTGGAAAATGCCGCCAGTGCTACATCAGGGTTGAATCGAATTCGCTCCGCCACGGCATGACCTCGCGCTTCGTATAGGTGATTTGCCTAGATGATATGGATTAGACCATTTGGCCCGCCGTGAAGCGTAGCGAAAATCATTCTCGAAAACTTGTCACTATGTGGGCTGTCGCACATGATCCGGGAACAAAGCCCAGTGCATCCACGCCCCCGACGGTTTTCCGGCACATGGGCCGATCAACGATTATTCTTTGGGTGAAGGATCGACGGACACTGGCTGACGATATAAGGGACGCAATGAGGACAAGCCTGGCGGCATGGCTCCTGGTCATCGCCGCACTGATTTCGGGGCCGGGGGTTGCTGCTGAGTTCGGTAGCAAGGGTGGCCCCGAGCCCGCCAATATCGATCAGATTACCGACCTACTTCGCGAAGAGCCCTACGACCTGGAGCTACTGATCAGCTTTGGGACATCGAAGGGCGGATCGGCTGGCCATATCGCCCTGGGCGTCCGTGACGACACGCTCGGCGACGACATTGTCTACTCGGCAAATTTCTACGCCGACCGCACGCCCAAGCACGAGAATGATTTTTACACCGCCAATCTGATGGCGGGCATCCCAAAGAAGGAATATCTGTTCAAGACGGCCTCCTCCATCGCGGAAACGACGATGTTTGGCCTCGACTATGGCGAGATCTACAAGCGGTCGGTGATCGGTGTGCGGGTCTACGGCGTGCCCACGCAGGAAAAACAGTCGCTGGTCGATTACTTCCGCCGCATCAACGACGACTACCATCGGCGGGCAACGGACACCGAATATCACAGCGGTACAATCCAATACGATTATTTGCGCCTGAACTGCGCCAAGACCATCGGCGCCGCCTTCAAGTACGGCGCCGGCTACAAGGATTTGACGATAAAGAGCCCCAAAGTCCTATCCGGGCGACGCGTGGTGGCCGCCGCGACCGCGAATATTCCCACGGAGATGGCGATGAAGCTGATCAAGGAATGGGGCAAGCGCGGATACGGTATGGACGTAGTGCTGTACAAGAAGTACGGCAGCTCCACCTATGTGGAACCTCGCGAAGAGGAGAAGGTGGCATTCAAGGACCTGCCCAACCGCTTCCCCTCCGTCCTGTCGCTCGATTTCCGCAGGGAGCAAGGGGCCTATCGCGACTTCGACAATCTCTACGCCATGTACCTGTTCTACAACCTGGGCCGGTTCAGCGTGCGCGTGAATGAGCAGACGCGGTTGCTGGAGGTCGAGAAGGACAAGGAGCCGATGCCCTATCGACAAGCCGCGGAACTGGCCAAGGCCAGCGCCGAATCGGACAGCGAAAAATTTCGTCGCCACGCCGAAGCGCCGGACAACACCCATCTCTACTATTTCTCGGAGGGGAATCAGGACGGGAGTGCTCGCTGAGCGGGTAGCAACGGCGCGCAGAAAAGCAAACGGCCACTTGAGTAAGTGGCCGTTTTGTTAAGCAATTTGGGGTGGCTGATGGGACTCGAACCCACGACGACAGGAATCACAATCCTGGACTCTACCAACTGAGCTACAGCCACCGTAGAGGTTTTGCCAGCTTGCCGCTGACGCTTCCGCTAACCGGCGTTGCCGTTCAACGAAAAACAAGATTCTACAAGGATCTTCAGAGGATGGCTAGTATTCCGCACAAAAAATTTCAACCGGCCTCGCCTGCCTTATCGACTGCCATGCCACTTCGCTTCGAGCAGCACCGCCTCCTTGATTGCGGCAACAGTCTCGGCCTCGCTCGGGAACAAGCCGAGCAGTCGCCGGGACTTGCCATTGAGCACATCGCGCTGCAATGCTTTACCCGCTTCCACCGAGGTGCCGGCGTGCCAGCAGTACCGCGCAGTCCATTTGCCGTCCTGCAGACGCTCGGCCACCCAGATCAGGCGGAAGTCCTCGAAGACCTCGCCAAATGGCTCTTCCCCATCCACCATGTGCTATCCCCCAAGGCTCGCTTCCGATCCGTCGCGCCGGCCCATGCTCGTGCACGCGCTGCGACGCCGACTACCGGCCAGCCCACTTGCTTTTCCCCCACCGAAACCCTGGTTGCACAGGATTCACAGGCCACATGCCGACTGCCGCGGCATTGATGGCATCGTAACATGACGAAAACGCCGCTTACCTACTTTCAGAAATCCAGATGTCTATAGCGTGGGACATCGAACGCCGTTTCGCCAAGTCAAAATGTCTATCGGCTACCGCACGAAAAACGCGGCGGGCCCCACGAACGCAGGGTTCTGGCGCAATTGGTGCTGATAGATACTCTTTCGCGAGGGACATTGACCCCCCTCGACATTCCCGTCAGGCGGCCTTGGTAACCAAGAGTCGCCTGCTTTTTTTGGGGACGCGCAGAATGTGAGGACGAAAAAAAAGAGCCCGCCGTAGCGGACTCTTAAATTAGCGATCTCAATGCCCTGAAGGCAGGATCAATGTAGTCGGCCCGGATCGTGAGCACTATTCGGGCAAACCCAAGGTACGGCGGACAAAAAAAGAGCCCGCACACGGCGGGCCCAATAATCAGTTGAAGAAAGCCCTGTATTCGAGGGCAAGCACAGTGTAAGAAGGTGCCCGCTAAGCGGCGAATTAGGGGAATCCCTTTGCTGGTGCGGGATTCGACGCCACCGACTGCCCAATACACCGCTGCACGCACCCGTCCGGGCACCCTGCATAGAACGATCGTTCGAAATTAGAGTTTTCCTTCGATTCCGGCGGGCGCTCAGGCTGCCTCAAGCAGGTCCGGACGCAGGTGGCTACGCGCTTCTTCGAAGAGCGCGTCCACGGCGATACGGCCACGCGCGGCGTGCATGCGACGTGCATCTGACAGCACACGCCGCCAACCCCGGCCACCGTGAATGCCACGATGCAAGCCCAGCATGTGCCGCGTGACGGCGCCCATGTAACCGCCTTGCTCCACCAAAGCGCCGATGTAGTCCTGCATCGCCAACTCCACTTCCTGCCGCGCAGAAATAGGCGTGGTCGCGCCATAGAAGCGCGTATCCATTTCCGACAGGAAATACGGTTGGTGATACGCCTCGCGGCCAATCATGACGCCATCCACGTGTTGCAGATGCTCGGCGATCTCGTCGTAGGTCACGATGCCACCATTGATCAGAATCTCGAGTTTCGGAAACTCGCGTTTTAGCTGATAAGCGACCTCATAACGGAGCGGCGGGATTTCGCGATTTTCTTTTGGGCTCAGGCCCTTCAATATCGCGTTGCGCGCATGGACGATAAACGTCTCGCATCCCGCATCAGCGATCGTGCCAACAAAATCGCGGACAAAATCGTAATGCTCGATCGTGTCGATACCGATCCGGTGCTTGACCGTCACCGGAATGGACACCGCATCGCGCATCGCTTTCACGCAATCCGCCACCAGAGTCGGCTCCGCCATCAGGCAAGCGCCAAACGCGCCACGCTGCACGCGCTCCGACGGGCAGCCGCAGTTGAGGTTGATTTCCTTGTAACCCCATTGTTCGCCGAGTTTTGCCGCCTGGGCGAGGTCGGCAGGCTCGCTGCCGCCCAGTTGAAGCGCTACGGGCTGCTCGGCGGCGTCGAAATCCAGGTGGCGCGCCACATCGCCATGAAGAAGCGCGCCCGTCGTCACCATTTCGGTATAGAGCCAGGTGTCCCGGCTCAACGCGCGGTGAAACGTGCGGCAATGGCGATCAGTCCAATCCATCATCGGGGCCACAGAGATCCGCCGAGGGTTGATAGCATTGGTTTTTTCTTTGAAATCAGTCATTTCTAGCCGAATCGGCTGGACCGATTCTTACCTCAAATTCCTAAAAACTACCCTCGTTTCTGCTACGATTGCTACGAGATTGCTACTGGCGAGGGAGAGATTGGCTTCCATCATCAAGGTCGGCGAGAAATGGCGCGCCCAGGTCCGACGCAAGGGGCACCAACCGGTCACGCGCACATTCGACAAGAAAGCGCAGGCGGAGCGATGGGCCCATGACGTTGAGGGGCAACTGCGCGACGGCGGGTTCAACGATGAACGGAAGCTCGCCGAGTTTACCATTCGCGGACTCATCGAGAAGTACGAGGAGGAAGTCGGGAAGCTGCGCCCGATCGGCCGGAGCAAGGCTGGCGCTCTCTCGATGCTAAAGCGCCACTTCGGAGACACCGCCCTGTCCGTCCTGAACGAGGCTGCGGTCGTCGACTACGCCAAGCGCCGGCAGGCAATGGGTGCCGGTGGCGTCACAATTGGCATGGAGTTCACGTACCTGGACGGCGTGCTTGAAATGGCGCGCTCACTCTGGAAGCTTCCCCTGCCCGCCAGCCCTATCGCGGCGGCACGGAAGAATCTGCGCTATCTCGGCCTCATCGCCAAATCCAAAAAGCGGGACCGGCGCCCTACCCCCGCCGAGCTCGACGCCATCTGCGCCTGGTTCGAGAAAAAGGCCCGACAACGGATCCCCATGCCGGACATCATTCGTTTTGCCGTGGCGTCCGCCATGCGCGCTGGCGAGATTACTCGTCTGCGCTGGGATGACATTCACGAGGCCGACAGAACCATTGTGATCCGAGATCGCAAGGATCCCGAGGAAAAGATCGGGAACGACCAGGTTGTGCCATTGCTCGGGGATGCCTGGGCGATCGCAATGCGGCAGCCTCGCGGCCACGACCTGATCTTTCCGTACAACTCCGCGAGCTTCTCATCGCTGTTTCCGCGGGCGTGCAAGGCGCTCGAGATTGAGGATCTGCGGTTTCATGATTTGCGGCACGAGGGCGTATCTCGCCTATTTGAGGCCGGCTATGCTATCGCGCAAGTCGCACTGGTAAGTGGGCACAGAGATTGGAAGCAGTTGCAGCGATACACGCAGCTGAAGGCCAAAAATCTCCACCGACCAGTGCCGGGCTCGCAGAAAGGCAAGCGGCCGAAGCACTCTTCTTCGGGGATCGTCGGCTTCTCCATTCGGAGGAGCCGCAACAGAGTCTGATCGGATCTGACTACTCTTGGGCAGCTGACGGAATCGGACAATTGCTGAGGGGATTACTTCCCTGCCTTGCGATTGAGCTTTCCGTAATGCGCCTTTATCTCTGAAGTCGCCTCTTCTTTGGCGACAAAGGTTTGCACCATGTCAGCCGGGAAAATAGTCATGATGACAATGACAACCTGCCAGAGGGTAAGCGATGCCAACAGCGCAAAAGAGACGCCGCGCCACACTTCGACGTGCTCAATGATGGCGCCAATCTGCTTGAGCAAAGGCGCAATGATTCCAACAAGCAACAGGATCACAAGAATAATCGTGGAATGGACAGCAGGAGTCAGAAGCAGTCCGATGTTCCCCTTCGGAGCCACCTCCTTGCCCCCCTTCCCAAACGACAGTTTCAGCCGCTCCGGATAAATGATGGCGAGCCACGCACCAACGACCGCAAAGATGATCGACGCAGTGTTCCTAAGTGCCTCATACAACGGCCACTGCTGCGCGAAAGGAATCAGCCGGCCGTAGTGGTATCCCGCTCCGCACAATGCAAGAGCCACCATTCCTAGTACGATAAAGAAAACTAGCCTAAGCGTCTTCATCTAGGAGTCTCAGTATCCGAGCTCGCTGACCTGAGAGCGCTCGAGCCAGTGAGTCCAAGTCAATCATCTCCGCATTCTGGCGGGTTATGTCGATCTGAAACACATCGCTAGCTCGTGACCGACCAATCCAGTGGATCTTATTGCTATCGTTCTGCAACTGGAATCCGAGGTCATCCCAAGGAGAGTCGTGCGTCTCTGCATCCTCCGCCTCAAACATAGCTTTCAACTCGTCTTCGCCGGGCGTGTATTGCAGTTCTACATACGCTTGCGACGAAACGAATCCGTTTCCGTCTTGGGGTTGACCATGCAGAAACTTGACCATCCCCTGCCACCAGCGCTTATTGGCCGGCTTGGTAGCATCAAGGCTGCCCCGCCGAATCACCTTTGTGATTCGGTGACAGTTATTCAACAGAAAGCGCCGCTGACCGCCCTTAGCATAGGCCTCACTCCTAAAACGCGCCCAAAGCTTCTTGGGGACGTTGTCGTCCTGATCTGTGTACCCGAGGATCACTCGATTACCGACGTCATCTTCGCCCGCCACCGCATAGTTGCTCTCCACCCCCAGGAAACGCTCGAGGTAACCGCACATCGGGCCGTGCCCGGTCGCCGCATGGGTGAACCGGATGCTTGCAATAACGTCGAGGTCCGGAACTGCCCAAAAGTAGGTCGCGAAGCCGGGAACGCTGTTCTCGACTATAGCGTTCATGTGAACTTCAGGATCTCCCACCACAGAGTCGATGCTCACGGACGCCACCTCGCCATCATGCGCAGGAACTTCGTTCCAGGTCGCGAATACCCAGTCCCTGCCTCGTTGATGGATGCCCGCGAGGTAAACAGGATGGGACGGCTCCTTGCCGCCCGGAGTCGCGATCTTCGTTAGCCCCAGAGCCATCCCGTCGGACCATTGTTCTAATTGAGACATAGTGTCGGCCAAACTTCCAAACGCGGGGGCTGAAGCTCCCCACCCGAAGAAACCGCACTTCCTTACCTGATAGAAAGAAATTCGTACCTGTTCGACTGGCATCTCGCGCGCTCATAAGTGATCTCGAGGCGAGATTGTAACTACATACTTCAGGCGATCCCCCCCCAACGGGAGGGCAGCTGCTCATACCTGTATATTTATACAGTATATTATCTTCGATCATGGTCAACAGCAAGCTTGCAGCCATGTGCCACCTGCGGTCACGGCATCGTCGAAGGCGCCTAAGCAAGCTCACGAATTTTCGGTCGCATCCAAGGCGACTACATCGCCTCTGGCCTAGCAATCCTGCCGACAGCCATCGCGGACGGCACCATCCCACCATGTGGTGGAGACTGGGCAACACCCAAAATTGACCAGGAGTTAATGACAGAGGATGGGCGAGCCATTGAGGAACCGTTTCGCTCGAGACCGGGTTCTTCGAGCCCAACGGGAAGACTGGCAAGGCAGTGCGCTGGCGCATCGGCCTCCTTGGCGGTGAACCGTTCGCGATTCCGGGCCTTTGGCGTGCCGGGCCGGACGGCGCGGCCTCGTTCACATGCCCACGATCAATGCGGACAGCCACCCGCTTATGAAGCGGTTCCACAAGCCAGGCGGCGAGAAGCGCCGGCATCGTGATGCCTGCCGCGCGCCGAATGGGACGACTGGTTGGCATGCCGGGACCCAGAGGCGGCGCGCAGCTTCCTGCGGCTCAACCCGGCCGACGCCATGGTGGCGGAGCCTGCGCCCATGCCGCCGCGGGCCAAGGCAGCTTCCACTGCATAAGGGGAAGCGGTATGGAGCGCGGTGCCGGCCGAGCGGTTCAGGCGATAAGCTTCAGATAATGATGTTGCGAAACTCCCACATTACCACCAGCCTATCGCCACGCTCCGACGATTAAAAAATTTCTATAAAACCAACTGCCGAGAAAATGGCAGCCGGAGTTCCCTTGTAGAAGAAGCGCTTCCGAGCATGTGGCGTTGCCGCACATCCCCTTGCTGGCCCGGCATCGTAGTTGTCAAGACTGGTCTTTCCGATTCGTTTCACTACACTTAGTCCAGATTTCAGACTGACATACGATCTATAGCGGTTCCCCTTGGAGGGTCTATGAAGGACAGAGTCTGCGGCTCCCGTTGAATGTGCCGTCTCGGGGGCCGGAAAAAGCAAAGGCCCACCAGCGTCCGCTCGGCAAAGTAGAGCGCTGATGGGCCTTCGGGCACAGAGCCTTGAAAGAAATGCACCTGCTGTCCCAATGATTCGGGGACAGGAGCATTTGCTTCCGAAAGGCGGAAGCTGCCGGTTCATTGGCACTTCCGCCGTCCGGGCTCGATTCTATGCATTGGATTGTGTGGGCGCCAATAGAAGATCCTCATTTGACTTCCGGCCCCGAACGTGTTTACGGAATCAGCCGCATTTGTGCGGCATGGAGAACTACCATGCAATACCTCGTTCGAGTAACGATTCACAACGGCACCGGCGAAGAGTACGCCGCGCTTCACAAACAGATGGAGGCCATCAGCTTTCATCGGTATGTGAGGGACGGCAGTACCGGCAAATACTCCGTGCTTCCCGACGCAACTTACATCGGGGAACGCGCGGAAGATGGTGGCAGCATCCGCGATGCTGTTTCCCGAATTGCCGCCACGTGTGCTCCCGCAAAAGCCGCGCCCGAAGTATTTGTCACGCTGAGCAGCGGGACCTGGTGGTCTGGCCTGCGCCAGGCGGCGTAGGCGTGCATAGGTGTCTGCTTTGATCTTGGCTGACCGCTTGGGAGGCCAGTAAGCCTGCCGCTGCCTTCGGGCGGCGGCTCTTCGTGCATAGTCTCCTCAGGTGGTTCATTCGGACACTACTTTCCGGTGCCGCGCCGCACATTCCCCCAGCGCGCCCAGCAAATCCTTCATCACCCACTCCTGCCACACGTCGTAGTCGGCCACGGCCGGCGCATCCGGCACCCTGCACGCCGCCGCTAGCCCACTATCGAGCGGCGGCGGCTTGCTTGGCAGCCTCAACTGCGTCGGACAGGAGGCGCATCCTGAAATCGTCAGGACGGCAATCAGCAGGCAATTGCGGAGCATTCTTCAGGTCTCTGCGGATGGCGTCGAGCTTGGCGCCGAGGGTGGTCTGGATGCCGGCGAACTCGTCGGCTTTGGTGCGGATGGTGGTGCTGGCCGCGCGCAGGTCGGCGAGCGCCTGGTTGGCGACGGTCAGGTCCGACTGCGCGCGGGCGGTGGTCAGTGCGGCCAGTTGCTCACCCATGCGCCAGCCCTGCGCAGTCCAGCCCGCCGCAAACAGGCACAGGCCGGCGCCAGCGACGGCGATGCCCCGCCACGGGATGGCTTTGGCAACCACCCCCAATGCAGCACGCTGAATCATTCCCCGCCCTCCCCGTCCACGATCTCGATCGTCACCCCTTCCTTGCGCGCCAGCGCGCCGTCGATGCGCGCGAACAGCGGTTCGAACGCCGCACGGCTCTTGAAGACGGCATCCGCCCCCAGCGTGCTGCCGGGCAGGATGCAGCCCTCGGTGTCGGCGGCGGTGTTGCCCGGATGGATGCGCACCCCCTCGAAGCTCGGCACGTTGAGCAGCAGCGGAAGGCGGCGCCGAAACCGGCCCGACATGTTGACGATGACCGCATAGGTGCCGGCGGGGATAGCGGTCTGGCCTTTGACCTTCGTCGGGCGGACCACGTCTTCGAGCGTGTAGCACTGGAAGTTGCCGTTGACGTAGAGGCGTCCGAGCGTCGCACGCGCCGTTGAAGGCTCGCGCCTGAGCAGCATCCTCATCACGGCGCCCTCCGGTCGCGGACCACCCGCACGGCCGCCAGGAAGACCGACAGGTCCCCCCGCACCACCAGCGCCAGCCAAAGCACCACGCAGTTCACCGCCACCTCGGTATATTCCACCGGCGTCAGGTACGAGCCGGTCCATACGCGCGCCGCGAGGATGCTGTAAATGGCGGCAAACGCGTAGCGGGCCACCCGCCCGTAAAACGCCAGCGGCCCCTCCGCCTCCGGCCGCGAGAACAGCAGGATCAGAAAGATGGCCGTGGCCACCAAGCCGTTCAGCACCAGCAAGACCAGATCCAGCAGCCCGTGGGCCGCGAAGTGCGACATCACCTCAGTCACCACCTCAGTCATTGCGACTTCCTCCAACAAGACGATCGAGAAGACGGTTCAGCGCCTTGGGCACGCCCGTCTCCAACCAGTCCAGCACGATGATGGCGACCGCCACCACTGCCGCGCCGGACACGAATGCAGCGGCCCACAGCGGCAGCCAGTCCGCCGCCGCGCGCACCGCCGGAGTAATGGCATAGCCCCCGACCAGGGAGACGCAGAAGTACGCCGCCTTCTTCCACCACGACGGTTCCTTGCTGCGCAGCAGGAAAACCAGCGCGCCGCAGAACACGCCGCTCAGCAGCGCGAGGTCCGGCTGCGGCCACAGCGAGCCGAGCGCCAGGCCGCTGGCCGCACCCGCGACCACGGCGGCGCTGGCGGACGAAACAGGTTCAGGCATCAACAGTCTTCGGTTGAGCCGCAAGATCGCGGCGAGAAATAAAAAATCCGGCGCGAGGCCGGATTCACAGGCAGAAATGGATAGACAGCCGTTGGGGCATGGTCAGAGGTGCCTGAAGCCAGGCAATCGAAGAGCTAGAAAGCGATGCACATCAGAAATTTCACACCTGCCGCGTAGTTGGCCGCCCCGCCGGTGCTCGCAATGCTGGCCGGGTGGGTGTGGTCCGCAGCTGCATCGATCGCCAACGCATGGTCATGCGGTGGGGCCGTGCTGGTCTGGCTGCTCACATGGCGTGTGAGATCCAGATATGAGTGCCCGGCTGCGGCGCCTTGCGCGTCCGGGTTGGACGCCGCTGGCGAATACACATACTCGTGGTTGTGCTGGCCACCAGCCATTGCGCGCCCGGCATGCCCGTGCGCGCCGCCCGCGCCCACACTCGCCTCGTGAATGTGCGCAAGGATGGCGCCAATCGTCGCCGCGCCCACGGATTCACCGGCCCCGCCCACCAGCGCATAGCCCTCAGGAACGTTGGGGACCTTGAACGTGCTCTCCGATGCAGCGCCGCCATAGCGGTTGCCGATGGCGGCATACAGCTCCGGGTATGTGAGCGTCGAGTAGGTGGCGCCGTTCATCGCCAGCGTGCCCGGCGGCGGCGCCAATCCCGCTGTGACCACCACGTCCCCGGGGCTGTACGTGCGCACCATCGCAAACGCCTGCGTCAGCCCATCGATCCGGTCCGCGCCTAGCGGAAAGGTGTAGACCCGGGCCAACTCCTTCAGCTGCCTGAACAGCCAGGCCATCCTCTGATCCACGAGCTGCTGATACTGATTGAACTGCTCGACGGCCGGTGGCGTGTCGCCAATGTAGGCCCACCCCCGCCTGTAGTCCTTCTCATCGACTGGCCACACACCACCAGTCGTCCCCCATATTGTTTCGAAGTCGTCAAAAAAGTCGATGTCCGCCATGATTAGAATGACCTGGAAAACGTGCCAACACCGAAGCCGTAGAGGCCCTGGTTGACGAACCCAAACGGCTTCGCCCCGCCGCCGCTGATTGACTTGATCCCGACCCCCGCCAGCTTGGGCACGTACGCCGCAACATCGACTCCGGGAAACGCGTCCGGCAATACATCCATCCAGATCCGAATCTTGGCGTTGCCGATGTCGGCCACGATCACGCGCGTGGCACCGAACACGGCTTCCAGCGAATCCGAAATCTCTGGCGTCGTGCCGTGGCCGTTGTTGATGGCGATCTTCCAGCGCAGGAGGCGCCGGTAGAGATCGTCCGGGGCGTCCGCCACGCCGCCCAGCTCGCCACTGGCGTCGGCGTGCCGGGCATGCGCCAGATTGCCGGGGAGTGAGTTATCGGGCCGCGCCAGCACGACAATGGTGCCGATACCATCGAGCTGCTGGCCCTCCGCCGTTTCCAGCGAACGCTTGCCGTGGAGGTCGCGCAACGCATCCTGCAGGCCATCCGCCGGCCGCAGCAGCGCCTTGACCAACACCTCCAGGTCGCCCCCATCCTTGAACTGCGACAGCCAGTTCGACCACGCGATATCGCCGTGCGCCTGGTTCAGATCCATGGCAACACCTCGACACGCGACAGATCGAAATCCGCGCGCTCAAACGGCTTCACGGGCCAGTTGCCCGCTGAAAAGTCCTGGTCAATCGGCACAAAATTGGGATCCGTCGAACAGATCAGACGCAGATCGACATATGCGACGCCAGGCGTCACGTACACGCCGCGGTAGAGCTTCTGCACGACGATGTCTTCCCCGATCTCCAAGGTCTTGCCCACCGCCACGATGCCCTTCTGGATGCGCTCGTACCCGTCGGTCGGGAATTCCTGCTCCGCCGCTGGAAGCAGCTGGACCCTCGCCTTGGCCCATACGTACACCTTGCCGGGCCGGTCGAATTGCATCAGGCGTTTGTTGCCGTACTTGTCGGTCACGGTGACCTCGACTGCACCGTAGGTGTCGATGCCCCCGCCCTTGACCCGAAAGATGGCGTCCCCGATGTCCTGGTCCAGCCCGCCATCCACCACCACATGGATGGAGTGCGGCGGCCGCCCGTACTCGTCGGGGAAATCGCTGTCGTTCTCGAAGTCCCTCACGGCGACCACGCCCGGCACCAGATCGTCGATATTGGCGGCGATGCTGGGCAGCGTGCCGGCGCCAAGCCGGTAGATGCCCCGCCCATAGCTCAGGCGCAGCGCCGCATCGTTCTCGGCCGTCCGGCCCGCCGATCCGGGCTGCAGGTTGCTCACTGAAGCCCAGCCGTCCGTCTGGGTGACGATCTGCGACAGGTCGCCCGGCAGCGCCACCTCGGCGATCTTGTCCAGCGTCTGCGCCAGTGCCGGTGAGCCGACGCTGGCAAACCGAAGGTTCGTCGACAGCAGCGCGCTGAACGACGCCCGGCCATCCGTGAAGATCCGCACGCCGGTAGCGGTCGACTCGATCGATTGCCCCGAGGTCAACAGCGCATTGGCCAGGCCATACACGATGCTGACGGCGGTCGGTGCCGTGCCGGTGCGGTAGGTATAAGGCACGGCGTTCAGAAACACCGTGTAATCCGCATTGGCAGTCACCGCAGCGACAGCCACCAGCACGTCCGCCGCCGCGCCAACGGTAATCGTCGCGCCATCGACGACGCCCCACAGATTCTGCGTCGTGCGGTGCCGGATCTGCGCGCCCGCCTCGATTGCCGTGCCCTCCACACCGTATGCCACCACATAGCACCGCGAGGGCTCGGCGGCCTTGCGCTTCGCGCCGGTGAACGCCACGGCGTTATCCAGCGGCACGCCGGAGGCCGATGTCGGGTACATGGCGTAGTAAACGCCCTCCGCCAGTTCCCACAGCGCCGCCTCGCGCTCGGCGAAGGTGTCGATCAGCAGGCCCGTGACGGAATCGGGCCGTGTCTCGATGACGCCTGTGTAGCCCTTCGCGCGCAGCCCGCCCTCCCAGCCGGCCACTATCTCCCGGCGGATCTCGGGCAGGCGCTTGCGCACGAACCCGTCCTTGGTCACTCCGTAATCCATTTTGCCAATCCTATGCTTTGAGGAAGTAGCGCCGCGCGATGAGGCCAGCGCCCGTGTCGGCGTCGAAGTCCACCGCCAGCGTGCGGTGCTCGCGGTCTATCAAGAGGTCCAGATGCTGCACCCGGCGCACGCCCGGCACATCGGCGATACGCGCGCGGAAGATCGCCTCCAGCTGCGCGCGGTCGGGCGCCTTGACCAGGACCGATTCGAGGTATGGCACGCCGAACGACTCGTCCAGAAACCATTCGCCGAGAAAGGCCAGCAGCGTCACCTTGATCTGCTGGGCGATGCGCTCGGCGCCGTCCAGCAGCATCAGGTCGCCGGTGTCGGACAGGGCCAGCTGGTGGGAGGTCGAGAGTGCAAGGTCAAAGGTCATTGCAAGGGCCCGGATGTGTCGCCGTTGCGGCTGTCTTTGTGGCGGTGGCCGTCCTCCACCACGTTCTGGGAGGTGATCGTCCCGCCGGTGTGGTTGAGGTTGCCGCTGATCGTCGTGCCAGTTGCACCGCCTGAGCCTGCCAGGCCGGCCTGATACGTCAGGAGCCCCTCCACCATTACCGCCTTCCGGAATACCGTTTCCATGCCGACGGTGAACACGCCCGGGCCGTCCAGCGTGGCATTGCCATCCGGCGACAGCTTCAGCGCGCACTGGCCGTATTGCACGCTCACGTTCTCGGTGTCGGCGCGCCCTCGCCCCGGGCGCAGCACCGGGGAGGCGAACGCATCCGACAGATCGAACTGCCGCGGATCGTCCGGCGCCGCGTCGGTGCCTGACAGCCAGCCCTCGAGCGCTCGCTCAGAGAACGACAGCTTCACCGCATCACCCGGTTTCAGCGGCACCGATACCAGCGCCACGCCGCCCTGCAGGTCGCCGCACGGCCAGCAGACCGGCACCTGGACAATCTGCGGCGGCGGCAACACCTCGCCGTTTGCGAGCTGCTTGGGCAGCGCGGGCCGCACCACTGCCGTGGCACCGTCATAGGAGACGATCACGCCCGGCAGCGTGGTATGCACCTCGGCCAACTCGGTCGCGATCAAATGGCGCAACTCCGTCACATTCATGTCTTGCCCTTCGCCTTCGCCTTAGCCTTAGCCATTTGGGGCGGCGGCGCGTAGCGGTCCACCACGTCCAGTTCGGTCTGCCAGTCGCCGCCCTCGGAATCGCCGGTGTGCCGCGCCCGTTCGGCGCGGAAGAAGCCCGTCACCGAGCGGCTCTCCAGCTTCACCAGATCTCCGGGGTTGATCTGCGGCAGCAACAACGATCGAAGCTTCCACCCGTCGCGCTGCTGGGCCGCGCTGACAAGGTTTGCCCGCCTGCCGCTAGTCTCGTCCTTCACCTTCGCCTTCTCGCGGGCGCCCTCGCGCGTTCGTTCGGGATAGCCGATCAGGCCGGAGTCGGCGGCCAGCACCACAGCCTGGCGCCGCGTGGTGCCGCGCTTGGCCACCACCTGCAGGGTCTGGTTCTGGATCGACCATTCCAGCCCGGCCCCCTGCACCACCTTGTGCAGCGCCTGCCGCGCCGGCCCGTAGAAGGCGAAGCCGTTCTGCCAGGTGCGGTCCGGAATGTCATCGGCCATCACCAGCGACAGGCCCATCTGCTTTGCGATGTCCCGCACGATCCGCTTTGCCGAGGCGCCCGCGCCAAAGCCCAGCGACACAGCCGTATCCCGGATCTCGATATACCCGTCCCGCACCTCCAACTCGGTCACCACGTCCGGACCGTCGAAGAAGGTATAGGCAAAGGTCACCGCGCCGGCAGCCAGCAGCACCGGGCCGTCCTCCTCGGCGTAGCCGGCATACAGCACGCACCGGGTATCGGGCGCCGAGATGGCGACGCGCGTCTCCGGCTTCAGGTTGTAGACGCGGATCGTGTGGGGGTTCGGCTGCTCGCTGGCGTCCTTCTCGATATCGAAGGTGATCCGGAATGGCGGTCCAATCTCGATCCCCTTTTTGCCGGCAGGCCCCACCAGCAGCCGGTAGGTCCGGTCAAAGCGTGCCATTCGTCAACGCGTCGGCCCCTATGTAGAGCAGCTCGACGTCCCCGCGCGGCAGCGACACGCGGCTGATGGTGTCGCGGCCATCCGGGGTCAGCACCAGCAGCTCGCCATCGGGCACGGAGAGGTGCCGGTACTGCGCCAGCAGCGGGAAGTCCGGCACCATGGCAATGCCCGACACCACCAGTTCGTTGTAGGCGTTCTCGATCGCCAGGGACCAGACCTCCGCCTCGCTGTTCCACGAGATGTGCAGGAAGAACGTGCGCCCATCCAGTTCCACCTCGGTCTGGCTGTCATTCGCATCGATAACGGGGATCGCCTCCATGTGCTACTTCCCCCGTCCCATGATGATGTCCATGATCTTCTTCCAGTCCGTCTTCTGCTTCTCGGTCCCCGGCTTGGTGCCTGCCTTGCCAGCGTTGGTCTTCGTCGCCCCCGCCTTGCCCTTGGCCTTGCCGCCCTTGCCACCTTTCACCTTCTCGGGCGGGATGTCGGCATGCCGCAGCGTTGCCTTGCGGATCTTCCTGAAGTCGCATTCGACGTTGAAGAACTCGCCTTTGGCGCTGCGGCTGATCTGGCAGGACTCCATCACCATGTCGGTGTAGGTGTCGAGGCCGGTGGAGACGACCACGGGCAGGCGCTCCTTGTGGATGGCCCGCAGTGCATCCTTCGTCGCGATGAGCTTGCTGCGCCCGGCCCCGCCGAACAGCACCGTGTCCGCCGCGGTGACCCAGCCCGACAGCGACAGCTGCTCGGCCTCGGACACCACGTGATCGGAGATCGGCGCGCCGTCCTCCACCACATAGGACGTCGCCCGGCTGGACAGCTTCGTGCTCTCTTCGACCAGCGCGTCCAGCAGGATCGCCCCCACGCTCGTCCTGCCGGTGCCATGGTGGAAGACCAGTGACGTGAAGCTCATGGCATGGCCTCCATCGCGGGCACCATGCCGCCGAAGCCGCGCTGGTAGTCGGCCATCATCCGCTTGCCGGCGACCTGCGTGGCATCCGCCACGGCGGCCGGGTTGGCGTTGGCGGCGTGCACCACGATGCTCTGGCTAACGCTGGTGGCGCCACCGTTGCGCACCTGCGAGCCGGGCGCCTGCACCTGGCCGGGCGTGGCAATGGCCGTACCGCCGCCCAAGGCCAGGTTAGCCCAGTTCGCTGCGCGCTTGAGCCAGTCCGGGATGGGGATGCTGGACAGCTTGTCGACAATCCAGTCCGTGATGGCTTTGCCGATGCCCTTGATCCAGTCGATCGCCCTGTCGTAGTACTCGCCCATTGCGTCGGTGGCCTTGTCCCAGGCCTCGCCGGCGGCGTCCTTGATGGCCTTCCAGGCTTCCTTGGCCGAAGCCTTGAGTTCGTCCCAGTGCCTGTAGATGTAGACGCCCAGCGCGATCAATGCAGCAACAGCGAGAGCGATAAGTACCGCCGGCAAGCCCGCGAGGGCCACTATGCTTAAGAGCAGCTTGAAGATGGCCACCAGCGGGACCACTACCCCGTAGAGCATGGCCCCGAACAACGCGACCTTCGCGATCCATGGTCCGATGGTCTCCTCCGCACCACCAAACGCGTCCTTTATCCAGTGGATGACGCCCCTGATCTTGTCCAGCGTCTTCTGCCACTCCTTCGCATCGCCAAGGACGCCGCCGGTGACCGAGTCCCAGCCGTTCAACCAGCCCCAAACGTCCTGTCCGATCAGGTACAAGGTGCCGAGCACCGCGGCCATGCGAAGGAACGGCAACAGCGCGGCCAGGGACACTGCACGGAGCCGGACCATGGCCGCCTGGAGCCGCGTGATGGCATAGCTCACGCCGATGAGCGCCAGTGTCTTCAGCACCTCCCGCAGATTCGCGGCAACCAGTTCGGCCGCCGCGGCGAACCTCCGGGAAGCATCCGTGGCCCGGTTAAACGCGTCGACCTCGCGGCCCAAAGCGTTTTTTAGGACCACCATCGCCCCGCCAAACGTCTTGGGCATACGCTCGAACTCGGCGTTTATCTTGCCGGCCTGCTTGAGGAGGCCTTTCGCCAGGACGTTGCTGGTCAGCTTCCCCTGTTCGCCGAGTTCCTTCAGCTGGCCAACCGAAACACCGAACGCCTCGGCAATCGCCTGCGCGAGCCGCGGCGCCTGCTCGATAATGGAATTAAGCTCGTCGCCGCGCAGCACGCCAGCGCCCAATGCTTGGCCAAGCTGCGTCAGCGCCGCCTGCTGTGCGCCCGCGCTGCCACCACCGATACCCATCGCCTTGCCGATGATTTCCGTCAACTGGAGCGAGTCGGTCGTATCCAGGTGAAGATCCTTTGCATTGCGCTGGATCTTCTGAAATAGTTCACCGGTCGCGGTGTACTCCTGCCGCGTGCGCTGCGCGATCGTGTAGATCTCCTCCAGGGAGGTCTTCTGCTCTTCCACCCCGGATGTCACGAGGCCCACACGCGCCTCCACGCTCGACCATTCGTCCGCAATGCGGGCTGCCGACACCGCCGACAGACCTGCGACAAGGGATCTGGCAGCGTTTGCGATGCTGCGGTAGCCCTGCCCCATTCTTTCGACGGAAGCCGCGCCTTTGGCCTGCGCAGCGTTCAGGGCGCGCTGCCGGACGAGAACGTCTTGCACCCCGAGCCGGGCGCCCTCCATGAACCCCACGCCGATCTCGCGCACGTTGCGCGCCCCGGCCCGCAGCCGCCCCATGACATTGCGAAAGCCCGTGACGTACTGCCGCAGACCCGAGTTGTTCACCTCGTACCGCAGCACGGTAACCAGTTCCCGAATCGCGCTCATCGCCTCTCCTGTGCTTCCTTGATGGCCGCCGCTTCCGCCGCTTCCATGGCGTCCAACACCGCGTTTGCCTTCAGCAGATCCACGATATCCACGTGACCTGCCCTGACGGCATCGATATGGACCCAGCCCGCGCGCACCACGCGCCAGATCATCAGTTCGGCTTCGAAGTCCGGTCGGAATCTGCCGACAGCTTTGCCATCAGCCCTCGGGCCGGTCCAATACGGCCGGCCCAGCGCACCAAAAAATCCGCGAAGTTGTGGCGGATGACGTGGAACATGAGTTCAAGGATGTCACCAGCATCACGGAATGCCATCAGACGGACCTCCCGCGTCAGCTTCGCGTCCTGGCCGTTGATCGATGCCGTGATGCATTCGTGATCGAGCAGCCGGTTGGCCCACGACTCGAGCGAGGCGCCATCCAGTTTCCCGGACAGCTCGCGGAACCCCTCCACCAGCGCGCCGTCCGCCGCTGCGTCCAGTGCCCGCTGGTCAAGCGACCGGCCCTTGTCGTCCTCGCCGAAGGCCGCCTGCATGAGGTGGCCCACCGACGGCAGGATCTCCTTCTGGAGATCGCCGAAGATCCGCAGCGCGGTGAACGGATCGAAGCGGGCGATGTAGAAATCCACATCGCCAATCGTGACCTGGTGTCGTCGCGGTTCCATCAGCTATTGCCCCCCACGAAGTAGCTGCCCTTTCCTGTGTGGATCTCCCACTCGCGCTCGCTGACTTCCTTGCCGAATTCGGCATTGGCGGACTTGACCACCCATGCCTCCGACGACGTGAAGAGCGTCCTGCCGCGCAAGTCCGCCACGGCCATCGGAAAAATACCGCTCCCTCCGCTCAGGCGGTCAGCCAGCAGCAGCGCCGAGAGCACGTCATTGCTCGCGCTCGTATGCAGCAGCTTGATGGTCACCTTACAGCGGCGGTCGCTGGACATCGCCCGGGCCACTTCGCCGTCGGCGCCGCTGACCGACGTCACGCCATCGCCCTGCTCTTCGATGCTCAGAAAGCTGTCCTCTGCAAAGCCGCTCAGCGTCGCGCCGGCCACAGTGACGTTGACGCGCGCCGGGTCGTAAGTGTGTGTCGTCATGCCTGGCTCCAATTACATGGCATAGGTCAGGTTGCCCTTGATGGTCACTGCGTGGATGGCGCCGGCCAGCCGGGCGGTGAAGCCGATATCGTTCAGAACGCGGTTGGCCTTGTCGTTGGACGAGACGTTGGCTGCGCGGGGCGCCGTGATGACGTAGGAAGGAATGACGCGCATCTCGTCGTCCACTTCCTCCGGCGCGATCCCGCCACGGGTCACGCCAAGGTCCAGCGCCTGCCGCACTGCCGTGGTGACGATGGCAATGCCGCCGTCGGTGTAAGGCACCTTGCCCTTGTTGTTCTTCAGGTTCACAAGCACCGACATCACGTTGACCTTGATCTGCTCGGCCAGCCAGTCGCGGAAGCGGATCACGTCAATCCATTCACCAGCCGCCACCCTGCCGTTCTGCGTGATGGCGAAGTTGCGGAAGGGCTCGAAGGTGTTGGCGTTCTTCCGGTGCGCCGTGATCGCCTCACCTTCCTTGAGGTTGTCGTAGGTGATGCCGGCAAGGCGCACGTTCGCCCACGTCTCGGCGCCGGGGTAGAACGTGAACCGGTTCGCCGAGACAGCCGATTCGGTGCACTCCGCGTCCGCCTTCTGGTGGAAATACAACGCAGTCCGAAAGAACTGCCGCTGCTGCAGCACGCTGGCGATATCCGTCCCACTGGACGAACTGAGCACGCCCGCGTCCTTCGACGACACAACAAACAGCTTCTCGTTTGTCTCGACCCACTCCGCCGTGCCGATGATGTCGGCCTGGCTGTCCCGCGTGGCGCACACCACGCCGTACCAGTCGCTGTTCTCCGCGCTGATCGCGCGCAGCGCATCGGTGGCGGGTTCGGTCCACGTCTGCACGCCGAGCGATAACCTGTCGCCCACTTTCAGGCTGAACACCGCGCCTGGCGAGTCCCCTGCGATCTGCAGCGTTCCATTGTTTTCGTACTTAAAAGCAGCCGTTGCGGTGACGGGTGCGGCAGTCGCATTGATTGCACCGGCAAGCGCCGCCGCAGTGTCCTGCGGATCGCCTTCCGGATCAGCAGTGACCGTGACCGGATATGACACTTCATAGCCGTCTGGCGACAAAGTGCCAATGACAAGCGAATAGGTAGTGCCGGCGGGCGCCTCGCGCAAAATGACCTCGGTTGAACTCACCTGCCGGCGGCCGATGAACACCCGGTTGAGCGTGGGAATCTGCGCGAACGCGTCGCGGACGGCGATGTAGATGTCTGGGGAGTACTTCCACAGGTCGGGCAGGTCGTCCACGCCCGTCACGACCTGCACGCGGCTCGGCGACATCAGGTGGGGACCGAAGATCAGGAGATCGGAGAACGATTTCTCCCGAACCGCCGTGGTGTTGAGGCTGATCTGGACGTTGACGATGCGGTCGATATTGGCCATAGCGGCTCCAGAAATGAAGAGAGCCGCCCGGGGGCGGCTCGTGGCATGGGTTTCGGACGTACTACGGCACGGACAGGTCAAAGGGCAGCACGCGGACTGCGCCATTGACCAGCTTGCTGTTGATGGTGAGCTTCTCGATGACGCCAACGCTCTGCACCAGCGTCACGGCATAGCGGATACCTAGCTCCAGCACCCCGCGCGGCTCGTAGGTTGACGCATCGCGCAAAACGGGCAGCTGGCTGACCTTGCCGATGTCGAACACGGCGAGGTCGAGCGCTTCGGCCTCGGCCAGCGCGTCGTCCATCCTGAGCCGCTGCGCGAGGGTGTCCAGTGCGTCATAGGCACCCTGGCCGAAGCACTGAAGCTCCACCGATGCGTCGCGGTGGGCCGTGACGGGCTGCTCACCCGCATCGTCCACGGCGCCCCGGTGCAGGGGAAACTGCTGGGCGGCTTGCACGCGCAGCTGGATGTATGGCTTTGGCGGACGAGGACCGTTTTCATTGGCGAACACCACCGGCAGCCCCGCAAAGCGGCTGATCAGCGCAAAGATGGCCTCTTCCGACGTCACGGCTCCCGGCGTCACGGCTCCACCTCCAGCACCGCGCGGTATCGGTAGTGCGGGATGATGCCGGACTGCCAGGGGCTGGACTGCACCACGAGGTAGTCGCCAGGCCGAGGGCCGAAGGGCCAGATGAGGCGGTCCCCATTCCGGTCGCCCGCGCCTGCAACGTTGAGCACGGCATCGGTGTAGATCCGCACTCCCGCCTCCACGCGCCGTCCCTCCAGCAGTGCCTGCATCTGGTGATAGTCAGTCAGGCTCATGGGCTGTACCGACGCTTGAATGGTCACAAGGGCCTCGTCCGCACCGTCGACCCAGCGGCCATTCACCCACTGGCCCGCCGCGCAGCGACGGATCTGCACCGGTTTGCGGAAGCTGCTCATTTCAGCCTTTGATGGCGGATGGCGCCCAGCATCACGCCATCGTCGATCAACGGCGTGCTGCTGCCCTTACGGGCGACGGTCGATGGCGCGTTCGGGACCGCCCAGCGCGGCGACTGCTGCACGTGGGCCTTCTGGTGCTTCTCGACCCAGAGACCCAGCGCGTCCATGGCTGCCTGCAGGCTGGCACCGTTCCCCACCGCCTCCGCCTGCCGGCCCATTGCCGTCGCCAGCACCTTACGGTTCTTGTCGAAGAAGTCCCGCACGAAGGGACGCGCGGGGATCGTCTCGGTGCCGAGTTCGTTGAAGATGGCGATATCGAGCACGTCAACACCGCTGTCGGGATCCTTGCCGGCATCCGCCTGGATGCCGACCTTGACCCCCTGACCGGCCAGTTTGCCCATCTTGCTTGCGTACTCCAGCAGACCCCGGTCAATAGCCTTGACACGCACAGCCATAGACCGGCCTCGCAACGGTGATGGCGCCATAGCCGCACAGGGCGGCCAGGCGCTCGTATTGCGCATAAAACCCCATCGGATCGTCCACCGCCTCGCCCGCTGTACGGCCGGCCCGGTACGAACGCGCCAGGTCCCCTTCCTTCTCGCTGGCAATGCCGGCCGGTATCACGCCGACGGTGGCGGCCGCCGCGGCCTGCTGCTTGCGCTGGTACAGCAGCCACGCGGCGTACCAGGCGTGCGCCTCGTCCTGCTTGCCCTCCGGCAGGCACCACGGGCGATAGGCAGCGGCCAGCACGAGCGCAGCTTTCTTGTCCTCGTCCGCCGCATCGGCAACCGCCGGCGCCAGGAAGTCCAACAGGCCCACGGTGGCCGCCACGCTCACTGCCCCTTTGCCTGTTCGTACAACGCCTGCTCGTACAGCGCCTGCAGCTCCGGCTTCCGGGCGTTATCCGGATACCCGATCTGGAGATCGTCAAGCGCCTGCTTCAGTTTGACCACCGTCTGCGGGCCCTGATCGCCGGGCTGACCGTCATCCGCTTCGTCGACTTCGTCGGCCTCGGTAGCCGTCAGCACGCCCTGCCTGAGCAGCCGAGCAATGCCCCCGTGCCGCTCATCGACCTCGGCCTTGCCGAGCGGCGGAATCACCAGCGTGCCGCCGATGTTCACCACGAACGCCTCGGTGTTCTTGACCCACATATCACAGACCCTCCGACTTGGTGAGCGCCAGCGGGTAGTACACCGTCACGCCCGCGGTACGGGCGAGACACGGCACCACCAGCTCGAGGTTGCGGGCTTGCGCCGGCAGTTGGTAGAACGGCATGGGGTTCTCCATGCTCAGGTTGTCCTCGCTGCGCTCGTACATCACCGCCAGCGGGCCATGGGTATTCGATGCCGTGGCCAGTTCCGCCACCTCCTCGATCGTCAGCCCGGGATGCTTGCCCTTGAAGAACTCGCCGACCGTCTTGCCGATGCCATCGGGCAGCCGCTTCGAGAACAGCAGCGAGTGCTGCGCGCTGGGCAGTGCAAAGTAGTTCGGCGTGTGGACCCCCTTCGACTGGAGCCGCACCGCGTCATACATGGCGTCGCAGTCCGCCAGGATCTGGTCGGCGGTCGTGGCCGGAGTGGACCAGTTGCCGTTCGGCAGCACCGTCAGGCCGATGTTCGGATGGTTGGTCAGGCCGTAGAGGCCGTATGGCCGGTCACCGACCATGGCGATCTGGTTCAGCTTGACGTCCACCGCGCGCCGCGCGGCGCTGGCCTTCCTCGTCGGCAGATTCGACCGGTTGGCCAGCGCGGCACGGATTTCCGGGATGCTATAGCCGTAGCTGTCGCCAATGTCCTTCACGCGCACGGTCTTCTCGGCGCCCATCACATCGGCGCGCGGCAGGTCATCGGCGTAGTTCGCGACGATCTTGGCCATGCCCACCTGATCGTAGTAGCGGTAGGTGAACGTCTCCGCCCATTCGGGCACTTCCGTGGACTGCGGCACCAGCAGCAGCCCTTTCATCGGCGGCAGCTTGCGGTCGTAGGTGCGAGACTTGACGTAGTCCAGCTCGCGCGCGGCGTACAGCGACTCGTCCTCGCGCATCCCGCCCATCTGCGGGGCGAACGTCTGCACGGCGGCCAGGTCGGCTTCGTCGTAGTGGGTGTGTCGGTCCATATTCCCTCATGGAGATTGAAAAACGGCCCGCTCGATGCGGTCCGTCGCTGTCGTGAAGTTCAGCGCGCGCTCAGGCAGTAAGCGGGTTGTGCAGTTCCACGCGGACGACCTGGGTGCCGTTGCGCAGCGTGATCTTTGGGGTGCGGAATACCGCGTTGGCCAGCCGCGTCGCGCCGCCATCGGAGACGGTACCGTCGGCATCGAAGCTGACGGGGTAATTCACCGTCACCGTCCCGCCTGGCGTTGCGCGCGCCCATACCATGCCGCGCCGGATTACCGAGGCGCAGTCCGTCCTGACATACTTGCTGGCGTTATAGGAAACCGTGTGCGTATGCAGCGAAATGCCGCAAAGCCTGATGATGCCGCCACCCGGCCCCAGCAGACCATCAGCCTGCAGGCCGCAAACCAGCCCAAAGGGCAGGTCGGCGCCGACCGGGAAAGACTCGACGAGGTCGTCCCGCGAGTCCACCTTCATGCCCGGGAAGGCCGGGTCCATTTGGTCTTCGTACATGATGTCACTGGCCTCCGTTCATATTGCTGATCATCCGCACGCGTGCGGCGGCGGCAGACTGGTTGGCGCCGGCATTGCCGCCGCCCTCGTCCTTGCCGTCCTGCTTCATGCTCGGTTGCATGTCGCGGCGCTGCTGGCCGATGGAATCGGCCCGCCGGCCCTTCTCGGCCACGGCCATGTCGTAGGCCACCTCGATATAGGCGTCCGACTTGCCGGCGACGTCGAAGGCATCGCCACGCACCGCCTTGATGACGGCGACGCGGATGTCCTTGTCAGCCATGTCCTGCTTCAGCTCCACGCCCATGGTCTTCGCATCGCCCTCCAGCTTGAGACGCGCCAGCGCGGCGGCTTCCCCGTCCTTGCGCGCCTGCTCGATCTTGCCGGCTGCCTCGTCGGCGCGCGACTTCTCCGAATCGGCGCGCGCCTGCTCGGTGTCGGCCCGCTTGGTCTCCACGGCCGCCTTGGCGCGCAGCGCCTCCAGTTCCTGGGCTACCTCGGGCGCGGCGTCGTAGGACAGGCCCGAGTCAAGCCGCACTTTGACAGTCGTCATGTTGCTTTCCTCATCGTTGCTCAAATCGGCATCCGCCGCATCCAGATTCAGGCGGGCATTACCGGCCCTGCCAGCGCGCACGAGGGCCAGGTGGTTGTACCTGATGTGCCGTTGCACGGCGTCGTAACGCTGGCCGTTCCACACCCCGGGGGTCTCGTCGAGATCCAGCGTGTAGCCGCAGGACAGGTCCTTCTTCCCCTGCGCAACCGGCGTCGTGTCGTGCACGATCACGTCGCCGCGCGTGTCCTCGCCGTCCTGCCGGCCCTCCGACAGCACCGCGCCGACGGTGTGCGCCTTGGCATTGCGCGCCGTCACGAGGCCGGGATGGCCGTCGGTGATGGGCTTTCCTTTCAGGCTGGCGAGTGTCTCGGGGTGGAACACCTCTTCCGGCGGCCGCAGCTCGTACCGCGTCGACCCATCCGCCCGTCGGTAGGGAAACACCCCGACGCGGGTCAGCACGGGGCTGTCCTGCAGAAAGCCCTCCGCCGTGCTCGTGGCCTTCAGCGGCGAGGTGTCGAATCGCATTTCCATTGGGTGTCCTCAATGCACAATCAAGGCGTCCAGGTCGTCTAGCGATGGCAGGACTGCCTCGGGCCAGCATCGGCACCGGATCGGCTGGCCCGGATGGCCGTCCGGCGGCGGTTTGTCCCATGAGAACGTCTCGCCCTCACGTTCCACGTGCTCGTCGCGCTCGCGCTCGTCCAACGTGCCGCGCCAGCGGTATTCCTTGATGCCGACGTTCTGCTGCCGGTACGCCGTCAGGCGGCCATTCAGCTTGCCGATCTGGTCCCGGGCGATCAGCTCGGCCCGGTTCATCGGAAGGTTGTACGTCTCACGGATGAGCTTCGTGAGGCTTCGCACGGTTTCGCCCCGCTGGACGGCGGCTACGATCCTGCCCTGCAGCTGCTCGACGTACTGGCTCGGAATGGACCTGATCAGGCGCAGATTTTCCGCCTCCCAGACCCGCATGAGCGGCGCTAGACCTGGCTCCGTGACGAAGATGTCCACGCCGTAGGCGGACCGAAGCGTCTCGTGAAACTGGCGAGAATTGAAGCGATCCATCCGCTCGCCAAACATCGTAATGACCGACTGCAACACCGCCTCCGAGAGTACGGCCGCGGCCACGGCCTCAGCGAAGGCAACTTCCATCGCGGTGTACCAACGGTCATCCTCTGGCGGCTGCCTCAGGTCATCGGCCCGCGCGGCGCCGAGCGCCGGCATGACATGCCGGTCTACTGCCGCGATAATCCGCGACGCGTAGCCCTTCACGAACCGAACATACTCCCGTTCAATCGCCGCGGGATACAGCCACTTCTTAGGCTTGCGCGGCGTACTGCGTGGCTGCCTGGCGACTGTCTTGTTCGGCATCGAGTCCATACTTGCCCTCGGCGGTGAGGTAGTCTTTCGCCTCTTCTTCGCTCAGCACGCCGCGGTCCACCAGCGTGCCCAGCGCATTCGCCTCCGCCGCCTGGGCATCAGCGGTGGTCTTGCTGATATCCGCGCCTTCCTTGGCCGTCGGCGTGTCCAGTGATGGCCAGACGATCGACCACTGCTTCGGCGCGCGCCCAATGGTCTTCTGTGCCAGGATCAGCGCCACGAGCCGCTCCAGCGCAGGCGTAGCCTTGCTCTTCTGCAGGCCCTCGACCAGGTCATGCAGGGTGTCGAAATCGGCCTCGCCTGTGGCGTTCTGCCCGGCAGGCGAGCGACCATAGAGCACCGTCACCGGTATTCCGGTCTCGGCGGAGAGCGCAATCTGGAACTCGCCCACGATTTCGCGCACTCCGGCCACGCTCGTGTCTTCGATGCGGTATTCGTCCTCGCTGTCGATAGCAACAGTGTTCAGGATGTTCCGGGCGGAGTCGACAAGGGCGATGCGCTTCTGCGCCAATTCCTCTAGCTGCGCCTTGATCAGGTCCGCCAGACCTTTCATCCCGTAGACCGCCTGCTGCTTGCGCTCTAGGATGCCCAAGGACCAACGCAGGGACTGCAAGTAGTCGTTGATGATCTGGTAAGGGCGCCGCGCTGCGCTGCGGCCGGCCCAAGGTACGCCCTTGATGGCAGCGATGCGGCGGGGCAGCGGGTCGCCAGGCACGGGAATCAAGCGGCTCTCATGGACCAGAAACTCCGCATCGGCCACACCCGACGCCTGTGTGCGCACGCGATACACCTCCGGCATGCCGAAGTTGGGCTTCGTCGGGTCGATGTAGCGCCGATCTGTAGCGCTGATGTCGTCCAGGTCGAAGACCTTCAGTTCCTCGATGCGGTTCAACGCTGCAGTACGCAGCGGTGTCCGAAGCAGGCCGCCATCATCTGCAATCACCACGATGGCCGCGCCGCCGCTCAGCCGCGCCCAACGCATGCCGTCGGCCAGGGCCGGCAGCACTTTCAAGCGATCCAGCTCATTGGCGACAACCTTCTCATCGTCTCCAACGATCTGCACGCCCCGAGACACCGCCTTGTCCGCCGGCAAGTCCACCACGCGTGCGTACAGGCCGCCGGTGGCGTAGAGCTCGATGACCGACTGCGGCGGCATGAGCCCCGCGCGGGCATGGCGCCCCAGCACCGCGGATTCGTATCCATCTAGTCTCATGCGGTCTCGTCAGCTTGCCAGCGCCCTCGCCCTGGCAATGTTGTCGCCCAAGCTATTGAACGCTCGGGACAGTCCGTCCACCTGGTCGTCGAAGGCGCCATTCGGGAACATGCGCATCTCACCAATTAGTGCATCGTTCCACGAGGCGCGCAGCATGCGGACGTTGCCGACGTTCACTTGGGCGGCGAATGGCGCGGCCCGCGTGGCCTTGTCCCCGCTCTCCGTGGAAAAGGCGAACGACGTGCCAAACAGCTTCTTGCTCAGATAGCTGGCCTGCGCCTTGCCGGCCTGGCCGGGGTCCTGCGGGATCGACTGCATGATCCGCGGCCCGTCGCGCCGTGCCGTATTGACCAGAAGCCGCTCGACGTCGTCCGGCCCGCCGCGTTCGCGCTGGACGTCCGCAATCCACAGGATGCCGTCCGGGCTGCGGCCAAGCAGTGGGCCGGCGGTCCAGTCGCCGCCGCCTTTGGTCGCGGCCAGATCCCAGCCCCGCACGAACTCCAGCCCCGCCGGCAGCGCATCAACGATCTCGATCCTGCTCGGCTTGAACACGCCGCCGTCGCGCGGGGCCGGCGCCTGCATGTACTGGCCGGCGAACACATAGGGGTTCGCGTCTTCCATCCGGGCCAGGTCGGCAGCCGAATGCTTCTCCGGCCAGAGCGGCGTGCCGTCCTCATTGCGCGCGGGGATGCAGACATGCTCCCACGCCTCGCCATTGCCGCCGCCCAGCAGCCAGCCGGCCAGGTCCCGCTCGTGCAGGCGCTGCATGATCAGGATGATCGGCGTGTCCGGCGTGTTGGTGCGCGACTCCAGCGTGTTCTGGAACCACTCGATCACGCCCTCGCGAACCGGCTCGCTTTCGGCTTCGTCGGGCTTGTGCGGGTCGTCGATGATGATCGCGCCGCCGAAGCCGTCACGCTGCTTACCGGCGCCGAAGCCTGTAATGGGCCCGCTGGAGCCAGTGGCGTACATCACGCCGCCAGCGGTCGTCTTCCAGTCGTCGCGAGCTGACGACGATGGGTCCAGGCAGGTTCCGCCGAAGATCTCGCCGTAGGCCGGGTGCGCGAGCATTTCGCGCGTCGCCAAGGCATTTTTGCCCGCCAGCTTGGCCCCGTATGACGTGTGGATGAACTCTGCGTCCGGGAAATGCCCCATCGCCCACGAGACGAAGTTCGGCACGGCCAGCTCGGTTTTCGAGTACCGCGGCGCCACGTTGATGATCAGCCGCCGGCACCGCCCCCGGAACACCCTGGTCAGCGCGTCGCAGATGGTCTTGTGGTGCGGCCCGCGCTTCCATTTGAAGCGGCGGCGCTGATAGAACATCCAGCGCGTGTAGAAGTAAAGGTCCTCGCGCGCCAGCTCGGCCGCCGCCACCCGCTCGGCCGCCGAGTACTCACGCATCACCTACACCTCGTCGAGCAGATCCCGGGCGATCTCCCGAAACTCGTCCTTCGTCATAGACACACTTTGCAGCGGCCCGCCGTCCTTACCGGTGAGTTCAAGCTTGGACCCTTCCTTCCACCCCGCCTGGCACTTCATCCAGAAGATCGCCGCAGTGACCGCCTTTTGATCCTTGCCCATGGCGTGCTGAAACAGGTTCTGCGCAACCATCGCGGTGGCTAGCGCCTTGGAGTCCTTCAGCTCGGCGCGGAATGCTGCACGGAGAGTCTTTACATCCACCGGCCTGCCCGTCTGCGGATTCTTGATCTTGCTGCAGATCATGTCCTGCGGAGTGCCGCAGGCGGCCATAGCGGCAACGGTAACGCGCTGCTTCTCCGTAGGCTCGAAGGGTTTCCTGCCTGCCATTTGACTCGCTCACCTTCCTCTGACGTGCCGACTGACCCACGCGCGCAGCGCATCAGACACCGATCTGCGCTGTACTGCCGCGGCATCCATCTTCGGTTCGGCCACGCCAGCGGCACGTGCCACCGCAACGTCTTCGAACGACCGGCCATCGGCCAGGCGAGCATTGTCACCCGTCACGGCGGTCCATCGCCTGAGGATGACATCGCAGTAGCGCGGATCGATCTCCATCAGGTATGCACGCCGGCCTGTCTGCTCACAGGCGATTAGCGTGGAACCCGACCCGCCAAAGGGGTCGAGTACGACGTCGCCGACCCGCGAACTATTGCCGATGAGATATTCAAGGAGTGCCACCGGCTTCATCGTCGGATGCTCCTCGCTACGGCTCGGCCTGTCGAACGCCCACACAGTGGATTGCGCCCGGTCGCCGTGCCAGCAGTGCGCGGCACCCGGCTTCCAGCCGTAGAGGACGGGTTCGTGCTGCCAGTGGTAGTCGTTCCGTCCCAGCACGAAGGATTGCTTCACCCAGACGCAGCATTGGGCCAGCTTCAGGCCCGCTGCGGCAAACGCGGCTCGAAAGGCGATGCCCTCGGCATCGGCGTGGAACACGTAGACACCCGCGCCAGGCCGGGCACAGGCCGCGAGGTTCTGGTACGCCGCCAGCAGGAAGCGCCGAAAGGCGTCACCGGACATGGCATCGTTCTCGATGTGCAGGCGCTCGGCCGTCTTACCTTCGTAGCCGACGTTGTACGGCGGGTCGGTCACAACCAGATCCGCACGGGTGCCGTCCAGCAGCATCCGCATGGCTGCCCTGTCCAATGCATCGCCACAGAGCAATCGGTGACTGCCGAGCTGCCACAGGTCACCTGGCTGGCACACTGGCTTTGCGGGAGCCGGCGGCACGTCATCCTCTTCCGCCTGCGCTCCAATATCCGGGCGCATCGCCTTCAGCTCGTCCTCATCGAAGCCCAGCAGATCCACATCGAAGCCAATGTCCATTAGCGCCGACAACTCGCCGGCCAGCAGCTCCGTGTCCCACGAAGCGTTCTCAGCCAGCCGGTTGTCGGCCAGGATGTATGCGCGCCGCTGGGCAGTCGTCCAGCCGGTGCAATCGATGACGGGCACGGTGCCGGCTGGGATCTCGCCACCGCTGGGCAGCCGGATGGCCTCACCCGCGTCATAGAGCAGCTTCGCCGCCTGCACGCGTGCGTGGCCGGCGACAATTCCATCCCGGTCAGCCAGCACCGGCAGCGTCCACCCGAACTCGCGGATGCTGTCCGCCAGTTGCTCGATCTGGGCCGCCGAATGAGTCCGTGCGTTGCGCGCGTAGGGCGCAAGTTCCGCAACCGGTCTGAACGAGACATCTGGCTTTGCCATACGACCTCCCGAGGCTGGAGCGGGCTACCGGATTCGAATCGGTCCAGGCGGCTTGGAGGGCCGCTGCCTTACCGCTCGGCCCGGCCCGCACGGACCAAACTGGGAAACAAAAAAGCCCGCTGGCTTTCGCTCAGCGGGCTTTTACTTTCTCATCACGGATGATGGCACATCGTGGAAGTAGCGCTTCCCATCCTTCTCCATCATCCACTTGTTGGAGTATCCAAGGTGGCCAATCGGGTCAGAATTGGGATCAGCATTCAGCCGCTGCTTCTCGCCCCGACGCCACCGCCGGTGCCAGGCCGCCTTGTCGGCCGCCTCGCTTTCCGCAGTAGTCACCCCTCTAATCGCCGTTTTTCGCTTGCTCCTCGCCATCTCGACTCCTTTTCGTAGGCCGGACGTGCGAAAGCCCGCTCGATGGCGGGCTTTGGATACAGCTACTGCGACTATGGCAAAAATGTAGTTCGTTTGTCACACGGTGTCAAGCGTGCGCTGGCGCCGCGCTTCGCGGAAGCTGCGCGGGCAGCGTCACCGCTCTGGCGGCAGCCGAACGGGCTCGCTCCACTTCCCACTCGCGCTCGGCCTCGGTCGATACCACGCCGTGCTCCCGGAACGTCGCGCCCAGCCGCTCCACCGCCCGCGCCTCCAGCGCCACAAAATGCGTGGCCATCCATTTCGCCGCCCGCTGGACCTTGCCCCGGTTCACGCCCCATCGGTCACCGATATCGCGCACTGACATGCCGTCGCACTTTGTCTTGCGCGGCGCATAGTGCCTCGCAATCAGGTGAAGGACTGGCTCGTAGGCGTGGATGCCGCAGATCACGCGTGCGTAGCCAGCGAGTATCCGCACACCCTCCGTCTTCTCGTCGCCTACGCCGTAGCGCGCCAGCATGGCGCCCCGCTCCGGCCTCGGCAGACGGTCGCGCACCGCCGCCACGATCATCGCGCATTGCCCGCGCACCTCGAGCATGTCCAGGTCGCCAAAATCGATGCGCCCGGCGCCGGGCTCGCCCCGCAGCTGCTGCAACCACGACTGCTGCCGGCCGGTGAGGTGCGACACACCCTCCATGGCGCGGATCAGCGCCCGCCGCATCTGCCCATCGGCCATCGCCGGCTGCGACAGGATCAGGAACGAGACATGCAGCGCCTGCTCGGTGTATTGGAAAATCGCGTCCATCGGGTGTTCCACTTCACTCATCAAGCCCTCTCCAGCGGCAGCTCCATCGCTTCGACATAGACGCCTGGCGACGTGCCGTATTTCTTGCTGACGCGCAGCTCCACCGCCTGGGAGTCATCCACCCAGACGATGCCGTTCAACCCATCCTTGATGGCCTTGAGAACGTTGTCGGCGTCCGGCTTCTTGGTCGCGCAAATCTGCCCTGCTTCAGCCATCGCCTGGCGCTTCTTCGACCAGCTGGCCGGGATGGTCAACGCGATCTCCACCACCAGGTGAATCGGGCCGGCGAACGGCATGCGAGCACCCATAGCCTGCTGCGCTGCCAGCGCGACACGGTTCTCATAGTTCGCCGTCTTCTCCGGCGTGTGGTGAATAACCACTGGCCGGCCGCTGCCGTTGAAGACCGGTTTGCCGCCGCGCATCAGGGGCGCGCTGCGGGCGCGGCCTTTTGCCACGGGCTGACCGGGGATGCTGAAGCAGACACGGGCTGGCGCCAGCAGCGCGTCGGGCTCATTCTTGGCGTCGCTGGGCTGCCTCATTGCTTGACCTCCTGCCCGCAAATCACGAGTTTCTTGCGACCGCAGCGCACGCAGAAGACGCAGCCCGTGGTGGCATTCCGGCAGAATGTGCAGTCGCGCCCGAAGACGGCACTGCACTCGGTGGCTGCCGGCACGTGGACATACGGACTACTCGCCTCGAGCGCCGTTTGCAACGCTGCCAACTCGCCCGGATTCTCCTCGCGCCACTGCTGCCAGCTCGCGTCCGACAGCTTCCACTCGATCCACTCGCGGCAGTCAGGCTTAGCCAGGAACGGCTTACGGCTTTTGCTGCACCGTTCGCAGCGCTGGTGGCGCATGCAGCGGTGGTTGCCGCAAAAGAACAACCCACAGCCCCACTCGCCACCGTGCGGCTCGCCGCCGCACACGTGAGCCAGTCCGCGATTGATCAGCACGTTGCAGTCGGGGTGATCGCAGATTGCCGGCACCCCGTATCCGATGTCGCGTTTCCAGGTTTCGTCGTAACCGATGCTCCAGCCCATCACCGGCCCTCCCGTTCGGCGGGACATGCGATTGCCGCGCCCTGTTCCTTCGTCTGATCTGTCATGGTCTCTTCCTGCTGTCAGGTTTGTCGGAAAACTACGAGGGGCGCACTGGTTTTTATATTCGGGAAGAATGGGCTCGAATCGCCCGCTAAGCCTTGTCACATCTGGATCGGGCCATGTTCGGATTCCGGGAAAAATGGCCACCCATCGCCGCCGGGCCCACTCGCACTCGGCCATCAGGCGCTTGACCCATACGAGGTTTGACGGTTTCTGCGATGCCATGGTCAGTGCCTCCCGGCCGGCGAGGGCCCCGCGATCGTCGTGGCGCCCCGCGCCTTCCACACCCATGGGCCATCCCCGGCAGCCTCGAAAACACGGGCCTTGAAGTACGGAAACGGCTCGTCGTGAGCCTGGTGGACGCCAAGGTCTTCGCCCTGCCGCGCTATGCCGGACGCGCTCTGCCACCAGGCGACGTCGTGGCCGCTGCTGCGTGGCGTCGTGCCGTCTCGCGCGGCGAGGACGTCGGCCAGCAGCACGTCCACCAGCCCCACGTTGACCGGCTGCGACGAGCGTGCCGTGCAGCGTCTGGCCTTGGCGCCATCGATGGCACAGGCCAGCTCCTTGGGCGTCACGCCCTCCTCCGCCCAAAGCCGCAGGCGTTCGTCGCCCGGCTCCGCATCGACCCCATGGGTGGCGAGAATCTCGGCAAACGCAGCGGCGGCAGGCGGCGGCTCAGGCCCGCTCGCGCAACCACCGCCGGGTGCTATGCCGCTGCCTTGTTTTAAATACTGTCCCTGTCCCTGTCCCTCTCCCTGTCCCTTGGAGTCGATTTCCCTAGGGACATCGGGGGGCTTTTTTGGGGACATGTGGGGTATGTCCTCGGGGACAAGTGCCTGTTGTCCTCGGGACATTTGGTCGTTGTCCTCGGGACAGTTCGCGTTTGTCCTCGGGACATTGGCGCGTTGTCCCGAGGGACAACCGGCCTCAACCCACTCATCAAGGTCGGGCTCCTCGTATGGCACCTTGTGCCGCTGGCAGTATTTTTTGATGCGGGCGCACTCCGTCTTGAAACGCTGCCGCAGCTTCGCATCCCAAGCATCGCGCGCCTTCTCTGCCACCACGGGGTGATAGAGCCGGCCATCAGCGCAGCGCACCCAGCCATGCATCGCGCCCTGACGCACCTTTCTCCATGCCTCGACGACGCGGCCATATCCCGCCAGCGCGGAGAGCGTCTTGTCGTCGTCGGGCAAGCTTGCCGCCGGGATCTGATGCCATGCAGCGCACCAGAGCATCACGGCAGCGCGAAACTCCTCGGCGGTCGCCTGGATGACCAGGTCGCTGTCGCGCAGGCGGACCACGTCCAGCGGCATGAACTGAAAGTCGCGAAGGTCGCAGTCCGCCGGTGTGAGGGGTGCGGGCAAGTCCTGGCTCATGCCGAGTTTTCCGCCCCCATGCGCTGGCATACAGCGGTGCTGCCGATTGGCCACAGGTCAACGTCACAGCATTCGCCATCGCCGCTGTAGGTCGCTCTCAACGAAGGTATCTCGAGTACGCGAAGCGGCGCACCTTCGGCTTCGACAAGCCAGGCCGCATTCCCATCGATGGGCCGTGCGCGCGCAATCACCAACACCACCCGGCCGACATTCTCCTGAAAGGGGTCGCGGGCGATGATGGCGAGATCTCCTGCCTTGCACCTGGTCACAATGACCACCCTGCCCCGCGCAACCCCATGCGCAGCTCGCAGAGCCGGCGAATGCCTGACTCGTAGCCCGTGAGGACGCCTTTCCCAACGATCCGCTCCGCCGGACGGTTTGGCGCGCTCGGCGCAAGGTAGAACCGGATGCCGTCGACGAGGGTCGTCGCGACGGTACCGTCGGCCACCGCGGGCTTCATGGCGCGGCGCAGTTTGCAGGCTGGCACGGCAAAGCGGCGGGCCAGTATGGGCTCGCTGAACCGCTGGACGGGATTGTTGAGCAGATGCTCGATGATCAGCTGCGCCAACTCGGCGTCGGTTGCGCATTGAGCTCTGATGCCGCATGTCCTATTCATGGAACGCCTCCTGGCAATCTGAATTCTTCGGTCGGAAGGCAAGGCGGCAGGCGCGCTCCACGTGCGCGGCCCAGCCCCGCCCCCAATGTCGATGAAAGCGGACCAGCGGCCCGCGCGCTAAAGGGTTCTCGCCGAACGGCGCCCCGGCGCGGGCGGCAAGCCAGCCAGAGCGGAAGGCGGCGCGCTCGAATTGCTCATGCATCGCCACCCTCCTCGGCTGTCCCAATTTGTCCCAGACCGGCCTGCGCTTCCCTGGCCAGCACGAGGGGATGCACAGCGCCGTAGCGGCTGCGCATGACATGGAACCCAAGGTGGTCAGGCACCGGCACGCCGGCGCGTTCGGCCTCGGCCACGAGCTCGTCCGCTGCCTGCGCCGGCAGTGCCACGTCCAGGTGTTTCACCGTTGGGCTCATGGCGCGCTCCTTGGGCCAAACTGGGCCGAATCGGACCTGACATCGCGCGGCGGTGCGGGCAAGATGCCGACCATTGGCGGTGGCAAGGTGCCGACGGCGCCGAACAGGTGCTGCTCGAGTATGCGGTTGACCGCCGCGGAAACGCTCTCCTGGCCGTGGACTTGCATGTACAGCTGCAGTGCGTCGTAGGTCCGGTCGCGGACGTGGGACTTCACCTCATTACGGCGTTCGTTGTGACGGCGGGTCATGGATCGATCAAATGAAGGATTGGCTTCACAGGCGCGGATCGGCGCCCGATGGGCAAACGGGTGAGCCCCGAACGTGCGGCGCGCCTGAATTCCATCGCCCCACAAACGTTCCAGAGAAGCGGCGCGGGCGCAATCGCAATAACCTTGAACTTGATGCCAAGCCTCACGACACCCCCCTATCTGAGCCGTCAGGCGAAGGATTTCCACAACCGTGGAGACTAGTTCTGAGGTATTGCCACTGGCCGGCCAGATCCGGCCGCAGCCGTTCGCAGGTCACGCCGGTACCCTGCTCTATCAGCGGGCAGTACTCCGCCGGCACACCAAGTGGGCTGTTCAGCCACTTGTGAAAGTGCGCTTGCTTCTTCCCACACATGGCTGTGAGCCTTGACTGAGATCCGGCGATGCGTGCGGCTTCAAGCAACGCCTCGTGAGATTGATTCTTTTCCATGCGACCAATATATAACTATAGTTATCTATCAGTCAATAACCCTAGTACTTTGACGAGCCACAACCGGGGTTATATCGTTCGGCCTATGAAAACGTTGGCCGAACGACTCCTCCACGCGCGCAAGACCCGGGGCCTTAGCCAAGCCGCCCTCGGCGAGCTTGTAGGGCTGTCACAGCCAATGATTCGAAAGATTGAGCAAGGATCGGAGACCTCGAAGGTGGTCGAGCTCGCCATCGCCTTAGGCGTTCGCCCCCAATGGCTTGCATCGGGGGCCGAACCCATGTCCGACTCCAGCCAGAAGCGAACGGATCACAGCCTCCCGCAGGAGCCAGCGAAGGCAGCGGCGATTGACCGACTGCTTCAGGCCGCGCAGGCACTGACTATCGAGCAGGTCACTACGGTGGCGGCAGTAATGGAAGCGATGACCCAAGGCAGTTTCGCGACGAATGCCGTGATTCGGAAGATCTCGCGCGAGGGGGCCGTCACTGATTTTGACATCGATACAGGCACAGAGGCGCCTCCAACCCGGAAACGCAAGACAAAGTAAGCCGCCCACTGGGCGGTTTTTTTTCGCCCCTAAGTTTCGAAGCTTTTTCCGATATGAGAGCGACAAGAGCGACATCGGAAAAAACCTGAACTCAGCGCGGAGCACGCCTAGGGATTGCACTGCACGCTGTCTCGCGCCAGTTCGTATCCCGCCCCGTGGGAGTTCGTTCTTGGGAAACGTCTGCGACATTTCAAAATTCCGAACCAGGCGAATTCGCGCTCGCCGAACTCAAGCTGAAGCCGACGAAGTCCAGCTCGCCTCGCCCCCTCCCCCCATCAAAAAACAGAGGGATGGCACGATCGAACTTCGACATTTTTCCGATGGCTCCATCGAAATTGCCCTGGACGGCATCTACATCACGGACCGTTGCTCAGCGATGGCTGATGCCATCCAGCTCGCCGAATTTGCACGCAGCCGCTACACCCGAAGGTCTAAATAAATAACTGTGGTTATTGACATGACGATAACCCAAGTAATATTCTCTGCGCATCGACTCACACGGATGCACGCAGATGAACGATATCCAAGCCGCGGACCTGATCGCCGCCGACCTTCGCGCCGGCGCGGTCGAGCCGTACTGCCCGCCTGACCAGGCATTGCAGTACCTAGGCGACATCTTCAAGGCCGGCAATGTCGGCTACCTCGTCGCCGAATCCCCCTCTCAACACCTACGTCGATCACACGAACTCATGGGCGTCCGCGCCCATGCGATCTTCGACGAAATCATAGGGCGCAACGTCCAGCGGGTAGCCGACGAGGAGACCAAGGCCTCGGCACACGCACGCTCCGACGCCAGAGAACTCGTGACCGAGCGGGGGCCGGCATGAGCGCCCTCGACACATCAGCCACCTACGGCACGTTCGCCGAGAAGGCGTTCCTCGACGAAATGGCCCGCAAGCGGACCGGCGCCGCACTGCTGTCCGGCTACCTCGCGGCCGCCGAAAAGCGGACCGTCTGGGACGCCATCAACAAGGCTGAGGTGCTGCTGTACGCGCAGTTGCTACTGAACGCCGGCGGCGCGGGCGAGACGACTTGCCAAAGCGCGGCGGGGCCAGCATGACCCCGCGCAACAACGCCCGCATCGGTCGTTACGTCCGCTGGTTCAACCGCTGCGCCTGGACAGCGTTTGTACTCGCCCTCCTCTCGATCGCCTATTCGCTGGCCATTGATGAGCCTGCCACGGTCATCCAACCCGCCATCCAACGGAACTCAGCATGAAAGACGCCTTGACATGGGAAGCCTGGGTACGTGCGCAACGTGCCGCCGGCTTCCGCCTTACCGGCCGCTGGCTAGCCAGCGGCGAGCCCGAAGTTGTTCGCATCCACTGATAAGGAGCACCTGACGTGAACGCACGCGAAGAATGGCTACAACAACGCCAGCAAGGCATCGGTGGCTCCGATGCGGCTGCCGCCATTGGCCTCTCCCGGTTCAAGACGCCGTATCAGCTGTACCTCGAAAAGCGCGGCGAGCTGGCGGCCGAGAACCTGGACGACAAGGAGGTCATCCGTTTCGGCAACCTCATGGAGGAAGTGATCGCGCGGGAGTACGCGCGCCGCAACGGCGTCAAGGTGCGCCGGCGCAATGCCATCCTTGAGCATCCGAAGTACCCGTGGATGCGGGCCAACGTCGATAGGTTGATCGAGGGCCAGCGCATCGGTCTGGAGTGCAAGAACGTTGACGCCATGGCCTTCCGCTTCGGCGAATGGGGTGAGCCAGGCACAGACGAGGTGCCCGATGAATACCTGTTCCAGTGCGTTCACTACATGGCCGTCCTCGATTACCCCGAGTGGCACCTCGCGGCCTGCGTGGGCGGCAACAAGTTGAAGACCTACATCGTCCGCCGCGACCCGGAACTCGAGCAGATGCTCATCGAGCAGGAACACGCATTCTGGACGCGCGTCGAGAACGACGACCAGCCCGCGCCGGACTACGAACACACCACGACTGGCCCGCTCCTCAAGCGCCTCTATCCCGGCACCGACGGCAGCGAAGTGGACATAGCTGAACTCGAGCACTGGCACAAGGTTCGCCAGGACGCCGCCTCGGCGGTGAAGGCATATGAGAGTGTGCTCGACGCCGCCACCAACCACATCACGGCCTTCATGGGCGGCGCGGCCGTCGGCCGACTTCCGGACGGAAGCTTCTACCGCCGCAAGGAAATCCCTCGCAAAGGGTACGTCGTCGACCCGATGACGTACGTCGACTTCCGGCATATGAAGCCCGAGAAGCCGAAGAAGGCGACCACGGTCGAGCAGGAGGCAGCATGAGCAATCTGACAGCCACGGACACTCAGCAACAACATGCTCTCACGTCCGCCGCCATGGTTCTGGATGCCGCCACCATCGAGGCCATCAGCCGCGTGGCCGAGATCATGGCCGCTGGCAAGGCCACCGTACCTCGACACCTGCAGGGCAACCGGGGCGATTGCTTCGCTGTGACGATGCAATCCATGCAATGGGGAATGAACCCCTTCGCGGTTGCTCAGAAGACCCACCTGGTGAACGGCACGCTGGGCTACGAGGCCCAGCTGGTCAACGCCATCATCACGGCGCGGGCGCCCGTCACCGGGCGCATCAACTATGAATGGTTCGGCGAGTGGGACCGCATCGCTGGGCGCTTCAAAGAGGTGCCTGCGAAGAACAACCCGGACGAGAAGCGCATCGTACGCGACTGGTCGATCGAAGAAGAGAAAGGCCTCGGCGTGCGTGTGTGGGCGACCTTCCGGGGCGAATCCGACCCAAGGGAGTTGCGCCTGCTCCTGTCGCAGGCAGGCGTGCGCAACTCGCCTCTCTGGGGACAAGACCCGAAGCAACAGCTTTCCTACCTCGCCGTGAAGCGATGGTCTCGCCTGTACTGCCCTGACGTCATTCTCGGCGTCTACACGCCGGACGAACTCGAAGATGCGCTGCCGCAGCCTGAGCGAGACATGGGAAGGGTTGAGGACGTCCGCAAGACCAATTCTCCTGCGTCGACCACCCGCGCCAGTCGAGCAAAGGACAAGCTCCAGACCCGCTCCGCTCAGGCAACGGACGTGCCGGCAACCGAAGTCACGACAGGCGATCCGGGACTTGATGAAGTGCTCGGCGCCATCGGCGCAGCCACAAACGGCACGGAGCTATCCGCCGCCGGCCAGCTCGCAGCACAAATGGCGGATGGGCCCGACAAGGATCGCGCGCGCGAAGCGTATCAGGCCAAGCTCCAGGCCGGAAAGGCCGCAACTTCAACGCAGCCTGTACAGGCGCCAGCCTCGGACCACAACGATGTTCTGACCTTCGCCCAAGTGATGGAGGACCTGCAGAACGCTCGGTCGATGGAAGCGTTGAATCTGGCCGCTGACCTGATCAGGTACGTGCCCGACATGGTCCAGCAGGACGAACTTCGCAATGAGTACGAGCGCTTGAAGCGCATCGGCAGCTGACCGATTCGCAGCGGAACGCCGCGCGTACCAAGAACCAGGCGTGACGGCCGCCAGAGGCGGCACCCCAATGACCAGCCAGGACACGAACATGAGCCACTCACCTGAAATGCGAGACACCCTGAACATGACTGCCGGCACCGTTGGAAGGGATCTGCTTTCCGCGCTTGTGCTTGAGATGAAGATGATGCCCTCGATCTGGGCAAAGATGTCCCAGAAAAAGCAGGACGACATCATTGAGCGGCTCCGCAACCGCGTCGACACGGCGGTCAAGATGGCGGTGCATCTGATCGCAGCCAATGGCCGGACAGTCCTTCAAGGCGATCTCGACAAGGTGACGATCCACAACGGCACGCAGGCCACGATCAAGTTCGGCAAGGCCGCTCCCGGCCTACTGGAGCTGGCCACGGCCCAGGGTCAAGCGGTGCTTCTCGTGGTCAGCGGCAATCCAGAGACCTTCACAGGCGGCATGGATGAGGTCCGTGGCGAGGCCGACCAGCGGGGGTTGGATCTGGGTCGGGAGTATGCAGACGACGATGGCGCCGGTATGCCGCCAGCAACCGATGGTGACGATGTGGTCGATGCCGAGTTCAAAGTGCTCGGCATCGACCACCAACCCCTTCAGGACGAACTCAATGCCGCCTTCGAGGCCGGCGCCACGGCCGCCGCCGAAGGCAAGCCGGAGAGCGCATGCCCCGTCATGGCAGGCCCGCTGTGCATCGAATGGGTGAAGGGCTGGAAGGCATGGCGCGAAGATGAGCATCCCGAGGTGATCGATGAACTGTACGACCAGGCCGTCGAATGCGTCCGCGCGGATGGCAAGGTGAGCATCAGCAAGCTACGGCGGCAGCTCCAGATTGGCAACGGCCGGGCTGTGCGACTGGTGGAAGAGATGGAAAGGCGCTGTGTCGTCAGCCCTGCGGATGCGGATGGCCAGCGCACGGTGATTGGCGAGGATGACGCCAGCCGGGAGGCAGCGTGATGGGTGCCCCCAAGAATACCAGGCACGCCGAGGCGTTTTGCCTGATGCATTACGCGTGCAAATGCGGTCATCACGAGGTGATCTGGAACAGCCGGGACGGCGTGACAGCGTTCTACGTCCCGTGCCCGAGTTGCGGCGAGGTCATGGGCATGGCCCACGTCAAATGGCATCGCGACATCTATGCACCGCACCACAGGCCACATTTCGGCCAGCGAGTGTGGGTCGGTATGTCCGAGCAACGCGCTCATGACCTGGCAATGCGCCGCGTACTGAACCTAAAGAAGACGCGCGGAATCGACGCAGTAGGGGAACTGCCCGACCTTACCGCCGATATCTGGCGCCACGGCGATGCGCCCGACCTGCGCGTACAAGGGCACAACTTCGAGCATTCGGAGGCGGCTTGATGGGCGAGATCGCAGACATGATGCTCGACGGCACGCTGTGCGAAGGCTGCGGCTGCACGAATCGCAAAGGCGGCGATGGGCCGCCGTGGCGCTGCGGCAGATGCAAGGACGATGCACCTCCTGTAACGCCCGAAAGGCAAACAAGCCCGAGTAACCGACTCGCCAAAGTCCCCTGCGCTACCTGCGGCAGGCGCGTGAAGCGGGTTGGACTCGACGACCACGTGCGCGACACGCATGCATCGGGGGAGACGCAATGATGATCAGCACAGCTGCCATGATCCAGCGCCTCGAAGGAATGCTGGACACCAGCGGCCTCATCACCTGGGAACAGGACTTCGTACGCAAGCTGGCTGCCGTCATGCGCGCTGGTGAGGTGACGCAGCTCACAGGTGCGCAGGTCGAAAAGCTAGACGAACTGCACGAGAGGCACTTCGGATGAACATCAAGCTCGATTTCTATGCCGTGGTTAGCCAGCGTTTCACCGCGTCCGGCTACGCAGCCGGCAAGCCGTCCGTGCGCGTGACTCGCACCAAGCCCAACTGCGATGCAACGGAGGTGCCGATCCGCATTTCACTGCAGTTGCCCGAAAGCCTCTTCAAGAGACCAAGCCTGCGCGCAACCATCGTCGTCCCCGAGGGACAGGCGCAGTTCGAAATCACGCCCGACGTAGAGGAAGGAATTGCGCAGCTTGTGCGAGAGCACATGGGGATCACGATGCAAGTACACGCGGGAGAGGCAGCATGATCCGCCGCGAATACAAAGCGTTCGGCTACTGCTTCGGCCTCGGCGGCGGCTCCATTGCACATCCAACGAAGGTGTCAAGCGTCGACCGTCAGAACGTCCTTGAGAAGCTTCGCCGCTTCGTCGTCCCGTTTTCTCGCTCGTCGAAGTGCCCCCTCTTTGTATTGAAGGGCAAGGTCGTCTCGATCTTGCAGTTCTCGCAAGGACTCAGTGACAAGGCGCTGCATGTGCAGAACCATAGCCAACAGTTTCAAAGGAAGCGGCCGATTCAAAAATCCCCGCAGAGCCGCTTGCACGTCCAACAGTCTGTCGGGGTGGGATTCAAAAGGGTCCCCACTGTCGTGCCCTTCTATATCTCTCATCGACTGCCCAATGGCACCTCGGGCGTGAGCCAAGAAAGTCGCGGCGGACCTTATGAGTTCGACCGCATCGTCATGCCTGCGGGTAGCTTCTGCTCGCATTTGCAGCCGATACTGATGGTTCGCTACCAGGAACGCGCCGGCAAGTGCCCCGATGGAGCCAAATGCCTGAACCCAGGAGGCCCACTCACTGCTGTTGGTCGGGGGAAATCCGATCAACGCTGTCAACAGCAATCCAGCGGCGAAGCCACCGGCTACGAGCCCCATTTCCTTTTTCCCCATTTTCTTCCTAATTTTTTGGGAGGCATCGTAGCATGATCCGCCGCGAATACAACTGCTTCACCATGTGCTCTGGCCTTGGCGGCGGCGCCAAAGGCTTTCGCAAAACCGTGGCCCATGTCGGCAACATGATCGCCACCTGGCGATGCATCGGCGGCATTGACAACGACCCTGCTGCAGCCCGGGATTTCGAAGCGCTTGTGGGCACGCCTTGCACCGTCATGGATCTGTTCACACGGCAACAGTACGCGGCGTTCCACGGCACTGAGCCGCCTGCGGACTGGCACGAAGCCACCCCGGGCGACATCCAGTGCGCGGCGAACAACGAGCATCCGCACTGTGTCTTCATTTCGTCCCCATGCAAGGGCGCGTCCGGGTTGCTGTCCGAAACCCTGAGCCGCACGCCCAAGTACCAGGCGCTGAACGAACTGACGCTGCGATGCGTCTGGCTGATGTGCGAAGCGTGGAAGGATGATCCAGTCGAGTTGATCGTGTTCGAGAACGTTCCGCGCCTGGCCACGCGCGGTCGACACCTGCTCGACCAGATCGGGCAGTTGCTGCGGCACTACGGCTATGCCGTGAACGAGACGACGCACGACTGTGGCGTGATCGGCGGGCTGGCCCAGAGCCGGAAGCGCTTCCTCCTGGTCGCGCGGCACACCGCCAAGGTGCCTGCGTGCCTGTACGAGCCGCCCGTGCGCCGCCTGCAGGGCGTCGGCACCGTGATCGGCCGCATGCCGCTGCCTGGCGCCAAGGCCGGCGGGCCGATGCACCGTGTCCCGGCACTGCAGTGGAAGACGTGGGTGCGGCTGGCCTTTGTGGAGGCGGGCGGCGACTGGCGTACCCTGACCCGGCTGGCAATCGAAAACGGGCAGCTGCGCGACTACCTCATCGTCCCGGAGCGCCGGAATGGCTATCTGGGCGTGCTGGACTGGAACGAGCATGTCGGCGCGGTCGCGGGCGAGTCGCTGCCGAGTAATGGCGCGTTCTCCGTCGCCGACCCACGCGGCCCGGCGGACGCAGCGCAATACCAGCAGTACGGCGTCCTTCGCTGGGGCGACGCTTCCGGGGCCATCATCGGCGTGAAGTCGCCCGGCCAGGGCACCTTCAGCGTCGCGGATCCGCGCCACGCCGGCCCGGCCAAGCACAACAACGAATATCGCATCGTGCCATGGGGCAACGCCTCCGGCGCCGTCACCAGCGCGCACGGCACAGGCCAGTGCGTGGCCGACCCCCGCCGCGTGGGTCCGACCTTCGGCAAGTACGCCGTCACGTCGTGGGAGTCGGCGACCGGCACGGTAATCGCCGGCAGCACAACGGGCCAGGGCGCCTACGCGGTGGCCGACCCGCGACCGGGCTTCCACCGCGAAAAGGGGGACAACTACCTGACCGCCGGGCACTGCGGCGTCATCGGCTGGAATCAGCACAGCGGCGCGGTATCCGCAGCGGCAGGCTACGACAACGGCCGGTGGTCGGTGGCGGATCCCCGGCTGCCAGCGGCAAACGCCAAGCTGGTCGCCATCATTCGGGCGCTGGACGGGACCTGGCATCGCCCGTTCACCACGCTCGAACTGGCCGCGTTGCAGTCGCTGATCGAGCCGGAGGAATACCTGGAACTGGACGGGCTGAGTGATCAGGCTTGGCGCGAGCGGATTGGTAATGCTGTGCCGCCAGACGCTGCGCGCGCGATTGCGGAGGTGATGGGGACCACGCTGCTGCTGGCGGAGACTGGCGAGACGTTCATGCTGTCGGCTACGCCGGTGTGGGTGCGGCCGGTTGCCATTGCACTGTCGGTGCCGCAGCCGGACGCTGCGTAATGTCAGTTCTCAACCTCATGCCATCCGGCGAAGCTGTCGTTCATATCGTTCTCGTATGTCCATTTCGTCCCGCACGTCGAGCAAGTGAACGACGTTTTGATGACGGGCGCCTTCCCGAACGGACGGATTTTCTCACTGCCGGTTTCAACAAGGGCTTCGTGACCCCGCTCCCCCCGCCTGTCGGGGACGATCGAAAAACAAGCATCGCACTTCGCCACGGCCATCTCCCAAGAATGGTGAAGCTATGTAGCACTCATGAAGGTGCCGGTGAAAGACTACTCCGGGCTCCGTTCAATTCGAATCTTTGCATCACGCATGGCGTCGGCCATCGCAAGTTCACACGTGGGGAAGGACATGCCTTGGCTCTCGAATCTCGCTTGGTCGTCGAGCGTGTACGCCCAATGCCACACCCCGAAAGTCCTCTCGGTCAATTCGAAGCTCACGTGCCGATCCATGAAAATGAGGCTCTCTGCCATGGCTTGTCCCTCCAATTCGTCGGGGGTCAAAAGGGCAACTTACTCGTCCACGCCCAATATCACGTCCACCGCAGCACGGCCAGCGACTTCAGCCACAAGATATGCCCATCGTTTGGAGAATGGGCTGCCGTGAACTTTGATCCGCTTTCCTATCGCGGCGACTCCAGCTGGAGTGGTCGGCCCCGTGATCTGGAACCAGACGTCAAACATGTCTGTGGACGCTCCAGTCAGGAACATCCGGATCTCGAAGCCTCGGTACTCGGAAACGCGTTCCATATCCGCCCCCGCAACGTGATACCGATCCTAGCATGACCAACTCCCCCTCACCTTCCCGCGATGGGCCAGCCCACCGGCGCGCCGGCGTGGGACCAAGAGGTCATTGATCCCGCAATGCAAGCTACCCGCACGCGGCCCCAAACGATTCAACGAATGACCGAAGCAGCCGCACGCTTTAACAAAAAAACAGCCAGAACCTGGAGCATCAGCATGAGCGAAGCAGACCTGATCGAACGCATTGCGGTGGCCGTGGCGAACCACGTGCGGCCGGCGCTGCCAGTGAGCGTCACCCTGTGGGACGTGGAGCGCATCGCCGAATACCTGGTGCGCTCGCCCAAGGTGGTGCGCGAGCGGGTAGTGACGCTGCCCGGATTCCCGAAACCGATCCGCATCCCCTCCGTGCAGTCCGGCAAGAGCGAGCAAGCAAAAGCGCTCCCGCGCTGGAAGGCCGCCGAGGTCATCGCGTGGACCGAGTCGTACCGCGAGCAGCCCGTGGGCCGACCGAGGAAGGTGGGCTGATGCAACTCGACCGTTGCTACCAAGGCTACTGGCGCAACGTCATGGGCCACCCGATCGCGACCGGCGTGAGCGTGCCCACCGGATTTACATTGCCGCGAGCACGCCGCCTGACGACCCAAAGAATGACCAATGCAGCAGCACGCATGATCGAATTGACCCGCCCGCCGGCCCGGTGGATTGGAGCGAAGCCTTGAAATCTAGCCTCTTTCTGCTGGCCGCGCAGTTCGATGGGCGGATGCTGCTGTCGCTGGACGAGGTCTGCGACGCGATCGGGATCCAGAAGCAGACCGCGTACAACCGGATGTCGGCCGGCACGTTTCCTATCCCGATGCGTAAAGAAGGACGCAACCTGGTCGGCGACATCCGCGACGTGTCGGACTACCTCGATGAGCAACGGGCTGCGGCCCGGGCGAACTACCAACGAATGAAGCGCGCGCTGGCCACGGCTTGAATGCGGACACACTGAAAAACATCATCACTGGTCTGCGGGTCGAGTTGTGAACGCTTCCGAAGTACACCCGCACCTAGCCCGCCAGTCGGCGCGCGGACGATTGGTGTCACCCAGAGCGCTCAGCCGTTGCACTGTACAAATATACAGTATAGACTTTTTTGCAAGTCACTCATGACGTTGGTGGAGACAGCCTTTTGCTCCACTTTTCGCCATCGCTCGACAATGTGAGGACTGGACCCTGGGACCATTCAGGGGCATAATGTCCGCCAGCATTCCCATATGGGTCGAAAGCACAAGAAGGGCAAAAAGGGAGCAAGGCATGGGCGATCCCATTGAGATTGAGGCGATCCTCTCGGAGGCGCGGAAGAACTGGACACAGAAGGAGCTGGCCGACTTACTCGGTGTGGATGCGAAAACTGTTTCGCGTTGGGAAACAGGCAAAAATTTGGCTCCCCGGATGGTCGGTTTGGCAATTCGTGAGCTCATGCGGAAGGACGTAGAGGTTCCGAAAAGCCCTCGCACACCGTCCGTCAGCGGTGGAGATTTCACCTTCATCGATTTGTTCGCTGGAATCGGCGGCATCCGCCTCGGCTTTGAGCGGCAAGGCGGCAAATGCGTATTCACAAGCGAGTGGAATACTTTCTCGCAGAAGACCTATGTTGCAAACTTCGGCGATGAGCACGAGGTCAATGGCGACATCACCAAAATCGAAGCCTCCGATGTTCCTGATCATGATGTGCTGCTTGCCGGCTTTCCTTGTCAGCCCTTCAGTATCGCGGGGGTTTCAAAGAAGAACTCACTAGGCCGGGCCCACGGGTTCGCATGCGATACGCAAGGCACGCTGTTCTTTGACGTCGCACGTATTCTTGAAGAAAAGCGGCCGAAGGCTTTCCTGCTCGAGAACGTCAAGAACCTGGTCTCACACGACAAAGGCCGGACGTTCAGTGTCATCATGCGCACTCTTCGCGAAGAGCTTGGCTATCATGTCGAGGCACGTGTCATCGATGCCAAGAGATTCGTTCCTCAGCATCGGGAACGAATCGTTATTGTCGGTTTTCGAGAGGACGTAGGATTCAGTTTCGACGATCTAGACCTTCCCAATGAAGGTCCACGACTCGCCTCAATTCTGCACCCCGAGGATGGTAGCGAGTCGGCGGAGGCACCGTTCACAGCTGGACCTAAGGCGAAGGTCTCTGATAAATATGTCCTGTCGGACAAGCTGTGGGCCTACCTGAAGGCCTATGCGGACAAGCATAAAGCCGCCGGAAACGGTTTTGGCTTTGGCCTTGTTACCCCCGACATGGTCTCAAGAACACTTTCGGCCCGCTACCACAAGGATGGGTCAGAAATCCTTGTGTCGCGCGGGAAGAAGAACCCACGGCGACTCACTCCGCGCGAGTGTGCAAGGCTCATGGGCTTTCCCGACGACTGGAAAATTCCTGTTTCGGATACTCAGGCCTATCGCCAGTTCGGCAATGCCGTCGCCGTACCCGTGTTCGAAGCCGTCGCCGCGTTGATGAAACCGCGCGTCATGGCCTTGGCCGAGAAAGAGGCCGGTACGCCCCGACTGTTTGCTGCCTGACGTGGTAGACGTCGTCCCGCCGGAGATCCGCAGCCGAATGATGTCGGGCATCCGCGGGAAAGACACAAAGCCCGAACTGGCGCTGCGCAAAGGCCTACATCGCCTCGGGCTTCGTTACTCGCTTCGCCGCGACACATTGCCCGGAAAGCCCGATATTGTCTTTCGGGGACGACGGACGGTGGTTTTCTTCCACGGCTGTTTCTGGCATGGGCACGTAGGCTGCCCCCTTTTCAAGATTCCCAGCACCAGGCCTGAATTCTGGACGACCAAGATCGAGGGCAACCGCGCAAGGGATGACCGCGTCGTCTCCGAACTTCTTGCAGAAGGTTGGCGAGTTGCAATCGTCCGCGAATGCGCGATCAGAGGGCGTGGGAAAAGACCCATCGAGACCGTCTGTGAAGAGTTGGCTGAATGGATAAGATCGGGGAATGGGACACGGGTCGAAATTGCCGCTATGGATCATTTTTCGACTGGCGGGTAGCATGTCCTCAAACAACCGCATAACAATTCAGGACAAATGCCGGAACAATTCGATATCTTTGCGGAAAAAGAGCCGAGCCCTCCGATTTCCGCTTTCCTTGACAGCTCGGAAGCCGTCTTTGTAAAAAAGCTATCTTTAAATGATCGCGATTGGGCGCGGCTTCCTAACAAGCACCAGGCCGGCGTTTATGTTCCCCCTTCCGAGCGTGATAGCGGTTTTTTCGCGCCACTAGTAGCCAAGCGGCGCGAGAAAGCGGGGGCCGACGAGATACGGGAAGCCTTCTTCGACATCGATTGGGCCGGCATCAATGTCAAGAGGAAGGCCAGACTCGTTCACTACACAGGCAAGGGCGCTGAGACGCATTTAACGGGGCTCCCAAAGGCAGCGTTCAGCGATCTGGCGCCGGCCTCTTTCCTGGTCATCGGAAGGCGGGGTGAGGGCGAATACAGGGCTGTCACCATCGACTCCGAGAGCGAAGATTGCGATTTGCTCGGTGACCTCCTCTCGCTTGCCCCGGATTTTCGTTCCGGCATTTTCGCGCTGGAAGCGTTGCGGCGTAAGCGCGAAGAGAAGGAGATCACGTTCATCGAGGAGGTAGTAAAGGCCTTCTTCGACGGGAACATCGTCGCCCTGGCCGCCAAGTATGCTTCCATGCCGACGACTGCCGCGTTAGCGGAAATGGCGAGGACTCGTTTCATGGCCGACAATGGCCTAACGAGTCTCGACCCCTACTCAATAGCCAGACCTGGCGATGTAATCCGTTCCATAAGTCGCGGGGTCGAATATGAGATCTTCAAAGACTTTCAAATGAGAGCGCGGGCGGTCGAACTGGTGCGCCTGCTTCTCGGCGATGCTCCTGGGGCAGTTTCACCCGAGAAGGCCTTGCGCGCGATCGTACTCGAGTACCCAAAGATCGACGCGATTATGCTTTCTGCCGCCCAACAGCGAAAGTCGCGGGCAGGTTACTCATTTGAGCATCACATCGAGGCAATGCTGATCGACGGCGGGATCCCGTTCCAGAAGCAGGTCGTCATCGAGGCCAAGAAACGGCCCGACTTCATACTGCCCTCCCTTGCCCTCTATGACGATGGAGCAAGGACTGACAGAGAAGCTCTGGTACTGAGCGCCAAGACGACGCTACGCGAGCGATGGAAGCAGGTTCATGCGGAAATAAGAAACTGCGATCTTTTCCTTGCGACGGTGGATGAGAACATCGCCGAGAACGCTATTACGGACATGGCTTCGCAGGGCATCCGCCTTGTCGTGCCGGAAAGCCTCAAGAACTCGGACACGACAGAATATAAGCGACAGGAAAGCGTTATTTCGTTCGAGAAATTCTTCTCCGCAGAAATTAAAGAGGTGCGCTGGCCCCTGTGGGAAGCCCGAGGCTTGATCGCCACCAAATCACTAGTTTGAAATATCCTTGATCGCGTGCGTTTCGTTATGTCACAAAACGCAGCTGTTCAGGCAGGTAAGCAATGCAGTGCCATCTTTGTTAGCGAAGCAGATCACAGCAGTCGTTCACTCAGCTTTGAGTGATGCGACAACCGAGTCGTGGGACTTGCCTTTAGCTTTCGACTTCACTTTGCCACGGAAACGGTCGAATTCTGCAGGCAACAGCGCAACCAGCGTTGCCGCCGGCGATGCATGCAAATCGTATGTGAGGTCGAACTGGTTCAGCACTGTTACCAAGCGTCTCGGCGTCCCTGCCCCCTTTGACGAGCTGCCGACCTTCATGCGGTCACCAGATTCGTCGAAATAAAGGGCGTAGGCTGTCTCCACGACGCTCTTGCTTTCGACGAATTCCTGTGTGGCCGAGAGCTGCATCTGCATTTCGGTTCTAACAGAAACGGGAGATGCCTGATTCGAGCCGGCCGTAAGTAGAACCTTGGCGAACTTCTTGTGCACGGCGACTAGGACCCATGTGCTACGGACCAAATGTCTGTAGTACCTTGTGTACTTAAAGTCCTTGCTAAGCACGTAGGCTGCAGTTTCCAGCGGAGCACGCTTGCCGTCGAGCGACGGACACAATTCGTCGAACATGAAGAGAGCCAACCAATTCCAGAGCCGGTGGTCGCGCGAGATCATGGGCTTGCTAACGCCGACAAGGACCTCTTCGCACAGATACTTGCCGAGCTCATATGCAGATCGATAGGGTCGGCCGAGTGGCTGGAGTGCGATGGATGCAGTAAACGGCGCAGGGAGGGACGTAGCAGCATCCGTCAGCAAGTGGAGTGGCGGGGGCAGCGTCGGATTGCTTCGAAGCTCCTCAACGTACTTTTCGAAGTGACCGATACCCTCATCGTTGAGCATCCGTACTGTTTCACTCATGGGTTGACTCCTCTTGCTCACCCGCCGGGATCGATTGCGTCGCAAACTGGAATTTTTTCGAGAAGATCTCGAGCGTATCGACTATGTATTCCTCGCGTTCGCCACCGTCATCGCTGGGATCGAGGTCCTCGGGATAGCTCGTTCCGAGCACGTCGGTGAGGAACGTCTTCCAGTCTGCGAACCATGCAATGCCGTCGCCATCGCCCGAGTCGAGCATCACTGAGAGGATTTTTCGAAATGCCTCTACCAAGATGGAGCCTCTGAGCAGCGGATCTTCTTGAATGCGCGCAGCGAGCCCTGGAATTCGAGAGTTGACCAGCAGATAGGGACGTTCTCCGTCAGCGGTGCTCACGTCCCAAATTCGCTCTTCGAGCCATTCAGGTTTCACCGGCAGCAAGGGCAGGCGCCCCGCCTCAGGCCCCCCGAGTGGTGCCTCGGAAATGCGATCCCCGGATGCGAGAAGCCTCCCAAGACGACCAGCGTTGTCATCGATGACCTTGACCCGAAAGCTGACTTCCCCGCCGTTATCGATTTCATCGAGCAACGTACTGGCCGGTGCGACGATTGTCCCGATAGTTCCAAACTCAAATCGCATGGCGCTGTGGCCGAGGAATGGTTCGACGGACACCCTCGCCGAAGGAGGAAGCTTCAGGTCAGCGAGTCCACTGAGATCGGCGCTAAAGCTGACAGGCCGGCCGGATGGGGATCGCTCGATCCGGAAAGAAACCATGTCGCGGGTGATGCGCTGACGACCGGTCGAATTGATGCTTCGCTTCATTGGCTACCGCCTTACATTCAGTTCGAGATCACGTTCGGTGTCGAAGCCGGTCGCTTCGAACTTGAAATCTGGACTCGCCACATCGACCAGAATTGTGTTCGGTTCCGTGGCGTGCCACGTTGCCCCGGTCGCGGTTGCCGCGATCGAGCCGCTGCCGCGGAAGTCGAAGTCCTGCGGTTTGTGGCGCTTGAAGGGGTTGCCTCGCCGTACACCGTAGGCTGCAACGACCCTGATCTGGTATGGAACGGGGACAATCGCATCGGGGTTGCCGCGGATGACAAATCCTCCTGACCTTGGGGTCACATTGAACGCCCGAGGCTTTGCGGGTGGCGGCGCCGGCGGCGGGGACGGGCGCGGAACAGGCTTGGGCCTTATATCGACATCCGGAGATACGCGTGTCGGTATCGAAAAGAACTCGATCAGAGCGTCCTCATCTATTTGCGTCTCCGCTTCCGTCACGATGTCGTTCAGATCGTTCAGTAGCCGCTTGATTGCAGAGACCTTCTCACCAGCTCTGCTCCACTTCGCGGTTAGCTTGTCCGCAGACCCGACCCAGCGCGTATGCGCGGGATTCTCGGAGTCGCCAAGAAACTCGACAATGCTGGTGTCTGAGGCCAACAGCGCCGCCATCGTCTTTCGACCACGAAACGAGCGCGATTCCCCTGGAATAGTGATGTCGCCTCGTACATAGAGGGCTTGCCCCTTGGATGGCTCAGGAGCCGCTTGCAGATATGCATCGACATAAGTCTGCAAAATGGCTCCGTCTTTGCGCCGGAGCTCAACCGGTGCTCGAACGTTCACTAGCTCGCCAGCACCGAATGACGAACGAACGTGCTTCAGTTCGGCTTCTGTCAGGCTCGTAGCGACGCCGTGCTTGATCCAGTCTGAACCCAAGGAAGTTCCGGGAGCAATTGATCTGGCAGCATCGACTAGTCGGATGAACCTTATGAGTGACCCATCTGCCAGCTCAGGCCCGCCGTGGGATTCCGCAAGCTCAGCGAAACTGGCACTGTCGATTTTCTTGTCGCCCATCTCGACTACCAGTCGCCCAGTCAAGATGGGAAAGAAGTAGTTCGTGATCACGTGCGGCATCAACTTCGTGGGTTCCAGTCCCTCGCGAAGGCAAAGCACCGCTATCGACAGCCCAGGTTCCTTGGTCCGAGTGATCCCCGCCGCTTTCCGGAAAGCTTCTATGGTGGAAGGGTCTCGCGATGGCAGCTGGAAGCCGTCGTCCGCCCTCACGGCAAAGAACACATGTGGCGCATAGTTCAGGGTGCCGATTTTGTGATTGTTCAAAACTGCCTGGCCCATCAGCAGCCTTTCCCCTGACGGATCGTCAGCGCGGATAGTCAACCCGAAGAATGTTCCGATAGACGACGCGCTAGAGAACACCAGCTTACCCAATCCCCATCGGCCGGCAGCCCCACCCTTCTTGTGCGACAGCCCGAACCGTCGCCAGAAGTCCGAGAAGTTCAGCTCGTCCTTGTCGTTCGGATCACCAAGCAGCCCAGTCGTTCCGAAGTCTTCAATTAAGAGAATTCGGGGCATGGAGAGCTCTACGCCAGTCATGTCCAAGCGCGACGCTGCAAGGTGCGGCCTCAATGGCTCAAGAAGTTCACTCCAATACGAAGCGTTGTCCGCGCTTGGTTCGACCAAGCGGATTCTTGTTGTGACCGGCCCTGTGAAGAGTTTAGAACGACCGTCCAATGAGTTTTGGTGCGGCTCACGCACCAGGGTTTCCCGAATAGGAAACTCGTCGCTATTGAACTGATCACGCTGCGTGATCCCCTGATCGACTTCGGCGCGGGGAATGACTCTTGCAAGACATTTCATCTCCCTCTCCCTACAAAGTGAATTCGTTCTCCGCGCCGCGACCCGTGCCCTCAAATCGAGCCTTCATCAAGTCCAGCTCCCTTTGCAGGGCACGACTGATCTTTCGGACGTCGTCGTCCGTGTACTCGTATGCCGAGCGATTCGACAGGTTTGAGATCAGACGGATCTCCTTAATGACTCGATTGACACGTCTCGAAGCAATCTCTACAAATTTTGCTCGTTTATCTCTAGCCGGCGGCACGGGCAGATTACTCACCTTACTCTCCGAGAACACATGGGATATGGATAGGAAATGTATCAGCAACTGTTGCATGCAGCAACAAATTCACAATGTGTGAGAAATATTTGCCACATAGAGACCGCCGATGATTAGTCGAAACGCTGGGCAAGTGCCCCGCAAGCCAGGACTAAGCCCCCAGTCGGTCCTTGGCTTCACCCTTCTCCGCCCGCAAAAGCCTTCTTCCGGCCCTCGCCGCCCAACACCAGAGCCTGAGCACGCCTTTTTCGAGAAGGTGAACGAGTTGACCCTAGACACGTCGATGCCGGCATTCAGCCTCCATGGGCCGCGAGGAATCCAAGAAAAGTGGTGTGTGAAACTGATGTCTGCGGCGTGGCGCAAGTGTTCCCTAGCCCCGACGGCGATCGTCAGTGCTACGAATTTGCTACGAGGAAGGGAGGCATTGCCCTGTAACCCGCGCGGTTAAGCCAAAGTCAGGCTTACTTCCTACCAATCCATCATCGGGGCCACCGAGATGCGGCGGGGATTTACGGTCATGCGGGTCGTGGGATAGCGGATGTAGCCTGGGACGAACCCGGCTATTGGGAGACCCGCAGTATACGTGAGCTGGGCGTGCGTTGCAGGGCGTGGTAAGGGATGCGCCGGCTGCACTCGGCGGGGTGCTGCGTCAAAGAAAACGGCGCCCGAAAGCGCCGTTTGGCTCTTGCTCGTGATGCGGGGGGCATCAATGCATGAACAGCCAGATCAGAACCAGCACGAAGGCCGGGACGCCGAGTAGCCACGCGACGATGTACGGCATGGTTTTCCTCCTGAATATCTGTAGTGGGCTTGACTCCACTATAGAAACAGGCACCTGCCGGCGATGTCGGGGCCGCCCCGCTTCGCACTGTAGGACTGGGCTGACCCTACCTTCCCCACCTGGATCAGCGAGCGGCGTTCTTGTCGATCCAACTGGCAAACGTCGTCAGGTACTTGCTCAGGAAGCCGCGTGTCGATTCGTTCGCAATCCCGCCCTGCGCGTCGAACAGCTTGTCTGCGCCGCTGATATAGGCTTCGGGCTGCTGCAAGACCGGGATATTGAGGAATACCAGCGACTGGCGCAGGTGGTGATTGGCGCCGAAGCCACCAATGGCACCCGGCGATGCGCTGATCACGCCGCCCGGCTTGCCGTCCCAGGCGCTCTGCCCATAGGGGCGCGAGCCGACGTCGATGGCGTTCTTGAGGACGCCGGGCACCGAGCGGTTGTACTCGGGCGTGATGAACAGCACCGCATCTGCGCGGCGGATGCGGTCGCGGAACGCCACCCACTCGGCCGGTGGATTGTCGTCGTCGTCCTGGTTGTACATCTGCAGCTGCCGGATATCCACGATATCCAGTTTCAACTGCGGCGGCGCCAGCGCTGCCAGCGCTTTGGCCAGCTTCAGGTTCAGGGATTCCTTGCGCAGGCTTCCCACCACTACGGCGACATCACGAGGATTGCTCATCACGGGTTCCTTTCACTGTTGACGGTTGAAGTACAACGGATTGCAACGGATGCAGCGAAAATCCGGGCGGGGCATGTTGCCCTGCCCGAGTTGTCTATCGATTCAGTCTATCGACCCAGACCGGCCAGCGGATGTTCCTCGCGCCGCCACGGGCTATCGAAGAATGATCGCACACGTGCCGTGGTCACGTCGTCAAGCCGCGCCGGCTGCCAATTGGGCTGATGGTCCTTGTCCACGGCGAGCGCGCGGATGCCTTCCACCTTCTCGCCAATGCGGAACACGTGGTACATCATGTCCAGTTCCATGCGCAGCTCGTCGTCCAGCGCCATCGACCGCGCACGGCGAATCTGCTCGAGCGTCACGCATAGCATCAGCGGCGAACGGCTGCGCAGCATCGCGGCGGTCTGGGCGGCCCAATCGCCTTCGGCATCGCTGATGGTGGCGAGGATGGCCGGCACCGTCGCGCCCGCGAACGCGGTGTCGATCTGGTCCGACAGCCGCGCGAGGGTGCTGTCGGCCGGCTGGCAGGCCGCTGCGTGCTGGTCCGTGAACCTGGCGATATGTGCCACCACCGACTCGGGGCTGCTGAACCGGGCCGCCTGCAGCGCCGCTACCATCTCGGCCAGCGCATTGGCGGGCAGGTAGGCATCCGCCAGACGCGCGTACAGCGCATCGGCGGCGTGGATGACCGTGCCGGTCAAGCCCAGGTATTCGCCCAGCCGGCCCGGCGTGCGGGCGAGGAACCAGCCGCCGCCCACGTCTGGGAACAGGCCGATATTGGTCTCGGGCATCGCCATCTTCGTGCGATCCGTGACGATGCGCAGGCGGGCACCTTGCGAAATGCCCATTCCACCGCCCATGACCACGCCGTCCATCAGCGCGATATAGGGCTTCGTGTAGCGGTGAATCAAGTGGTTGAGCGCGTATTCCTCGACGAAGAACTGGTCGAGCAGCGGGTCCTGCGCGTGCCATGCCTTGTGGAACCAGCGGATGTCTCCGCCAGCGCAGAACGCCTTGCCGCCTGCGCCCGCCACCACCACCGCGTGCACCGCCGGATCGGCCTCCCAGCGCGTCAACGCGTCCGTGATCGCGCGAATCATCTCCAGCGACAGCGCGTTCAGCGCCTGCGGGCGGTTCAGCGTCAGATACGCCACCCCGCCACGCTCCTCGGTCGTCACTTCCACCACTGCCTGCGTCGATCCAAACTCCGTCATGTGTCTCTGCTCCTTTCTTGTTGCCAGCGATTTTACGCCAGCCACATGACGATGCCGGGCCACTTTGCGATTTTCAGAATCGTCTCAACGGACTCGGCTCAGGCCAGCCGGAAGGCGGCCATGAGACCCGTCAGCCGCTGGGCCTGGTCCTGGAGCGACGCCGCCGCGGCAGCCGCTTCCTCGACCAGCGCCGCGTTCTGCTGCGTCATGCCGTCCATATGGGACACCGCCACGTTCACCTGTTCGATGCCGCGCGACTGCTCGTCCGATGCCGCGCTGATGCCGCCGATGATGTCGCTCACGCGTCGTACTTCGTCCACGATGTCCTGCATCGCCCTGCCCGCCCCGTCCACGAGGGAGGTGCCCTCGCGCACGCTGGACACCGACGCGCCGATCAGCCCCCGGATCTCCTTAGACGCCGCCGCGCAGCGTTGAGACAAATCTCGAACATCGCCCGCTACGACGGCAAAGCCGCGCCCGTGCTCCCCCGCCCGGGCGGCTTCCACGGCGGCATTGAGCGCCAGGATGTTGGTCTGGAACGCGATTTTCTCGATCACCTCGATGATGTCGACGATCTTGTTGGCGCCGGCGTCGATGGCGCGCATGGTGTCCACTACGCGCGAAACCGCCGTGCTGCCGCGCTCGGCCAGCGTCTGGGCGTTAGTCGCCAGCGAGGTGGCGTCGCGCGCGCTATCGGCGTTGTGGCGTACGGTGCTGGTCAGCTGCTCCATGCTCGATGCGGTCTCCTCCAGCGACGCGGCCTGCTGCTCGGTGCGCTGCGACAGGTTGGCGTTGCCGCTGGCGATCTGCGCGCTGGCAGCGGCGATCGAGTCGGCGCCGCCGCGCACCTCGCCCACCATCTCGCGCAACCGCGCCTGCATGCGGCCGAGCATCCCCAGCATGCGACTCGTCTCATTCCTGGCGTGCTCGTCGACCATTACGCCGGCGTCCTCCCGATGCGCGGTGCCGAGATCCCCGTCGGCAATGCGGGCGAAGCGGGCGATGGCCACGTCGAGCGGCCGGACAATGGAGACCCGCAGGCGCCAGGCCACCACGGTGCTGAACACCAGACCCACGGCCAGCACGACGAGCGAGAGCGTCAGCAGCCGACCGTAACGATCTTGAGAACTTTCGTACACGGCCTTGGCGCTCGCCACCTGTAGACGGGCCAGTTCCGTGTTGACGGCCGTGAACTGGATGTCGAGCTTGGGAATCGTGTCCATGACCGCCGTCATCATCGCGTCGCGGTTACCGGCATGGAGCGCGGCAATCATTGGCGCCACGCCCTGCGTGAACAGCGCCTGGCGACGGGCCGACACGGCCTCGGTGGCGCGCGTCTGCTCCTCATTGCGAGGAATCTCAAGATACGATTTCCAGGCCGCGTCCGACTGGCGCGCGAAGTCCTGTGCCGTGGCGGCGCGCGCCTTGGCGTCGGCCGGATCGGTGGCGAACGCGGCCTGGTCCAGCAGCACGCGCACCAGCAACTGGTTGGAGCGCGCTTCGGCCAGATACGTCGCGGCGGCAAGCTGCTGTTGATAGACCTGACGCGTGGCGTCGTTGCTGCGCGACATGCCCAGCCAACCGACGCCGCCGACAATCAGCAGCAACAAATTCGTGACAATCGTGAGGAGCCACAGCCTGGCTCCGATCGTAGTGTTGCGAAACATGGGGGCGACTCTCCGTAACGTGAAAAGCGGCCACTCCTCCTCGGCCGCACACGCAATGACGGCGCGCCCGCACGAACCTTGATGCATCGCGATGGATAGTCTGTGTTGCAGATTTGTGATGATGTGCGATAGACGACGCGCGCGCGCACGATCGAGCACATGGTGCGTATGGAGGAAGCCCTCCACGCAAAAACCTTGAGAATGTGCACACTTGCGCCATGCACGTCACGCCCCCGCAATCCGCCGGCTTCGATCCCGGCCTGATCCTGATGGCCTTCGCGCCGGTCTTCCTGCTGACTATCGGCTGGGAGGCCTGGTACTGGGCGCGCCGCGACCCCGCCGTCTATAGCTGGCGGGACACGCTATCCAACGCCAGCCTCGCGCTGATGCATCAGGCGTCGGACGCCTTCTTCCTCTGGCTGCTGATCCGCACGGTCTACACGTGGTGCTACGCGCACGGTCTGCGCGCGGTGCCGGAGACCTGGTGGTCGTTCGCGCTGCTGCTGTTACTACAGGATTTTCTTTATTACTGGTTCCACCGGGCCAGCCATCGGGTGCGCTGGCTGTGGGCGTCGCACGTGGCGCACCACTCATCGGAAGGCATGAATTTCTCGACGGCGTTCCGGCAGAGCCTGACCTATCCGATCTCGGGCATGTGGCTGTTCTGGATTCCGCTCGCGTTCATCGGATTTACGCCAGATTGGGTGATCCTGGCCGTCGGCCTGAACCTCGCGTTCCAGTTCTTCGTCCATACGCGGCTGGGCCGGCGCTGGCCGCTCGTTGAGATGGTTCTCAACACGCCGTCGGTGCATCGGGTCCACCATGCGAGGAATCCGCAGTACATCGACCGTAACTACGCGGGCGTGCTGACCCTCTGGGATCGCCTGTTCGGCAGCTTCGTGCCCGAGGAGGCCGCGCCCGAATACGGCATCACGCGGCAGATACGCACGCACAACCCGCTGACACTCACCTTCCACGAATGGCGTGACATGTTCCGCGACGCCTGGCACGCCCGAGACCCGCGCTACTTCTGGAAGCCGCCCGAGTGGCGCAGCCCCAAACACGTTGAACCATGAAAAAACCGCGCTCGAGGGCGCGGTTTTTTCATGGGGCAAACCGGTGTTACACGGTGTCGCGCGAAGCACGCTTACGCTCGTGCTCCTTCAGGTGGCGCTTGCGCAGACGAATGCTCTTGGGGGTGATTTCCACGAGTTCGTCATCGGCGATGAATTCCACCGCGTATTCAAGCGACATCTGGATCGGCGGCACCAGGCGCACGGCTTCGTCAGTACCCGAGGCGCGCACGTTGGTCAGTTGCTTGCCCTTGATCGGGTTCACGACGAGGTCGTTGTCCCGGCTATGGATGCCGATGATCATGCCTTCGTACAGCGCATCGCCCGGCTTCACGAACATGCGGCCGCGATCCTGCAGCTTCCACAGTGCGTACGCCACGGCGTCGCCGTCGTCCTGCGAGATCAGCACGCCATTGTGACGCTCGCCCAGGCCGCCTTCGCGCACCGGTGCATAGTCGTCGAAAATGTGGCTGATCAGGCCCGTGCCGCGCGTCAGCGTCAGGAACTCGCCCTGGAAGCCGATCAGGCCACGCGCCGGAATACGGTACTCCAGGCGGGTACGGCCCTTGCCGTCCGATGCCATGTCGAGCAGTTCGCCCTTGCGGCGGCCCAGCTCTTCCATGACGCTGCCCTGGTGGCCGTCTTCCACATCCACGGTCAGCAGTTCGTACGGCTCATGCTTCACGCCATCGATTTCCTTGAACACCACGCGCGGGCGCGACACGGCCAGCTCGTAGCCTTCGCGGCGCATGTTTTCCAGCAGGATGGTCAAGTGCAGTTCGCCACGGCCCGACACTTCGAAAATCGTGTCGTCGCCGGTCTCGGCCACGCGCAGGGCCACGTTCGACTTCAGTTCGCGGTCCAGGCGTTCGCGCAACTGGCGGCTGGTCACGAACTTGCCTTCACGGCCGGCCAGCGGCGACGTGTTCACGCAGAAGTTCATGGTCAGGGTGGGCTCGTCCACCTTCAGCATCGGCAGGGCGTCCTGGGCGTCCGGCGCGCACACGGTGCAGCCGATACCCAGTTCCTCAATACCGTTGATCAGCACGATGTCGCCGGCTTCCGCCTCGGGCACGATTTCGCGCTCCAGGCCACGGAACTTCAGCACCTGGTTGATACGACCCTTGATCGGGTTGCCTTCCGGGCCGAACTTGACCACCACGTCCTGCAGCGACTTGGCGCGGCCACGCGAAATGCGGCCCACGCCGATCTTGCCGACGTAGCTCGAGTAGTCGAGCGAGATGATCTGCATCTGCAGCGGACCGTCCGGGTCGTCGTTACGAACCGGCACCTTGGTCAGCACGGTCTCGAACAGCGGCTTCATGTCACCATCGCGCACGTCTTCGGTCAGACCGGCATAGCCGTTCAGCCCCGAGGCGAAGATCACCGGGAAGTCGAGCTGCTCGTCGTTGGCGCCGAGCTTGTCGAACAGGTCGAAGGTCTGGTTGATCACCCAGTCAGGGCGTGCGCCCGGACGGTCGATCTTGTTGATCACGACGATCGGCTTCAGGCCGAGCGCGAGTGCCTTGCGCGTCACGAAACGCGTTTGCGGCATCGGGCCTTCCACGGCATCGACGAGCAGCAGCACGCCGTCGACCATCGACAGCACGCGCTCCACTTCACCGCCGAAGTCGGCGTGGCCCGGGGTGTCCACGATGTTGATGTGCGTGCCGTTGTACTCGACGGCACAGTTCTTCGCGAGGATCGTGATCCCGCGTTCCTTTTCCAGGTCGTTCGAGTCCATCACGCGTTCAACCATTTGCTGGTTTTCACGGAAGGTACCTGCCTGGCGCAGGAGCTGGTCGACCAGGGTGGTCTTGCCATGATCGACGTGGGCGATGATGGCGATGTTACGGATGGCGCGGGTCATTGCGGCGTCCCCTTGACGCGGAGCGTTCGAAAAATTAACCCGACATTCTAGCATGCTGCGGCGCAAAACGCTCTGCTGCGGATCGACCTTCTATGTTAGGCGTCGTTGCGGTTTCTGCAATGACGAATTTCCGTTCTTGCGGATCGTGCGTCACATGCATATATTTGTCACAGCAAAGATTGCGGCGACAAACAATGAGTGAATCTAACACCACTTTTACGACCACTTCCGGCGCAGGGCCTGCCGAGCCGGATCTTTTCGATCCGGCCGTCTACGAGCTTGGCTCCAGCGTTGGTTACCTGCTGGCCCGGGCCAAGAACCTGCTAACGCTCGGCATCGAGCAGGAAGTGAATGGCCTGGACATCACGCACGCCCAGGCGAGCTGCCTGATCATGTTGTCGATGGGTGGCGCCAGTACCGTCACCGACATCGGCCGCAGCCTGAACACCGATGCCGGATCGATCACCCGCATGTTGAGCCGGCTTGAGAAACGGGGACTTATCGTGCGCACGCGCCGCGACGACGATCGCCGCGTGGTGGACCTGTCGCTGACGCCCGAGGGCACGGCCATCGCCGCCCAACTGCCTGCCGTCTACTGCAACGTGATGCGGCGCCATTTCGTCGGCTTCAGCCAGGCGGAAATCGACGTACTGCGCGGCATGCTGCATCGGGTCATCGACAACGGTGGCGGGCAGGCCGTCGGCACCTGCTGGACTGAGCGCGATGGCGGCTAGCGCACCCCTGCCCCGCCCTTTGCACGTTTTCTCATCACCCGGCGCCACCATCCTGGCGACAGGCTAAATAAGAAGTCAGATCGATATGCAACCCGTTATCTCCTCCGCATCGCGCCGTCTGGGCGCCCTGGCCCTCACGGTCATGGCCGCGGCCGCGCTGGCCGGCTGCGCGGCGTTGGGTGACTCGCACAGCACCCAAAACCTGGCCGAGCCGCAGGCGCTGGCGTCGCCGCAGACCTTTACCAACGATCACGGCCAGTGGCCGTCGCAGGACTGGGTCGACCAGTTCCACGATGCGCAACTCCGCGCGCTGGCCGACGAGGCCGTCAAGGACAATCCGAGCCTGCAGGCCGCGATTGGCCGCGTGGCGGCATCGCGTGCACTGGCCGAAGCCACGCGCGGCGCGCTGTATCCGAGCGTGGACTTCGAAGGCAGCATCGTGCGCCAGCGGTTCTCCGAAACCGACCTGTTCGAAGGCACGCCGCTGGCCGGCTCCTGGCAGAACCAGTCGCGGCTGCAGATGGGCCTGTCGTGGGACCTCGACTTCTGGGGCAAGAACCGCGATGCGCTGGAAGCTGCGCTCTCCGACGACCGCGCCATGGAGGCCGAGAGTCAGGCCGCGCGCCTGATCCTGACCACCTCCATCGCCCGCAACTACAACCGGCTGGCCGCGCTGTATGCGCAGCGCGATGTGGCCGAGCGCGCCATCGCCCAGCGTCGCGACCTGACCGACCTCTCGCGCCAGCGTCTGGCCGCCGGGCTCGATACCCAGGTCGAGACCACGCAGGCACGCGGCACCGTGGCCGCCGCGCAGACCGACCTGCAACGCGTGGAAGAGGAAATCGCCCTCGCCCGCAACCAGATCGCCGCGCTGCTGGGCAAGGGCCCGGATCGTGGACTGCAGATCGCCCGCCCCACCCTGCTCGCCAACGCCACGCCGCTGCTGCCCGATGACCTGACCATCGGCCTCATCGGCCGTCGCCCGGATGTGGTGGCGGCGCGCTGGCGCGTGGAGGCGGCGTCGAAGGACATCAGCGTGGCAAAGAAGGAGTTCCTGCCCGACGTGACGCTGACCGCGTTCGCCGGCGTGGCCTCGCTCGATCCGTCGAACCTGCTGATGGGCATCAGCCGCACCTTCGGCATCGGTCCTTCGGTGCGGCTGCCGGTATTCGAAGGCGGCCGGCTGCGCGCCAACCTCAAGGGCAAGAACGCGCAATACGACATCGCCGTGGCGAACTACAACCAGACGCTGGTCGACGCGCTGCGCGAAACCGCCGACACCGTGACCAGCATTCGCAGCGTGGACACCCAGATCAAGACCCAGCGCGAGGCGCTGGACCTGGCCGAGCACGCCTACGCGCTGGCCACCACGCGCTACAAGGCCGGTCTCGGCACGCAGCTGACCGTGCTCAACGCCGAGAGCAATGTGCTCCAGCAGCGCCGGCTGGCCACCGACCTCCAGGCGCGGCGGCTCGATTTGCAGATGGGGCTGATGAAGGCCCTCGGCGGCGGCTACCAGGGCGAGACGCCGGATACCGCGCAAGCGCCGCGCGCCGCCCAAGGCTGACCGGGCGCTCGCCCGCCGACACCAGACAATCCGTCAAAGACTACGCAAAAGACAGACATCATGAGCAACACTCCGCAATCTGCCGCGCCGCAAACCCCGACCCCCGCCGCCGACAACAATGGCAAGCGCCGCCGCCTGCTGGTGGCGCTGACCGCCGCCGTCGTTGTGGCCGGGCTTGGCTATGGCCTGTACTGGGGCGTCTACGCGCGCCATTTCGAGAATACCGACGATGCCTACGTCGCCGGCAATGTGGTGCAGGTGACGCCGCTGGTGGGTGGCACGGTGATCTCCATCACTGCCGACGACACGCAGCTCGTTACCGCCGGCCAGCCGCTGATCCAGCTCGACCGCGCCGACTCCCAGGTGGCCATGGAACAGGCCGAGGCCCAGCTCGCCCAGGCCGTGCGCGAGGTGCGCACGCTCTACGTGAACAACGGCTCGCTGTCCGCCAACGTGGCGATGCGCCAGGCCGACGTAGCCAAGGCGCGCGACGACCTGCGCCGCCGCCAGGCCATCGCCGGCTCGGGTGCCGTGTCGAACGAAGAAATTTCTCATGCGCAGACCGGGCTGAAGGCCGCCGAATCGGCGCTGCTGGCCGCGCAGGAGCAACTCGCTTCGAACAAGGTGCTGACCGACCAGACTACGGTTGAGAAACATCCCAATGTGCAGCGCGCTGCCGCGAACCTGCGTTCGGCCTACCTCGCCTTCGCCCGCTCGACGATGCCCGCGCCGGTCACCGGCTACGTGGCCAAGCGCTCGGTCCAGGTGGGCCAGCGCGTGAGCCCCGGCACGCCGCTGATGGCCGTGGTGCCGCTAGACCAAGTGTGGGTGGATGCCAACTTCAAGGAAGTGCAGATCACGCATATGCGGATCGGCCAGCCGGTGGAGCTGGAGGCCGATGTCTATGGCTCGAAGGTCAAGTACACGGGTCACGTGGCGGGCTTCTCGGCCGGCACGGGCTCCGCGTTCTCGCTGCTGCCGGCACAGAACGCCACGGGCAACTGGATCAAGGTGGTGCAGCGCCTGCCGGTGCGTATCGCGCTGGATCCGCAGCAGTTGAAGGACCATCCGCTGCGCGTGGGCCTGTCGATGAACGTCACCGTCGACGTGCGCAAGGAAGAAGGCGGCGCGATGCTCAGCGCCTCCGCCGCCAAGCCGCTCCAGACCGATGTCTACGACAAGGTGGCGCAGGACGCCGACGAACTGATCGCCAAGATCATCTCGCTGAACAACGGCGGCCGCACCTCGGCCGCGCCGCAGGCGGCACCGGCCGTGACCGGCAAGGCGGGCGCCGCGGCTCCCGTGGCCAAGCCGGCCAATACGTAATTGTCTGACTCCCTGATTCCGCACGGCTGACCGCTCATGGCTAATTCCACCACCGCCACGCCGGGCGCGGGCGCTTCGCCGGCACCGGCCAAGGCGCCCTCCGCCACGCCACCGCCGCTGACCGGCGGCAAGCTCGTGATCGGCACGATCGCGCTGTCGCTGGCCACGTTCATGAACGTGCTCGACTCGTCGATTGCCAATGTGTCGATCCCGGCCATCTCGGGCGATCTCGGCGTCTCGCCCAACCAGGGCACCTGGGTCATCACCTCGTTCGCGGTGGCCAACGCCATCTCGGTGCCGCTGACCGGCTGGCTGACCACGCGCTTCGGCGCGGTGCGGCTGTTCGTGCTGTCGATCCTGCTGTTCGTGGTCTCATCGTGGCTATGCGGCGTGGCGCCGAACCTTGAGACGCTGCTGGCCGCCCGGATCCTCCAGGGTGCTGTGGCCGGGCCGATGATCCCGCTCTCCCAGTCGCTGCTGCTGGCCAGCTATCCACCAGCCAAGAGTTCGATGGCGCTGGCGCTGTGGGGCATGACCACGCTGGTCGCGCCGATCATGGGGCCGCTGCTGGGCGGCTGGATCTCGGACAACATGACCTGGCCGTGGATCTTCTATATCAATATCCCGGTTGGTCTGGGTGCCGCCTACGCCACCTGGGCGATCTATCGCGAGCGGGAAACGCCCACCAAGACGCTGCCGATCGACCGCATCGGGCTGGCGCTGCTGGTGATCTGGGTCGGCTCGATGCAGCTGATGCTCGACAAGGGCAAGGAACTCGACTGGTTCCATTCCAACGTGATCGTGACGCTGACCGTGATTGCCGTGGTGGGCTTCCTGTTCTTTCTGATCTGGGAAAACTACGAGAAACATCCGGTGGTGGACATCCATCTGTTCAAGGGGCGCAACTTCGCCGCCGGCGTGGTGGCGATCTCGGTCGCGTACGGGCTGTTCTTCGGCAACCTGGTGATCCTGCCGCTGTGGCTGCAGACCATCGTCGGCTACACCGCCACGGACGCGGGCATCGTCATGGCGCCGGTGGGCATTTTCGCGATCATCCTGTCGCCGATCATCGGGCGCATCCTGCCCAAGGTGGACGCGCGCTGGGTGGCGACGGGCGCGTTCATCACGTTCGGCATCGTCAGTTTCATGCGGGCCGGCTTCACCACCGGGGTGGATACGCGCACGCTGATGATTCCCACGCTTATCCAGGGCGCGGCGATGGCGCTGTTCTTCATTCCGCTGACGTCGATCATCCTGTCCGGCCAGCCGCCTGAGAAGATTCCGGCGGCCTCCGGCTTGTCGAACTTCGTGCGGATTACGTTCGGGGCAATCGGGGCGTCGATCTCGACCACGATCTGGGAAAACCGCTCGGCGCTCCATCACGCGCAACTGGTGGAGCAGATCAACCCCTACAGCGCCACCTACACCGAGCAGTTGAACCATCTGATGCAGATGGGCATGACGCAGACGCAGGCCATCGGACTGATGGAGCGGAACATCTCGCTCCAGGCGTCGATGCTGGGTGCCAACGACATCTTCTGGATCTCGGGCGTGCTGTTCTTCGTGCTGATCGGCTTTGTCTGGCTGACCAAGCGCAGCCAGGGCGGCGGCGGCGCCGAGGCGGCCGGCGCGCACTGAGCGCGTCACAAAGCGCACCCGCCGCTATCGCCGCTCCGGCGGCGACGCGGCGCCAACGGGCGGCACCATCCGCGTGCCGCCCTGCCAGGCAAACGCGGCCAGCAACACGGCGGCGCAGCCCCAGGCGAACACCGGCAGCCAGGGCAACCAGCCCGCCAGCGGCGCGGCGGCCCCGGCGGCCAGCATGGCGATGCGCGCCAACGCCGCCAGCGCCGCGAGCGAGAACACCAGCCCGACGAAGCGCCCTTCCCGCCCCACATGGCCGGCATCGGTCGCCGCATTGACCACCGTGCCGAAGACCATCGCCCACAACACGCCCGCAACGCCCTGCGCGAGCAACACGCCGGGGAGCGTGGAGGCCGTGGCGAAACCGACCAGCGTGAGCGCCCCCAGCAGGGCTGCAGCCAGCAGCAGCACGGCGGCCGGCACGCGCTTCAGCAAAGGCGCCTGCGGCAGCAACACCCCAAGGACGAAGCCCACCCAGAAGGCCGGCATGTAGCGCACCAGCTCTGTGGCGGGCGCAAAGCGGAGATAGGCGGGACCGGAATTGATCGCGATGTGGATCTGGAAGCCGAACGCCAGCAGCCACGTCGCGGCGAAGAACAGCCAGAGCGCCGGCATCGGCGCGGGCGGGGCGCGGCGTGGCGGGGGAGCTTCGCGCGGCGGCAACTCGATCCAGCGCAGTGCGACCACTGCCACCACGAGGCCGGCGCTCGCCAGCACGAACGGCACTACGGGCGACGACTGGCGCAGCGCCGCCGTCAGCATCGGGGCCAGCGCCCCGGCCAGCCCGATGCCCAGTATCGACCATGCAATCAGAAGCGGCGTGGCGGAGCGTTCAAGACGACGCGCGATGATGACCATCGGCGGTGCGCGCAGCGCGGACGAGCTGGCGGCCCAGAGCGCGGTCAGGCCCACCAGCAGCGCCGGCGACGTGGCGGCCGGCAGCAGCACGAAAGCGACGCCGGAGACGACCGAAATCGCCAGGATCCAGACGCCCAGACGGTGCATGGCGTTGGCCATGCGGTCGGCGGCGATGCCCATGGCACTGTCGGCGATGACGAAGATCGCCTGATCCATCAACAAGATCCACGCGACCTGCGCCTTGCCAATGCCGACCTGCGCGGCGAGTTGCGGCAGGAAGGCCGCGTAGAGCGTCCACGTCACGGCCAGCAGGCACTGCACCGCGCAAAAAATCAGGCAACGCATGGCTCCCACCGCTGATTCGTGGCTGGTGGGTCAAGGATAGGTCATGGGAGCCTCGGCCCGGGGCCGCTCGGTCAGGGGCCGGGGGCGTAGCCGAAGCCTAGCTGCCTCGCGCCACAATCGAGATCTGCACCTGCCCCTGCGTGCTGCCTCCAGCATTGCGGGCCGTGACCGTGTAGACCGCCTGCGACTGCACGACCGCTGGCGTGCCGGAGATCACGCCGGTTTGCGTGTTCATGCTCAGGCCCACCGGCAAGGGCGGGCTGACCGTATAGGCGATGACCGCGCCGCCAGTCACCACAGGGGTATTGGGTACGATGGCTTCCGCCACGACGTAGCGGGCCGTGGGCGTGCTGAACGCCAGGCTGGCCGGTGCCACGACGCCCGCCTGCACGGCGATACGCAGCGTGGCGGTGGTCTCGCCCGCCCCGTTGTTGCCCGTGACGGTATAGCTCGACTCGGCCGACACGACGGTCGGCGTGCCAGTGATGGCGCCCGTCTGGGTATTGAATGCCATCCCGGCCGGCAGTGCGGGCGCGATGCGGAATGTGGAAATGGGGCCGCCGGTGCTGGTGGCCGTATTGGCCGTGATGGCTGTGCCGACGGTGTAGATGACGGCCGACTCCCAGTAAGTCAGCCCCGAAGGCGCCGCCCCGGTATTGCGCACCTCGATTTGCACCCGGGCGGTAGCGCTGCCGCCGGCGTTCTCGGCGGTCACTACGTATACAGTGGCGGCGCTGACCGAGGCGGGCGTACCGGCAATCACCCCACTGGCCGCGTCGATCGTCAGCCCGGCCGGCAAGACCGGTGCCACGGAATAGCGCGTCACAGGGTCGCCACTGACGCTGGGTCGATTCGGCACGATGGGCTGGCCGGCTACGTAGATCGCCGATGTCATGGCGTAGCTCAGCCCCGCCGGTGCCTGGACTTTCCCGTCGTCTTCATCGGTGACACATCCCGACAGCAACGCCCCACCACACAGAAAGAGAATCGCCAGCCACGACCGGGCCGACGACAGACCAGCATGCGGCGCGCGCAGCGCGGCACCGAAGGATCGGAAAGACATCGTCAGCCCCGTAAGTGGTTGTTTTTATTGCGGCCCTGCCCGCTGGCCGCGCCGATGCCTATGGCATCACGCGTGAATATACAACACGTCCGTCGGGGACTGGCTGGCCGCTGCCCGGCCAGATTTCAGATCTTTACGAGCCGCTCCGGGCGCAGTGCGCCCTCTCGCATCCGGGCCACGCCCAGCAGGCGGGACGGCTCGCCGCCGTACACGCGCGCCAGGGTTTCCTCTTCCAGCGCGGTGCCCTCGGGCAGGTCGCGCCGGGCGATGCGCTGGCCCTGGAGGAATCGCGCCATCGCGGCGTCGTCGAGCTGCACGAGCACGCAGCGTTGCAGCAAGGCGTCCACGGGCGCGAGCATGGTCGGGCGAATATCGTCGGATTGCTGGTCGATTTGTTCCAGCGTGACCGCGCCATCGAGCGTGAGGTCGCCCACGGCCGTGCGGCGCAAGGCGGTCAGGTGGCCGCCGCAACCGAGCGCTTCGCCAATGTCCTCGCCCAGCGTGCGGATGTAGGTGCCCTTGCTGCAGCGCACGCGCATCGTGAATTGCGGCGGACTGGCGTCGAGGGCCACGTCGAGCAGTTCGATCGCATGGATCGTCACCGCCCGCGCCGCGCGTTCGATGGTCTGGCCGGCGCGCGCGTATTCATATAGCGGCTTGCCGTCCTTCTTCAGGGCCGAATACATCGGCGGCACCTGTTCGATTGGGCCCGTAAATCGTAATACCGCCAGATCCAGCGCGGCGCGGTCGCAGGTGACCGGGCGTTCGGCAACGACTTCGCCCTCGGCATCGCCGGTGGTCGTCGTCACGCCGAGCCGCACCACGGCCTCATAGGTCTTGTCGGCCTCGAGTAGATCCTGGGAGAACTTGGTCGCCTCGCCGAAACACAGCGGCAACAGGCCGGTGGCGAGCGGGTCCAGCGTGCCCGTGTGGCCAGCCTTGTTGGCGCGCAGCATGCGCTTGGCGCGCACCAGCGCGTCGTTGGACGACAGGCCCAATGGCTTGTCGAGCAGCAGCACGCCATGCACGTCGCGGCGCGGCAGCCGGGGCGGACGGGTTGCGGAGGAATCGGTCATTGCGGCGGGGAGAGAAGCGCGGCGCCGGAGCGGGTCCGGCGCGCGTCACAAAGGCGGAACGGCGCGACGGACTTACTCGTCGTCCTTGGCGCGCGTCGAATTGGCTTCGTTGATCAGCTTCGACATTTCGATGGCATGTTCCACCGAGGTGTCGTGATGGAAATGCAGCGTCGGCACGGTGTGGATGTGCAGGCGCTTGAATAGCAGCGAGTGCAGGTAACCGGCCTTCTCGCGCAGGATACCGGCGGCCACCTCAGGCTCGGCGCCCAGCACCGTGAAGTAGACCTTGGCGTGCGCGTAATCGGGCGTCAGCGCCACCGATTGCAGCGTGACCAGGCCCAGGCGCGGGTCGCGCAGTTCGCGCTGGATCATCTCGGCCAGTTCCTTCTGGATCTGGTCGGAAAGCCGCAGATTGCGGGAAGAGATATTGCCTTTCTTGGCCATTCAAACCTGTCTTATGCCCAAAGTGAAAACGGCAGGCCGGAGCCTGCCGTCTTGCGTATCGCCTTACAGCGTACGCGCCACTTCGGTAATTTCGTACACCTCGAGTTGGTCGCCTTCCTGAACGTCGTTGAAGTTCTTGATCGACAAACCGCACTCGAAGCCTTGCTTGACTTCCTTGACGTCGTCCTTGAACCGCTTGAGCGAGTCCAGTTCGCCGGTGTGCACCACCACGTTGTTGCGCAGCACGCGCACCAGCGAGTTGCGCTTGACCATGCCGTCGGTGACCATACAGCCGGCCACGGCGCCAATCTTCGGCACACGGAAGACCTGGCGGACTTCCACCTGGCCGATCGTGGTCTCGCGCTTCTCCGGCGCCAGCATGCCGGACATCGCCGCCTTGATCTCGTCTACCGCATCGTAAATGATGTTGTAGTAGCGGATGTCGATGCCGTTGTGCTCGGCCAGCTTGCGCGCGCCGGAATCAGCCCGCACGTTGAAGCCGATGATGACTGCCTTCGAGGCCACAGCCAGGTTGACGTCCGACTCCGAGATGCCGCCCACGCCGCCGTGCACGATCTGCACGCGCACTTCCTCGGTCGACAGCTTCTGCAGCGACTGCACCAGTGCTTCCTGCGAACCCTGCACGTCGGCCTTCACGATCAGCGGCAGCGATTGCACTTCGCCTTCGCTCATCTGCTCCAGCATCGTTTCCAGCTTGGCGGCCTGCTGCTTGGCGAGCTTCACGTCGCGGAACTTGCCCTGACGGAACAGGGCGATTTCACGCGCCTTGCGCTCGTCCGGGAGCACCAGCACTTCCTCGCCGGCGGCCGGCACTTCCGACAGACCCTGGATTTCCACCGGGATCGACGGACCAGCTTCCTTCGTCGGCTTGCCGTTTTCGTCCAGCATGGCGCGCACGCGGCCGTAGGCACTGCCTGCGAGCACCACGTCGCCACGCTTGAGCGTGCCGCTGCTGACCAGGATCGTCGCGATCGGGCCCTTGCCCTTGTCGAGCTGGGCTTCCACCACCAGACCCTTGGCCGGGGCGTCCACCGGTGCCGTCAACTCCAGCACTTCGGCTTGCAGCAGCACCTGCTCGAGCAGGTCGTCGATGCCCAGGCCGGTCTTGGCGGACACCGGCACGAACGGCGAATCGCCGCCGTACTCTTCCGGCAACACCTGCTCGGCCACCAGTTCCTGCTTCACGCGGTCCGGGTTGGCTTCGGGCTTGTCGATCTTGTTGATCGCCACCACGATGGGCACGCCGGCAGCCTTGGCGTGCGCAATCGCTTCCTTGGTCTGCGGCATCACGCCGTCGTCCGCCGCAACCACCAGGATCACGATGTCGGTGGCCTTGGCGCCACGGGCACGCATGGCCGTGAAGGCCTCGTGACCCGGGGTGTCCAGGAAGGTGATCACGCCACGTTCGGTTTCGACGTGGTACGCGCCAATGTGCTGCGTAATGCCCCCGGCTTCGCCCGCGGCAACCTTGGTGCGGCGGATGTAATCGAGCAGCGAGGTCTTGCCGTGGTCGACGTGACCCATCACGGTCACCACCGGCGGACGCGGCAGCAGTTCGGCGTCGGTATGGTCTTCGCCATCCACCACCAGCAGTGCTTCCGGATCGTCCAGCTTGGCGGCGAACGCCTTGTGGCCCATTTCTTCCACCACGATCATGGCGGTTTCCTGGTCCAGCACCTGGTTGATCGTGACCATCTGGCCGAGCTTCATCATCTGCTTGATGACCTCGGACGCCTTCACGGCCATCTTGTGCGCCAGATCGGCCACCGAGATGGTTTCCGGCACGTGCACTTCACGCACCACCGGCTCGGTCGGCGCCTGGAAGTTGCTGCGATCGTCGGCATGCTGCTTGCCGCCGCGGCCACGCGGGCCACCGCGCCAGCCACCCACACCGCCCGACGTATCGCCGCGCGTCTTCAGGCCGCTGCCCTTCTTGCGCGAGCTATCGTCCTGCCACGTACCGGTCTTGACCGGCTTGCCGGTCTTCTTGTCGACGGTGGTCGTGGCCGTGGTGGTCGTGGCCGGTTTCTTGTCGTCCTTCTTGGCTTCGGTCGTCGTGCCAGGCGGCTTCACCGGCTTGTGCAGCGTACCGGTCTGCTCGGCCTTCTTTTCCTCGGCCTTGCGTTCCGACGGCGCCTTCAGCACGCGGGCCGGGGCGTTCAGCATCTGCTGGATCGCACGGGCCTCGGCCTCGGCAGCCTCGCGGCGGCGGCGGGCGGCGTCCTGCTCGGCACGGGCCTTGTCGGCCGCTGCCTTCGCGTCATCCGCATCCTTCTGCACCTGCACGCGCTCGGCGGCCACGCGGGCCTGGTCGTCCTCGGCCTTCTTGCGCACGGCAGCGTCCTCGACGGCGTTGTTCACCGCCTGGGCAGCCACGGCCTCTTCCTCGGCCTTGCGGGCGAGAAGTTCGGTCTGGCGGCGCTGCTCGGCCTCGAGGGCTTCCTGGCGCGCACGGCGCTCGGCTTCCTCGCGCTCGGCGGCTTCCTGGCGTGCCTTCAGTTCGGCTTCCTGGCGCGCGAGCGCCTCGGCCTGCTGACGGCTTTCCTCTTCCTCGCGGCGTGCCTGTTCGGCGGCGGCCTCGGCCGCTTCCGCGGCGTCCACGCCATCGGCGTGTGCATCCCCGGCGACCTCGTCACGCTTGATCAGGACGCGCTTCTTGCGCACCTCGACCTGAACGGTACGGGTCTTGCCGGTGGAATCGGCCTGACGGATTTCGGACGTTTCGCGCTTGGTCAGCGTGATCTTTTTGCGTGCGCTGTCGTCGGCCTGACCGTGCGACCGCTTGAGATAATCAAGGAGTCGGGTCTTGTCCGATTCGGTGATGATGTCTTCCGGCGTCGCTTTGCCCACCCCAGCTGCCTGCAATTGTTCCAGCAGGGCAGCTGCGCTGCGGCTCAGTTCTGCGGCCAGTTGGGCAACTGTTGTGCTTGCCATTCAAACCCTTTCAATGCTCGGTTTCTACGTCGGGACAAATCGTATGCGGAAAGCGCCGGGGCCCCTGCCCCGTACGTGTCCCTCAGTTAAACCAATGTTCCCGTGCTTTCATGATCAGCGCCTTGGCTTCCTCATCCGCCACGCCGGCCAGCTCGACCAGTTCGTCCACAGCCAGTTCGGCCAGGTCGTCACGCGTGTGGATATTGCCTTCGGCCAGCTTGCCGATCAGCTCGGGGGTCAGGCCGTCGAGCGAGCGCAGATCCTGCGACACCTCTTCCACCTTTTCTTCCCGGGCCAGTTCCATCGTCAGCAGCGCATCGCGTGCGCGGTTGCGCAGCTCAGTGACGGTGTCCTCATCGAAGGCCTCGATTTCCATCATTTCACTGATGGGCACGTAGGCAACTTCTTCCAGCGTGGAGAACCCTTCCTCAATCAGGATGTCCGCCACTTCCTCGTCCACGTCCAGCTTGGCCATGAACAGCTTGCGTACCACTTCGCTTTCCTCGGCCTGCTTCTGCGCCGATTCTTCCTGCGTCATGATGTTGATCTGCCAGCCGGTCAGTTCGGACGCCAGGCGTACGTTCTGGCCGCTGCGGCCGATGGCGACGGCGAGGTTTTCCTCGTCCACCACCACATCCATGCAATGCTTTTCCTCGTCCACGACGATGGACTGCACCTGCGCCGGCGCCAGTGCGCCGATCACGAACTGCGCCGGGTCTTCCGACCACAGCACGATATCCACGGCCTCGCCGCCGATCTCGTTGCGCACAGCCGTCACGCGGGTACCGCGCACGCCCACGCAAGTGCCGATCGGGTCGATGCGCTTGTCATGGGCCACCACGGCGATCTTGGCGCGCACGCCGGGGTCGCGGGCGGCCGCCTTGATCTCGAGCAGGCCCTGTTCCATCTCCGGCACTTCGTTCTCGAACAGCTTGATCAGGAACTCGGGTGCCGTACGCGACAGTTCGATCTGCGGGCCGCGCGCGGCGCGATCCACATTGAGGATATACGCCCGTACGCGGTCACCGGTACGGAGATTTTCCTTCGGAATGATCTGGTCGCGGGCCAGCAGCGCTTCCACGCGGCCGGACTCCACGATCAGACCCTTCTTGTCGGCACGCTTGACCGTGCCGGTCATGACCTTTTCGCCACGATCCAGGTAATCGTTCAGGATCTGCTCGCGCTCGGCGTCGCGGATCCGCTGCAAAATCACCTGCTTGGCCGCCTGGGCGCCAATCCGGCCGAATTCCACGGACTCGATCTGCTCTTCGACAAACTCCTCGAGCTCGATCTCCGGATCCTGATCGCGGGCTTCGAACAGCAGGATCTGCTTGTCCGGCTCCTGCAGGCCCTGCTCGTCGGGGACGACAAGCCAGCGGCGGAACGTTTCGTGCTCACCGGATTCGCGGTCGATGGCGACGCGGATATCCACGTCTTCCTCGAAGCGTTTCTTGGTGGCCGAAGCGAGTGCTGCTTCGAGCGCACCGAATACCACATCCTTGTCGACGTTCTTTTCACGCGCAAGCGCATCGACGAGCAACAGAACTTCGCGGCTCATTGCTTGTTCCCTTTTCTTTGATTTCCCTTGAAGTCGATCACTGGCACGAGCCGTGCCTTGTCGACGTCGGATATGGCGAATTCCAGCAGTGCCGGGCCGTCGCGTCCTTCGAATTCCAGGCCGATTTTCTCGGCTCCGTCATCGCCAGTGGGTGCCTGGATGATGCCGACGAAATTCTTCTGGCCATTCACCGGGAGGCGCAGCGTGATTCTGGCCTCGACGCCGGCAAAACGGACGTAATCGGCCAGCTTCTTCAGCGGCCGGTCCAGACCGGGCGAGGACACCTCGAGGCGCTCGTAGTCGACATTTTCGACCGTAAGCACATGGGTAAGCTGGCGGCTTACTTTCTCGCAATCCTCAATGACGATGCCGGTTTCAGGCTGATCGATATAGACACGCAGCAGTCCGACGGGGGCACGCTCAAGCTCAACCAACTCGTAGCCCATGCCGTTAAGGGTGGTTTCGATCAAATCTGCCAGATGCACTGTATTCCCGAATAGTGGCCTTCAACACCATGGCAGACACCGGACAACGACTTCCGTTCTGAAACTAGGTCCTGAAACGAGGTTCTGGAACGAACCGCTGCCTTGCCTGCCCCGTCATCCCCGGCGCCGGCGTGGCGCAGTCGCGGCCACAAGCACAAAACGGGCGAACCAAAAAAAAATGGGCGCAATGCCCATCATTCGCCCACCCTCGCTAAGGATGACACTTTTGAATAGACTTGGATTATACGCGGATTATGTCCAAAAGGCAAAAGCCGGACAGGATCCGCGGGCAGCGTGCGGCCAGGGCGAGCCCCGGCCGGCATGCCGCCTGCCTGGGTTAGCGGTGACCGCCACCCCCCTGGTTGCCGCCACGACCGCGCGGACGACGCGGGCCGCTGGCATTGCCGCCGCCCTTGGCTGCCTTCGGCATCACATTGCCGTTGGCCTCGCCACCACCGCCGCGACGCTGCTGGCCGCGCTGGCCACCCATGCCTCCGCCGCCCAGGCCACCACCGCCGCCAAGGCCGCCGCGATTGCCACCGCGCCCACCGGCACCGCCGCCACGCAGGCCGCCGGCCGCGCCACCACTGAACTTGGTGGTATGCGACGTCAGCGGCGCCGGGCCGGTCGGGATGTAACCCATCGAGGTCTGCATCGGATCGGGCTGGCCACCACGGCCGGCACCGCCGCCGTTACCGCGCGCGCCTCCCTTTTCGTAGCGCGGCAGGCCGTCCATGCCGGTGTGCATCGGCATGCCCGCAATGGCCGCCTCGGTACGCGCCTTGCGGCCGCCCACCTTGGTGGCACCCTTGCCGCCCTGCTCGCCCTTCGCCGGCGCTTTCAGGCCGATATTGGCCATCAGCGCGCGCACGTCGGTCGGGTCCAGCTCTTGCCAGCGGCCACGCTTGAGGCCGCGCGGCAGCAGGAACTGGCCGTAGCGCGTACGGATCAGGCGCGACACGGTCAGGCCAACGGCCTCGAACATGCGGCGCACCTCGCGATTACGGCCTTCGGTCAGCGCCACGTGATACCACTGGTTCACGCCTTCGCCACCGCCATCAGCGATGCGCAGGAAGTTCGCTTCGCCATCGTCCAATTGGATACCGTGCAGCAGCGCCTGGCGGTCGGCCTCGGCCAGCTCGCCCAGCGTGCGCACCGCGTATTCGCGCTCCACGCCGTAGCGCGGGTGCATGAAGCGGTTGGCGATATCGCCCGAGGTCGTGAAGATCAGCAAGCCTTCGGTATTGAAGTCGAGACGACCCACCGCCACCCACTTGCCGGCCTTGATGCGCGGCAGGCTGTCGAACACGGTCGGACGGCCTTCCGGATCGCTCTGGCTCACGATTTCGCCGGACGGCTTGTGATACAGCAGCACGCGCGGTGGCTTGCTCGACACCTTGCGATGGATCAGCTTGCCGTTCACGCGCACCTGGTCGGTCGGCAAGATCCGCTGGCCGATGTGGGCCGGCAGACCGTTAACCGAGACACGACCCTCGAGGATCAGCTGTTCCATTTCGCGGCGTGAGCCGAGGCCGCCTTCGGCCAGCACCTTGTGCAGCTTGGGCGCGTCATCGTCGGCGGACAGTTCGCGCACCGGCTTGGCCTTGGTGCGCGGCAGCGCCATCTCTTCCTGATCGAATTGTTCCGAGATCACGAATTTGAAGACGTCCTCGGCACCGCCAGCAGGCTTGCCGGCCTTCGCGCCGCGAGCCGGCTTGTCACCGGCGCGCTGCTCGAATTTTTCCGAAGGCTTGCCGCCTGCGGCGCCCGCCTGCCCCTTGCGCTGACCCTGGCCGCCTTGGCCACCCTGACCGCCTTGGCCGCGCTTGTCGCGCCGGCCCGGCTGCTGGGCTGCCGGCTTGTTGTCGCCATCGACCAGCGCAGCCTTGCGCTGGGGCTGCTGGCGGCGCTTGCGCACGCCGGCACCCTGTGGCTGCGCAGGCTGGCCGTCGGCGTCACTCGCCTCGGCGCGCGGTTCGCGGACGTCACGGGCATCACGATCGGCTGCCGGCTTGCGGCGGCCACGGGCGCGCGGCTCGCGACCGGCCGGTGCGGCGGCGTCGGGCTGCGGCGCGTCGGCTTGCGCCGGTGCGGCGGCATCGCCCTCGGCACGGCCACCCTCGCGGTCCTGTGCGGACTGGCGGCGCGACGCCACCAGATTGCGCAGGCCACGGCGCAGGCCCTTGCGGCGCGGCGCGCCGTCGGTGCCATTGCCCGCGTCGGGCGCAGCGCCGGTATCGCCCGGCGCGTCCGGTTGCCGGACGTCTTGCTCAGCGGAATCAGACAAAGTATTCACTATCGATGTTGCGTGTTATTCAGTTGGACACGCGTTCGTCGTCCTCAGCAGGATGCGGCGCGTTGCCGTCCCGGACCGAATCGTCGGCCGCTTCCGGGGAGGAAGCAGCTGTGTCCACGTGGAAACCGTTGGCGTGGGCCAGCGGCGCGTCGTCGTCATGCCCGCCATCGGCGGACCACTGCGCAACGCTGTTGTCTTGCGGGTGCGGCGTGTCGTTCTGTTCGGTATCGGCGCCGTGGGCTTCCGTCTCCACCGGCTCCGCATGGTCGCTCTCCGCCGCGGCCACGACTTCCGCTTCCACCGCATCGGTAGCGGTCTCGGCGGCCTGGGGCTCGGCAAAGGTCTCTTCATCGCCAGCCGGCGGGTTGGCCGTGGCAACTTCTTCAAAATCTATCGCCTGCTGGTCCAGCAGGGCTGCCTGGACCTGGGCCTGGGCATCCTCGAGCGGCGGCAGCTCATCCAGCGTGCGCAGCCCCAGATCGTCCAGAAACGCCTTGGTCGTGGCATAGAGCGCGGGACGGCCCGGTACGTCGCGATGCCCGATCACCTCGATCCAGCTGCGGTCCTCGAGCTTCTTGACCACGTCGGTGCTGACCGTCACGCCGCGAATTTCCTCGATATCGCCGCGCGTCACGGGCTGGCGATAGGCGATGATGGCCAGCGTCTCCATCACCGCGCGCGAATACTTGGGCGGCTTTTCCGGGTTGAGCCGGTCGAGGAACTCGCGCATCTCGGGCCGGCTCTGGAAACGCCAACCGCTGGCCAGGGCCACGAGTTCCACACCGCGTTGCTGCCAGTCCTGTCGCAATTCGTCCAACAGGGCGCGGATGGTGTCGGCGCCGACATCGTCGGCGAAAAGACGGCGGAGATCGTTGACGCGCAGGGGCTCCTGCGCACAAATCAGCGCGGTCTCGAGGACGATCTTCGCCTCTTGGGTATTCATGTGATTGTGTGCAGCCTGTCTTTGCACCTGCTCCCGGACGAATCCCGGAGCACTGGAGATTTCGGATACAGCGGTACCGATGCCACCGCCATCTCATTGCGCAGCCAACTCGCAGCCTGTCGCAGCCCAGGCAGCCAAGCGGTGCACTTCGTTCTTTTGCATCGATTTGCCGGGTCGTTCCGGCAGGAGATCGTCCGCATCCGGCTGGCTTCGCCGGGAGTCGAACCTCTTGCGTCGCGCTCTCGCCTTTACCCTCGCAGGCGGAACCCTTCCCCTTGGAGCGGACATTCGCCAGGACAATCAGATTGCCAAGGCGGCAAGAAAAAACGGATATCGGCCCGGACAAGCTTCGTCCTGCGACTGCACCACCACTCCACAAGGCCGACCGGCTTTTAAACCAGATCTTTTGAACCGGATGCACTGTGGGGACGGATCCGGCAAGCCAATGCTGCCTCGGACCCATGGACACGCATCCCAGATCAGGGATGCCGGCCCGGCGACGCCAGGGAATTACGTGGCGCGATACCGTGGTTCTCGCGATTGTATGGCATTCCCGCCCCCCTCCGCAACCCGCCCGCCGCCCGGCGTGGCGAATGGCACGAACCGGGGCGGCCTGTCCGCCGCCCGGAATCGTCCTAGAACACCACGCAGAACCCATGCGCAGCCAGCGTCTCCGGGAGCCAGACCGCCCGCGCCACGCCCACGATGCCGAAGCCGATGATCAGCACGCCCGCCACGGTCCGGACCGCCGGCCGGCGCGACACATGGCGCACATAGCCCGACAACCCCGAAATCACCAGTAGGTTTGGCAGCGTTCCCAACCCAAAGGCGAACAGGACCAGCGCGCCCGACGCCGCATTGCCGGCCAGCAACGCCATTGCGAGTGCCCCATAGACCATCCCGCACGGCACGATCCCCCAGGCGAGTCCCAGACCGAAGCGCCGCAGCAGCGGCGCATGCCGGGCCAGGCCGGCAGGCAGCCTGATACCGAGCGCGCCCATGCGACCCACCACCCCTTGGGCCATGCGCACCGCGAACGCCTCCAGGCGCGCCGCACGCATGGTGCGCCCACGCAACAGCCAGAAGCCCGACATCACCAGCATCGCTCCGCCTGCGCCATAGAGCCATCGCTGCACAGGCAGATAGTCCTGCTTCCATACGGTGGCGCCGACGGCACCCACCACCGCCCCCAGCAACGCGTAGGTGGTCAGGCGGCCGGCGTGCATCGCCAGCAATTCCACGAGCCAGCCGCGCGGCGAGCGATGGATCGTCACCGGCACGCGCACCGCCGCGCGCTGCTCGGCCGCCATCGCAATGCCGCCACACATCGCAGCACAGTGGACGCCACCAAACAACGCAACGATAAAAACGCTGAAAAGCACACCAAATGGCAACGGTCCCTCGCTTCCGCGTCACTTCACGCGGTAAAATTGATCTGTCGCGCCCTCGCTGCAATGCGCATCACCAAGAGCCCTCAATTGCTTACCTCCATACCCGTCACCGAGATCTCGCCCCGCTGCTCTACGTGCGGGATGGGCCAGCTTTGTCTGCCGGTAGGCATGTCGCACCAGGACCTCCTGAAGATGGACACGCTCGTGCAGGAACGCGTGCGCGTGCACAAGGGCGAAACGCTTTACCGCATGGGCGATCCGCTCACCGCCGTCTATGCCGTGCGTTTCGGCACGCTCAAGACGCACGTGACGCTCGAAGACGGCCGCTCGCAGATCACCGGCTTCCATCTGCCCGGCGAGATGGTCGGTATGGATGGCCTCGGCGAAATGCAGCATGCTTCCGATGCCACGGCCCTCGAGGATGCCGAAGTCTGCGTCGTACGCTTCAACGACTTGCAGGCGCTCTCGTCTGACCTGCCCTCGCTGCAAACCCAGTTCCTGCGCTTGATGAGCAAGGAGATTTCGCAGGACCAGGTGATGCTGATGACGTTGGGTTCGATGCGGGCCGAGGAGCGGCTTGCCGCGTTCCTCGTCAATCTTTCCGATCGCCTGTCGGCGCGTGGCTACTCGTCGAGCGAGTTCGTGTTGCGCATGAGTCGCGAGGAGATCGGCAGTTATCTTGGCCTGAAACTCGAAACCGTCAGCCGCCTGTTCTCTCGTTTTGCCGAGGCGGGCCTGATCCAGATCCGCCAGCGCCACGTCAAGCTCATCGACATGGCCGGCATCAAGCAGATCTACAACCGCTCCTGCTAAGGCCGGCTCGCCGGCGGCGGTGCACTCGCTACTCGAGTTCATCGGTATCGCTGAGCGGCGTTGGCATGGTGTAGAGCGTCAGGCCGCTCGACAAGGCGCAGAACAGCCACGCCAGCAGGAATCCCACGGTATAGATCGCCTCACGCGACGCGTCGACCGGATGACCGAAGAAGCTCAGGTCACTGGGATCGACAATCGAGAACACCGTTGCCGTGGCCACGCCGCCCATCAGGAACGCTGGCCACATCACCCACATCAGCCAGCGTAGTCTCATGGCCGCCTCGCCGTGTCATTGACATGGGCGTCGGCACGCACGGCGGACCCATCCAGCTTCTCCACCACCAGCCCATGCCGCGCGGCATCGCGCACCGGCACGTCGGCGTGGGTATTGGCGAGCCAGATCGTCACACCACAGCCGATCATCGCCAGCAGCGGTCCGCTCATCAGCAGCCACGGCCACGGTTCCTTCCACCACGGCTTGACTTGTTGCGCTGTCATTGCCTACTCCTTGCGTCGAATATTTCCTGAATGACCTGTCCTACAGGCCGCGCGGCACGATGAAACTGGTCGCTTCCTGGATCTGCGCGCGTCCGCGTGCGTCGTCCATACCCTCCCCCGTGACCGTGATACGGATCTTGTGCGTGCCCTGCGGCGCGTGGTCGAGCGGGATACGGATCCGCACCGGCAACAGCCGGTTCGACGTAGGCGGCAGCGTTTCTGCCGACTTGTCATACTCGATGGTCAACCCTTGCAGCTCCGCGCTCGTCGCCTGTACCCGGACGCGCATCGGCGTCTCGGTCGTATTGATCAGTTGCAGCCGGTACACGTTCTCGATCCAGCGACCTTCGACCTCGCGGCCCAACGCGCCACGGTCGCGGATGACATCGACCTTGAGCGGCGTGCGCATCGCCAGCGACCCGATGAAGCCCCCCACCAGCGCCGACCAGATCACCGCGCAGACAATCGTCCGCGTGCGGAACAAGCGCTTGCGCGCGGCGACTGCCGACAGGCCCTTGCGCATCGCGTTCTCAGAGGTGTAGCGGATCAGGCCACGCGGATAGGCCATCTTGTCCATGACCTGGTTACAGGCGTCGATGCAGGCACCGCAGCCAATGCACTCGTATTGCAATCCGTCACGGATGTCGATCCCGGTCGGGCAGACCTGCACGCAGATGCTGCAATTGACGCAATCGCCAATGCCGGCGGTGTGCCGGTCCGTCTTGCGCGAGCGGCTGCCGCGCGGCTCGCCACGGCCTACGTCATAGGTCACCACGAAGGTATCGCGGTCGACCATCACGCTCTGGAAACGCGCATATGGGCACATGTACTTGCACACCTGCTCGCGCATGAAGCCGGCGTTGCCCCAGGTGGCGAAGGCATAGAACAGCATCCAGAACGACTGCCACGGCCCCAGCGAGAGGTCGATCACCTGCCCGCCCAGCTCGCGGATCGGCGAGAAATAGCCGACGAACGTGAAGCCGGTCCACAGGGCGATCACCACCCAGAGCGTGTGCTTGGTCGCCTTGAGCCGCAGCTTGCGCAGGCTCCACGGGTCGCCGTCCAGCCGGATGCGGGCGATGCGATCGCCTTCCACGCGTCGCTCGATCCACATGAAGATTTCTGTGTAGACGGTCTGTGGACACGCGTAGCCACAGAACAGCCGGCCCGCGATGGCGGTGAACAGGAACAGGGCGAGCGCCGAGATGACAAGCAGGACCGCGAGGTAGATCACGTCCTGCGGCCACAGCACGAGGCCGAAGATATAGAACTTGCGCGCGCCGAGGTCAAACAGCACCGCCTGGCGGTCGTTCCATTGCAGCCACGGGGCGCCGTAGTAGACCAGCTGGGTGAGGATGACGAGCCAGACGCGCCAGCTCGAGAAGGCGCCCGTGACCGAGCGCGGATAGATCTTGCGCCGGACCTCGTAGAGTGTTTCTTCCGAAGATTCAGCCGATTGGGCAGATTGCCCGGATAGCGGCGTGGCAGCCGGGCGCCATGGCGGGCTGTCGTCGGGCCGTGAGGGCTCCGACGTAGCGGGGTCGTCCGCTACGGGCTGTGCAGCATTGGGGGGCGCGTTCATCTTGTGTTCCTCGCGCCCCGGCAGGCGGCTGGCCGCCCTGCCCGGGGGCTGTTGATCATTGTCCGGCCGCTCCTGTATTGGAGAGACCCCACACGTAGGCGGTCAGCATGCGGATGCGCTCGGGCGTCAGGATTTCCTCATGCGCGGGCATGTGCCCGTTATGACCCTTCTGGATCGCCTCGACGATGGCATTTTCCGAACTGCCGTAGAGCCAGACGCTGTCCGACAGGTTCGGCGCGCCGAGCGCCTGGTTGCCCTTGCCGCTGGCCCCATGGCAGGCCGCACACGTGGTCTTGAAGGTGCCCTCGCCCCGCGACGCGCGGATCGGGTCAGACGCCAGGCCCGACAGCGAGCGCACATACTGGGCCGTGTCCCCGGCGAGCTTGGCGTCGATGACGCCCGCAAACGGCGGCATCATGCCGTTGCGACCCTTGGTGATCGTCTGACGGATCGTTTCGGGGTCGCCGCCATAGAGCCAGTCGTTGTCGGCCAGGTTCGGAAAGCCGCGGCTGCCGCGCGCGTCGGAGCCATGGCACTGCGCGCAGTAGTTCAGGAACAGGCGCTGGCCAATTTCACGGGCGTCGGGATCGGCGGCGACCTTCGTCACGTCCATCGACATGTACTTCCCGTAGATCTCGTTCTGCATCTTCTCGGCAGCCTGTCGATGCGCCGCCAGTTCGCCCTGCGAGGAGAACCCCAGCACGCCGGCGTAGGAACCCAGGCCCGGATACAGCACCAGGTAGCACACGCTGAAGATGCAGGCCAGCAGGAACATCCACATCCACCAGCGCGGCAGCGGGTTGTTCAACTCGCGCAGGTCACCATCCCAGACATGGCCGGTATCCTCGGTCGCACCCTGGCTTTTTGGCGCCCGGCGCTGCGAGAACAGCAGCCACACGCACCACGCGATGCCGACCAGCGAGATGGCCGTAATGTAGTAACTCCAGTAATCGGAAAAGAAATCGCTCATGACTGTGGGTTCCGGCTTGTCGTTATCGTGGTCTCGTCGGGCAACGCGAAGGGCAGCATGGCTGACTCCTCGTTGGCGGCCTGGCGCCGCGACGACCAGGCCCACCAGCAGATGGCGAGGAAGGCCAGCATCGACAGCACGGTGGCAGCGGAGGTCAGGATGGCCATGGCGGTTACTCCTTCGGTGCCGCGGCCGCCGTGGCGGCGTCCAGGCGCACGTTGCGGCGGTTCAGGCCGAGGCCTTGCAGGTAGGCCACCATCGCGTCCTCTTCGGTCTTGCCGGCGAGTTCCTCAGGGGCATGGGCGATTTGCTCCTCGGTGTACGGCACACCCAACCGCTTCAGGGCGCGCATCCGGCCCTGGATATCGCCCGTCGGCAGCGCGGTCTTCTCGAGCCACGGATACGACGGCATCACCGATTCCGGCACCACATCGCGCGGATTGCGCAGGTGGATGCGCTGCCAGTCATCCGAATACCGGCCGCCCACGCGGGCGAGGTCTGGACCGGTACGCTTGGAACCCCACAGGAACGGATGGTCATACACCGACTCGCCGGCCGTCGAGAAATGGCCATAGCGCTCCGTCTCGGCCTGCAGCGTGCGCACCTGCTGCGAATGGCAGCCGACGCAGCCTTCGCGGATATAGATATCGCGGCCCATCAGGCGCAGCGGCGTGTAGGGCACGATGCCCGCGTCGGGCTTGGTCGTGGAATGCTGGAAGAACAGCGGCACGATCTGCACCAGACCCGCAATGCTCACCACGATGATCGTGGCGATGATCAGCCAGCCAACGTTCTTTTCCAGTGTTTCGTGGGTGAAGAATCCTTGTTTTTGTGACATCTCAGCAATCCTCGGCGGTCAGTGTGCGGGAGCCTGGGCGGAAGCCGGCAGGCTGGCCGGGATCGGCGCGTCCGTGGCCGTCTTGCCGGCGATCGTGCGCACCACGTTGTAGGCCATGACCAGCATGCCGGTCAGGAAACACAGGCCACCGAGCAGGCGGATCAGGTAGAACGGATACTTCGCCTTGACCGCTTCGACGAACGCGTAGGTCAGCGTGCCGTCCGGCTGCGTGGCGCGCCACATCAGCCCTTCCATCACGCCGGCGATCCACATCGAGGCGATGTAGAGCACCACGCCGATCGTCGCGATCCAGAAGTGCCACTCGATCAGCTTGACGCTGAACATCTCCTTTTGCCCGAACAGGCGTGGAATCAGGTAGTACAGCGAGCCGATCGAGATCATCGCGACCCAGCCGAGCGCGCCCGAGTGGACATGGCCGATCGTCCAGTCCGTGTAGTGCGACAGCGCATTCACGGTCTTGATGGACATCATCGATCCTTCAAACGTGGCCATGCCGTAGAACGACAGCGCAACCACCATGAACTTGAGGATCGGGTCCGTGCGAAGCTTGTGCCAGGCGCCGGACATGGTCATGATCCCGTTGATCATCCCGCCCCAGGACGGCGCGAGCAGGATCAGCGAAAACGCCATGCCGAGCGACTGCGCCCAGTCCGGCAGCGCGGTGTATTGCAGATGGTGGGGGCCGGCCCACATATAGGTGAAGTTCAGCGCCCAGAAGTGGACGATGGAGAGCCGGTACGAGTAGATCGGCCGTCCGGCCTGCTTCGGGATGAAGTAGTACATCATCCCGAGGAAGCTGGTGGTCAGGAAGAAGCCCACGGCGTTATGGCCGTACCACCACTGGATCATCGCGTCCTGCACGCCCGCATAGGCGGAATACGACTTCCACATCGACGCCGGCATCTCGATGTTGTTCACGATATGCAGGATGGCGATGGTCAGGATGTACGCGCCGAAGAACCAGTTGGCCACGTAGATATGGCGCGTCTTGCGCTTGATGATGGTGCCGAAGAACACCACCGCGTAGGCGACCCAGACCAGCGTAATCAGGATGTCGATTGGCCATTCGAGTTCCGCATATTCCTTGGAAGTCGTGATGCCGAGCGGTAGCGTGATGGCAGCCGCCACGATGACGATCTGCCAGCCCCAGAACGTGAACGCTGCCAGCGGCCCGCAGAACAGGCGCGCCTGGCAGGTGCGCTGCACCACGTAGTACGACGTGGCGAACAGCGCGCTGCCGCCGAAGGCGAAGATCACCGCGTTGGTGTGCAGCGGACGCAGGCGCCCGAAGGACAGCCACGGGGTATTGAAATTGAGATCTGGCCAGATCAGTTGCGCCGCCAGCAGAACGCCGACGGCCATGCCGACGATCCCCCAAACCACGGTCATCACGGCAAACTGCCGTACGACGCCGTAGTTAAAGGTGTCGACGCGTGGAGACGCGGTAGAGACATCCATTCAGACCCCCAAATACAGAAGTAAAGATCGTTTAACCCTAGTGTTGGTGTGACTTTAGAAAGTCGCCGCCGCCCGCGCGTTGATCCCGGTCAAGTCGCAATTCAACGAAGGGAACTGTTGCTGCCGCGCGCCACTCGGGCTCGTAAAAAGCTTGCAATTCATGGCTTGTCGTTATCGAGCAGGATGGCTTCGCCGGGTCGGTCGAGGTCGTCGTACTGGCCCGCGTTGAGCGCCCACCAGAGCGCGCCAGCTATCAGCGCCACGAGCACCAGGCTCATTGGCACGAGCAGGTAAAGGGTTTCCATGGTCAGCGCTCCTTGTTCGGTGCACGCAGCAGGCGCCAGGCATTGGCCACCACAAGCAGCGACGACACGGACATGCCGATGCCTGCCATCCAGGCCGTGACCAGCCCTGTGGCGGCCAGCGGAATGGCCACAATGTTGTAGAAGAAGGCCCAGCCGAGGTTCTGCCGCACCACGCGGCGCGTACGGCGCGCGGCGGCGATGGTGTTGGCAATCTCGGCCACGCCGCCATGCGTGAGGACCGCGTCGGCGCCTGCCTGGGCCAGCGGTGCGCCGCTCCCGATTGCGATGGAGACCTGTGCCTGGGCCAGCACCGGCGCGTCATTGATGCCGTCGCCCACGGCCAGCACCACAGCGCCCTGCTCTTGCAGCGCGGCCACATAGGCGCGTTTGCCTTCGGGCGTCACGGCGCCATGGGCGGTTTCCATGCCGAAATGGTCGGCCCACCAGCGCACCGCTTCGACGTTGTCGCCAGAAATCAGATGAGTACGAATGCCAAGCAGGTCGAGCGCATCGATCAGCGCCGGCGTCTGCGGGCGTGCAATATCGGACAGGAAAAACCGTGCCAGCAGGCCCTCGGCAGCGCCCAACCAGACCTCGGTAGCGCCGCGATGGGCGTTGCCAGAGGCGCCGATGGCCGCGTCATCGCCGACCCAGACGCCCGGCTCCAGCGCCAACGCCGCCGCGAAGTCGCGCCGGCCAAGCCGCACGCGCCGCCCGTCGACACAGGCTTCGACTCCCTGCCCCGGCACATTGCACAGATCGTCCACCGAGGGCTGCTCCCGCCCGGTCGATGGTGCGCGGGCATCGAGGAACGCCCGGGCTATCGGATGCTCGCCGCCCTGCTCCATCGCCGCGGCAATCGCCAGGCAGATGTCCGCTTCGAGGCGGCCTGTGGCTTCGGTCAGCACCACCGCGAAGCGCCCCTCGGTCAGCGTGCCGGTCTTGTCGAGCACGATGTCGGTGACGCGCGCGAGGGTTTCGATGGCGTGAGACCGCGTCAGCAGCACGCCGCGCCGCGACAGTGCCGCACCGGCGGCCGCCAGCGCCGCAGGCGTAGCCAGCGACAGCGCGCAGGGACAGCTCACCACGAGCACCGCCACCGTCACCAACAACGCGCGCGACGGATCGATCCAGACGGCCCAGACGATACCGGTGACCGCCGCCATCCCAAGCAGCGCGCCGACAAACCAGCCTGCGACGCGGTCGGCCAGCATCGCCAGTCGTGGCTTTTCCGCAAGGGCACGGTCCAGCACCGCCACGATCTCGGCCAGCCGCGTATTGGCGCCGATGCGCCCGACGCGCACCTCGAGCGGGCTGGCCGTGTTGAAACACCCGGCGAGTACCGCATCGCCGATACCCCGTCGCACCGGTCGTGCCTCGCCGGTCAGCATCGATTCGTCGAGTTCGCTGATGCCAGCCAGCACCACGCCGTCCACGGGCATGATTTCACCGGCCTTGACCCGGATACGGTCGCCCGCGCCGAGGCGGGCCACCGGCACGCGCTCGGCGGTGCCGCCCTCCGTCAGGCGCTCGCAGGTGGCCGGAAGCTGACGCGCGAGCATCTCGGCGCCGCTTCGGGACGCCTGACGCACGCGCAGTTCCAGATAGCGGGCCAGCAGCAGGAAGGCCACGAACATCGTCACGGAATCGAAGTAAACCTCACCCACGCCGCGCACCGTGGCGGCTGCGCTGGCCAGAAAGCCGGCGGCCACGCCGATGGCCACGGGCACGTCCATGCCCATCGCGCGCTGGCGCAGGCTGCGCCAGGCGCCGGTGAAAATCGGGGAGGCAGAATAAAAGACGACCGGAAGCGTCAGCGCGAAGCTGGCCCAGCGCATCAGTTGCAACTGGCCAGCATCGATCGTGGCTTCATGGGTGTAGATCGGCCACGCGTACATCATGACCTGCATCATGCCGAGCATCGCCACGGCCATCCGCATCAGCAGCCCGCGCCGTTCGCGGCGGTCCTGGCGGTCGCTGCGGGACACCTCGAATGGCCACGCCATATAGCCGATGTCCGCTAGGGCGCCGAGCAAGGCTGACACGGTTTGTTGCGATTCCCGCCAGCGCACCACCACGCGGCGCGTTGCCACGTTGGCCACCGCCAGTTCCACACCCGGCAGCTGGCCCAGGCGCTGCTCGATCAGCCACGCGCAGGCAGCGCAGCGGATACCTTCCGGCGCCAGAGTGACCTCAGCCTTGTCATCGCCTAGCGGGCGGACGAACTGCTGGCGCAGCTCGGGCGTGTCGTAGGCAGCCCAGACCGGCTCGGCTTCCCGGCGCGCGGCGTCGTCGATAGGACGCGCGAAGCGAGAGGTATCGCCATACAGATGGCCGAAACCAGCCGCGTGGAGCATCTGCGCCAGCGTCTGGCAGCCGCCGCAGCAGAAACTGCGCGCGCTGCCTTCGACATCGGCAATGAATACCGGCTCCGCTGGCGTCAGCGGCTGGCCGCAGTGAAAGCAATGGCCGTCTACGTGCGTGGAAGTCGATGGGGATGGCGAAGCGCCCGCCATCGTGGGGGCCGCAGGCGTCGCGGGAATCGCGCGCCGGGCGGCGGATGGGGGCGGTAAGGTCGTCGTTGTCGCTGGCAGCACCCCAAGGGGGCCGCCGGCTGGTGCGAGCGATGGGGTAGGTAGGGACGGGGACGGCATGGCGCGCTTTTAATACCCACGGATAGTAGGTAGCACGCACACCATACGCCTTGATGCAGATCAAATAGGTCGGATTCGTACCAGTCCGACAACAGCTTCCAGCCCGCTCAGGTCAGCGAGGTATCCATGGTCCGTCGCTCGGACTCCAGGTACTCCCGTGACTGCATTTCGATGATCCGCGACACCGTGCGATGGAACTCGCCAGCCATCTGCCCTTCGGTATACAACTCGTCGGCAGGCACCTCGGCGGACATCAGCAGCTTGACCTTGTGGTCGTAGAACACGTCGATCAGCCAGGTGAAGCGGCGCGCCTCCGACGACATCCGCGGCGTCATCTTCGGCACATCCGACAGGATCACCGTATGGAACTGCGACGCCAGCTCCAGATAGTCGTTTTGCGAGCGCGGGCCGCCGCAGAGCGTGGCGAAGTCGAACCAGACCACACCGTTCGCCTTACGCAGCGCCTTGAGTTCACGGTGCTCGATATGGAGGATCGGCGATTCGTCGGCCGTGCCGGCGATACCCACGAAGGCATCGCGCAGCGCCGCGCTGGCCTCGCGGTTCAGCGGCGTGTGGTACGCCTCGACCTGCTCCAGGGCGCGCTTGCGGTAGTCGATACCCGCGTCCACGTTGAGCACGTCGAGCTTCTCCTGGAGGAGGTCGATCGCGGGCAGCACGCGTTCGCGGTGCAAGCCGTCCGGGTACAGCAGGTCCGGGCGATAGTTCGACGTCATCACGAATTGCACGCCATTCGCGAACATCTGGTCCAGCAGGCGGTGCAGCATCATGGCGTCCGCCACGTCGCTGACGTGGAATTCGTCGAAGCAGATCAGCCGGTATTTGCGCGCGATGCGCTTGGCCAGTTCGTCGAGGGGGTCGGGCCGACCTCGCAATTCCTCCAACTGGCGATGCACTTCGCGCATGAACTCGTGGAAATGGAGCCGCGTCTTCCGAACCACGGGCACGCAAGAGTAGAAGCTGTCCATCAGGAACGACTTGCCGCGCCCCACTCCACCCCACAGGTAGACGCCCTTGGGCACATCGGGGTGCACCAGAAGCTTCTTCAGCGCGTTGCTGCGCCGGTTCTTGTAGGCCACCCATTCGTCGTAGCACTGCTGCAGCCGTGCCACGGCGCGCAGTTGCGCCTCGTCCGACTGGTAGCCGCGCTGTTGCAGTTCTTTCTCGTAAAACTCGGTGACGTTCATGCTGGGTTCACGCTGGGGGCGTCCGGCGCAAGATGCGCGGGCGCTGCAAGTGAAAACGGCGCGCCGCTGGTTGCGGCGCGCCGGTGCTCACGCAATGGCAGGCATCAGCCTTACATGTTGAGCTGGCGCTTGTCCACGGCCAGCGCGGCTTCGCGCATGACTTCGGACATCGACGGGTGCGGATGGCAGACGCGACCGATATCCTCGCTGGCGGCCTTGAACTCCATCGCCACGACGGCTTCGGCGATCAGGTCCGACGCGTTGGCGGCCACGATGTGCACGCCCAGGATCTCGTCGGTCTTGGCATCGGCCAGCATCTTGACGAAGCCGTCCGAGGCGCCCATGCCCAGCGCACGGCCGTTGGCCATGAACGGGAACTGGCCCGATTTGTACTGGCGGCCTTCGGCCTTCAGCTGCTGCTCGGTCTTGCCGACCCACGCGATTTCCGGGAAGGTGTAGATCACCCAAGGAACCGTGTTGAAGTCGATGTGCGGCTTCTGGCCGACGATGCGCTCGGCCACGGCCACGCCTTCGTCTTCCGCCTTATGGGCGAGCATCGGACCACGCACCACGTCGCCGATGGCCCACAGGCCCGGCACCTTGGTCTGGCAGTGGTCGTCCACCTCGATGAAGCCGCGCGCGTCCGCGCCCAGGCCCACCGCTTCCAGGTTCAGGTTGTCGGTGTTCGGCACGCGGCCGACGGACACGATCAGGCGATCCACTTCCAGCGTCTGGGCCTTGCCGTCCTTGTCGTCATAGCTGACGGTGACGCTGTCCTTGCCGGTCTTGACCTCGTTGACCTTCACGCCGAGGCTGAACTGCAGGCCCTGCTTGGTCAGCAGCTTCTGCGCTTCCTTGGCCACGCCTTCATCGGCAGCGCCCAGGAACGCAGGCAGCGCTTCCAGCACGGTCACTTCGGCACCCAGGCGGCGCCACACCGAGCCCAGTTCCAGGCCGATCACGCCGGCGCCAATCACGCCCAGTTTCTTCGGCACGGTCGGGAACTTCAGCGCGCCCTCGTTATCGCTGACGAGGTTGTTGTCCACGGTGATGCCCGGCAGGTGACGGGCCTTCGAACCGGTAGCGATAATGACCTGCTTCGCGGTCACGACCTCACCGGCCACTTCCACCTGGAAGCCTTCGGCAGCCTTGCCGGCGAACTTGCCGTAGCCCTTGAGCAGCGTCACCTTGTTCTTGCGGAACAGGAACTCGATGCCCTTGGTCATCTTGCCGACGATGTCGTCCTTGCGCTTGAGCATCTTGGGCACGTCCACCTTGACGTCACCCACGGTGATGCCGTGGTCGGCTAGGTGGTGCGAGGCGTTCTCGAACTCTTCCGAGGAAGCCAGCAATGCCTTGGAGGGGATGCAGCCCACGTTCAGGCAGGTGCCGCCCAGGCGCGGCTCGCCCTTGGGGTCGTCATAGGCGTTGCCTTCGCAGCAGGCCACGTTCAGGCCCAGCTGGGCTGCGCGGATGGCGGCGATATAGCCGCCGGGGCCGGCGCCGATCACCAGCACGTCGAATTGTTTGCTCATGGAGTTTCCTTCTGGACGGCCTGCTCCCACGCGCCCGATTCAACGGGCGGCGGGGAGCGGGTGTCCTTCAATTCAGAGGGAGGAGACGGACGCTTACAGGTCCAGCAGCAGGCGGGCCGGATCTTCCAGCGCTTCCTTCATCGCCACCAGGCCCAGCACAGCCTCGCGACCATCGATGATCCGGTGGTCGTAGGACATGGCCAGGTAGTTCATCGGGCGAATCACGATCTGGCCGTCTTCCACCACGGCACGATCCTTGGTGGCGTGCACGCCCAGGATGGCCGATTGCGGCGGGTTGATAATCGGCGTCGACAGCATCGAACCGAACGTACCGCCGTTCGAGATCGAGAACGTGCCGCCCGTCAGTTCTTCCAGCGACAGCTTGCCGTCACGGGCCTTGGCGCCGAACTCGGCGATCTTCTTCTCGATGTCGGCCAGGCTCATCTGGTCGGCGTTGCGCAGGATCGGCACCACCAGGCCACGCGGCGAACCCACCGCGATACCGATGTCGAAGTAGCCGTGGTAGACGATATCGTTGCCATCCACCGAGGCGTTGATGATCGGGTACTTCTTCAGGGCGTGCACGGCAGCCTTGACGAAGAACGACATGAAGCCCAGCTTCACGCCGTGCTCCTTCTCGAAGCGGTCCTTGTACTTGTTGCGCAGGTCCATCACCGGCTTCATGTTCACTTCGTTGAACGTAGTGAGGATGGCGTTGGTGGACTGCGACTGCACCAGGCGCTCGGCGATACGGGCGCGCAGGCGGCTCATCGGCACGCGCTCTTCCGGGCGGTCGCCCAGCGCGGCGAAGTCCACCTGGGCGGACACTTGCTGCAGGGCCGGCTTGGCCGGAGCCGGTGCCGGGGCGGCCTTGGCGGCCGGTGCGGGCGCCGAGCCGGCGGCCAGCACGTCACCCTTGGTGATGCGGCCATCCTTGCCGGTGCCGGCAACCTGACCGGCGGACAGGCCGCCTTCGGCCATCAGCTTGGCAGCCGACGGCATGGCGATGCCGCTGGCGCCGGTGGCGGCAGCGGGAGCCGGGGCGGCGGCGGCAGGTGCAGCGGCCGGAGCCGGGGCGGCGGCAGCCGGAGCGGCGGCGCCAGCGGTGGCTTCGGTATCAATCTTGGCGATCAGTTCATCGGCCACGACGGTATCGCCGTCGTTCTTGATGATCTGCGACAGCACGCCGGCGGCGGGCGCCGGCACTTCCAGCACGACCTTGTCGGTCTCGATCTCGATCAGGATCTCGTCCTGGGCAACAGCTTCGCCCGGCTTCTTCTTCCAGTTCAGCATGGTCGCTTCGGCGACCGATTCAGACAGTTGCGGAACCTTGACGTCAACAATAGCCATGGTGAGAAATTTTCCTCGATGTATGCGTGTATGTTCAAACAGGCCGAAGCCCGGCGCGCACCACTGCGCGCCAGGCCGGCCGTCTTATTACTTGGTCAGCACAAAGCCCTTGAGCTTGGAGAACGCAGCGTCCAGCAGCGCCTTCTGTTGCTCGTTGTGCTTTGCGTAGTAGCCCACCGCCGGCGAAGCCGAGGCAGGACGACCGGCATAACCGAGCTTCTGGCCTTCCGTCATGTTTTCCATGATGTAGTGCTGCACGAAGAACCAGGCACCCTGGTTCTGCGGCTCGTCCTGGCACCACAGGATTTCGGTCACGCCCGGGTACTTCTTGAGCTCGGCGGCCACAGCCTTGTGCGGGAACGGGTACAGCTGTTCCAGGCGGATGATCGCCGTGTCGGTGGCACCACGCTCCTTGCGGGTGTTGACCAGGTCGTAGTAGACCTTGCCCGAGCACATGATCACGCGCTTGACCTTGCTGGCGTTCAGTTCTTCGTGATCGGGGATGACCGTCTCGAAGTGACCCTTGGCCAGGTCGGACAGCGGCGACACCGCATCCTTGTTACGCAGCAGCGACTTCGGCGTCATGATCACCAGCGGCTTGCGGAACAGCCGGATCATCTGGCGACGCAGCAGGTGGAAGATCTGTGCCGGCGTGGTCGGCTGCACAACCTGAATGTTGTGGTCTGCGCAGAGCTGCAGGAAACGCTCGATACGGGCCGAGCTGTGTTCCGGACCCTGGCCCTCATAGCCGTGCGGCAGCATCATCGTCAGGCCCGAGGCGCGGCCCCACTTCACTTCACCCGACGAGATGAACTGGTCGATCACCACCTGGGCGCCATTCACGAAGTCGCCGAACTGGGCTTCCCAGATCACCAGCGCATTCGGTTCCGCAGTCGAGTAGCCGTATTCGAAGCCGAGCACGGCTTCTTCGGACAGCACCGAGTCGATCACGGTGAACGGGGCCTGATTCTCGGACACGTTCTGCAGCGGCACGTAGCTGCCGGCATCCCAGCGCTCGCGACCCTGGTCGTGCAGTACCGAGTGACGGTGGGTGAAGGTGCCACGGCCAGCATCCTGGCCGGTGATACGCACCGGGTAGCCCGAGGCCACCAGCGATGCGAACGCCAGGTGCTCGCCCATGCCCCAGTCCAGAGGCTGGTCGCCACGGCCCATGTTGGCGCGGTCCTTAATGACCTTTTCCACCAGCGGGTGCAGCTTCAGGTGCTCGGGGATGGTCGTGATCCGCTCGGCCAGGCGCTTCAGCTCGGTCACCGGCACGGCGGTGTCGGCTGCGTCGGTCCACTTGCGGTTCAGGAACGGCATCCAGTCCACGGCGAACTTGTTCTTGAAGTTCGACAGGACCGGGTCCACCGTGTGCTTGCCCGCGTCCATCGCGGCACGGTATTCCTTGACCAGCTGGTCGCCAAAGTCGGCGGGCACCAGGTTCTGCGCGGCCAGCTTGTCGGCGTACAACTTGCGCGTGCCCGGGTGTTGCGAGATCTTCTTGTACATCAGCGGCTGCGTTACAGCCGGCGTGTCCTGCTCGTTGTGGCCCAGCTTCCGGAAGCAGATGATGTCAACCACGACATCCTTCTTGAATTCCATGCGGAAGTCGGTGGCCAGTTGCATGGCGTACACCACGGCTTCGGGATCGTCGCCGTTCACGTGCAGCACCGGAGCCTCGATCATCTTGACCACGTCCGTGCAGTACAGCGTGGAACGCGCGTCGCGCGGGTCAGACGTCGTGAAGCCGATCTGGTTGTTGATGACGATGTGCATGGTGCCGCCCGTGCCGTAGCCGCGGGTCTGCGCCAGGTTCAGCGTCTCCATGACCACGCCCTGGCCAGCGAAGGCGGCGTCGCCGTGCACCTGCACCGGCAGCACTTCCTTGTGGCCGGCTTCGCCACGGCGTTCCTGGCGGGCCTTCGACGAACCCTCGACCACCGGGTTGACGATTTCCAGGTGCGACGGGTTGAACGCGAGCGACAGGTGAACCGGGCCGCCTTCGGTCGAGACATCGCTCGAGAAGCCCTTGTGGTACTTGACGTCGCCGGCGGGCAGGTCATCGACGTGCTTGCCTTCGAATTCGGCGAACAGGTCGGCCGGCATCTTGCCCAGCGTATTGACCAGCACGTTCAGACGGCCACGGTGGGCCATGCCGATCACGATTTCCTGCACACCCTTCGAACCGGAGTGCTGGATCAGCTCGTCCATCGCGGCGATAAAGCTCTCGCCGCCTTCGAGCGAGAAGCGCTTCTGGCCGACGTACTTCGTGTGGAGGAAGCGCTCAAGGCCCTCGGACGCGGTCAGGCGGTCCAGGATGTGCTTCTTCTTTTCCAGCGTGAACACGGGCTTGGAACGCGTGGTTTCCAGGCGCTCCTGCCACCAGCGCTTCTGCGCCTGGTCGCTCACGTACATGAACTCGGCGCCGATGGTGCCGCAGTAGGTCTCACGGAGGTTGTTGAGCAACTCGCGCAGGCTCATCGATTCCTTGCCGAAATACGTGTTGCTGGCATTGAAGACGATGTCGAGGTCGGCCTCGGAGAAACCGTAGAACGCCGGATCCAGATCAGGCAGGGGCGGACGCTCCTGGCGCTTCAGCGGATCGAGGTCGGCCCAGTGGGTACCGATGTTGCGGTAGGCAGCGATCAGCTGGGTCGCAGCAACGCGCTTGCGGCCCATGTCGGAATCGGCCGAGGCAACGATGGTCTTGATGGGGCCCTGCTTGGCGCGCTCGGCGAACGAGGCAACGATCGGTGCGTGGGGGATATCGCGGGAGTTGGACCCATCCACAGCCGGGACATTCTGCATCGCGTCGAAATACGCGCGCCAGTTGTCGGGAACCGAGCTGGGATTCTGGAGATAGGCCTCGTACAGCTCTTCCACATAGGGGGCGTTGCCGCCGAAGAGGTACGAATTGCTCTGATACTGCTGCATCATGGGGCGCTCACTATTCTCCGGGAATGCCGGAGTTAAGCGGGTTCATCAACCTTCCGCGACACGGCTTGACCGGTTAGCGGATTGCAAACAACTCTTGGGAGCCAGACAGCGCTACCTTGAACGAACGGCACCGCGAAGGTGCCGTCTGTCTGGGGTCTCACCGACAGCCCGAAAGGGCAAGTTGTGCGGGGAAGGACCTTAGTCTTCACTCGCAAAAGCATAGCACGTTTGCCCAACGACAGTGGGGACTTTTCGTGATGCAAAATCATGACCGTTGCCGCCACACATCGGTGCTACGCCATCAGGCGGCCGGCTCGATCCGATCGACCGCGTCCGTGATCAGTCCGTCCAGCCCCCAAGACAATAGCTCGGCGGCCCGGGACGCGTCGTTCACCGTGTAGCACAACACTTGAAAACCGTCCGCATGGGCGCGGGCGATGACGGCCGCGTCCAGCTCGCGATGGTTGGCGTCCAAGGCTACGCAGCCCAGCCGGCGCAGGCGTTCGGGCCAGTCGGCGGGCAGCTTGTCGAGCAGTAGCGCGCGCGGCAGGCCGGGCGCCACCTGGCGGGCGGCGTCGAGCGCCTCCTCGGAAAACGACGAAAGCAGCGGCGGCACGTCGGCGCCCTGCCAGAGCGAAAGCGCATCAATCGCCACTGCTGCGCCGGTCCGCCATTCCGTGCCAGGCACCGGCTTGATCTCGATATTGACGTGGAAGCCATTGGCGCGCGTGTAGCGGGCGATCGTCGCCAGGGTCGGCACCGGTTCGCCGGCATAGGCCGGGCTATGCCAGCTTCCGGCGTCCAGCGCGGCCAGTTCGCCCAGCGTCATAGCGTCGACGCGGCCCTTGCCGGACGTGGTGCGGTCCAGCGTGGCATCGTGCATCAGCACCGGCTTGCCGTCGGCCGACAACTTCACGTCGAACTCGAACATCCGGTAGCCGAACGACGCCCCGTGCCGGAACGCGGCCAGCGTGTTCTCGGGTGCGAGCTTGCCGGCACCCCGGTGCGCGATATGGCGCGGATACGGCCAGTTGGCTGCATCGACCACAGGAAACGTGACGATTGACGCACTCATGCCAGTGCCTCGATACGCTTGCCCGACGTCGCGTCGAAGAAGTGCAGATGATCAGCCGAAGCCGTGATCGGCAGACGGTCACCGGCACGCACTGGCATGTGGCTGTCCAGCCGGACCACGATCAACTGGCCGCCCAGCGAACCATAGGCGAATGAATCGGCGCCGAGCGCCTCGACCACGCGCACATCGACATGCGCGATGGCGTCGTGGGCCGCGCACGGCTCGATATGCTCGGGGCGCAGCCCCATCAACGCCTGCTCGGGCAGGTGCAGGCCCATCGGCAGATGGCCGAGCGTGGCCGGCGCACCCTGCCCTTCGCCGGCACCATTCGCCTTCGGCACCACGCGCATCTGCGCCTCGCCCTGGGCGGCGTTGGTACGCACCACGGGCACGAGGTTCATCGGCGGCGAGCCGATAAAGCCGGCCACGAAGGTGCTGGCCGGACGCGAGTAGACCTCGAGCGGCGTACCGATCTGCTCCACCCGGCCTCCGTTCAGCACCATCATGCGGTCGGCCAGCGTCATGGCCTCGACCTGATCGTGGGTGACGTACAGGCTGGTGGTGCCCAGGCGGCGATGCAGGTCCTTCAGCTCGAGCCGCATCTGCACGCGCAGCTTGGCATCGAGGTTGGACAGCGGCTCGTCGAACAGGAACACGGCCGGCTCGCGCACGATGGCGCGCCCCATCGCCACGCGCTGGCGCTGACCGCCCGAGAGCGCGCGCGGCTTGCGTTCGAGCAGCGCGCCCAGCTCCAGGATGCCCGCCGCGTGCTTCACGCGCTGGTCGATCTCGGCCTTGGACATGCCGCGAATCCGCAGGCCGTAGGCCATGTTGTCGTACACGGTCATGTGCGGGTAGAGCGCGTAGTTCTGGAACACCATCGCGATGTCGCGCTCGGCCGGCTCGAAGTCGTTGACTACCTTGTCGCCAATATGGATCTCGCCGCCGGTAACGGTTTCCAGCCCGGCGACCATGCGCAGCAGCGTGGACTTGCCGCAGCCCGAGGGGCCGACGATGACGATGAACTCGCCGTCGGCGATTTCCATGTCGATGCCGTGCACGACCTGCGTGCCGCCGGCGTAGGTTTTCTGAACGTTGCGAAGTGACAGTTTTGCCATGGCTTTCTCGTAATCCGCTTGTTTCGCTTACTTTTCTGTTTCGACCAGGCCCTTGACGAACCACCTCTGCATCAGCACCACCACCACGGCAGGCGGGATCATCGCCAGCATCACAGTGGCCATCACGAGATTCCAGTCCGTCGCGGCATCGCCCGAGCGCGAAATCATCTGCGTCACGCCAACCACCACCGGCGTCATCGATTTTTGCGTAGTAATCAGCAGCGGCCACAGGTACTGATTCCAGCCATAGATGAACTGGATTACGAACAGCGCCGCGATGCTGGTGCGCGAGAGCGGCAGCACCACGTCCCAGAAGAAGCGCAGCGGACCGGCGCCATCGATGCGCGCGGCCTCGGCCAGTTCATCGGGAATGGTCAGGAAGAACTGGCGGAACAGGAACGTGGCCGTGGCCGATGCGATGATCGGAATGGTCAGGCCGAAGTAGCTGTCCAGCAGGCCGAGGTCCGACACCACCTTGTAGGTCGGCAGGATCCGCACTTCCACAGGCAGCATCAGCGTGATGAAGATGAGCCAGAAGAAGGTCTTGCGCAGCGGAAATCGGAAATAAACGATGGCGAAGGCCGAGATGATCGAGATCGCGATCTTCCCGAGCGCGATGCCCAGCGCCATGATCAGGCTGTTCTTCATCATGGTGGCGACCGGCGAGGCGGCCTCCCCCACGCCCTTGAACAGCACGGTGCGAAAGTTCTCAACCATGTGGCTGCCGGGGATCAGCGTCATGGGCGAATCGAGCACCTGTTCGGCCGTCAGCGTGGACGCCACGAAGGTCAGGTACACCGGAAACGCCACGACGATGATGCCGAGGATCAGCACCACGTGGGTGATGACATCAAGAATTGGACGACGTTCTACCATTTTTGGGCGCCTTTCGTGTCAGTACTGGACCTTGCGTTCCACGAACCGGAACTGCACCACGGTCAGCGCAATCACGATCACCATCAGCACCACGGACTGCGCGGCCGAGCCGCCGATGTCCATGCCGCGGAAGCCGTCGTGGAACACCTTGTACACAAGCGTGTTCGTCGAATTGAACGGGCCGCCATGCGTCACGGCATCGATGATGGCGAAGGTATCGAAGAATGCGTAGACCACGTTGATGACCAGCAGGAAGAACGTGGTCGGCGAAAGTAGCGGAAATATGATGGACCAGAAGCGCCGCCATGGTCCGGCGCCATCGATGGCGGCCGCCTCGATCAGCGAGCGTGGAATGCTCTGCAACCCGGCCAGGAAGAACAGGAAGTTGTAGCTGATCTGCTTCCACGCGGCGGCCAGCACCACCAGCGTCAGCGCCTGATTGCCATTGAGCAGGAAGTTCCAGTCCACGCCGCCCTTGCGCAGCGCGTACGACACCACGCCCAGCGTCGGGTTGAACATGAACATCCAGAGCACGCCCGCCACGGCCGGGGCCACGGCATACGGCCAGATCAGCAGGGTCTTGTAGCCCGTGGCCACGCGCACCACGCGGTCGGCGAAGTAGGCAAGCAGCAGCGCCACCGACAGGCCGACCACCGTCACACCAATGGCGAAGATGGCCGTGACCTCGAACGACTCCACATACTGCGGGTCTGCCCACAGCGTCCTGAAGTTGTCGAGCCCTACGAATTCGAGATTGATGCCGAAGGCATCCTGCTGGAGCAGCGACTGCCACAGCGCCTGGCCGGCCGGCCAGAAAAAGAAGATCATCGTGATGGCGATCTGCGGCAACACCAGCAGATACGGCAGCCACGGCGACCGGAAAACGACGCGTTTTTCCATCGTCAAACCTTTTCATAACGCAAGCGGGCGACGGTTTCGCCGCCGCCCACTTGCCGCACGTCTGGCGCCCTCAGCCCGGACCGGTCATACCGGCCAGGCCTCGCGACGCCCCTGACTTACTCTTTCGCAGTCTTCTGGAAGCGCTCCAGCAGGTCGTTGCCGCGCGCCACCGCCGTGTCCAGCGCAGCCTTCGGCTCCTTCTTGCCGGCCCAGACGGCTTCCAGTTCCTCGTCCACCACGGTACGGATCTGCACCAGGTTGCCCAGGCGCACACCGCGCGACTTGTCCGTGGTCTTCACGACCATTTGCTGCACGGACACATCGGCGCCCGGGTTCTTGTCGTAGTAACCCGATTTCCTGGTCAGATCGTAGGCGGCCATCGTCACCGGCAGGTAGCCGGTGGCCTGGTGCCAGTCCGACTGGATCTCAGGCTGCGACAGGAACGTGAAGAACTTGGCTACGCCCTTGTATTCCTCGGCCTTCTTGCCACCCATCACCCACAGCGACGCGCCGCCGATGATCGTGTTCTGCGGGGCGCCCTGCACGTCCGGGTAGTACGGCAACTGCGACACGCCGAACTGGAACTTGGCGTTCTTGCGAATGTTGGCCAGCGATGCCGACGAGCCCGTGAACATCGCGCACTCGCCGTTGAAGAACTTGGCTTGCGACTCTGCCTTGCGGCCGCCGTAGCTGAAGTAGCCCTTCTTCACCATCTCCTGGAGATTGGTGATGTGCTTCACGTGCAGCGGGCTGTTGAAGACCAGGCGGGCGTCGGTGCCGCCGAAGCCGTTGTTCTTGGTCGCGAACAGCGTGTTATGCCAGGCCGAGAAGCTTTCCAGGTGCACCCAGCCCTGCCAGTCGGTGGTATAGGCGCAGTTCGTGCCCGATGCCTTCAGCTTGGCCGAATATTGCATCACTTCGGGCCAGGTCTTGGGCGGCTCGGAGAGGCCCGCCTTCTTGAAGGCGTCCTTGTTGTAATAGAAGACGGTGGTCGAGCTGTTGAACGGGAACGACAGCATCTCGCCCTTCGACGAGGTGTAGTAACCGGCCACGGCGGGGATGTAGGCCTTCTGGTCGAACTTCTCGCCCGCATCCTTCATCACCGTGGAGACCGGCTTGATCGCGCCTTTGGCACTCATCATCGTGGCCGTGCCCACTTCGAACACCTGCAGGATCGCCGGAGCGCCGCCCGCGCGGAAGGCGGCAATGCCGGCCGCCATGGTTTCGTCGTAGTTGCCCTTGTTAACAGGCACGATCTTGTAGTCGGTCTGGCTCGCGTTGAACTTGTTGGCGATCTCGTTGACCTTGTCGTTCAGCGCGCCCTGCATGGCGTGCCACCACTGGATCTCGACCGCGGCGTGGGCGGTGCCGGCCATGGCCAGGGCGGCGACGGCAGCGAATTTTAGGGCGGTGCGTGGAAAGGACATGGACTTCTCTCCTGAGGCTGTTATCAGTCGGGCAAATCGGGCAAGAAACAAGAAAAAGCGCCCGACTGTATGCATTTTTTGTGACAGCGGGATGTTACGCCCGTCGCACCTCGCCGCAAACCGGGCAAACCCGCCTTGCGGTGAGAATATTGCTGCATTTTGACGACACATTGATGTCACACAACCGGGCGCGCCGCACCGGCGGACGTTTGCGTACAATCCTCGCCCATGAGCACGATGAAACCCTTCGCCACCTTGCCGGACGCCGCCCTCCGGCGCGTGCGCGGCATCCTGACCGACATCGACGGCACCCTGACGACCGATGGCCGGCTGCCTGCCCCCACCTATCTCGCACTGGACCGGCTGGCCCGGGCTGGGCTGCATGTCGTACCCGTCACAGGACGCTGCATCGCCTGGGCGGAGATCCTCGTCAGACTCTGGCCGGTAGATGCCATCATCGGCGAAAATGGCGCCTTCTTCTCACATTTGCGCGACAACAAGCTGATCACACGCTTCCTCGACGATGCGCCGACGCGCGCCGGGAATCTTGAGAAGATCCACGCGCTGGGCGAGCGGATCGTGCGCGAGGTGCCTGGCTGCGCGCTGGCATCGGACCAGGCATGGCATGCGGCCGACCTTGCCATCGACCATGCCGAGGACGTGGCACCCCTGCCCCAGCCGGCGGTGGACCGCATTGCCGCGATGATGCGCGAGGCCGGCATGACGGCGACGGTCAGCTCGATCCACGTTAACGGCTGGTTCGGCGACCATGACAAGCTGTCGATGAGCCGGCTTTGCGTGCAGGAGTTGCTGGGGGATGACATCGACGCCGCGCGCGACGAATGGCTGTTCATCGGCGACTCGGCCAATGACGCGGCGATGTTCGGCCACTTCCCGTTGTCGGTGGGCGTGGCGAACGTGCGGGAGATTCTGGATCAGTTGCCGGTGGCGCCCGCCTACGTCACGGAGGCGGCCGGCGGTGAAGGCTTCGCCGAGATGGCGGAGCGACTGCTGGCGGTACGTAGCAACGGCTGAGACGATTCTTGTTCTCTGCTCCCCCGCAGCGGGAGAGCAGAGAATCGTCTCAACCCCTGGACATCAATCGAATCCCAGCTCCTGCAGCTTGCGGGTAATCGTATTGCGTCCAATCCCAAGCCGGGTGGCGGCTTCCACGCGGCGCCCGCGCGTGACGCCCAGCGCGGCTTCGAGCACAGCTTTTTCGAAGCGCCGCGTCAGCACATCCATCACCTCGGGCTGGCCCGCTTCCAGCATCGACTTGGCCTCGCCGGCCAGCAGCGACTCCCAGCTTGCCGACACCGCATTGCCCGCGAAGGCCGGTGCGGACGCCATGCCTGGCGCCGCGGCGGTCATCGGTGGGCGCGTGGCGACCATCGTGTCACCCTCGCCTGCCGCGGTGTTCATGCCGTAGTCGGATGTCTCGATCGCATCGTAGTCGCCACCTGTCATGCGCGACTCGCTGCCCGGCGCGCGCATCGGCGAACCGGTGCTTTCCGACTGGGGCGTGCCGATCATCTCGCGTGGCATATCCTTGACTTCGATGGTCTGCGCCGGCGCCATCACGGTCAGCCAGTTACACAGATTCTCAAGCTGTCTCACGTTGCCCGGGAACGGCAGCGTGCTGACGTAGGCCAGCGCCTCGTCGGACATGCGCTTGGGTTCCACGCCAAGCTCCTTGGCGCTCTTCTGCAGGAAGTGGCGCGCCAGCAGCGTGATGTCCTCGGGCCGCTCGCGCAGCGGCGGCAGCCGCAGACGAATCACGTTCAGGCGGTGGAACAAGTCCTCGCGGAACAGCCCCTCTTTCACGCGCGTCTCGAGGTTCTGGTGCGTGGCCGCAATCACGCGCACATTGGCGCGCAACGGGTTGTGGCCACCCACGCGATAGAAGTTGCCGTCCGACAGCACGCGCAACAGCCGCGTTTGCAGATCGAATGGCATATCGCCGATTTCATCGAGGAACAGCGTGCCGCCCTCGGCCTGCTCGAAGCGGCCACGCCGCATCGTCTGCGCACCCGTGAACGCGCCGCGCTCATGTCCGAACAGTTCGGATTCGAGCAGATCCTTCGGAATCGCCGCCGTGTTGAGCGCGATAAATGGCCCGTTGGCGCGCGGGCTGTGCTTGTGCAGCGCCCGTGCGACGAGTTCCTTGCCGGTGCCGGACTCGCCGGTAATCATCACCGTCACGTTCGACTGCGACAGGCGGCCGATGGCGCGGAACACGTCCTGCATCGCCGGTGCCTGACCCAGGATCTCAGGCGCGTCGACTAGCCGATCGTCCATTTCCTCCTCGCGCAGGCTCTCTTCGAGCGCGCGCCGGATCAGCTCGACGGCCTTGTCGACATCGAACGGCTTGGCCAGGTATTCGAAGGCGCCGCCCTGGAACGCCGCCACGGCGCTGTCCAGGTCGGAATACGCGGTCATGACGATGACCGGCAGGCCCGGGTGCCGCGCCTTGATGGCCTGCAGCAGGTCCAGGCCCGAGCCGCCAGGCATGCGGATATCGGAAATCAGGACCTGCGGCTCGTCATCCTCCAGCGCCGCGAGCACGTCGCGAACATTGGTAAAACTGCGAGAGAGCAGGCTTTCACGGGCAAGGGCCTTCTCGAGGACCCAGCGGATTGATTGATCGTCGTCGACTATCCAGATCGGCTTCATGTGCGTCGCTTGTCTGCTCGGTGTCATGTGGTCTCCCGTTGTCCCGCCATCTTCCCTCTCAGGCAGGTCCCGCGCCGCTCGCACATCCGGGCCGGTCAGAGGCGCGGGAGGTCAGTGCAGCGGCAGCAGGATACGGAAGTCGGTACAGCCCGGCCGGCTCTCGCATTCGATCAAGCCCTCGTGCTGCTGCACGAAGGTTTGAGCGAGTGTGAGACCGAGTCCGCTGCCGCCGTCCCTGCCCGATACCAATGGATAGAAGATGCGTTCGCGGATGTCCTCGGGGATGCCCGGGCCGTTATCGATGACATGCAAGTCCAATGCCAGCTTGAACAAGCGCTTGGCAATCGTCACCTGCCGTGCCACCCGCGTCCGCAATACGATCTGCGCATCGCCGCGCGCGATGCGCTCGTGCAACGCCTGGGCAGCGTTGTGCACGATGTTCAGCACGGCCTGGATCAGTTGCTCCATGTCGCCGCGCAGGTCGGGCAGGCTCGCGTCGTAGTCGCGCACAATCTCCAGCCCGTTCGGGAATTCGGCCAGCACCACCGAGCGCACGCGCTCCAGCACCTCGTGGATATTGAGGTCCGAGACGATGTGCGGGTGCCGGTGCGGCTCCAGCAGCCGGTCCACCAGCGTCTGCAGGCGGTCCGACTCCTTGATGATGACTTGGGTGTACTCGCGCAAGGACCGTTCGGGCAGCTCGAACTCAAGCAACTGGGCCGCGCCACGGATGCCCCCGAGCGGATTCTTGATCTCGTGGGCCAGGTTGCGGATCAGTTCCTTGTTGGCCGACGTCAGGTCGAGGATGCGCTCCTCGCGGTCGCTGCGTACCTTCTGCTCGTTCAGAAGGATCTCAACCAGGACCGTATTGGCATGGCCTTCGATCGCCCCGATTACGACATGGGCATGCATCGGCTCCTGCAGCGGCGGGCGCAGCACGAGATCCTGGCGCCGCACATCGATCTGCCGCGCGATCACCGTCTCGATCATGCTGTCCAGCTCGTCGATCTGGCCGAACAAGTCCGGCAGCGTCAGTTCCACCATCGCCCGGCGGGACAACGCGAAGCTGGCCTCGGCGGCCGGATTCGCGTAAACCACCTGCAGCCCGGGCTGGCGCACCAGCAGCACCGGGTTGGCCACCACGTCCAGGCCGGGGTGGAACGCCGCGTCGCCCAACGGCAGGACCTCGGCTTCCGCCTTGCGGTCTGCTCCGGTGACTTTGCGCGACACTCCGCGAATCAGGCGACCCATGGCCATTTCACTATTCCTTAAGGTTCGATAGCTCACGGCGCAAGGAGGCGGCGTTAGCTTCGCTACGTGCGACGTCGTCGCGCAGGCGTGCCGTGCGATCGAGATATTTCTGATAGTTGCGCTCGTTGCCCTGGCGCTCGGGCTCGCCATTGTTGTACTCGGCGCGCAGCCCGGCCAGCTTGGCTTCTTCGCTCTGGAGTTCCTGCTCCAGCACCGCGCGGCGCTCGCTGTCGCGGTTCTTCTGGGTGGCGCTGTCCACGCGCGGGAAAGCCGCCGGGGACGCCGAAGGCGCCGCCGCCTTGCCACCGCCCGAGCTGGCAGTGCGCGAACCCGGCACCGTGATCACGTCAGGCAGGTTCAGCTTCTTGCAGTCCTTGCTGCCGCCCGGATTGCCGTTGCGGTACTCGGGCACGCCGTTGGGGCCCTTGCACATATAGACATCCGACGACTGCGCCGGCGCGGGCCGGCTCCAGGCGCCGAGCCCCAGCGCCATGGCCATCACCAGAATGGGGAAACCCACCCGGATCTGGTGCGTCATCCGGTATGAACCCTGGTGCGACAGTCCGCCTTGGCGGCTGCGCGTGACCTTATTTGACATCGCGTTCATGAACATCGGCATGAAGGTTAGGGAAGGAGCCCCATTCTAGCGATCAACCCGCTCGCAAAACAAAAAGGGACAGCCGAAGCCGCCCCTTCCTGGTGCAACTGTTGCCCGGTGACAACCTGGCAACCGGACGCGATTACAGCGAGTAGTACATCTCGAACTCGATCGGGTGCGTCGTCATGCGGAAACGCGTGACTTCTTCCATCTTCAGTTCGATGTAGGCATCGAGCATGGAGTTGGAGAACACACCGCCGCGGGTCAGGAACTCACGGTCGTTGTCGAGGTATTCCAGGGCCTGGTCGAGGCTCGAGCAGACGGTCGGGATCTTTGCATCCTCTTCCGGCGGCAGGTCGTACAGGTTCTTGTCGGCAGCTTCGCCCGGGTGGATCTTGTTCATCACGCCGTCCAGGCCGGCCATCAGCAGCGCCGAGAAGCCCAGGTACGGGTTCATCAGCGGATCCGGGAAGCGCGTTTCGATGCGGCGGCCCTTCGGGTTCGCCACGTACGGAATGCGGATCGAGGCCGAACGGTTGCGGGCCGAGTAGGCCAGCTTCACCGGGGCTTCGAAGCCCGGCACCAGACGCTTGTACGAGTTCGTGCCCGGGTTGGTCAGCGCGTTCAGGGCACGGGCGTGCTTGATGATGCCGCCAATGTAGTACAGCGCGAATTCCGACAGGCCGGCGTAGCCGTTGCCTGCGAACAGGTTCTGACCGTCCTTCCACACGGACTGGTGCACGTGCATGCCCGAGCCGTTGTCGCCAACCACCGGCTTCGGCATGAACGTTGCCGTCTTGCCGTAGGTGTGCGCCACGTTCTGGATCACGTACTTCTGGAGCTGGGTCCAGTCGGCGCGTTGCACCAGCGTGCTGAAACGCGTGCCGATTTCGTTCTGGCCCTGGCCAGCCACTTCGTGGTGGTGGACTTCAACGGGAATGCCGAGCGATTCGAGGATCAGGCACATTTCCGAACGGATGTCCTGGAACGTGTCGATCGGGGCAACCGGGAAGTAGCCGCCCTTCTTGCCCGGACGATGACCGCTGTTGCCGTGCTCGAATTCCTTGCCCGACGACCACGGGGCTTCCTCGGAGTGAATCTTCACCGAGCAACCCTGCATGTCGACGTTCCAGGTCACGCCGTCGAAAATGAAGAATTCGGGTTCCGGACCGAAGAAGGCGGTGTCGCCCAGGCCGGTGCTCTTCAGGTAGGCTTCGGCACGCTTGGCGATGGAACGCGGGTCGCGGTCGTAACCTTTGCCGTCCGACGGCTCGATCACGTCGCAGGTCAGCACCAGCGTCGGCTCTTCGTAGAATGGGTCGATGTGGGCCGTGTTCGAATCCGGCATCAGCAGCATGTCCGAAGCTTCGATACCCTTCCAGCCGGCGATCGAGGAACCGTCGAAGGCGTGGCCGCTCTCGAACTTGTCGTCGTCGAAGTGCGACACGGGCACAGACACGTGTTGCTCCTTGCCTTTGGTATCCGTGAAACGGAAATCGACGAATTTGACGTCGTTTTCCTTCACGAGCTTCATCACATCTGCAACGCTGTGGGCCATGCCTATCTCCTGGAAATTCGGGCTGAGTCTGGGAAAGCCATTGTTGGGTCCGGCCCCGGAAAACCCTCGCGGGAACCGCCCCAAAAGGGACGAGGAATGTTAGCAGAAAGCATGCCAACCGACGCCCTCATTTGCCCTCGCCATCCCGAAAAATGTGCAGTGATCGGTCACGCCGCACCGTGGCGGGGGCCGCGGATTGCATACAACCCAAGCTGAACATGCCGACGCGGCGAACGATCCACTTGCGCACCGCTCCGCGGCGACTTCATCAAACACCATCTCGGTGCGCGATTCAAGGAAAAGCACCATTTTAGTGCCTATGCACCAGAATACGCACCGAAGATGGGCATGCGCCGCGCAGGCGGATTTTCGGGGGATGGCCGTGGCTGCACGCTAGAATAGCGCCGAACGCGGCGACATCCCAGCGCCGTGCCCGATCCCGGGTCACGCTGTTGCCCCGGCACAGCGAACCCCGCTTTACTCCCGCTTCTCTTATTGACTCCGTCACAGAAGATGACCACCCGAGACGACCTCCTCCAGGCGGCGCACGCGCGCCAGCAACAGAACCAGCTTGCGTACTTCGGCGCGCTGGACCCACAGCAAGCCTATGACCTGCTGCAGGCCGACCCGAAGGCCGTGCTCGTGGACGTGCGCACGCAGGCAGAACTGGATTGGGTAGGTGGCGTGAACCTGCCGGACGAGCAATTCGCCCATGTGGAATGGAACAGCTATCCCGGCGGCAAGCAGAACCCGAATTTCGTCGAGGAACTCAAGGCCCGCGTGCCGACCGATGCGCCGGTGCTGTTCCTGTGCCGTAGCGCTGCGCGCTCGAAGCACGCGGCCCGTCTGGCCACTGAGGCCGGCTACACCTGTGCCATGGATGTGCTGGAAGGCTTCGAAGGCCCCCGCGACGAGGAATACCACCGCAAGACCGTGGAAGGCTGGTGCAAGCGCAACCTGCCGTGGCACGGGGCGTAAGGGGAGCCATCAGCTAACGCCCGTCCATGGCGTGTGGGAGCGGGGTTGCCCGCTCCGCGCGCAGGTCGGCCAGCGCCTGTAGGCAAAAGTGGCCGTACCAGGGCACCGCAAAGATCAAAATCATCATATAGACCCACATGACGCACAACAGCGCCAGGGGTAGCAGTACAACCATTACGATTGCCCAGACCCAGACGAGGTTGGCCAGCCAGCCGAGAAAGCCGCTGAGCACGCCGATTCCCATCAACGATGTGCGATGGCGCTTCATCAGCGTTTTGCGCTCTTCCACCGTGGCGTGATCTTCCAGCGCGTCGTAGGTCATCACACGGTACATCAGCCAGCCGGACAGCAGTGACGGTGTGACAAAACCAATCACCGGCAGGTACGCCAACGGCAGCGTCAGCATGGTGAGCACCAGGAACACCCCAGTGCTCACGATCAACTCCCGCAGGCCGCCCATTAGCGAACCGCCCTGGGCACGGCGAAGTCCCGGATAGCCGCGCGCCACGTGTCCAGCCACTGTCGACTCGAAGAATACGCTGATATAGATCAGCATCGACACAACAATCAACGGGCACAGCGCCATCACGACAAGCACCGGCGCCACGTACGGCCCCAACCCGGCCAGCCAACTCCAAGGGGAAGTCCCACTCAGCCAGGCAAACATCTGGGTAGCGTCGAGAAACCTATTGAATGCCTGGGTGACAGGATCCCATGCCCACCAAAGGATGCCGGCCCAGAACATCGGGATCAGGATGAGCGGCAAGATGGCATGTATCAGCATGCGCGGATGCAGAACGCACAGCAACGCGCGGCCGAACGCCCGGAGAACTGGTTTCATGTGTGAGCGCTGACGAGGCAGCGCAGGCTGAACAAAGCCCATCAAGCTATCACGCGTCGGCGCGCGCTTTTTCGACCTGTGTCAAGGTTGGCACAGGATTGGCACAGCCCCCCACCCTCACCTACTGCTCGACGATCTCGTACCCCATGGCGCGGACGCCTTCGAGCAGCATCGCATAGGCTGGCAGGACCTGTTCCGCCGGTCCCTTCACCCCAAGATCGATATGGCGCCGCGCGAAGCGGTCGCCCCGGCTCACGTCGCCCACGGATGGCAGGCTGAATACGCGGATGCCGGCGAATGCGGCCTCCACCTGCTCCATCAGCGGTGTCAGGGTCGACTCGGGCGCCTCGAACACATAGAAGGCGCGCGACTGCGCTACCTCCAGGTGGAACAGGTGGGTGTAATAGTGGTCGAGCACCCATTCCATCATCGGCCATGCCATGACCGGAAAGCCCGGCATGAAATGGTGGTCGGCCACCGAGAAGCCCGGAATGCGGTTGTAACTGTTGGGGATGATGCGCGCTCCGACTGGAAACTCGCCCATCTTGAAGCGATGCTGGTTATCAGGCAGGTTCAGGTCAGCCTTGACCGGGTCGCCATTGGCGGTCTCGGCGATGCGTAGCGCAATCTGCTCGCGCGCCTCGGGGTGCAGCGCCAGCTCCACGCCCAGCGCGGCGGCCGCGCACTGACGCGTGTGGTCGTCCGGCGTGGCGCCGATGCCGCCCGTGCAAAAGACCACGTCCGGCCCGGCCAGCGTGCGGCGCAGCGTGGCGGTGATGCGCTCGCGCTCGTCGCCCACGTACTCGGCCCAGTCCAGCGCCAGGCCGCGTGCGCCCAGCAGTTCGATGGTCCGGCGCATGTGCTTGTCCTCGCGCCGCCCGGACAGGATCTCATCGCCGATGACAATCAAACCGAAACCCATGGTGTTCCTCGCTCAAGATTGTTCAATGCGGCGCACGTCGCCCGGCGCCAGGTCGATCACGTCGGTGGCGGGCGGCGGCGGGGGTGCCGCGGCGTCGCGCTCGGCGCGCAATTCAGCCAATGCCCGGAGGCAGAAATGGCCGAACCAGAGCGCCGAGAAGATAAAGATCAGCACGTACAGCCACAGCGTGCCGGCCAGCACCACCGGAAACAGGAAGATGATGACAGCCGACCAGACCCACAGCAAGGTCGGCGCGGAGCCAAGCAGGCCCACGGCCACGCCGATCATCAGCAGCGAGGTGCGATGGCGCTTCATCAGCGTCTTGCGCTCCTCGGCCGTGGCGTGTTCGGCCAGGGCGTCGTAGGTCATCACGCGGTAGGTGAGCCAGCCCCACAGCACGGGCGGAATCAGCGCGAAGAACGGCGGAATCAACCATAGCGGCATCGTCACGAGCACCAGCAACAGGAACACCACGGTGTTGCTGAGCGCCTGGAACACGCTGCCGGCGACGCTGCCGCCGCGCGCCTTGACCAGCCCCGGATAGCTGCGGTCCAGGTGCTTCACCACGGCCGGCACCGAGAACAGGCTGATGAAGATCAGCATCGACGCGATCACCAGCGGCACAGCCAGCGTCAGCACGAACAGCGGCGCCACCACGGTGCGCAGCGACTGCAGACCGAGCCAGTCCAGCGCGGAGTAGATCCAGCTCGTGAAAACGGAGCCCTCGAGGATGGCGCGAGCGCCGCCCATGATCGGGTCCCAGCCCCACCAGATCAGGCCGCCCCATAGCACGGTGGCGAGGACGAATGGCACCAGCGTCAGCATCAGCATGCGCGGATGCAACTGGCTGATCAGGGCACGGCCAAACGAGCGAAAGATATCGTTCATGCAGGAAAGCGGTCGGGAAAACCTTCAGAGCCTAGCACAGGCCGAAAAGATCCCACGCCGACGACATTCCCGGTCAGCGGAGCCGTAGCAGCCGCTTCAGGCCCAGCCACTGCTGGGACAGGAATCCCGCGCCGTAGTCGCGGCCGTGGCCGGTGGGCGGCGGAAGCTGGTCCCGGATGCCCGTCGGATGGTAGGCCTCGACGAACCGGGCGGTGCGGAACAACATGTCCCACCACGGAAAGATCACGCCGTAGTTGCAGCCGCCAAGCCGCACCGGCTTGCCCGCCGCCTGCTGCTCGTGGCCGAGCCCCACCGCGTGGTGCGTGCGATGGAAGCGCGGCGAAACCAGCAGCCGCTCCCCGAGCCAGCCGAAATGCAGTCGCAGGTTGGCGTGCTGGAGGCTTTGCAGCAGTTGCGAAAGCGCCACCAGCAGCACGTACTGCGACGGCTCCACGCCAACCGCCAGCGCCACGGTCGCAAAAACTGCGTCACGTAGCATATCGTCCAGAAGATGGTTGCGATTGTCGCTCCAGAGCGTCATCTGGCGCTGGCTGTGGTGCGTGGCGTGCAGGCTCCACCACCAGCGATAGGTATGCGAAAACCGGTGATACCAATAGTCGAGCAGATCGAACAGCAGCAGGTAGACGAAGAAGCTGACCAGCGGGATCGACGTCACGCCGGGCCACCAGTCCTCCACGTTGATCCGCTGCCAGCCCAGCAGGCGCAGATGGCCTTCGAGGCCATCCATCAGCGGCGCCAGCACGAAGAACATCGCGAGCCGGAACAGGCCCAGGCGATGGATCATCGTATAGAGCATGTCCGTGCGCACGGCGGCGCGGTCCGTCACCGGCTCCACGGGTCGCAATTTCTCCAACGGGCCGAGGATCAGCACCATCACTGCGATCTGCACCACACCCACTAGCAACCATTCGGTGCCTGTGAAGGCGTCCTCGGCATAGCCGCCGAAGCCGAGGTGGTAGACCACCGGCAGCACCACGCCCTGGAATACCGTGGCTTCCACCTGGCCTACCCAGAGGCTGATCCAGTTCGTGAACGCGTCCCACATTACCGCCGGCCCTCCGCCCCGTGCTGCTGGAACCAATCCTTGTAGCGGGGATGCTCGCGCAGCGTGGCGAAGCAGAAGCCCTTCTGTTCGAGGCCGGTCAGCAGCGGTTCGAGCACGCCCGGTGCCCAGGGGTCCTTGCGCGACCAGATGCCGAGGTGCGCCATCGTAATATCGCCATCCCGGAGGTCGCGCAGCGCGCGGTCCAGCAAAGCCCGGTTCGGAAATTTCTCGGAAGACAGTTCGTCGCCGAGGAAGCCGGCCGGCGCCCAGCCCACGTGCTTGAAGCCGCATTGCTCGGCCCAGGCCAGCGTCTGCGGGGCGGTGCGGCCGCCCGGCGCGCGCCAGATCGGCGCCATCGGCTGGCCAGTCATCGACCGGAATGCCTGGGCGCTGCGGCGCAGTTCCGTGCAGAAGGCGTCGGCAGTCATCGCGACGTCCTTGCCGCCCTGCGCGCCAAACTGCGGACGCATCGTCACCTTGTCCCCGTGCACCCCGCGCAGGTAGACGTGATCGAACGTATGGGAACCGAACACGTGCCCATCGGCGGCCAACGCTTTCCAGTAAGGAGCCCAGGTCGGGTCCAGCGAGTTGTCATGATTGACGGTCGGCTCGCTGGCCAGGAAGAACGTGGCGCGGATATGATGCCGGCGCAGCGTGCGGGCGATCAGTTCCGCCTGGCTCATGCTGCCGGTGTCGAAGGTCAGGTACAGCGTACCGGCACGGCAACTGGCGGCGGCGTCCGCCGCCGAGGCAGCACCGGCCAGCGCCAGCATCGCGGCCAGCATGGCAAGAATACGAATCAGCAGCCGAGCCATGTCGAACCCTGCCTCAGTAGAGCGGCGCCCGCGTGCGGAAGTAGATACCGTGTGGCGACTTGCCCACGCGGATGGTCTTGACCAGCTTGCGGCTCGCCACGTCGATCAGCCCCACCGAACGCGCCCAGCGGAACGTCACCCAGAGTGTCTTGCCATCGGCGGTCAACTCCATGTCGTCAGGCCCCGGCAGCAGGCCGGTGATATCGCCAACTTTGGACAGCGTCTGCTGGTCAATGATGCTGATGGACCCCGAGACGCGGTTGGTCAGGAACAGATGACGCTTGTCGCCCACCGCGCGGAAATTGTGCGCGCCCTTGCCGGTCTGGATCTGCTTGACCACGGTGCGCGTGCGCCAGTCGATCACGGCCACATAGTCGGCGCCGGTCATGCCCACCAGCAGGTATTTCTGGTCCGGCGTCACCCAGATCCCGGCCGGCGCCGAGCCGGCGTCCATGGTCCAGAGCACGGTCAGCGAATTGAGGTCGATCGCGGCGATCTGATCGCTGTCCTGCAGGGTGATGAAGGCGATCTTGCTGTCCGCCGTGAACGCGATATGGCTGGGCGTCTTGGGCAGCGGGAATTGCTTGGCGATCTTGAGCTGGTGGCCGTCCCAGCGGTAGACGTCCACGCGGTCGAGCCGGTTGCCCGTCGTCACGAACCATTTCTGGTCCGGCGAGAAGCCGATCTGGTACGGATCGTCGATGTTCGGTACGCGCTGCTGCACCTTGCCGGTCACCGGATCCAGGAACACCAGGTCGTTGCCGACCGCGTTGGCCACGATCAGCGACTTGTCGTCAGGCGTGGCAATCAGGTGGTGCGGTTCCTTGCCGACGGGGAAGGTTTCCAGCACCTTCTGCGTGTCCTTGTCGATCAGGGTGACGGTTGCATCACCCGAATTAAGGATCGTCACAACCTCCGCTTGCGCGGGGGCGGACACCACTGCCAATGCCAGCGCGCCGACCGACACCACGCTAGACACAACACGACGCAACGAGAGCATAAGACCGTCAACCATGAGGAATCGGGCATTCTAACGTTTGAGCCGGGGGTTACGCTGACCGTTTGCGCGAATTTATCTTTCGCCGGGCATTCCGACACAAATCGTGGTTTTCCACACGAACTCCGCGTCAGCGCTGCATGGACTCCCACACCTTCTGCAACCGCTTGACCGACATCGGCACCGGCGTGCGCAGCTCCTGCGCGAACAGCGCGATGCGCAGCTCCTCAAGCATCCATCGGAATTCGTCCAATCGGGCATCTTCGGCCCCCCTGCCCTGCGTGCGGAGCTGTTTCTCGGCGCGCTGCCACTGTTGCACCAGCGGTGTCATCTCCTGGGTGCGCTGGCTGTCGCGGCCGGGGTCGCCCTTGAGCTTGTCCACGCGCATCGCCATCCCCTTGAGATAGCGCGGGAAGTGCACGAGCTGCGTGTATGGCGTATCGATCACGAACGACTTTGTCATCAGCCGCGCCAGTTGCGCCTCCATGTCCTGGTGGGCGGAGCCGAACGGCTTGGCCTGGAGCAGCTTGCGCGGAAGTCCCGCGTACTCGGCCAGGATCGCGCCCACCAGCCGCGCCATCTCCTGCGCCAGCAGCGACAGCCGCGCGCGCCCCTCGTCCTTGCGGGCGTTGAACTCGGCCTCGTTGCGCGGCAGCGGCGGCTGCATGCAGGCGCGCTCCAGCGTGACCATCACGATCTGGTTGCGCAGTTCCTCCTGCGTGCCCAGGGTCATGTACTGCATCGCCATTTGCTGAAGATTCGGGATGTTCTTCTCGATGAACTTCACCGGCTCGCGGAGCTGGATCGCGAACAGTCGGCGCAGCCCCGTATGGTGGATGCGTGCCGCCTCCTGCGGGTCGTCAAAGACCTCCACCTCGCAATGGTCGCCATGATCCACAAGGGCCGGATAGCCGAACAGGGTCTGGTTGCCCTTGCGGATTTCCAGCAGTTCGGGCAGTTCGCCGAACGACCAGGACGTCAGGTTTTCGTACTGGCCGGCCTCGGCCGCGGGCACGTCGCGGGCGGCAATGTTCTGGAACGACTGCTGCGCCTGTCCGCCGAACTCGGCTCGCAATTGCGCCAGATTCCGCCCCATTTCGAGCTGTCGGCCATGTTCGTCGATGACCTTGAAGTTCATCGCATGGTGGGCCGGCAGGGTCTCCTGCTTGAAGTCTGCGCGGCGCACCATCGTGCCGGTCTGCTCGCGGATGTCGGCAATCAGCACGTCGATCAACTCGCCCTCGCCGAACGGCTGGCGGTCGACAAACCCGCCCGCGTACTCGGGCAGCGGCACGCAGTGGCGGCGCAGCTTCTGCGGCAAGGACTTCAGCAGCAGGTGCACCTTCTCCTTGATCATGCCGGGCACCAGCCATTCGGTGCGCTCGGGCCGCACCTGGTTCAGCGCGTACAGCGGCACGGTCAGCGTCACGCCGTCGCGGTGGCTGCCGGGCTCGAAGTGGTACGACAACCCCATGTCCACGCCGGCAATCGGCAGCAGCTTCGGGAACAGGTCGGTCGTGATGCCGGCCGCTTCGTGCCGCATCAGTTCGTCGCGGTTCAGGTACAGCAGCTTGCGATCCTTCGCGCTCTCCGCCTGGTACCACGTCTCGAAGCTGGTCTGGTTATGGGTGTCCGCCGGGATCGCCCGGTCATAGAAGGCGTAGATCAGCTCGTCGTCCACCAGCACGTCCTGCCGGCGCGACTTGTGCTCCAGATTCTCAATTTCGCGCCGCAGCCGCTGGTTGTGGGCGTAAAACGGCAATTTCGTGTCGAATTCGCCCTCCACCAGCGCGCGGCGGATGAACAGCTCGCGCGCCTCGGCCGGGTTCATCGGCCCGTAGTGCACGCGCCGATGCTGGTAGATGGGCAGGCCGTACAGCGTGCCGCGCTCCATCGCCAGCACCTGGCCGGCCTTCTTTTCCCAGTGCGGGTCGCTCCAGCTCACCTTCAGCAGATGGCTGCCCACCTGCTCGATCCATTCCGGCTCGATCCGCGCCAGCGTGCGTGCGAACAGCCGGCTCGTCTCGACCAGTTCAGCGGCGATGATCCAGCGGCCCACCTTGCGCGCGATCAGCGAGCCCGGCCACAGGTGGAACTTGATGCCGCGCGCGCCCAGGTACTCGCGCCCGCGCCCGTCGGCCTCGTCCAGCTTCAGGCCGACGTTCCCGAGCAGCCCGGTCAGCAGCGCCTTGTGGACTTGCTCGAACGTCGGTTCCGTCTCATTCAGGCGCCAGCCCTGCTCGGTCACCGTCGTCAGAAGTTGCGAGTGCACATCTCGCCACTCGCGCAGCCGCACGTGCGAGAGGAAGTTGGCGCGGCACTGGTCCTGCAGCTGCCGGTTGGTCTTCTTGTGGGCCACTGCCTCCTCGAACCACTTCCACAGCTTGACCCACCCCAGGAACTCGGACTTTTCGTCCATGAACTTGCGATGGGCCTGGTCGGCGGCTTCCTGCGCCTCCTGCGGACGGTCGCGCGGATCCTGCACGGACAGCGCGCTGGCGATGATCAGCACCTCGCGCAGGCACTGCTGCTCGCGCGCGGCCAGGATCATGCGCGCCACGCGCGGGTCCAGCGGCAGCTTGGCCAGTTGACGGCCAGTGCCAGTAAGCTGGTTGGCCTCGTCCACGGCGCCCAGTTCCTGCAGGAGCTGGTAGCCATCGGCAACCGCCCGGCCCAGCGGCGGCTCGATGAACGGGAACGACTCGATGTCGGTCAGCCGCAGCGCCTTCATGCGCAGAATCACCGCCGCCAGCGACGAACGCAGGATTTCCGGGTCGGTGAAGCGCGTACGGGCGATGAAATCGGATTCCTCGTATAGACGGATGCAAACGCCATCGGCTACCCGGCCGCACCGGCCCGCGCGCTGGTTGGCGGCGGCCTGCGAAATCGCCTCGATCTGCAACTGCTCCACCTTGTTGCGGTACGAGTAGCGCTTGACGCGCGCAAGCCCCGTATCCACCACATAGCGGATGCCCGGCACGGTCAGCGAGGTCTCGGCCACGTTGGTCGCCAGCACGATCCGCCGCGCGTTCGATGGCTTGAACACGCGCTCCTGCTCCTGCACCGAGAGCCGCGCGAACAGCGGCAGGATCTCGGTATGCGGAGGATGGTGCTTGCGCAGCGCCTCGGCGGCCTCGCGGATCTCGCGCTCGCCTGGCAGAAAGACGAGAACGTCGCCGGGGCCGAGCCGGCACAGTTCGTCCACGGCCTCGACAATGCCGTCGTACAGGTCGCGCTCGCGGGCCTGGGCGGATTTCGGCGCGGCGTCGGGCGGCGCATCGGACTGGATCGGCCGATATCGCACTTCCACGGGATACAGCCGCCCGCTGACCTCGATCACCGGCGCCGGCTTGCCGTTACGGGCGAAGTGCTCGGCGAACCGCTGGGCGTCGATCGTCGCGGACGTGATGATGACCTTCAGGTCCGGCCGCTTGGGCAGGATCTGGCGCAGGTAGCCGATCAGGAAGTCGATGTTGAGGCTACGCTCGTGCGCCTCATCGATGATGATCGTGTCGTAGGCACGCAGCAACGGGTCGTTCTGCGTCTCGGCCAGCAGGATGCCGTCCGTCATCAGCTTGACAGAGGCGCCGGCGGACATCGTGTCGTTGAACCGCACCTGATAGCCGACGTTCTGGCCCAGCGGCGTGCCCAGTTCCTGGGCGATGCGCTTGGCCGTGGACGTGGCGGCGATCCGCCTGGGCTGGGTGTGGCCGATCAGGCCGCCGCCTTCCTTGCCTTCCCGCGCCGGGCCACGGCCGATCGACAGCGCGATCTTGGGCAGTTGGGTGGTCTTGCCGGAGCCGGTCTCGCCGGACACGATCACCACCTGGTTGGCCTGCAGCGCGGCGGCGATCTCGTCCCGGCGCGCGGAAACCGGCAGCGCTTCGGGAAAGGTGATCTCGGGCAGCGGATTAGCCATGCGGACCGGGCGCACGGGGCGCGGCTGGCGCGGCTCGCGCGGCTCTCGAGGGGTCTGGGCGTCGCGCGGCGGGCGCGGCGCGCGCTCCGGCCGCGGCTCGCGCCGCTGTTCGGAAGACTCCTGGGGCCGCTGCTCGGGAGGCTGGCCCGCCGGGCGCGCCTCACGTGATGGACGGGGCGGGCGTGGCGGCCGGGAAACAGGTTTGACGGGGCGTTGTGCTGACATTGGCCGGGATTATAATCCGCGGCATGAACGCCAGAACCTCCAATGCGCAGGCGCCTGCTCCGGCCCCTGTCGCCCCCGACGAAGACGCCCCCGCTGCCCTGAGCGCAGCCCCCCTCCCCGTCGCCGAACCCGCCACGCCGATCCCGTCCGCCACGGCCGCCGCCGAGTTGGCCGAGGCCAGCGGGCCGGACCACCAGCAGTTCGTGGATTGGCTGCGCGCCGTCGCGCCTTATATCCACGCCTTCCGCGGCAAGACCTTCGTGATCGCCTTCAGCGGCGAGCTGGTCAAGGCCGGCGTGCTCAACGCGCTCGTCAACGACGTGGCCCTGCTGCACGCCATGGGCATGCAGATCGTGCTGGTCTTCGGCTCCCGCCCGCAGGTGGAGGAGCAGTTGGCATTGCGCCATGTGGAATCCCAGTACGCGGACGGCGTGCGCATTACCGACAACGCCGCGCTCGAATGCGCCAAGGAGGCGGCCGGCGAGCTGCGCCTGGACATCGAGGCCGCCTTCAGCCAGGGCTTGCCGAACACGCCGATGGCTGGCGCGCAGCTGTCGGTGGTCTCCGGCAACTTCATCACCGCGCGGCCGGTGGGCATCGTCAACGGGGTCGATTACCAGCACACCGGGCTGGTGCGCAAGATCGACAACGACTCGATGCACATGTCGCTCTCGCACGGCAAGGTGGTGCTGCTGTCGCCGCTGGGCTTTTCGCCCACCGGGCAGGCGTTCAACCTGTCGATGGAAGACGTGGCCAGCGCCACCGCCAGCGCGCTGAAGGCCGACAAGCTGATCTACATCACCGAAGTGCCCGGCGTGCCGGACCCGGTGGGCAAGCTGATGAAGGAAATGTCGCTGCGCACGGCCGTGGAACGGTTGCAGAACAACCACCTGCCGCCGGACGTGGCCTATTACCTGGAACATCTGGTCAAGGCGCTCAAGGGCGGCGTGCCCCGCGCGCACTTGATCCCCTATTCGCTCGACGGCTCGGTGCTGCTCGAGCTCTTCCTGCACGATGGCGTAGGCACCATGGTGTCCGACACCGACCTGGAAAGCCTGCGGGAAGCCACGCTCGATGACGTGGGCGGCATCCTGCAACTGATTGCACCGCTCGAGGCCGATGGCACGCTCGTGCCACGTGGACGTCACCTGATCGAGCGGGATATCGGCAATTTCTCGGTGATCGAGCACGATGGCGTGCTGTTCGGCTGCGCCGCGCTCTACGAATTCCCGCGCGAGAACATGGGCGAGATGGCCTGCCTGACGGTCTCGTCCGAGGCCCAGGGCACTGGCGACGGCGAGCGGCTGCTCAAGCGCATCGAGCGCCGCGCCCGCGCGCTGGGGCTGGACCGGCTGTTCGTGCTCACCACGCGCACCGAGCACTGGTTCCTGAAGCGCGGCTTCGTCCACGCCACCGTGGACGACCTGCCGGAAGACAAGCGCAAGCTCTATAACTGGCAGCGCAAATCGATGGTGCTCATGAAGAAACTGTAACGCCGGCAGGGCCAAGCCCAGCCTTGGCCGGGCTTGGCTACAATAGCGGCCACGCAGCCGCCCAGAACCGGCATCACGAATCGGCGTCCCCTCGCACCACAAAAGCGCCACGAACAAGGAGTTTCACATGGCCCGCACGGTCCATTGCATCAAGCTGAACAAGGAAGCCGAAGGCCTCGACTTCCCGCCGCTGCCGGGCGAACTCGGCAAGAAGATCTGGCAAAGCGTGTCGAAGGAAGCCTGGGCCGGCTGGCTCAAGCATCAGACCATGCTGATCAATGAGAATCGTCTGAACATGGCCGACACCCGCGCGCGCCAGTACCTGCTCAAGCAAACCGAGAAGTACTTCTTCGGCGAAGGCGCCGATGCCGCCGCCGGCTACGTGCCGCCGGCGAACTGATTCGCCAGTCTGGAAAAACGAAAAGGGGTGCTTTATCAAGCACCCCTTTTTCATGGGCGGCCGGTTAGGCCGCCCGGGCCACGCTTCCGGTCAATAATCGGTGCGCTGCACACCCTGCTCCGTGCCCAGCAGCAGCACGTCCGCGCCACGCAGCGCGAACAGCCCCACCGTCACCACACCCGGGATCTGATTGATCTGCTGTTCGATGTCCTTCGGCTGGGTGATGCGCAGCGCCGAGACGTCGAGGATCACGTTGCCGTTGTCGGTCTTGTAGATGCCGCCTTCCTTGGTCATGCGCAGGCGCGGCTGGCCACCGAGCGCGGCCAGCTTGCGCGCCACGGCTGCACGTGCCATTGGGATCACCTCCACCGGCAGCGGGAACGCGCCGAGCGTGTCCACGAGCTTGCTGCCATCGGCGATGCAGACGAAGCGGCCGGCCACGGCGGCCACGATCTTCTCGCGCGTCAGCGCGCCGCCGCCGCCCTTGATCATCGCGCCCGAGGCGTCGATCTCGTCGGCGCCGTCCACGTAGACGGGAATCTCGTCCACTTCGTTCAGGTCCAGCACCTGGATGCCATGCTGCTGCAGGCGTCGCGTGGAAGCCTCCGAGCTGGACACCGCGCCCGAGAAGCGCTCCTTGAACGCCGCGATGGCGTCGATGAAGAGGTTGGCGGTGGAGCCGGTGCCGACGCCGAGTACGGCGCCCTGGGGCACTTCCTGCTTCACGTAGTCGGCGGCGGCTTGCGCCACCAGCGCCTTGAGTTCATCCTGCGTCATGTGAAAACAGCCTGATTGCTTGGGGGGAAACGCGTAGTGTAGCGGATCGGCGTGTGACGGCGTTGTTTCCAACCGTGCCAGCGCCGTTACAATGAATGCTGACTTCCCAAGCGGGCGGCAACTGACGGAACCGGATGGAACAGATCATGACCGAGCTAGAGCAACTGAGACAATTCACCACGGTAGTGGCCGATACCGGCGACTTCCAGTTGATGAAGCAGTACACGCCGCAGGACGCGACCACCAATCCGTCCCTGATTCTCAAGGCGGTGCAGAAGGCCGAATATCGGCCCCTGCTCGAGCAGGCCGTGCGCGACCATCATGGCAACGCGGGCCTGGACGCCGTGATGGACCAGCTCCTGATCGCCTTTGGCTGCGAGATCCTGGCCATCGTGCCGGGCCGCGTGTCCACCGAGGTCGATGCACGGCTCTCGTTCGACACCCAGGCCACCGTGGACAAGGCGCGCCACCTGATCGGGCTGTACGAGCAGCGCGGCGTGGCGCGGGAGCGCGTGCTGATCAAGATCGCCTCCACCTGGGAAGGCATCAAGGCGGCCGAGATCCTCCAGCGCGAAAACATCCGCTGCAATATGACGCTGCTGTTCTCACTGGTGCAGGCCGTGGCCTGTGCCGAGGCCGGCGCGCAGCTGATCTCCCCGTTCGTCGGCCGTATCCTCGACTGGTACAAGAAGCAGGCAGGTGACAAGTGGGACGCCGACGCCAATGCCGGCGACAACGACCCGGGCGTGCGCTCGGTGCGGCAGATCTACGACTACTACAAGAGTTTCGGCCATGCGACCGAGGTGATGGGCGCGAGCTTCCGCGGCACCGGCCAGATCCTGGCCCTGGCTGGCTGCGACCTGCTGACGATCAGCCCGGAGCTGCTCGAGCAGTTGGCGGCTGGGCGCGGCACGGTCGAGCGCAAGCTGTCGGTAGAGCATGCGCAGGCAGCGAATGTGGCGCGCGTCGTGGCCGACGAGCCGGCGTTCCGCTGGCAACTGAACGAGGACGCGATGGCCACCGAAAAGCTGGCCGAAGGCATCCGCCTGTTCGCGGCCGACGCGGTGAAGCTGGAAAAGCTGGTGGGAGAGCTGGCCGCCTAGGCCCTTACCACAGCGCCGGCAGGCACTGCCCTGCTGGCGCCGCCAGCACGAGGTCCGCGGTGGCGTCCAGCGCCGACGGCTGCGGATTGACCACGATCACGAACGCCCCGTTCTCCCTGGCCATGCCCGGCAGCGCCGCCGCCGGATACACCAGCCCCGACGTGCCGACCACCAGGCACAGATCGCAGGTCTCCGCCGCGTGCTCGGCGCGATAGCGCGCCACGCGCGGCAGATCCTCCCCAAACCAGACCACCCCGGGCCGCATCATCGCGCCGCACAGCGCGCAATGCGGCGGCTCGCCCGGTACCGGCGGCACCGTGTCGCAGTGTCCGCAGCCATCCAGCCATTTGTTGGCGAACAGGTTGCCGTGCAACTCGATCACATGCTGGCTGCCGGCCTGCTGGTGCAATCCGTCGATATTCTGCGTGACCAGCGTGACCGGTTTCTGGTCCGCCAGCTGCGCCAGCGCGAAGTGCGCGGGGTTGGGCTGGGTGGCCGAAACCATCGCGCGGCGGTGCTCGTACCACTGCCAGACCAGCGCCGGCTGGTGCCGGAACGCGGCCTCTGTAGCGAGATCTTCGGGGTCGAAGCGGGCCCAGAGGCCCGTCAGCGCGTCACGGAACGTCGGCACGCCCGATTCCGCCGAGACCCCCGCGCCAGTCAGCACGAAGATCTGGCGCGCCGCCGCGATTCGGTCGCGCGCCTGGGCGAGCAATGCCGCGTCCAGAATCATCGCCAATATGCCGATGTCAGCGCGGCAGTCGGCGCTGGCGCACCGCCTCGTACAGGCAGACGCCGCTCGCCACCGACACGTTCAGGCTTTCCACGCCGCCCGCCATCGGAATGCCGACCAGCTCGTCGCAGGTCTCGCGCGTCAACCGGCGCATGCCCTCGCCTTCGGCGCCCATGACGATCGCCATCGGGCCCTTGAGGTCCAAGTCGTACAGCGTCTTCTCGGCGCCGTCGACCGTGCCGACCACCCAGATGCCGCGCTCCTGCAGCTCGCGCAGCGTGCGCGCGAGGTTGGTCACGGTGATGTAAGGCACGGTTTCGGCCGCGCCGCTGGCCACCTTGGCCACCGTGGTGTTCAGCCCGACGCTGCGATCCTTCGGGGCGATCACGGCATGCGCGCCGGCGCCATCGGCCACGCGCAGGCAGGCGCCGAGGTTGTGCGGATCGGTCACGCCATCGAGCACCAGCAGCAGCGGCGTGCCTTCGATGCTATCGAGTAGTTCGTCCAGATTGAGCGCCAGCGAGATGTCGTCGGCACGCGCCACCACGCCCTGGTGGCGATCGGTGCCGGCCATGCCGCGCAGGCGGTCGGCATCCACCGGATGCAGGCGCACGTTCAGGCTTTCCGCGAGGCGGATGAAGTCCTGCATGCGGCGGTCGCGCCGGTTGGATTCGATATAGATGTCGGACACGCTCTTCGCGTCTTGGCGAAGGCGTGCGTTCACGGCGTGAAAGCCGATCAGGAGTTTGTGTTTGGCCATGGCGGGATTGTACCCGCCATGGCCACCCCGGCGCCGCGTGTTTTAACGCTTGCGTGCCGGGCGCGCGGTCTTGGCCGCCGCCTTGGCGGTGCGCTTGGCCGTGGGCTTGCGCGGCTGCTCGAGGTGCGCGGGCTTGGGCTTGGCCGCGCGCTTGGCCGGCTTGCCGCCGGACTTGCCATGCGGCGCATGACCCACATGCGGCTTCATCGGCGTGATCACGGCCTCGAACACCGGCTGCTCCTCGATCACGCGGTCCAGCGTCTCGTCGAACGATTCCTCAGGCTTCGACGTGCCGCCAAGCAGCGCCGCCAGCTGACGGCCCTTCTTGCGCGCGGGCACCGCATGGGCGGCCGGCACGCGCGGTTGCACTTCGGGTCCCGTCGTGCGGGCGCGCAGCGTCTTGGCCGACGGCTCCTGCACCAGGCGGAAGTCGATCTTGCGAGCGTCCAGGTCGACGCGCGACACCTGCACGCGCACGCGGTCGGTCAGCCGATAGCGGATGCCCGTGCGCTCGCCGCGCAGTTCGTTGCGAGCCTCGTCGAACTGGAAGTAGTCGCTGCCCAGTTCGGTCACGTGCACCAGCCCTTCGACATAGAGTTCGTCGAGCTGCACGAAGATGCCGAAGGAGGTGACCGCGCTGACCGTGCCGGCGAAGTCGCTGCCGAGCTTGTCGCGCATGAAGTAGCACTTCAGCCAGGCCTCCACATCGCGGGAGGCCTCGTCAGCCCGGCGCTCGTTTGCCGAGCAGTGCAGGCCCAGCTCATCCCAGATGGCTTCGTTGCGCTTGGCCCGGGCGGCCGAGTTCTGCGCCTTCTTCTCGGCATCGGCCGCGTTCAAGCGGCGCGCCTTGGGCGAGACCGCTGTGTTCAGCTCGGTGCCGTGCGCGAACGCCGGTTGGTACTTGGTGTGCGCCAGCACGGCCTTGATCGCGCGGTGCACGAGCAGGTCGGGATAGCGACGGATCGGACTCGTGAAGTGGGCGTAAGCCTCATACGCGAGGCCGAAGTGGCCGATATTGTCGGGGCTGTAGACCGCCTGCTGCATCGAGCGCAGCAGCATGGTCTGGAGCATCGGCGCGTCGGGGCGGGACTTGATCTTGTCCATGACCTCGGCGTAGTCCGATGCCTGCGGCTTGTCGCCACCGCCCAGAGACAGGCCGGACGTGCGCAGGAACTCTCGCAGATTCTTGAGTTTTTCCTCGCTCGGGCCCGCGTGGATGCGGTACAGCGCCGGATGCTTGAAGCGCTCGAGGAAGTCGGCCGCGCAGACGTTGGCCGTCAGCATGCACTCCTCGATCAGCCGGTGCGCGTCGTTGCGGGTGCGCGGCAGGATCTGCTCGATCTTGCCCTGCGCGTTGCAGACGATGTAGGTCTCGGTGGTGTCGAAGTCGATCGCCCCGCGCTCGCGGCGCGCCTTGAGCAGGACCTGGAACAGCTCGTACAGGTTCTGCATGTGCGGCACGAGGTCACCGCGCTTGTGCGCCTCGGGACCCTTGGTGTTCGACAGCACGGCCCAGACCTCGTTGTAGGTCAGGCGCGCCTTGGAGTGCATCACCGCCGGGTAGAACTGGTAGCCCTTGAGTTCGCCCTTGGCCGTGATCACCGCGTCGCAGACCATGCACAGGCGGTCCACGTGCGGGTTCAGCGAGCAGAGGCCGTTGGACAGCTTCTCGGGCAGCATCGGAATCACGCGGCGCGGGAAGTAGACCGACGTGGCGCGGTCCAGCGCATCGGCGTCCAGCGGCGTGCCTGGGCGCACGTAGTGCGACACGTCGGCAATCGCCACGATCAGGCGCCAGCCCTTGGCGCGGCCGATCTTGACCGGCTCGCAATAGACGGCATCGTCGAAGTCGCGCGCGTCTTCGCCATCGATGGTGACCAGCGGGATGTCGCGCAGGTCGATGCGATGGTCGAGGTCGGCTTCGCGCACCTCGTCCGGCAGCCCCTGCGCTTCCTTGGCGGCGGCCGGCGAGAACGCATGCGGCACACCGTACTTGCGCACGGCGATCTCGATTTCCATGCCGGGATCGTCGATATCGCCAAGAATTTCCACCACGCGGCCCACGGGCTGCACGTAGCGGTCCGGATACTCGATCAGCTCCACGCTGACCACCTGTCCCACGCGGGCCTTGCCCTGCTGCTTGGGCGGAATCAGAATGTCCTGGCCGATGCGCTTGTCCTCGGGCGCTACCACGAGCACCCCGTTCTCGGACAGCAGGCGACCAATCACATAGCGGTTGGCGCGCTCGACGATCTCGACGATCTGCCCTTCCGGGCGGCCACGGCGGTCGTAGCCCACCACGCGCACTTGCGCGCGGTCGTTGTGCATCGCCTTCTGGAGTTCGCGCTCGGGCAGGAAGACATCGTCCTCACCGTCATCGCGAATCAGGAAACCGAAACCGTCGCGGTGCCCCTGCACACGGCCGACGATGAAATTCGGTTGGTGGGCCAGCTCATAGCGGCCCTTGCGGTTCAGTTCGATCTGGCCGTCGCGCTCCATCGCGGCGAGGCGCTTCTGGAAGCCGTCGTGCTCCTTGCGCGTGACGGCCAGGGCCTTGGCGATATCGCCTGCCGATTGCGGCGACCCCGAAGTTCTCAGCACGCCGAGGATTTCTTCCCGGCTAGGGATCGGATAGTTGTTCTGATTCAATTTTTCTGGAAACTATTTGACAAACGTTTTACGGTCGCTATAATGGCGGCTTCGGTTGTTTCGACACCTGCCCAGGTGGCGGAATTGGTAGACGCACTAGGTTCAGGTCCTAGCGGTGGCAACACTGTGGAGGTTCGAGTCCTCTCCTGGGCACCAGGTTTCAGCGAGAAGCCCGCAACGCAAGTTGCGGGCTTTTTGTTTTGCGGCATCGCTATGATTTTCGCGTTGCCGACGCTGATCCGAGAAACCTGCAAATCCGCACTCCCCTCTACGCCATTCTGGCTTGTGAATTCATTGGCGGCACGGCGCCGTCGATGAGTGTATCAGTTTCAGTGCCGATTCCGGCATTATCCGGCACGATTCGGCCACCCTTCGCGAAAAACAAACGGCAACAATGGCCATTTACCGCGTTGACAGTTCGACCATCTGTAACTAAGATGGTTTCACATTGAGATTTCGTTCATGAGCACCAGCAGCCGGTTTGCCGTCGCCGTTCACACCCTGACCCTGCTCGCGCAGAGCGACGGCCCCGTGCCGTCGTCGATGATCGCCGGCAGCGTGGGGACGAACCCGGCGCTGATCCGGCGCATCATCGGCGCCCTGACCGACGCCGGATTCGTGGCCACAACGATGGGCAGCACCGGCGGCGCCACGCTTGCGCGGCCCGCATCGGCCATCACGCTGCTCGAAGTGTTTCGTGCCGTGGAGACACCGTCGATGATCACGCTGCACCAGAGCGCGCCCAACCCAGCCTGCATGGTCGGCCGCGAGATCACCGGGGCGCTGCGCCAGGTGGCAGACCGGGCGCAAGCTGCCATGGACGCCACGCTCGCGGACATCACCATTGCCGGCATGCTCGCGGATGTCGAACACGCCGCCGCGCAGCGCCGCAAGCGCTGATTTTTTTACCTCGATATGTAACCATTTTGGTTTCATATCGCCACTGTGAAGGAGCAACACCCATGAAAATCGCCATCATCGGCGCCACCGGCAACGTGGGCACCCGCCTCACCGATGAAGCCCTGCGCCGCGGCCACACCGTGACCGCCCTCGCCCGCCAGGCCAGCAGCCTGCCGGCACGCACCGGCGTGACGCCGCGCAACGTGGATGTGGCCGACGGCGCAGCTCTCGCCGCCGCCCTGCGGGGCCACGACGCCGTGATCAGCACCGTGCGATTCCTGCAGGCCAAAGCGCCGCAGATCGTCGATGCGGTCAAGGCCGCCGGGGTCGAGCGCTTGCTGGTGGTGGGTGGCGCAGGCAGCCTGTTCGTGGCGCCCGGCGTGCAACTGGTCGACACGCCGACGTTCCCAGCCCAGTACAAGGACGAGGCCGCCGCAGGCCGTGATTTCCTGAATGCGCTGCGCGGCGAAACCGCGCTGGCGTGGACGTTCCTGTCCCCGTCCGCCCTGTTCCTGCCGGGCGAACGCACGGGCAAGTTCCGGCTCGGTGGGGAGGAACTGCTGGCCGATGCGGCCGGCAAGAGCACGATCTCGATGGAAGACTACGCGATCGCCATGCTCGACGAGATCGAAGCGCCGGCGCATGTGCGCCAGCGGTTCACGGTCGGCTACTAGTCCGGCTACTGAGTCCGGATCGCGGATAGCGCAGCCGACATGGCGATGGCTCGGCCGGCTCAGGCCGCCGAGTCGTCGTCCAGCAGCGAGGCGCGCTTGCCGCGCTTGAGCCAGGCCGCCAGGTTGTGCGGACGCAGCGTGTCGTATTCCTCGAACGGCTGGTGGATCCAGGGGTTCGACGGCAGGAACGTCACATGGTAATCCGGCTCCACCTTCGAGCACGCCTTGTACCAGAGCACGGCCGAGCGCACGTCGGTCACGGCCGGATAGCGCTCCTTCAGGTGGCGGCCCACACGTTCCAGCGTCACGCCGGAATCTACGAGGTCGTCCACGAGCAGGATCTTGCCGGACAGCTCGCCGCGCGTCATCGTGATGTACTGGGCGATGTCGAGATCGCCCTGCTGCGTGCCCGCCGCCTCGCGGTAAGAGCTGGTGGCCAGGATGGCCAGCGGCACGTCGAAAATCCGCGACATCTGGTCACCCACGCGCAGGCCGCCGCGTGCCAGGCACAGGATCTTGTCGAACTTCCAGCCCGACTCGTGCACGTTCAGCGCCAGCCGCGCGACCAGGCGGTGGTAATCATCCCAAGAGACCCACAGGTTCTCTTCGTCATTGGTAGGCAGGTTCATGATCTGTTTCTTCTCTCAGGTCAGGTCTCTGGTCGATGACCGATAGACAAAGCCGATAAAGCTTCGGCCCGCATTCCGCGGGCCGATTGGCTTGGTGAGGCCGCGACACTCGTGGCGCCGCGATCATGCTCACGGGTAATACCGATACGTCAGGCCACCTGGTACGGGTGGCGCAGCAGGATCGTTTCGTCGCGGTCCGGACCGGTCGAGATCATGTCGATCGGAATGCCGACGACTTCCTCAATCCGCTTCAGGTACACGCGGGCCGCCTCGGGCAGCGCGTCCCATTGCTTCACGCCGAACGTCGACTCGTTCCAGCCCGGGAATTCCTCGTACACCGGCACGCAGGCGGCCACGGCATCCGAGCCGCGCGGCAGGATGTCGACGGTCTTGCCGTCGAGCTCGTAGCCCACGCACAGCTTGATCGTTTCCAGGCCGTCCAGCACGTCGAGCTTGGTCATGCACAGGCCCGAAACGCCGTTGATCTGCACCGAACGCTTCAGCGCGGCGGCGTCGAGCCAGCCGGTGCGACGCGGACGGCCGGTCACCGAGCCGAATTCCTTGCCGACGTTGGCCAGGCGCACGCCCACGGCGTCCTGGCGCGCGGGGTTGTCGTTGTCATACAGCTCGCTCGGGAATGGGCCCGCACCGACGCGCGTGCAGTAGGCCTTGGTGATGCCGAGGATGTAGTTCAGACGGCCCGGGCCGACGCCCGCGCCCGCTGCAGCCGCACCAGCCACGCAGTTGCTCGACGTGACGAACGGATACGTGCCATGGTCCACGTCCAGCAGCGTGCCTTGCGCGCCTTCGAACATCAGGTTGCCGCCGCTCTCGTTCACGGCGTACAGCTCGGCCGACACGTCCGCCACCATCGGCTTCAGGCGCGGCGCGTACGACAGCATCTCGTCGAGAATCTGCTGGTAGTCCACGGCTTCGGCGCCCAGGTACTGGGTCAGCATGAAGTTGTGGAATTCCACGTTCTCGCGCAGGCGCTCGGCGAAGTGCTTCGGATCGAACAGGTCCTGCACGCGCAGCGCGCGGCGGGCAACCTTGTCTTCGTAGGCCGGGCCGATGCCACGACCGGTGGTGCCGATCTTGGCGGCACCACGGCGCGCTTCGCGGGCCTTGTCGATGGCTACGTGGTACGGCAGGATCAGCGTGGTGGCTTCGGAGATGCGCAGGCGGTTCTGCACCTGGAGGCCGGCGGCCTCGAGTTCCTCGATCTCACGGAAGAGTGCCTCGGGCGACAGCACAACGCCGTTGCCGATGTAGCAGACGGTGCTCTCGCGCATGATTCCCGACGGGATCAGTCGCAGGATGGTCTTCTTGCCGCCGATGATGAGCGTGTGGCCAGCGTTGTGGCCGCCTTGGAACCGCACCACGCCTTTTGCATGATCGGTAAGCCAATCGACGATTTTCCCTTTGCCTTCGTCACCCCACTGGGTTCCGATCACGACGACATTGCGTCCCTGGCCTACTGCGGATGCGGACATGTTGAATTGGTCAGAAGGTTAAAAACGTATTCTACTCTCGTTGCCGGACGGTTCCCGATTTTCGGGCGCACGTATGACACCGCGACAGCGATTTTGCGCCGAAAAAAGGCGCAAAAAGTCACATGGAGAGCGGAGGAAAATGCCGGAACGCGTCGTGCGAACCGGCTGAATCGGGTCTTAGCGCGGTACCACCACCCAGGCATCGCCCTGACGAACCAGCTGCCGGTCGCAGTTGAATTCATCGAGCTCATGAGTATGGCCGGGCAGCGACTGAATCACGATCTCGCCGGTCGCGCGCAGCGACGCGATGGTCGTGCGCAGGCCCGGATCGGCGTCCCACGGGGCGTAGATTGCCAGCGCGCGGACTTCCACCGGCGACAGTGCCGCCACCTCGCGCAGATCGAGCGAGAAGCCGGTAGCCGGGCGCGCGCGGCCGAAGGCCTCGCCGACCTTGTCGTAACGGCCGCCACGGGCCACGTAATTGGGCAGACCCGCTACGTAGGCCGTGAACATCACGCCGCTGTGATAGTGGTAACCGCGCAAATCGGAAAGGTCGATGTTCACGCTGGCGCCGCGTACCTGCGCGGCCAGCGCCGACAGCTCGTCCAGTGCGCGGCCGATGGCCGGGCTGGCCGGCAGCGTCGCGCGGGCGCGCTCGATCACCTCGATGCCGCCGTAAAGCGTCGGCAGGGCCAGCAGCGCGTCGCGCTCGGTCTGGGGCAGGCCTTCGGTCAGCACGCGCAGTGCGGGCACGTCCTTGGTCTCCAGCGCGGCAAACATCGCGTCCTCGATCTTGCGGATCGACGGCAGGCCGTCCAGCAGCGCCTCGAGGATGCCGGCGTGGCAGAGGTCCAGCCGCACATTGGTCAGGCCGGCAGCATCAAGGGCGGCCAGCATCAGTTCCTGGATCTCGACGTCCGCTTCCAGGCCGGCATGGCCGTAGATCTCGGCGCCGATCTGCAGCGGCTCGCGCGTGGCATGGAAGCCGGCCGGGCGCGCGTGCAGCACGTTGCCGGCGTAGCACAGGCGCGTCACGCCGGGACGATTCAGCAGATGGGCGTCGATGCGCGCCACCTGCGGCGTGATGTCCGCGCGCAGGCCCATGGTGCGGCCCGACAGTTGATCCACCAGCTTCAGCGTGCGCAGGTCCAGGTCATGCCCGGTACCGGTCAGCAGCGACTCCAGGTACTCGAGCATCGGGGGCATGACCAGCTCGTAGCCATAGGTGCGGAACAGGTCCAGCATGCGGCGGCGCAGTTCTTCGATCTTGCGCGCTTCCGACGGCAGGACGTCGGCAATGTTTTCGGGCAGGAGCCAGTGGTTGGACATGGTGAATCTCTTCTCTCAAAAACGGTTTCAGGCCGGCTGGTCTGACCGGCCGGCCTGGCTATCCGGCGCGGACGGCGGCGCACTTCGGCGCGGCCCCTCCAGCCGGACAAAACCCCGGGCGGGCCGGGGTTTTGTCGAACGCACGCGAGTCTGCGCGTGCCGCCCTACTTCTTGCCTGCGGGTGCGGCAGCCGGACTTCCGCCGGACGAGCGCATATAGCGGAAGAAGTCGGAATTGGGCTCCAGCACCATCACGTCACGCTTGTCGCGGAACGTGTTGCGATAGGCCTCCATGCTGCGCCAGAACTGCGCGAAGCTCGGATCCTTGCCGAAGGCATCGGCATAGACCTGCGATGCCTTGGCATCGCCCTCACCCTTGACCACCTGGGCGTCGCGATAGGCCTCGGCCAGCAGCACCTCGCGCTGGCGGTCGGCATCGGCGCGGATCTTCTCGCCCTCTGCGGCACCGGTGGAACGCAGCTCGTTCGCCACGCGCTTGCGCTCGGCTTCCATGCGGCGGTAGACCGATTCGCTGATGGCGGGCAGCAGGTCCACGCGCTTCAGGCGCACATCGAGGATCTCGACGCCCACCGACTGCGCGTACTCGGACATGCCGGCACGAATGTTCTGCATCACCTTCTCGCGCTCGCCAGCGACTACGTCAGCCACGGTGCGCTTGCCAAACTCCTCGCGCGCCACGGAGTCGATCCGCTGCGTCATGCGATCCTGGGCGCCGCGCACGTTGCCGTTGAACGCCACGAAGAACTTGCGCGGATCGGTGATGCGCCATTTGACGAACCAGTCCACCACCATGCTCTTCTTCTCGGCGGTCAGGAAACGCTCGCTGGCGGCCACGTCGATCGTCTGCAGGCGGCGGTCCATGAAGACCACGTTCTGCAGCGGCGGCGGCAGCTTGAAGTGCAGGCCGGGCTCGCGCACCACCTGCTTGATCTCGCCGAACGCGAACACCACGGCGTACTGGCGCTGGTCGACCACGAACAGCATCGACGACACCACGGCCAGCAGGATGAAAAGTCCAATCGCGAAGGAAATCAGTCGGTTCATGACGGGTCTCCTCAGCGCGAATCGCGGTCGCGGTTGCGCATGCCTTCGCGCGACCGGATGTCGGTGCCTGCCTCGGGCACGGGCGGTGCGCTCGTGCCCGGCGTCGGCGCGGGCGTGGCGGCGGTGCCTTGCACCTGCGACATCAGCTTGTCCAGCGGCAGGTACAGCAGGTTGTTGCCGCCCTTGGCGTCGATGAGGATCTTGTTCGTGTTGGCGTAGATCTGCTGCATGGTTTCCAGATAGATGCGATCACGCGTCACCTGCGGCGCCTTCGCGTATTCCGTCTGCACCGAGCGGAAACGGGCCGCATCACCCTCGGCCTGCGCCACCACGCGGGAGCGGTAGCCCTCGGCCTCTTCCTTGAGGCGGGCGGCAGTACCCTTGGCACGCGGCAGGATGTCGTTGGCGTACGACTGGCCTTCGCTGATCGCACGCTCGCGATCCTGGCTGGCCTTGTTCACGTCATCGAACGCAGCCTGCACCTGCTCGGGCGGCTGCACGCTCTGGACGTTGACCGAGATCACGCGGATGCCGGTCTTGTACGCGGACAGGATCGTCTGGATCGACTTGGCCAACGACTGCGCAATCTCCTCGCGGTTCTCGTACAGCACCGCATCCATCTTGTTGCGGCCCACGATCTCGCGCACCGACGTCTCGGCGGCCTGCGTCACCAGTTCCTCATCGCCACCGCGGTCGGTCTTGTTGAAAAACAGGAATTCGCCGGCGTCCTGGATGTCGTACTGCACCGTGAAACGGACGTCGATGATGTTCTCGTCCTGCGTGAGCATCGACGAGTCCTTGAGGTTGCTGTCCTTGATCGACGTGGCACGGCCCACTTCCACCGAGCGCACGTTCGACAGGTTGACCACCTCGGCCGACTGAACCGGCCAGGGCATGCGCCAGTTGATACCGGGGCCGGTCGTGTACTTGAACTTGCCGAACTGCAGGATCACGGCGGTCTGGCCTTCCTGCACCATGAAGAAGCCGCTGGCCAGCCAGATACCGACCACGGCCGCCACGATGATGCCCATGCCGATGTTCGAACCCTTGCCCGGCGTACGGGGGCCGTTGCCGAAGTTCGGGCCACCCCCGCCGTTGTCCTTGCGGCCCAGCAGGCCGTTCAGGCGGCGGTTGAAGTCGCGCCACAGTTCGTCGAGGTCGGGCGGGCCGTCCTGCGGCCGCTGGTTCTGCTGGCGATTCTTATCCTTGTCCTTGTCTTCATCGTCCTGACCGTTACGGCCCCAGCGGGGATCGTTCAGCGAGAAGATGGCGCGCAGGCGCGACCAGCCTGCAGGATGCAGGGCTTGGCTGCCTGGCACAGAGCGCGAGTCAGGATTCCGTTGGAACAGGGGCATGAAGTGCACGGGTCCGGGAAGTTTGGAACAGGGGGATTCTAGCAGTCATCTTGATCACTTTTGCTCAAAATCCCCAATCGGGTGGCGAATCTCGCTGAACAACAATGAGATTGCCTGCTTAATTCGCGCGCGGAGGGTCCGAATCGGGGTCATCTGGGGCATCTGGGCCCTCCCGGCCGTCCGGTTCGAACATGGCGTCGTCGGCCAGCCCCGGCACCTCGGCCAGGCGCGGGTCGTACGGCGCCGGCGCATCGGGTTGCTCCGCCAGCCAGCGCGCCACATCGACGATGGCCTCGCGCAGCACGTCGAGCCCCACGCCCTCGCGGGCGGACAGGAACACGCGCTTCGGCACGCCATCCTCGTCGCGCTCCACGCGCGGGCCCTGCTCAAGCAGTTCGGGCGCGGCGTCGATCTTGTTCATCACGACGATCTGCGGGATATCCGACGCGTTGATCTCGGCCAGCACGCGGTTGACCTGCTCGATCTGCTCATGCCGCACCGGGCTGGAGGCATCCACCACGTGGAGCAGCAGGTCGGCGTGCACGGTCTCGTCCAGCGTGGCGCGGAACGCCGCCACCAACTGCGTCGGCAGGTCGCGGATGAACCCGACCGTATCCGACAGCACGACATTACCCAGGCCCTCCAGGAACAGACGGCGCGACGTCGTATCGAGCGTGGCGAACAGCTGGTCGGCGGCATAGGCGCGCGCCTTGGTCAGCGCGTTGAACAGCGTGGACTTGCCCGCGTTGGTATAACCCACCAGCGAGATGCTGAGTGTGTCGTTACGCGCGCGGGCACGGCGCTGCGTATGGTGCTGGCGCTGGAGCCGCGACAGGTCGGCTTTGAGCCGCTTGGCGCGCTCATCGAGCATCCGGCGGTCCAGTTCGATCTGGCGCTCGCCGGGGCCGCCGCGCATGCCGATACCGCCCTTCTGCCGCTCCAGGTGGCTCCATGCGCGAACCAGGCGCGACGCCTGGTACTGGACCTGGGCGAGCTCCACCTGCACCTTGCCGACGTGGCTTTGCGCACGCTGGCCGAAGATGTCGAGGATCAGGCCAGTACGGTCGATGACATGCCGGTTCAGGAATCGCTCCAGATTCCGCTGCTGGGCGGGACTGAGCGCGTGGTTGAACACGACGATGTCGGCGTCGAGCGCGTCGGCCGCTTCCTTGAGTTCCTCCGCCTTGCCGGAGCCGATGAACAGCGCGGGGTCGGGACGCGAGCGCTTGCCCGTCAGCGTATGCACCGGCAGCGAGCCGGCCGTGGAGGTCAGCAGCGCCAGTTCGGACAGGCTTTCCTGGAAATCATGCTTGCCGAAATCCACGCCCACCAGGATGGCGCGAGACGGATCGGTATTGGAGGTAGCTCTGGGTTGCAAGCGGGAGGACGCGAAGCGCCTGAAGGAGAAACGGTTGTTAATACAATGGCCGGCTGCGGCAACGTGCCGCGGCGGATGGCACCATCCGCGTGGGACGGTACTGAAGAGGGAAGGCACGGTGCTGCGGCCGCATCGCAATGCGGCCGGCAGCGAGAGAGGAAGTATCAGCCCTCGGGGGAGTCATCCACGCGGAAGTTGACCGCGCGCGCAGGCACGACGGTGGAAATCGCATGCTTATAGACCATCTGCGTCACGGTGTTACGCAGCAGGACGACGTACTGGTCGAACGATTCGATGTTGCCTTGCAGCTTGATGCCATTGACGAGGTAGATGGAAACCGGCACGTGCTCTTTGCGCAGCGCGTTCAGGAACGGGTCTTGTAGCAATTGCCCTTTGTTGCTCATGGCACACTCCAAAATTATAGATTTAGTGATGGATGATGGGGACAAAAGTCCCCGGTTCAAGTCAGTTGGCGCAAAACCGCGCCAGAAAAAAGATCAAAACGGTACCAGGCTGGCATCAACGTGCAGGGCTTCCCCTGCTACCGTGAATTTAGCCTCAGTTCCAAACGAACGCAAACGAAACTTGGCCGCGAAGAAAGGCACCATTGCGCCTCATTCCTTCGAGTCGGCGTACGGGTTTTTGTTCGTACGAAATTCGATGCGCAGCGGTGTGCCCTTGAGTTTGAACGCTGTCCGGAAGCGGTTTTCCAGATAGCGACGATAGGTCTCGGCCACACCTTGCAGCGCGTTGCCGTGCACCACGATGATCGGCGGATTCGAGCCGCCCTGGTGCGCGTAGCGCAGCTTGGGGCGCGACGCGCCCACCCGCCTGGGCTGCTGGAACTCCACCGCTTCGGCCAGCACACGGGTCAGCTGCGGCGTGGGCAGCTTGACCATCGCGGCGGCGTACGCCTCATCCACGGAGCGCAGCAGCGCGCCGATGCCGGTGCGTTCGCGCGCGGATACGAAGTGGAAATTCGCGAAGCTCAGGAATTGCAGCTTGCGCTCCAGGTCGTGCTTGATGCGGTCACGCGCGTGGCCGTCCAGTCCGTCCCACTTGTTCACGCCCACCACCAGCGCCCGGCCGGATTCGACGATGAAGCCGGCGATGTGCGCGTCCTGCTCGGAAATGTCCTGCTGGGCGTCGAGTAGCAGGACGACCACGTTGGCGTCGGCAATCGACTGCAGCGTCTTGACCACCGAGAACTTCTCGATCGCCTCGAACACCTTGCCGCGCTTGCGCAGGCCAGCCGTGTCGATCAGCGTGTACGGCTTGCCGCCCCGCTCGAATTCCACATAGATCGCGTCACGCGTGGTGCCCGGCATGTCGAACGCGATCACGCGCTCCTCGCCGATCAGCGTGTTGACCATCGTGGACTTGCCCACGTTCGGGCGCCCCACGATCGCGATCTTCACGCCGCGATGGCTCTCATCCGTCTGCTCGGCGAGCTCCGGACGCTCCTGCACGGCCATCTCCAGCGCCTCGTCCACGAGTTCGCTCACGCCGTCGCCGTGCGTGGACGAGATCGCATAGGGGTCGCCCATGCCGAGTTCGTAGAAGTCCGCGGCTACCGAGGTGTACTTCATGCCCTCGGCCTTGTTCACGGCCAGCATGATGCGACGACCGGTCTTGCGCAGGTAGTCGGCGATCACACGGTCCTGCGGCGCCAGGCCCAGGCGGCCGTCGACCAGGAAGATGACCACGTCGGCCTCGACCACGGCCTGGCGCGTCTGCTTGGCCATCTCGGCCACGATGCCGTCCTTGGCCACGGGTTCGAAACCACCCGTGTCGATAACGATGAACGGACGCTCGCCGATGCGGCCTTCGCCGTAGTGGCGGTCACGCGTGAGACCCGGCAGGTCGGCCACAAGGGCGTCCCGGGAGCGGGTCATGCGATTGAATAGCGTCGACTTGCCCACATTCGGGCGTCCGACGAGTGCGATAACTGGTTTCATGCAATAAACGGAAACGGGGGGCGGCATATGCCGTCCCCCGGCAACTCCGGAGTCATGTTGATCCGACAACCATCGCACGGATTACCGCGCGGCTGGCCGTATTCCCTGAAATGGGGCTTCCTGTCGGGCGCGGAACCGGGGCGAATCGCCACCTTCCGCAGTTGCTGGCACGACCAGGGATCATGCTACCGGATTGGCGCCGGCCGTGCGACAGGGGCACGGCCAGGCTTGCGTGCGCTGGCGATCAGTTCGGTACGAAACCGAAGATATCACCGTCGCGGGTCTGTACGACCAGCGTCTGGCCGGCCACGACCGGCGCTGCGCTGACGGCGCTGCCGTCGGTCTTCATGCGGGCCACGATCTGCCCGTCTTCACGGGACAGGAAGTGGACAAAGCCCTCGAAATCGCCCACCACCACCGAGCGGCCGAGCGCGATCGGCGCGCCCAGGCTGCGATAGCGGAGCTGGTCGTTCTTCCAGCGCTCGTTGCCGTTGGAACGGTCGAACGCGAAGAGGGTCGAGGTTTCGTCGCTGGCGAACAGTGACGTTTCATCCTGGGCCAGCCCGGTCGGCGAGGAGAAATCCTTGCCCCACTGCGGCTGGCCGTTGGCCAGTTCCAGGCACGACACACGGCCCTGGAAGGTCGTGGCGCACACCTGGCGGCCATTGACGGCCGGTACGCCGGTCACGTCGTTGAGCCGTTCGATCTCGGACACGCCCTTCGGATACGACACCGTGCTTTCCCAGCGCAGCACGCCGTTGCCGGGTGCCAGCACGCCGAGCTTGCCGCCCGGGAAGCCCATGACGATGCCGTCGCCAGCATAGACCATGCCCATGGCGGCGCGCAGGTTCAGCGGGGTCTGCGAGCGCTGGTAGATCCACCGGCGGTCGCCGGTCTGGGCGTCGAGGCCGATCACACGCGTATCGGTCGTGCGCACGACCACGAGGCCGTTGCCGACCAGCGGCGCCGACAGCACCTCGCCGTTGACCTGCTTCTTCCAGATCTGCTTCCCGCTGGTGTCGAAGGCGTAGATCGCGCCCTTCTCGCCGGCCACAGCCGTCACCGAGCCGTCCGAGCCGGGGCCCGAGGTCAGGTCGAGGTCGGTCTTGGCCTTCCAGAGCGTACGCCCCGAATTGCCTTCCAGCGCCAGCACGGTGCCGCCCTTGGACGACACGTATACATTATTACCAGCCGCCACCGGGGCCATCACGTACGGGCCGCTCTTGCCCACGTCGGCCTTCCAGGCCTGCTTGACGGACAGCGTGGCCGAAATCGGCTTCAGCTCGGTGGGCGGATGCTTGTTTTCCTTGCCGAACAGCGAGCAGCCGGCCAGCGCGCTCACGCAGGCGCCGGCGACTACCACGCGGGCGACACGGCGAGACACCACGGGAGACAGAGAACGGATGGCGGCGGCGCGGAGCAATGACGTCATAGGGATACGATCCTAAGGATTATTCGATGTGCCGCTCAGGCCGTGCCCAGCGCGTCGAGCTTGAACTGGATGATCTGGCGCATACCACCTTCATCGGCGCTCAGCTTCTCCAGCGCTTGGCGGTAAGCAGTGCGAGCGTCGTCGCGCTTGTCCTGCGCGGCCAGCAGGTCGCCCCGGCGGTCAGCGAACAGTGCCTCGAACTGGGCGGGCGGCGTGTCCTTCAGCAGCGCGAGGCCCTGGTCGTACGCCTTCTCGTCGAGCAGCACGCCGGCCAGACGCACGCGCGCCAGCGGCGCGTACTCGTCGCCACCATGATCCACGGCCCACTGCAGCTGCGTCTTGGCGCCGGCCAGATCGCCCGCATCGTACAGCACCTTGGCCGCCACGAGCGCGCTCATCGGACCATAGGCCGTACGGCCGAACTTGTCCTCGAGGTCGGTGGCGGCGCGCTTCACGCGGTCCGCGTCGCGGGCCTCGGCAGCCTTGGTGACCTGCTCGTACAGCAGCGCGGCATCGCGCGCCTGCACGCGCTGCCAGTAGTTCCAGCCACTCCAGGCCGCGAAACCGAGCAGCGCGGCAATCACGATCCACGTGATGATGTTGCCGTACTGGTTCCACCAGGCCTTCAGGCTCTCAAGCTGTTCCTGTTCTTCTAGATCGTAAGCCATGTCTCGCAAGCCATGTCGCGGCAGTTACCCGCAAAGGTTGATAAGTCCGGCCGTCCCCCGGGATCGGCCAGGCTGGATACCGCTGAATTCGCTTATTGTTCGTCTTCCGCGTCGTCCGCGGTGTCAGACTCTGTCGCGTTGATCATCGCGTCGATGATGTGGTCCACCACCGCTTCGGCCGCAACGCTTGCCTGCGGGCCGCCGTCACCAGCGCTGCCGCCACGCAGCTGCTTGACCTGCATCACGCCGGCCGCCACTTCGTCGTCGCCAATAATAACGGCAAAGGATGCGCCACTTGCGTCGGCGCGCTTCATCTGCGACTTGAAGCTGCCGCTCTTGCCATCCGGCGTGGCATGCACCACCACGTCCAGGCCGGCGTCGCGCAACCGCTCGGCGACGATCATGGCCTGCTGGCCGGCCGCCTCACCCTGGTGGACCAGATAGACATCGCAACCTGGCGCTTCCGGCGCGAGCTTCTCTTCGCGCATCAGTTCGATGATCCGCTCGATGCCCATCGCCCAGCCGCAGGCCGGTGCGGGCTTGCCGCCCATCTGCTGGATCAGCGGATCGTAGCGACCGCCGCCGGCAATGGTGCCCTGCGCGCCGAGCTTGTCCGTGATCCACTCGAACACGGTCAGGTTGTAGTAATCGAGCCCGCGCACGAGGCGCGGATTGATCTTGAACGGAATATTGTTGGCCAGCAGCAGGCGCTGCACGCCCTCGAAGTGGGCCAGCGATTCCTCGCCCAGGAAGTCGATCAGCTTGGGCGCGTTGGCGGCCATTTCCTGGAGCGCCGGATTCTTCGTGTCCAGCACGCGCAGCGGATTCGTGTAGAGGCGGCGCTTGCTGTCCTCGTCGAGGATGTCCTGGAAGCCCTCGAGGTACTTGATCAGTTCCTCACGGTGGGCCGCGCGCTCATGCGCCTGACCCAGCGAATTGAGTTCCAGCCGCACGTTGACCAGGCCCAGGTCGTCCCACAGGCGCTGGCACATGAGGATGATCTCGGCGTCCACGTCGGGGCCGGCAAAGCCAAGTGCCTCGGCGCCAAGCTGGTGGAACTGGCGATAGCGGCCGCGCTGCGGACGCTCATGGCGGAACATCGGACCGGTGTACCAGAGGCGCTTCGGGCCGTCATAGAGCAGGTTGTGCTCGATGGTCGCGCGCACCGCCGCCGCCGTGCCTTCCGGGCGCAGCGTCAGGTGCTCGCCGTTCAGCGCATCGGTGAAGGAATACATCTCCTTCTCGACGATGTCCGTCACCTCGCCAATGCCACGGACGAACAGCTGCGTATGCTCGACGATCGGCGTGCGGATCTGCTGGTAGCCGTAGGCACGCAGCATGCTGCGTGCGGCATTCTCGAACATTTCCCACAGCGGGGCGTCGGCGGGCAGCATGTCGTTCATGCCCTTCACGCCCTGCAGTGCCTTGGCGGCCTTCGTCTTCTCTTCGCTCATATCCGTTTCGTTACCTGCGGTGTTGCCTGCTTCGCTGCGATGCAGCCGGGTTCAGGCCACCGATTCTTGTACTTGCTGCGTGGCGCCGGGACCGTAGTGCGTGCGCACGTACTCGTCCACGATCGCCTGGAATTCCTCGGCGATGCGTTCGCCGCGCAGCGTCTTCACCTTGACGCCATCGACGAACACTGGCGCCGCCGGCGACTCGCCCGAGCCCGGCAGCGAGATGCCGATATTGGCATGCTTGCTCTCGCCGGGGCCGTTCACGATGCAGCCCATCACGGCCACATCCATTTCCTCGACGCCCGGATACGCGGTCTTCCACGTCGGCATCTGCTCGCGCAGATACGACTGGATGCTGGACGCGAGTTCCTGGAACGTGGTGCTCGTGGTGCGACCGCAACCCGGGCAGGCAATCACCATCGGCGTGAAATTGCGCAGCCCCATGGTCTGCAGGATTTCCTGCGCCACGTAGACTTCCTTCTCGCGCGCCGCGCCCGGTTCCGGGGTCAGCGAAATGCGGATGGTGTCGCCAATGCCTTCCTGCATCAGCACCGACAGCGCGGCCGTCGAGGCCACGATGCCCTTGCTGCCCATGCCGGCTTCGGTCAGGCCCAGGTGCAGCGCGTACTCGCAGCGGCGGGCCAGCTCGCGGTACACCGCGATCAGCTCCTGCACCTGCGAGACCTTGCACGACAGGATGATCTGGCTACCCGGCAGGCCGATTTCCTCGGCCTTCTGCGCGGACTCGATCGCCGACGTGATCAGCGCCTCGACCATCACGCTCTGCGCGCCCCAGGGCACGGCACGGGCGGCGTTCTCGTCCATGATGCGGGCGAGCAGGTCCTGGTCCAGGCTGCCCCAGTTCACGCCGATGCGCACCGGCTTCTCATAGCGGCACGCCAGCTCGATCATCTCGGCGAACTGCCGGTCGCGCTTGGCGCCCTTGCCGACGTTGCCGGGGTTGATCCGGTACTTCGACAACGCCTGTGCGCACTCGGGATAATCGTGCAGCAGCGTATGGCCGTTGTAGTGGAAGTCGCCGACCAGCGGCACGTCCACACCCATGCGGTCCAACTGTTCGCGGATGGCCGGCACGGCGGCGGCGGCCTCGGGCGTATTCACCGTGATGCGGACGATCTCGGACCCGGCGCGCGCCAGTTCCTTGACCTGGATCGCGGTACCGATGGCATCAACCGTATCCGTGTTCGTCATCGACTGCACACGGACCGGTGCGCCACCACCCACGGTGACGATATTGTCGCCCCACACTACACGCGCCTGGCGCGATTGCCGGCGCGGCAACGAACCCGGCAGGACCGGCTGGGAAGCCTTCTCGTTCATAGCGTTACCACCTTGTTGCATCGCTTGATGCGCCACCCGACTGCATCACTGCAGCGTCAGGCGCGCCACATTATTTCGGTTGGCTGACTGGAAATCGACGGGCGCGCCATTGCGCGTGATCGATTCCACACCCTTCACATTACCCAGGATCATCTTGTACGGGCCGCCCGCGCCGCTGCCGGCAGCGGTATCGCCGGCCTTGGCGGTGCCGCCCAGGATGATCTTGCCGGTGCGGTCACGCACCTCGTACCAGGTGTCCGCCGAGAAGCGGATCTGGATCGTGCCGTCCGCAGCCGTGGTGGCCGTGGCCGCAGGCGTCGCCGGGACAGGCTTGGTCGTTTCCGTCACGGGCGTCGCCGTGGCGGCCGGAGCGGGCTTCGTTGCAGCGGGTGCCGACGGCGCGGCAGGGGCCGCCGAAGTGGCATCCGAAGTGCCCAATGCGCCACCCGTTGCCAGCGGCAGGCCGGCCACGGTCGTGGGCGGTGCCTCCGACGGCGCCGGGGAATCGTTACCCGCCATGACCGGCGGCAGCGCTGCGGTCACCGTACCGTCGCCATGGCTCTGCGCCGTGGTGGGGTCTTCCGTGACAACGGCGGCGGCCGGCGCTTCCGCGGCGGCTTGCTCACGCGATTCCCACCATGCACGGGCGTGGTCGAAGCCGAAATAGCCGCCGGCGCCCAGCACCACGAGCACGAAGAACAGCCACACCCAGCGGCCGCCCGCCCCGCTCGAACTCTTCGAGCCGAAGCGCTTGCGGTCGTCGAACGTCTGGTTGATCGCACCTTCGCGGCGGCGCGTGATTTCCTGCACCGGCGCGGTCTGCGCCTGGGCGTGATACTGGCCCAGCAGCGCGTCGATATCGATATGGAGCGTGCGCGCGTAGGCCCGCATCACGCCCTTGGCGAACGTTACGTCAGGCAGGCTCGCCACGTTGCCGGACTCGATGGCCGCCAGCTTGGCCGACGCCACCTTGAGCCGCGCGCTCACGTCCTCCAGCGACAGACGCTGCGTCTGGCGTGCTTCTTTCAGTTGCGCCCCGATCTCGCGGGCCACGGCCTCGCGGTCGGAGTCTGTCGCGCCACTGCCGACGTGACCCGTCGTCGCAGCTTCCAAGGCGCGCTCTTGTTCACTCATCCCAAGCTCCTCTCTCGTAGGCCGTCAGCTCGCGCGAGTCGGGAAACCGGTTGCGGAGTTGCGACAGCAGCGAATTCTGTGTCGCTGTGTCGCCCTGACGGCGTGCAATACGCGCTCCCAGCCAGAGGGATTGCGCGCTGACAAACCGGCTGTTGTTGACCTTGCCGGCATATTCCTGTGCTTGTGCGAAGTCGCCGCGCTTGTAGTTCAGCAGCGCCAGGTTCGTATTGACCGACGGATCGCTGCGATCATAGCCATACGCGGTCTGGAGGTTCTTTTCCGCCGCCACCATGTCGCCGTTGCGCAGCTCGCAAGCGCCGAGGTTGGTCAGCGGCTTGACCGGGCCGTTGGCGGACGGCGCCTGCACCGCGCGCTGGAGCGTGGCCTTGCCCTCGGCAAAACGGTTGGTCAGGCAGAGAAACCAGCCGTAGTTGTTGAGCACGTCCGGATCGTTGGCGCGCATCGAGAGCGCCGTGCGGAAGCTATCCTCCGCCAGCGCGTTCTCGTTCATGCCCATGTAGATCAGGGCGCGCACATGGTAGGCGTCCACGGAGGCCGGATCGATCGCGATGGCCTGCTTCACCTCGTCCAACGCCACCGGATACTGGCGCGCGTCAAGATATTGCGTAGCCAGTTGCAGCCGGATGGCGGCGCGGCGGCTCGCTGCGGTCTGGTCGGAGGCGGTCTTGATGTCCTGCGAAGGCGGAGGCGGCAACGTGCAGGCGGACAACATCATCAGCCCTGACAGGGCTGCGACAATCAGACGGGTCATGCAGGACGGGCCTCCCGAGATTGACCGGCGGCAACCACCGGCACCAGTGGCGTGATCTTGCCGAACTTGCCGCGCTCGGCCAGACGGGTCCGATCCATGACCTCCCCGGCCAGCTGACCACAGGCGGCGTCGATATCGTCGCCGCGGGTCTTTCGGATCGTGGTAACGATGCCCGCGTCCATCAGCACCTGGGCGAAGCGGCGGATCTGCTCGTTGTTCGAGCGCTTCAGGCCAGATTCCGGGAACGGGTTGAACGGGATCAGGTTGAACTTGCACGGCACGTCGGCCACAAGCTTCAGCAGTTCCCGCGCGTGCTCGACGCCGTCGTTGACGCCATCGAGCATGCAGTATTCGAAGGTGATGAAATCGCGCGGCGCGAACTCGAGGTAGCGGCGGCATGCCGCCATCAGTTCGGCCAGCGGGTACTTCTTGTTGAGCGGGACCAGCATGTCCCGCAGCGGGTCGTTCGACGCATGCAGCGACACCGCCAGCGCCACCGGCAGGTCTTTCGACAGGCGGTCCATCATCGGCACCACGCCGGAGGTGGACAGCGTGACGCGGCGGCGCGACAGGCCGTACGCGTGGTCGTCGAGCATCAGGCGCATGGCCGGCACCACGGCGTCGTAGTTGAGCAGCGGCTCGCCCATGCCCATCATCACCACATTGGAGATGACGCGCTCGTCTTTGGGGCCGCGGCCCAGCTGGGCACGCATGGCGAACTCGGCCATCCACAGCTGGCCGATGATCTCGCCAGTCGACAGATTGCGCGAGAAACCCTGCTTGCCGGTCGAACAGAACCGGCAGTTGACGGCGCATCCAGCCTGCGAGGACACACACAGCGTGCCGCGCGTGTCCTCGGGGATGTACACCGTCTCCACCGCGTTGCCAGCGCCCACGTCGAGCAGCCATTTGCGCGTGCCATCGGTCGACACGTTGTCGGTGATGATGGCCGGCGAGCGGATCTCGGCGCGCGTGGCGAGCTTCTCGCGCAGCGACTTGGCGAGATCCGACATGGCGTCGAACTGGCTGGCACCGAACTGGTGGATCCAGCGCTGCAATTGCCGGGCACGGAACGGCTTCTCGCCGAGCTCGCCGCAATAGGCGGTGAGCGCGTCCGCGTCGAGATCGAGCAGGTTGACGAGAGGGTTCATGACGGCAATTCCAGCTTTACTTCAGTACAGGTCGTGATGTCAGGGACAATCAGCGGCCGTAAACGTTCATACCCGGGAAGAAGAAAGCCACTTCCTGAGCTGCCGTTTCCGCGGCGTCCGAGCCGTGCACGGCGTTGGCGTCGATGCTGTCGGCGAAATCGGCGCGGATCGTGCCCTTTTCAGCCTTCTTCGGGTCCGTGGCGCCCATCAGGTCGCGATTCTTGGCAATGGCGCCTTCGCCTTCCAGGGCCTGGATCATCACCGGGCCGGAAACCATGAAGTCCACCAGGTCCTTGAAGAACGGGCGTGCCTTGTGCACGGCGTAGAACTGCTCGGCTTCACCGCGCGACAGGTGAACCATCTTGGCAGCAATGATCTTCAGGCCAGCGGCCTCGAAACGGGCGTAGATCTGGCCGATAACGTTCTTGGCCACGGCATCCGGCTTGATAATCGACAGGGTGCGTTCGATCGCCATGAAAAACTCCGAAAAATGAAGGGGTTACAAATGGATTAAACGTGCAATTCTAGCACGAGACCAAGACGGATTCGAGCGCGTGACCCGTTCGCCCCGTTGTGAGCCCTGGCGCACGATGTTGCGGCGCAATAAGTAGCGTAAAATACACTTTTTGGGTGCGCAGCCGGGGAACGGAAGGCCCAAAGTCTCGTCCAATGTTTGCGAAATCGGAAAACAACCAGGCCAATGCGTTATTGTTAAGACAAAGGCCCTTGCAAAACCGCCTACGCAATGCCACATTGACGTTGTGCCGCCCGGGTCTCACCCGGCGCCTCACCGAACATTGATGACAGGAGTCACCATGAACAACAAGCTGAACACCTACGGTTTCGGCAACAACGCGGGCGCGACCGATGTCGTCGTCCGCAATCGGGTCCTACGCAACACCTACTGGCTGCTGGCCCTCTCGATGATCCCGACCGTGCTCGGCGCGTGGATCGGCGTGGCCTCCGGCTTCACCCTGATGGCGGGCAGCCCCGGCCTCTCGATCCTGATCTTCTTCGCGGTCGCGTTCGGCTTCATGTACGGCATCGAGAAGACCAAGAACAGCAGCATGGGCGTGGTCCTGCTGCTGGCGTTCACGTTCTTCATGGGCCTGATGCTGTCGCGACTGATCAGCGCGACGCTGTCGTTCTCGAACGGCCCGGCGCTGATCATGTACGCGTTCGGCGGCACGGCGGCCGTGTTTGCCACGATGGCGTCCGTCGCCACGGTCAGCAAGCGCGATTTCTCCGGCATGAGCAAGTTCCTGTTCGTCGGCGTGATCTTGCTGATCCTGGCCAGCGTGGCCAACATCTGGCTGCAGATGCCCGCGCTGATGATCACCGTGTCCGTGATCGCGATCGGCATCTTCTCCGCGTACATCCTGTTTGACGTGCAGCGCATCGTGAACGGCGGCGAGACGAACTACATCACCGCCACGCTCGCGATCTACCTCGACGTCTACAACGTGTTCGCGAACCTGCTGGCGCTGCTCGGCATCTTCGGCGGCAGCCGCGACTGACGCACGACCCGCAACGTTGTTGCAAACGAAAAACCGGCCTTCGGGCCGGTTTTTTCATGCCTGCGCGATGAGCATCGCCGCCGGTCAGTCCCGCTCGAAGACCGCGATCGACTCCACGTGGGACGTGTGCGGGAACATGTTGACCACACCGGCGCCGGCCAGCCGATAGCCGGCTTCGCGCACCAGCATACCCGCGTCGCGCGCCAGCGTGGCCGGGTTGCAAGACACGTAGACGATGCGCTGCGGCAGCACGTCGCTGCCGGCCTGGTTGAGATCACCCAGCGCCTTGCAGACCGCCAGCGCACCCTCGCGGGGCGGATCGACGAGCCAGCGGTCGAAGCGGCCCAGCGCGGCGATATCCTGGGCCGTCACCTCGAACAGGTTGCGGGAGGCGAACGACGTCTTGCCAGCCAGCCCGTTGTACTCGGCATTGGCCAGCGCGCGCGTGGTTAGCACCTCGCTGCCCTCGATGCCCATCACCGATGCGCCCTGCGTGGCCAGCGGCAGCGTGAAATTGCCGATACCGCAGAACAGGTCGAGCAGCCGGTCCGTGGGCTGGGCGTCCAGCAGGCGCAGCGCGCGGCCAATCAGCACACGGTTGATCTGATGATTGACCTGCGTGAAATCGGTCGGCTTGAACGGCATGCGGATGCCGAACTCGGGCAGCGTGTACGCCAGTTCCTGATCGGCCGGATAGAACGGATAGACCGTGTCCGGGCCCTTCGGCTGGAGCCAGAACTGCACGCTGTGGCGGTCGGCGAAGGCGCGCAGCAGGTCCTTATCGGCATCGGTCAGCGGCTCAAGGATGCGCAGCACCAGCGCCGTCACTTCCTGGCCCACCGCGAGTTCGATCTGGGGCATGCGGTCGCGGATCGACAACGCCGCGACCAGCTCGCGCAGCGGCACCAGCAAGGCGGACACATGCGGCGGCAGGATCTCGCAGCGCGTCATGTCGGCCACGTAACTGCTCTTGCGCTCGTGGAAGCCCACCAGCGCCCCGCCCCTCTTCGCCACATAGCGGACGGTCAGTCGCGCACGGTAGCGATAGCCCCAGTCTGGGCCGGCAATTGGACGAAATACGACGTCCGGCCGCACCTTCGACAGATGCCAGAGATTGTCCTCCAGCACGCGCTGCTTGATGGCCAACTGGGCGCGCGCGTCCAGGTGCTGCATCGAGCAACCGCCGCACACGCCGAAATGCTGGCACCCCGGCTCCACGCGCATCACAGACGCCTGCTTCACCTCCACCAGATGGGCCTGCTCGTAGCTCCGCTTGCGGCGGAAACTGCGATAGCTGACCGTCTCGCCCGGCAGCGCACCTTCGACGAAGATCACCTTGCCCGGCGTGCCGTCTTCATTGACCAGGCGGCCGACGCCGCGCGCCTCCATGTCAAGGCTTTCGATCTTGACGATCGGGTCGGGAGACCCCGGAGTTGTGGCGGAAGCGACACTAGACTGCGTCGCCGGCTGGGCGGGTGAAGACACGGCTTGAGACACCAGTGGGACCTGACGTATTGTTTTGCGAAAGCGCGATTGTATTCCAGTCACGGCGCCAAACGGCAGCCGCAATAGAGGACGGCGATGGAACTGATTACGTGGAATATCCAATGGGGGCGCGGGGCAGACGGCAAGGTCGACCTCGCGCGGATCGTCGACACCATGCGCGGCATGGCCGACGCCGACGTGATCTGCCTGCAGGAGGTCACGCGGGGTTTCACGGACATGGCCGGCAACCCGAGCCGCGATCAGGTGGCCGAGCTGACCGCCCTGCTTCCCGGCTACCGCGTCATCTTCGCGCCGGGCGTCGACCGCACCGGGAACGATGGCAGCCATCGCCAGTTCGGCAACGTGGTCGCGACTCGGCTCGCGGTGCGGGAGGTCTTCCGCCATGCATTACCCTGGCCGGCTGATCCGGAAGTGGCGTCGATGCCACGCGTGGCGTTGGAGGTCACAGTGCAGATTGGCGCCAGGCGTCTGCGTGTGATCTCCACGCACCTGGAGTTCTATTCGAAGCTCCAACGCGAGGCCCAGGCTACCGCCCTGCGCGACTGGCATAAGGAGGCGTGCGATCACGCGCGGCGGCCCAGCAAATCGGAATCACGGCCCGGCCCGTTCACGCCGGAGCCACGGCCCGTTGAAGCGATCCTGTGCGGCGACTTCAACGCCAAGCCGGAGGATGTGGCCTACCGGACCATGCTCGAGCGCTACCCCGATGCCACGCCGAACTGGCAAGACGCGTGGATCCACACCCACCCGGGCGAGCCCCACGCGCCGACCTGCGCCCTCTATGACAAGAAGCAATGGCCGGAGCCGCCCTTCGCGTGTGATTTCGTGTTCGTGACGGAGAATTTGCTCGCCGATGTGCAACGTTGCGAGGTCAACGGCGAGACCGATGCATCGGACCACCAGCCCATCCATCTGACACTGGACGCCTAGATTTCGGGCTCTTCGTCGTCCTCGGGGCTCATCGGCTTGAGCTGGAAGGCGCGCAGGTACTGCATCCACTGCTCGCCCGGCAGCTCGGCCAGCGACTCCTGAACCAGCGACACTTCCATGTCGAACTCGCGCGGCGTCAGCCCGCCGCGCATCAACTGGAAGCGGCAGTACATCAGGTAGGTGTTGACGACGTCAGTCTCGCAATAATCGCGAATTGCGGCGAGCTGGCCTTGCTGGTAGGCCTCCCATACCTTGCTGCCGTCCATCCCCATCTTGCCGGGGAAGCCGCATAGCTTGGCCAGGTCGTCGAGCGGCGCACTGGCCCGTGGCTGGTACATCGCCAGCAGGTCCATCAGGTCCAGATGCCGCATGTGATAGCGGCTGATGTAGTTGTTCCACTTGAACTCGCGGCTGTCGTCGTCGCGGCCCTCACCCATTTCCCAGTAACGCGGCGCAGCGACCCCGTTGATCAGCCCACGATAGTGGAGCACGGGCAGGTCGAAGCCACCGCCATTCCACGACACCAGTTGCGGGCTGTAGCGCGCGATCAGTTCGTAGAACTTCTGGATCAGCGTGGCCTCACCATCCTCGAGCGTGCCGAGCGAGCCGACATGGAACACGGCGGACCCATCGCGCTGCGTGCGACGCAGCACACAGGAAATGGCAGCCACGCGCTGCAGGTGGTGCGGCATGAAGTCGGAGCCGGTCTTGTCCCGGCGGGCGGCAAACGCATGCTCGGCGACTTCGGCGTCGCTCATCGATGCGGGATGGTCATGCAAACGGCGCAGGCCGGCGACATCGGGAATCGTCTCGATGTCGAATACCAGCACAGGGGTCATAAAACGGCGTCCTTCCTGACACCTTGCGAAGCGAAATGCCGCTTGAGCTTGACCAGCGCTTCCTGCTGGATCTGGCGCACGCGCTCGCGCGTCAGACCCATTTCCTCGGCCAGCTCCTCGAGCGTAGCCGGCTCGATGTGGTTCAGGCCGAAGCGGCGCTCCACCACATAGCGATGCTTCTCCGACAGGCGGGCCAGCCAAAGCTTCATCAGGTTTTCCAACTCGCGGTGGGCCACTTCCTGGTCGGGCGCGGCGTTGTGCTCGTCGGAAAGGAAATCGAGCAGGCTGGAGCCTGGGTCGAGATCGAACGGCGTATCGAGCGAGGTGGTATGTTCATTGAGTGCCAGCACGTCCTGCACCTCGTCAGGCGTCTTTCCGAGGAGATGAGCAATGTCCTCGAGGCTGGCGTCGCGGCCATCGGTGCCACCTTTTTCAAGATGACGCTTGGCACGCAGTACTTGATTGAGTTCGCGAATCACGTGCACCGGCAACCGCACCGTGCGGGCCTGATTCATGATCGCGCGCTCGATGCTCTGGCGGATCCACCACGTGGCATAGGTGGAAAAGCGGAAACCACGGGTCGGATCGAACTTCTCGATGGCGTGCATCAAGCCGAGATTGCCTTCCTCGATCAAATCGAGCAGCGGCACGCCACGGTTCAGGTAGCCCTTGGCGATGCTGACCACGAGGCGCAGGTTTCGCTCGATCATCACCTGCCGCGCGGAGAAATCCCCGCCCTTGGCCAGCGTGGAGAAATGGAGTTCCTCCGGCGCGGACAGCAACGGCTTGATGCTGATGCGGTTCAGGTAATGCTGGACGGTGTCGGCGGCGAGTTCCGTGTGGAGCACGGTCTTGAAGTCGTCGTGCTCGGGCGCGGCCTCGGCGGCTTCTTCTTCCTCTTCCTCGTCCTCGGCTTCATCGTCGTCGCCGTCGTCGGCGGCGACGACGTCTACGCGCAGGTCGGTGGCGAGATCGGTGTCACGCAGGCCGGCACGCGAAACGGGCGTGATGGGCTCGTCGGTAGCCGGGACCATTTCGGCAGCAGGATCGTCGCCGAAGCCCTCGGCGTCCACCACGTCGGCAGATTTCGCCACACCAGCCTTTCCTTCCGGCTGCTTGGGACGACGGGTCCTGCTGACAACTCCGGATGAGACAGTTTTCTGGCGTGGCATGAAACCTCACTGTGGCGGCAGATACCGCATCGGATCGACCGGTTTTCCGTTCTTGCGAACCTCAAAGTGCAGCTTGACCCTGTCAGTATCACTGTTACCCATTTCGGCAATCTTCTGGCCCTTGCGGACCATTGACTGCTCTGCCACCAGCACCTTGTCGTTATGACCGTAGGCGGTGAGATACGTGTCGTTGTGTTTGATGATGACAAGATTCCCGTAGCCGCGCAAGGGGCCTACGTGAATCACCCTACCCTCGTCGGCAGCCAGCACGGCATCGCCTTTTTTACCAGCGATATCAATGCCTTTGTTACCTTTGTCATCAAATTTTCCGATCAGCTGACCGCTGGCGGGCCAGGACAGGCGGACGTCGCCAGCCGGGGCCGAAGCCGCCGCTGCTGCCGATGCACCGGCCGAGGGCGTGGCGGCCGGCACCGAGGCCGCTGCCGTGGTGCCGGAGGGGGTCCCGACAGGGGTGCCGACCGGGCGCGCCGCGTCAATCGGCTGCGACTGCACCGTGCCAGGCGCCACCGGCACCGTGGCGACGCCCGGGGCTACGTTAGCGTCGGCGCTCGGCGGCACAACGCGCAGCAGTTGTCCGACCTCGATCTGATTCGCATTGCCGATATTGTTCCACGACGCCACGTCGCGATACGACTGCCCGTTCTCGAGCGCGATACGGTAAAGGGTATCGCCTCGCTTGACCCGATAGTATCCAGGCGGCGCCGGCTCCACGGACGCGGCGGCCTGTCCACCTGCGGTGGAGGTACGGTCCACCACCGGGGCGGGCATGGGCGAATTGGCGCAGGCAGCCAGCAGGGCGACGAGCGCGGTGACGGTGAAACGTTGTCCCAAACGTGCGAAATGTTCCGATTTCACGATGTTGTGCATAGTTCGACTCAGATGGTGCCCGATTTTAAGGGCACAAAGAAAACGGCTTCAAGCGCGGTCCTGTGAAACCGATGACGGTTCAGGCGCTCGATCAGCAAGAGCTGCTGGGTGACGGTCTGGCCGGGGCCGCCCGGTGCGGATGCCACCACCGGGGCGATCAGCCGGCCGCCAATCGCCAGTTGCCCGAGCAGCGCCTCGGGCACGTCCATCCCGGCGGCGGCCAGGATGATGGCGGAAAACGGTGCGGCCTGCGGCAGCCCGAGCATGCCATCGCCGTAATGCAGGCGGATGTTCGGCACGCGCAGCGGACGCAGGTTCGCCTTGGCTTGTTCGTGGAGCGGACGAATCCGCTCGATGGAGAACACTTCCTGCGCGACGAGGCTCAGCACGGCAGCCTGGTAGCCGCAGCCGGTGCCGATTTCCAGCACCCGCGGGATCGGCTGGTCCGGCGTGAGGCCCTCGCGCAGCAGTTCGATCATGCGCGCCACCACCGACGGCTTGGAAATGGTCTGCTGATGGCCGATCGGCAGCGCGGCGTCCTCATAGGCTTGCGAGGCCAGCCCCGGCTCCATGAACAGATGACGTGGCACCGTGGCGATGGCGCTCAGCACGCGCTCGTCGCGGATGCCGCCGGCACGCAGCCGTGCAGCCAACGCGGTGCGGGCGCGATCGGACGCCATGCCGCCCCCGCCCGCCGTGGCCGCCGAGGCACGCGCCTCCACGGCACTGCCCGGTGGCGGCGGGGCCGCAGGCGGTGCGGACGGCTTGCGTGGCTTGACGGTCGCCGGCGCGGGCGCGGCCACATGCCGGCCGCCCACGGCGGGCAGGCCGGCCGTGCGCTTCGGCGCGGGCTTGCGTTCGACTACCGCATCGAGCGGCAGCGGAAAGCGGGATCGGCGCGGCGTGGTGCTCATCGGCGCGATACCGGAATCGAAGACTGGAGGGCCGACGCGAACGACACGCCTACCCCAGCCACTGTCCGAGTTGTTCGAGCTGCGCGCGATGGGTCAGGTCGAGCTGCAACGGCGTCAGCGAGACAAACCCATTGGCGGTGGCGTGGAAATCGGTGCCTTCGCTCGCGTCGCGCGCGTCGCCGGCCGGGCCGATCCAGTAGTTGGTATCGCCACGCGGATTCACCTGCGTGATGACCGGCTGCGAAGGATGGCGCTTGCCGAGGCGCGTGGCGCGCTGGCCCTTCAGATGTTCGAACGGCAGGTTCGGGATGTTGACGTTGAGCAGGAACGGCTCCTGGGGCGGGCTGGCGATCACGCGCTCCACGATCTCGCGCGCCACGCGCGCGGCGGCGTCCAGGTGCTCCCAGCCCTTGTCCACCTGCGAGAACGCGATGGACGGGATGCCGAACAGATAGCCCTCGATGGCGGCGGCCACGGTGCCCGAGTACAGGACATCCTCGCCCATGTTCTGGCCCTGGTTGATGCCGGACACTACCAGGTCGGGCCGATCCTCGAGCAGGCCGGTCAGCGCCACGTGCACGCAGTCGGTGGGCGTACCATTGATGAAACGGAAACCCTTCTGCACGCCCTCGCGCGCCTCGAAAACCGAGAGCGGACGTTGCAGCGTGAGCGAATTCGACGCACCGCTATGGTTCTGCTCGGGCGCGATCACCGTCACGCGCGCAAGCGGGGCGAGCGCGGCATGCAGAACGGCAAGGCCCGGCGCGAGATAACCGTCGTCGTTGGCGAGAAGGATATGCATGGCCGCGATTGTACCCGAGCAAAGCGGCCATCGCGGCACCAAAACGGCGTGGAACCGCCGCCCGACGCGAACAGAACGATCGTGCTTTTTTGCGCTACACTTCCCGGAGCGCAGACCATCGCCACACCACAACACCACCACCGGAGACAAGATGAAAGCCGTACTCTGCAAAGCCTGGGGCCCGCCCGATTCCCTTTCGCTCGACACCCTCCCGGACCTCGTGCCCGGCGATGGCGAGGTCGTCATCGACGTCAAGGCCGCCGGGGTCAACTTCCCCGACGTGCTGATCATCCAGAACAAGTACCAGGCCAAGCCGGCGCTGCCTTTCTCGCCCGGTTCGGAGCTGGCCGGCGTGGTCAACGCGGTGGGCGCGGGCGTGACGCACGTCAAGCCCGGCGACAAGGTCATCGCCTATCTCGGCAACGGCGCCTTCGCCACGCAGGCCAAGGCCCCGGCGAGCGCCGTGGTGCCGATGCCGCCCGGCATCGACTTCGACGTGGCCGCCGCCTTCACGCTGACCTACGGCACCTCCCACCACGCCGTGGTGGACCGGGGCGAGCTGAAGGCTGGCGAGACGATGCTGGTGCTGGGCGCGGCCGGCGGCGTGGGCCTGGCGGCCATCGAGATCGGCAAGGCGATTGGCGCGCGGGTGATCGCGGCGGCGTCTACCGACGAGAAGCTGGCGGTCTGCAAGGAGCACGGCGCCGACGCGCTGATCAACTACAGCACCGAAGACCTGCGCGAGCGCGTCAAGGCGCTGACCGACGGCAAGGGCCCGGACGTCATCTATGACCCGGTTGGGGGGATTTATGCCGAGCCGGCCTTCCGCTCGATCGGCTGGCGTGGCCGCTACCTCGTGGTGGGCTTCGCCAACGGCGAGATCCCGAAGATGCCGCTGAACCTGGCCCTGCTCAAGGGCGCGTCGCTGGTCGGCGTGTTCTGGGGCGATTTCGCCCGTCGCGAGCCACGTAACAATCAGGCCAATATGGCGCAGATGCTGGGCTGGATGAAGGAAGGCAAGATTCGCCCGCACATCTCGGCACGCTACCCGCTGGAGCAGGCGCCGCAGGCGCTGAAGGACATGGAAGCGCGCAAGGTGACCGGCAAGATCGTCATCATGCCGTAACGCTTCTCCGCCCTTCCCCGGCCTGTCCTTTGTCTGGACATGGCCGGGAGAGGGCGAATTCAACAACGTTTAACGCAGTATTTCAGAGTTTTTCGGTCTCACCCGAACTCGGCTGCCACTTCATCAGCCGCATCTCCCCCACCGTCACCATCCAGTCCAGCACCAGCGCGCACGCGGTCAGTACTACGATGCCCGCGAACACCGTGTTGATGTCGAACGTGCCTTCGGCCTGGAGAATCAGGTAGCCCACGCCGCGCGCGGAACCCAGGTACTCGCCCACCACCGCGCCCACGAACGCCAGACCCACTGACGTGTGCAGCGACGAGAACACCCAGCTCGTGGCGCTGGGCAGGTACACGTGGCGCAGCAGTTGCTTCTGGTTCGCGCCGAGCATGCGTGCGTTGGCCAGCACCACCGGACTCACTTCCTTCACGCCCTGGTAGACGTTGAAGAAGACGATGAAGAACACCAGCGTCACGGCCAGCGCCACCTTCGACCAGATCCCCAGCCCGAACCAGACCGCGAAGATCGGCGCCAGGATCACGCGCGGCATCGAGTTGGCCGCTTTCACATACGGGTCGAGCACGGCCGAGGTGAACGGGCTCAACGCCAGCCACAGCCCCACGCCCAGCCCGGCCACCGTGCCGATGCCGAACGCCAGCACCGTCTCCAGCAGCGTCACGCCCAGGTGGATATAGATGTCACGCTCGACGACGAACCAGGTCCAGATGCGCTTCGCCACCATCAGCGGTTCGCCGAAGAAGAACGCCACCTCTTGCGAGCGCGTGGCCGCATGCCACACCCCCAGGATCACCACCAGCACCAGCAGCTGCCACACACGCAGCATGCCCTTAGAATCCGCTCGAAAAGCCATATCGTTGTTCTACGAGTTTTTGTATCGTCAGAGGGTCAGGCGACCTTGCGCTGCTGCGCGTAGCCCTTGAGCACTTCCTCGCGCAGCACGTCCCAGATGGCGGCGTGCAGCTCCACGAAGCGCGGATGGTTGCGGACTTCCGCCACGTCGCGCGGACGCGGCAGGTCGATCGCAAATTCGCCAATCGGATGGGTGCCCGGGCCGGCCGACAGCACCACCACGCGGTCACTCATGGCGATGGCCTCGTCCAGGTCGTGCGTGATGAACAGCACGGCCTTTCGCTTGGCGGCCCAGAGGTCCAGCACCTCGTTTTCCATCAGCTGGCGGGTCTGGATGTCCAGCGCCGAGAACGGCTCGTCCATCAGGATGATGTCCGGGTCCAGCACCAGCGTCTGCGCCAGGCTCACGCGCTTGCGCATGCCGCCCGAGAGCTGGTGCGGATAGCGGTCGCCAAACCCACCCAGGCCCACGCGGCGTAGCCATTCCTCGCCCTGCGCCTCGGCCTCGGCGCGCGGCACGCCGCGGAATTCCAGGCCGGCAATCACGTTGTCCAGTGCGCTGCGCCACGGCATCAGCGCCTCGGACTGGAACATATAGCCGGCGCGGCGGTTGATGCCGACCAGCGGCTCGCCGAACACGCGCACGGTGCCGCTGGAAGGCTCCAGCAGGCCGGCGCCGACGTTCAGCAGCGTGGACTTGCCGCAGCCCGTGGGGCCCACCACCGAGACGAACTCGCCGGGCTGGATGGACAGCGTGACATCGCGCACGGCGGTGTAGCGCTGGCTGCGGTCCTCGCGCGAGACGAAGGTGCAGGTAACGTTCTCGAGGGAAAGTGCGGGCGTGCTCATTGCTCGAAGAAAACTCGTCGAAAAACTGGACTCAGAGAAAACACAAGCCCGCCGAGCGTTGCGCGCGCGGCGGGCGGCGTGAAGGCGGGTGCGCTGACTTGTCGATTACTTGTACTTGGCGTTGGCGCGCTGGACGAACGTGTTCGTGAACGTGTTCTCGAGCTTGATCGACTTGCCCTTCAGCTCAGGATCGAACTGCTGCAAGGTGTTCAGCGCCGTCTTCGGGCCATCAGCCGGCATCGTGCCGTCCGGCGAGATGGCTTCCTTGACCTGCTCCCAGGCGGCCAGATAGAGCGCGCGGTCGCCCAGCAGGTAGCTCTCGGGCACGGTTTTCACGATGTCCGACGGGCCAGCCTTCTGCAGCCACTTGAGCGCGCGGACCATGGCATTGGTCATCGCCTGCGTGGTGTTGGGGTTCTGCTGGATGAAGGCGGTCGAGGCATACAGGCAGCCCGACGGCATATTCCCGCCGAACACCGCCTGGGTTTCCTTGAGCGTGCGGGTGTCCGAGGCGATCTTCACCTCGTTCTTCTGCGTCAGCATCGACACCACCGGATCCAGGTTGGCCATCGCGTCGATCTGGCCCGAGCGCATGGCGGCCACCGCGCCGGCGCTGGCGCCCACGCCGATGAACGACACGTCCGACGGCTTCAGGCCCGACTTGGCCAGCACGAAGTTGGCCATCATATTGGTCGAGGAACCCGGCGCGGTCACGCCGATCTTCTTGCCCTTCAGGTCGGCAATCGACTTGAAGTTCGGCATGGTCTTGTTCGACACCACCAGCACGATCTGCGGCGCACGGCCCTGGAGCACGAATTCCTGGTACTGCTGGCCCTTGGCCTGCAGGTTGATGGTGTGCTCGTAGGCGCCGGACACCACGTCCGCGCTACCGCCGACCACGGCCTGGAGCGCCTTGGCGCCGCCGGCGAAGTCGACGATTTCCACGTCCAGGCCCTCTTCCTTGAAGTAGCCCAGGCGCTCGGCAATCGTCAGCGGCAGGTAATAGAAGAGATTCTTGCCCCCCACGGCGATGGTCACCTTGGTCTTCTCGGGCTTGCCCTGCGCCTGCGCGCTGCTGAAGGTGAACCACCCGGCCAGGAACAGGGCCAGTGCGATCAGCGCCCGCTTCCAGAATGTCTTGTCGTACATGAGATGCTCTCCTACCTGACTACCTGTTTTTGTTCGTTGCGTGCCGCCTTGCGGCAAATTGCGATGCTACTGGCCGCGGCCGGTGCCCGCATCGGGATCAACACCTACCGGACGATGCAGACATTTGGCGGACATTGCCAACGCAACGCAATGCCGGCCGTAAACGCAGCGCGGCGGCGCACAGTGTACGTGCGCCGCCTTTCGATCACCTTGCCATGGTCGGAATGTCTGGCTCCGTGACCTCCTCCGCTTTACTCCGCGTGGATGTCGGCGGACTTGATGACCTTGCCCCAGCGCGTCAGTTCGGCCCGCTGGTACTGATCAAGCTGCTGCGGGTTCATGTAGCGCGCCTCGGCGCCCAGTTCCTCGGCCTTCTTGCGGAAGGCATCGGACTTCATGATCTTCTCGATCTCCGAAGTCAGCTTGTCGATGACGGGCTTCGGCGTGCCGGCCGGCGCGTACATGGCGAACCACGACGACACGTCCAGGTCGGGATAGCCCGCCTCCGGTGCCGACGGCACGTCCTTCAGGCTAGGCAGGCGCGTCTTGCTGGTCACCACCAGCGGGCGCAGCTTGCCGGCGGCGATATGGCCCATCAGCGGCGGCGGCGTGGTGATGGTCAGGTCGACGTTGCCGCCCAGCAGGTCGGTCATCGCCGGGCCGGTACCTTTGTATGGCACATGGGTAATCTTCGTGCCGGCCTGCAGGTTCAGCAATTCCGTGGACACGTGCTGGAGCGAGCCATTGCCCGACGACGCGTAGTTGAGCTTGCCCGGATTCGCCTTGGCGTAGGCCACCAGTTCCTTGAGCGAGTGGACCGGCAGACTCGGCCGCACCACCAGCACCTGCGGGGCGGACAGCAGGTTCGCCACGGGCGCGAAGTCCTTCACCGGATCCCACGGCTGCTTGGTCAGCAGCGGCGTGATCACGTGGTAGCCCGAATACTGCACCAGCAGCGTGTAGCCATCCGGCTTGGCGCGCTGCACGGCCTGCGCGGCGATGGTGCCGTTGCCGCCCGGCTTGTTGTCGACGACGACCGACTGGCCGAGTGCCTTGGACAGCGGCTCCGAGATCAGGCGCGCGGCGATGTCCGTCGTGCCACCGGCCGCGGCGGACACCACCAGCATCACCGGTTTGTTGGGATAGGTGCTGTCCTGCGCCTGGGCGGCAGGTACGAGTGTCATGCCAGCCAGCAGCGCGGCGGCCGTCAGTTGAGTCTTGCGGTTCATGGTTGTCTCCGTGCTTGTTATATAGGGAAGCGAAGGGATCTGAATCTCTGGCGTTACTGCCCGGCGAAGTGCTCAGCCATCCAGGCCGGGGGTTGATGGGTGCGCAGGCGCGGGCCGGCGCGCAGCAGCTGGCTGGAAATTTCGCGCTCAACCAGTGCCGGCAGGCCCCCGACCACGGCCAGCAGGCCGTCCAGGTCTACGCCGGTGTCCACGCCCATCGACGCGAACATGTGGACGAGTTCTTCCGTGCTGACATTGCCGCTCGCGCCGGGCGCGTACGGGCAGCCGCCAAGACCGCCGGCGGCCGCGTCGAAGCGCGTGACGCCGGTCTGCCAGGCCGCGATGGCATTGGCCAGGCCCATGCCGCGCGTGTTGTGGAGGTGGATGGTCAGCCCGGTCTGCGGCAGCGCGCGCTGGAATGCCTCGCACATCGCCGCCACCTGGTTCGGATAGGCCATGCCCGTGGTATCACACAAAGTGATGCCCGACGCACCCGCATCGGCAAATCGGCGCGCCAGGGCCATCACATCGGCCTCGGGGATATCGCCCTCGAACGGGCAGCCGAACACCGTGGAAAGCGACACGTTCACCGGCACGCCAGCCTTGCCGGCCTCGTCGATCATCGCCGTCAGCTGCGCCTTGGACTGCTCGCGCGTCATGCGCAGGTTGGCGCGGTTGTGGGTTTCGCTGCACGACATGACGAGGTTCACCTCGTCCGGCTGGCACGACAGCGCGCGCTCCAGCCCGCGCAGGTTCGGCACGAGCACCGTGTAGGCCACGCCCGGCACCCGTTCGATCTGGTGCATCACGGCCTCGGCATCGGCCAGCGCGGGAATGGCGCGGGCCGATGTGAACGACGTCGCCTCGATGCGCGCGAAACCGCAGTGGGCCAGCGCGTTGACGAAGGCCACCTTGCCTTCGGTCGGCACGACCACCGGCTCGATCTGCAGGCCGTCACGCGGCGCCACATCGTTGATTTCGATCTTGGCCGGCCCGGCCAGCGGATAACGTTGGGCACTCATGCGATCACTCCTCGGGCGCGCAGGTCGGCGATGGCGGCCGCGTCGAAGCCGGATTCGGCCAACACGGCATCGGTATGCTCGCCCAGCGTGGGCGCGCGGTCATGGATGGCCCCGGGGTTGGCGGACAGCTTCGGGATGATGCCCGGCACTTCCACGCTCAGCCCCCGGGCCGACGTCACGGTTTCGATCACACCGCGCGCCCGGTAGTGCGGGTCTTCGGCGATGTCCTTGACCGTGTAGATGCGGCCGGACGGCACGTCGGCCTCGCGCAGCACCACCAGTGCGGACTCGACGGTCTGGGTCTGGGTCCAGGCGGCGATGGCGGCGTCGATCTCGTCCACGCGCTTCACGCGGCCGTCGTTGCGGGCCAGCGCGGGATCTTCGCCGAGGTCCGCGCGGCCCATCGCAGCCATCAGGCGGCGGAAGATTGCGTCGCCATTGGCGGCAATCAGCACATATTCGCCGCAACCGCAGGGATAGGCGTTGGACGGCGCGATGCCCGGCAGCGCGCCGCCAGCCGGCTGGCGCACGGCGCCAAAGGCCGAGTACTCGGGCAGCAGGCTTTCGCTGAGGTTGAACAGCGACTCATAGAGCGCCACGTCGATCACCTGCCCCACCCCGCCGCGCGCATCGCGCTCGTACAGGGCCAGCAGCACACCGAGGGCGCCATGCAGGCCGGCGATGGTATCGCCCAGCGAGAGCCCGGCGCGCACCGGCGGCCGGCCCGGCTCGCCGGTCAGGTAACGCAGGCCGCTCATGGCCTCGGCCACGGCGGCAAAGCCGGGTTCGTCCCGGCGCGGGCCGGTCTGGCCGTAGCCGGACACCCGCACCATGATCAGCTTCGGATTGGCGGCGTGGAGCACATCCCAGCCCAGACCCCACTTTTCCATGGTGCCGGGGCGGAAGTTTTCGATCAGGACATCGGCCTCGGTGGCCAGCTTGCGCACCAGCGCCTGGCCTTCCGCCTGACGGAGGTCGATGGCGATGGACTGCTTGTTGCGCGACTGCGCTTCCCACCAGACGGAGGTGTCTTCGTGGATCATGCGCCACTTGCGCAGGGGGTCGCCCTGGCCGGGCGGCTCCACCTTGACCACGTGGGCGCCGAAATCCGCGAGGGTCTTGGCGGCAAAGGGGCCGGCAATCAGTTGTCCCAGTTCCAGGACGCGAATGCCTTCGAGAATCTGTTGCGCCATGTGAGGTGTCTCCGTGATGACCGTGGCTGCCGCGCCGCATCGATCTGCGGGACTGGCTTTTCATGTTGGGTCGGAGTGTGCACCAGCGGCGCGGGCGACGGAATCGGCATTCCGGCAAGCGGGCTTTCTCGGAACGCGAAGGGGCGGGCTTACCCGGAGTTCGCCCGGGGATCCCGGGGGATGGCGCGGAGATCGCCTTAGAACGGCGCGCGGTCGCCGCAGAGATGGGTGATGAGCAGCCGCGCCGACACGGTCAGCCCGGCCGGATCGCGCATGCCGATCAGCAGCGAGCGGCGCGCCCAGGCGTCCTGCAGCGGCACCAGCGACAGCCCCATCGATTTCACGTGCGGCTCGGCCGCGATGCGCGGCAGCACGCCCACGCCCAGCCCGGCCATGACCATGCGGCACATCGCGTCGAAGCTGCGCACCTGGATGCGCAGCCGGAACTGCCGCTCCAGCCGGCTGCTTTCCTCGAGCAGCCGCGCCGCCAGCGAGGTCACCTGAGGCAAGCTCACGAAGTCGTATTCGAGCGTATCGGCGTAATGCACGGGCCCGCGCTCGGACAGCGGATGCCCGGGCGGCGTGATGATGACCAACTCGTCCTGCCGGTATTCCACGGTCACCAGCCCGGAGCTTGGCGTGCGATCGGCGAAGATGCCGACATCGGCGCGGTTTTCGACCAGCGCGGCGACGATCTCGCTGCTGTTCTGCTCCTCCAGCTCGATGCGGATGGTCGGATGCTGGCGCATGAACGCCGCGAGGTCGTCCGGCAGGAACTGGGTAATGGCCGAGGTGTTGGCGCACACGCGCACCTGCCCGCGCACGCCGGACGCGTAGTCCGACATCACGCCAGCCATCCGTTCCACGTCCTGGAGGATGGTCAGCGCATGGTGGTAGCAGGCCTGTCCGGCCTCGGTCAGTTGCACGCCGGCGGCGTGGCGGAAGAACAGCGGCGCGCCCACGGCGGCTTCGAGATCTGAAATCCGCTTGCTGGCGGCCGCCACGGCCAGGTGCGACTGGCGCGCGCCGGCCGAGATGCTGCCCTGTCGGGCCACGGCCACGAACAGGCCAAGCGTCACGAGGTCGAAGCGCGCCAGATTCATGTTTGTCCGAGGAAGTCCGATACCTACAGGCTACGCCGGTCCATGACGGCGCGGGCGATGGTGCCCGCGTCCACGTATTCGAGTTCGCCGCCCACGGGCACGCCGCGCGCCAGCCGCGACACCTTGAGCCCGCGCGACTTCAGCATCTCGCCGATGTAGTGCGCAGTGGCCTCGCCCTCGCTCGTGAAATTAGTGGCCACGATGACCTCGCCCACCGGTCCGCCGAGTTCGGGGTCCGTGGCGCGGGCCAGCAGCCGGTCCAGGTGGATGTCCTTCGGGCCGATGCCGTCGAGCGGCGAGAGCCGCCCCATCAGCACGAAATACTGGCCGCGATAGGTCAGCGTCTGCTCGATCATCACCTGGTCGGCCGGCGTCTCCACCACGCAAAGCAGCGAGGCGTCGCGCGCGGTGTCACGGCACGTCTCGCAGATCTCCTGCTCGGTGAAGGTGTTGCAGCGCTCGCAATGGCGGATGCCGTCGGCAGCACCGCGCAGCGCGTCGCCAAGCTTGCGTGCGCCGTCGCGGTCGTGCTGCAGCAGGTGATAGGCCATGCGCTGGGCGGACTTCGGCCCCACGCCGGGCAGCACCTTGAGCGCCTCGATCAGCGCCTGCAGCGAGGTGGGCGGCGCCGCTCTCATCGGCGCGCCCCTGTCAGATGCGTCATCAGAACGGCAGCTTGAAGCCCGGGGGCAGCGGCAGGCCGGACGTCATCGAGCCCATCTTCTCCTGCGTGGTGGCCTCGGCCTTGCGCACGGCGTCGTTGAACGCGGCGGCGACGAGGTCTTCCAGCAAGTCCTTGTCGTCGGCCAGCAGGCTCGGGTCGATGGTCACGCGCTTCACGTCGTTCTTGCAGGTCATCAGCACCTTCACGAGACCGGCGCCGGACTGGCCCTCAACCTCGATCAGGGCCAGCTGCTCCTGCATCTTCTTCATGTTTTCCTGCATCTGCTGGGCTTGCTTCATCAGCCCGGCCAGTTGACCTTTCATCATGGGGATACTCCTGAATCAATATGTGTGGATGGCGGGGCGGCGCCGGTGGTGCTGGTCTGGCCGCCCCGGGAATGGTTGTCAGGCGGCGCGTGGCTGGACGGAGCCGGGCACGATCTGCCCGCCGAACTCGCGCAACAGCCCCTGCACGAACGGATCGCCGTCAATCGTGGACTCGGCCTCGCGCTGGCGCTCGGCCCGTGCCGCTGCATCGACAGCAGCCGCCGTGTGCGTGACAGCGCCAATTTCGCACTGCACGCGCACTTCCACGCCGAATTGCTCGACCAGCGCGGCCTGGAGCCGTTCGGCGACATTGTTTTCGGCGATGGCCGCCACCGGCACGCGCAGGTGCAGGGTGCGGCCGACCACGCGGTGCAACTCGCTCTGGAACGCCAACTGCTGGGCCAAGCCCTTGAGCGGCAGCGTGGCGGCCAGCGTCGGCCAGTCGTCGGTGAACACGGGCGGCGTGCCGTCATCGGCGGCGCTTGGCGCCACGGGCGGAATCGCCGGGGCCAGTTGCACAGCCGGCTGAGCGGGCTGTGCGGCGGCCTCCGGTTCCGGCCGGCGCGCCGGCTTCGACTGCGGCGCGGCGCGGCTGGCGCGCGGCGCGGGTTCGAACGAGTCCGACTCGAAACCGCTGTCGTAGCCGCCGAAGCTCGGGTCATAGCCCGGATCGCTGTCGTACGGGCCGATCACCGGCAAATCGGGGGGCAATTCCTCCCAAGGCGGCACTTCGCTGCTGGCCGGCTTGGCTGCCGGGGCGGACTGCACCGGCTGCGGCGTCTGGGCTGGCCTGGCCGGCTGGGCAGCGGGTGCGGCCGGCACCTGCCGTGCCGGCGTGGCGGCCGTGGCCGGACGCGCCGCCGCAGGCGGACGCAACGGCTGGGCGGCAGGACGCGGGCTCGGCGCTGCCGCAGCAGCGGGCGCCGACATCGGCCGCGCGCCGCCACGGCCAGCCGTGGCCTGGCGGGCGGCCAGCAAGGCGGCCTTGGCGGGCGACATCGCGGCGGCATCGGCCACCGGTGCCGGAGCGGACGGCGCGGGCGCTTCCGCCCGGACCGGCGTCACCGGCTCGGCGGCGCGGACAGAAGGTGCCACGGGTGCGGGTCGAACCGGCTCGGCGGCCTGCACCGGAGCGACTGGCGCCACCGGAGCCGAAACAGCGGCAGGCGTGGGCACAGCAACCGGAACAGCAGCCGGGGCCATCGCCACCGGCGCAGCCGCCACACGCGGCGCGGGTGCTGCCGGCGCGGCGGGGCGCGGTCGGGCAACTTGCTGCTGGCCGCCACCGCCCTGCCCGCCCACCGTCGCCGGGCTGGCGGACGGCCGGAAGGCCAGCATGCGCAGCAGCGTCATGGTGAAGCCGGCGTACTCGTCCGGCGCCAGTGCCAGTTCGTTGCGGCCAATATTGGCAATCTGGTAGAACAGCTGCACTTCCTGGGCGTCGAACACGCCAGCCAGCCGCCGTACTTCGTCAGCCTCGGGCCATTCGTCCTGCACGGACGCCGGCACGGCCTGCGCCAGCGCCACCTTGTGCAGCAACGAGCCCAGATCCTGCAGCGCGCCGGCGAACGACAGGCTGCGGTCCGCCATCGCATCGGCAATCCCGAGCATGGCGGCGCCGTCCTCGGCTGCCAGCGCGTCCAGCAATTGCACGAGGTAGCTCTGGTCGATGGCGCCGAGCATGCCGCGCACGGCCTCCTCGGAGACCTGTCCGGCGCTATAGGCGATGGCCTGGTCGGTCAGCGACAGCGCGTCGCGCATCGACCCATGGGCCGCCTGGGCCAGCAGCCGCAGCGCGTTGCCGTCATGGCCGATGCCTTCCTGGCCCAGGATATGGTCCAGATGCGAGACGATATGCCCCGGCGGCATCTGTTTCAGGTTGAATTGCAGGCAGCGCGACAGCACCGTGACCGGAATCTTCTGCGGATCGGTGGTGGCGAGGATGAATTTGACGTGTCCGGGCGGCTCTTCCAGCGTCTTCAGCATCGCGTTGAAGGCGTGGTTGGTCAGCATGTGGACTTCGTCGATCATGTAGACCTTGAATCGGCCCACGGTCGGCGCGTAGACCGCCTTGTCCAGCAGTTGCGCCATTTCGTCCACACCCCGGTTGGACGCCGCGTCCATCTCGATGTAGTCGACGAAACGGCCGCTGTCGATCTCCAGGCAGGCCTTGCACTGGCCGCACGGCTGGGCCGTGATGCCGCCCGCCCCGTCAATGCCGGTGCAGTTGAGGGCCTTGGCCAGGATCCGGGAGAGCGTGGTCTTGCCCACGCCACGGGTGCCGGTGAACAGGTAGGCGTGATGCAGCCGCTGCTGTTCCAGCGCGTGCGTGAGCGCGCGGACCACGTGCTCCTGGCCCACCAGCGTGGTGAAATCCCTGGGGCGCCATTTGCGCGCTAGAACTTGATAACTCATGGCGCCGATTGTAGCAAAACGCGCCGCCCCGAATGGCGCCGATTAACCGCACTCCCCCACGTAGCCGCAATTGGCGCATTTGGCGCAGCCATCCACCTTGTGCAGGGCGTGGGCGCCACACTCGGGGCAAGGCTTGCCGGTGCCCACGCCGGGGTTGTGGCCGGCCGGGGCCGGCCGCGTCGGGTTGCCGGCCAGCGCCAGGGCCGGTTCGCCGGCCTGGAACGCGTCCCGCCCGGCCAGCCGGGCCGCCAGCGCCGCCGCCGGCACCTGGGCGCCGTCCTCGTCCAGGAACCCGCGCTTGATCAGGATGCGCTGGAGCGCGTAGCTGATGGCGGCCACCTCGGAATCATGGAAACGCGGCACCTCGGTGCCGTCCTGGCGCACCAATGCACCATATCGGACCGTGCCCTTGTCCCAGACCACGTTGCGCATGTCCGCCAGTGCCTTGGCCACCGGGCCGCCGGAGCGCGCCACCATCGACAGCAGCCGCATGGTCGAGGTGATCCACTGCTGCCCCTCGGTGCGCTGGCCCGCCGGCATGAAGAACTCGAGCGGCCGCTCCACCGTCACCGGCTTGCCATCGATGACGCCCGAGACCCGCATGAAGTTCACGGTCAGGTAGACGGTCTTGTGGCCCTCGTAGGTCAGATACTCCACCTTGGACGTCACGCCTTCCAGGTCTCCGAGCGGCCGGCTGTTGAACGGGCGCGTCAGCGGATCGTCGTCCGGGGTGGCCGTGGTGGCGGTGGAGGCCGTCGCCGGGGCGGCGGCAGGCGTGACCGAGAGCACGGCGCCCAGCACGCTGTTGGGCCGATAGGTCGCCAGCCCCTTCAGGCCGGCCTTCCAGGCCTCCAGGTAGAGGTTGCGGAAGGCCTCGTACGGATAGTCCTCCGGCACGTTGACGGTCTTGCTGATGCTGGTGTCGATATAGGGCTGCACCGCCTCCAGCATGCGCATATGGTCCAGCGCCGACATCTGGAGCGCGGTGACGAAGCTCTCCGGCAGCCGCTCCATGTCGGCGCCCATGTGGCGATACAGTCGCCAGGCGTGATCGGCCACCTCGAACGATCGGTAACTGTCGTCCGGCATCCGCTTGCGGCGGTTGTAGGTCCACGAAAACGCCGGCTCGATGCCATTCGACGCGTTATCGGCAAATGCCAGCGTGATCGTGCCCGTTGGGGCAATGGAGAGCAGGTGCGAGTTCCGCAGGCCATGCGCCCGGATGGCGTCGCGCACGGCCTCGGGCAGCCGGCTCACGAAGCCGCCGGCCAGGTATTGGTCGGCCTCGAACAGCGGGAAGGCGCCCTTCTCGTCGGCCAGCTCCACCGATGCCAGGTAGGCATGGTCGCGCATGGCTTCCGAAATCCGCCCGGCCAGCTCGCGCGCGGCATCGCCGTCGTAGCGCAGGCCGAGCATCACCAGCGCGCTCCCCAGCCCCAGGAAGCCCAGGCCGATGCGGCGCTTGGCGCGGGCCTCGGCCTCCTGCTCGGGCAGCGGCCAGAACGTGACGTCCAGCACGTTGTCCAGCATGCGCGTGGACACCCGCACGACCTCGGCGAAGGCCTCGAAATCGAAATAGGACTCGGCCGTGAACGGCTGGCGCACGAAGCCGGTCAGGTTGATCGACCCGAGGCAGCAGCAGCCATACGACGGCAGCGGCTGCTCCGCGCACGGGTTGGTCGCCTCGATGGTCTCGCAGTAATAGAGATTGTTGTCCGCGTTGATCCGCGACAGGAACAGGATGCCCGGCTCGGCATGGTCATACGTGGCCTGCATGACCTGGTCCCAGAGCTGGCGGGCCGGCACGCGGCGGTAGACCCACTGGCCGTCATCACGCCGATAGGCGCCGGCGGCGATCATGTCCATGCCCGGCTCGGCCTCGTGGACCAGTTCCACCTCGCCATCTGCCTCCACGGCCTGCATGAACGCATCGGTCACGCCGATCGAGATATTGAAGTTGGTGAGGTCGCCCTGGTCCTTGGCGTGGATAAAGCTCTCGATATCGGGGTGGTCGCAGCGCAGCACGCCCATCTGCGCGCCACGCCGGGCGCCGGCGGACTCCACGGTGGCGCAGGAAGCATCGAACACCTTCATGAACGACACCGGCCCGGACGCGCGCGAGTGCGTCGCGCGCACGAGCGCCCCGCCGGGGCGGATGGCCGAGAAGTCGTAGCCCACCCCGCCGCCGCGCCGCATGGTCTCGGCCGCCTGGGCCACGGCCGCGTAGATGCTGGGCTTGCCGTCGCGCGCCTCGGAAACCGAGTCGCCCACGGGCTGGACGAAGCAGTTGATCAGCGTGGCCTGGATACCCGTGCCAGCGGCGGAATTGATCCGCCCCGCCGGCACGAAGCCGTTCTCCAGCGCCCAGAGGAAGCGCGCGCCCCACATCTCGCGCCGGTCGGCCGGCTCGGCCTCCGCCAGCGCACGCGCCACGCGGGCACGCACATCGGCAATGGTGCTTTCCTCGCCCTTGGCGTACTTCTCCAGCAGCACTTCGGTGGAAATGTCCTGCGGCGCCAGCGCGCCGCGCAAGATCTGGTCGTTTGCGTTCATGTCCTGGCTCATTCAGATGGAACGATTTTTCCAGTCCGCCATGCTGCCAGCGATCCTCCGGCGCACAGCCTGCGTCAGATCAAACTAGCTAGAACAAATCGTATTCCAACTAATTTCGGGACGCCGCCGGCCGGTTGCGATACAATGCCGGTCGGACGGGCCTCCTCGCATGGTGGCGCGGTCAACCTGGTCAGGTCGGGAACGAAGCAGCCACAGCCGTTTTCCATCAGTGCCGAGGGTCAGGCTCGTCCCCCATATTCTTTTGCTGCATTCCTTCGCGGCACATCTTCGTAGCCGTTCGCGTTACACGTCACACACTCCCCGCACAATCAGGCAACAGCGTCGGCAACGCCCTGCAATGCCGCCTATTCTGCTCCCATTTTTCGATTGGGGGCGCATGCCCCCAATCGCTCAGAACAACGACCCCTGCTGCATTGCCGGAACCGGCGCGCGCAAACTGCCCGCGTCGATCCACTCCCCGGCCGCCGTGGCCACGCCGGCCTCGATGCGCTTGCCGGGGAACATCGGCCCCACTGCCGCCACGTAGCGCGCGAGTTGGGCGCCATAGGCGGCATGTTCCTGCGGCAGCAAACGCAGTTTGTAGTCGATCACGACCACGCGGTCGGTGAATTCCACGAGTCGGTCGATCCGCAGCAGCCGGCCGCGCCCGTCGTACAGTTCCACCTCGTTGCGCGACGATAGCGCCGCTTCGGGGAAGAACAGCGGGCGCAGCGCCGGTGCGGTCAGCATCGTGCGGACGTCGGCCACGGCCGCTTCGGCCTGGGCCTGCCAGCGTTCGCGCGCCTGCGGCGCCCCGGCGCCGGTCAGCGGGAACCAGCGCATGACCGTGGGCACGTCCGGCAAGGCGCCGAAGGCTTCCGGATAGCGCGTCACCCGTTCCAGCAAGGCGTGGACCAGTTCGCCATGGGCCGCCGCTGCGGCGTCGAACACCACCGTTTCTTCCTGGTCTTTGTCGTCGAACTCATCGAATTCGTCAATTTGCGGGAGTGGCGCCGCGTCGCGATAGCGCAGGCGGAAGTCCGCGTAGCGCACGCGCTCGCTCACTGGCGTCAGCGCGGCATCGCCTGGGGCAGCTTCGGTTTCCGGGTAGCCGTCCACCGCTTCGCCCACGCCTGCCGCCGCCAGTCGCACGTACCAGCTACCCGCGATCTCGGCCGCCGCGCCCTCTTTCTCGGCCTTGCTCGCACGGCCCTTCACGCCGCTCACCAGCAAACCCTGTTGGGCGCGCGTCATCGCCACATAGAGCAGATTCCAGTTCTCGCGCTCGGCCAGCGCCGCTTCGGCCTCGAACAGGGGCTGGCGGGCCCGGCCGCGCTCGCTGCGCTTGCCGTAGGCCGAGAAATGCCGGGGCACCGGCGACTCAGGCGGCCAGTCAACCAGAATGCCGCCACGGTCCGCCGCCGGGTCGCTGTGGTTCGCGTCGAGCAGCACCACGAAGGGGGCCTCGAGCCCCTTGGCGGCGTGAACGGTCAGGATATGCACCGCATCAAGCTGGCTTTCGCCGTCATCTTCCGGCTCCGCCTCGCCGTCCTCCACGCCTTCGCCCATGCCGCCCTCGTCGGGGCTCTCGTCCTCGTCGCCGCGCCGAATTTCCTGCAACTCGTCGATAAACTTCGGCAAGCTCGGATAACGACCGCCATCGAGGTCCAGCGACAGCTTCAGGAAGGCGTCGAGATTGGCCAGCACCTGCTCGCGGATGGCGGCTGGCGCGGCCTCGGCGTAGCGGCGGCGCACCTCGCCCGCATCATAGATATGGTCGATCAGGTCATGCACGGGTCGCTGTGGCGCCAGCGCGAGCCAGGCGCGCAGCCGGGCCACGCCGCCACGTAGCGCATCGGAACATTCGGGCGGCACGCCCACCGCGTGGATGCGCGCCCACCAGCCGCCCTCGCCTTCCAGGCCGGCCAGCAGCAGCAGGTCATCGTCGGTGGCGCCCACCAGTGGGCTCTTGAGCACGTGCGCGAGGTCGAGGTCGGACTCCGGCGTCATCAGGAAGGCGAGCAGCGCGGAGATGTCGAGCGCCTCCAGCGTCGCCAGCAGGCCGCCCCGGCGCGGACTCAGGCACGGGATGCCGGCCTCGCGCAGCGCGCGCTCGTAATCGGCCAGATGGGTCTTGCGGCGCACCAGCAGGTGCATGTCCCGCCAGCAGGCAGGCCGCGTGGTGTCGCCTTCCCGCACGGGCACGTGGTCGCGCACATGGTGCAGCCAGGCGGCCACGCGCCGGCCTTCTTCGTAGCGCAGCGAATCGCCCTGCCGCGTGCGCGGCTGGGTCAGCGTGTCGCGGTGGGATGGGGCGTCAGCCGGAACCTCGGCTTCGTCCTCAGCCGGCTCCTCGACCAGCGGCAGCAGCCAGACCGGCCCGCCGGGCTCGCGCAGCGCCGTGGTCTGGGTCTCGTACAGCGGATAGCGGCCCTCGGCGCGCGCATGGTCGAACACGGCGTTGACCCAGTCGAGCACCTCCGGACGGTTACGCCGCGTGCGATTGGTCCGCAGTACGGTGGCGCCGAAATCGGCCTGCAGCATGGCGCTCGCCGCGCCGAACAGGCGGGCGTCGGCGCGACGGAAACGGTAGATCGACTGCTTTGGATCGCCCACCAGGAAGACTGTCGGCTTCTCGCCCAGGCCCTGGTAGCCGGCCAGCCAGCCCTGCAGGATCCGCCACTGGAGCGGATTGGTGTCCTGGAACTCGTCGAGCAACAGGTGCTTGTAGCGCGCGTCCAGCCGCACCTGGAGGTAGGTGGCGGTCTCCTCGTCGGCCATCAGCCGGGCGGCGAGCCATTCGAGATCCGCAAAATCCATCGCGCGCTGGTCGTTCTTGTAGCGCTGGTAGCGCTCGAGCAGGGCATCGCCGAGTTGGTACAGCGCGAGGTTGATGGCCAGCACGGCGGCCTCGCAGCGGCGCGCGGCGATCTCGTCGAGCCGGGCGCAGTGTTCGGCATGGCGGGCTAGCAGATCGTCCACGGCGGACTCGCCGCCCGCGGCCTTGACCAGCGCCGTGGTGCGACGCATCGCACGTGGCTCGCCCGCCGCCGTGAAGAACGCCGATCGCAGGCGGTGGAAGGCTTGCGCGGCGGCGTCGCCGGGCGCGCCGCCCGCCTCGCGCCAGGTGCGGATGGCGGTCAGGCCGTCGATCATCCGGGCAGCATGGCCGTGCTCGGTCTTGCCGCCCTGCCCTAGCAGTTTTGCGAGGGCCGTGCAGTCGTCGAGCCATTCGCCCTCGCAGAGCGCCTCCACCAGTACGTCCGCCGTGGCATCGTCGCCGAGGTGTTCCGCGAGCATCGTCGCCGGGTCGCCAGCCTCGCGCATCGCAAACCATTCGCTGCGCGCGTGGAACATGCGGTCCAGCAGGCTGCGCGCCTGGAAGTCGCCGATGGCATCGACCAGTTGTTCGTACGATGCCCGCAATTCGGCGAATTGGGGCTGGGCCAACGCACGCCAGAACGGCGCCCAGGCTTCCCGCTTCATGCGCAGGGCGTCTTCCCGCAGCGATGCGCCCGGCACGATGCCGGAGGCCAGCGGTGCGCCACGCAGCAGCGTGCCGAACCAGCCGTGGAAGGTGTCGATGGCCATGCGCCCCGGCGAGGCGAGCACCTTCGCGTGCAGCCCGCGCGCACGCGGCAGCGCGGCCCGGGCGGCGTCCGGGGTCAGGCCACGCATGGTCAGGGCGGCCAGCACCTCGGCGTCGGTGCCGCTGGCCAGTTGCGAGAGCACTTCCAGCAGGCGCTCGCGCATCTCCTCGGCGGCCTTGCGCGTGAAGGTGATCGCCAGAATCTCGTGGGGGGCGGCGCCGGCCAGCAGCAAGCGCACCAGTCGCGCCACCAGCAGCCAGGTCTTGCCGCTGCCGGCGCACGCCTCCACCACCACCGAGCGGGCGGGGTCGCAGGCGGCGCGCGTGAAATCGGCCTCTTCGATGGGGTGCCCATCGCGAAGGTAGGCGTGGACGTCGGTCATGACTGCAGATCTGGCAAGGCGGTGGATTCCCAGAAGCCCTTGCGGCACAGGCCGCGGGCTTCGCAATAGGTACAGGCGGCGGCGTCACCGAAGGCCGGCAACTTGGCGCCGGTACGCAGGCGGCCCACATCGTGGCGCAGCTGGCGCTCCAGCCACGTGACGGCGGCGGCGAAGTCGGGCAGTTCCACTTCGCGCTGCGCGGCGGCGGCGCTGTCTTTCCCGCCGTGCTTCACGCCTTCCAGCGCGACCCAGCTTCCCGCCACTGCATCGGCGCGCAGCAGGCCGTAGAACGGCAGCTGGCAGTCTTCCTCGGCATCCCCGGCCTTGCGGCGCAGGCGGCTGGCCGGCTGCGTCTTGTAGTCGAGCACCGCGTGCGCGCCATCCGGGCCCTTGTCGAGCCGGTCGATGCGGCCCGCCAGCCGCAGCGGCAAGCCGTCCGGCATCGCCACATCCACGCTCACGTCGAATTCGCCGGCGCGCCACAGCCAGCCCTCGGCCTCACGCGCGGCCTGCCAGTCGATATAGGACGGCAGCACCTCCAGCCAGCGGCGGTAGTAGCCGATGGCGTTGCCGTCCTCGGCCATCAGCGCGCCAAACACGGTGTCGGAAATCTGGCGCAGCCGGGCCAGCCGCCGCGCGGCGTCCTGTTCGTCGGCTTCGGCGATTTCGGCGTGGTATTGCAGCAGCACGCGGTGTAGCAGATTGCCGATATCGCGCTTCTCTAGGTCGTCATTTACCGCCTCAAGACCGGCCAGCCCGAGCATCCGCGCGGCGAAGAACTGGTACGGGCAGCGCCGCAGCATGTTGTACGCCTGCGCGCTCCAGCGGGCGGGCACGCGCTCGGGGGCGGTCGGCACCGGCATATAGCCGGGCTGGGCGAAGGTGTCGTGCAGGCGCGGGGCGATGCTGGCCTCGATCGGCGCCCCGGCGCGCGCGCAGCACGCCGACAGTCGCTCGATCCAGCCCGACACGTGGTGCGGCTCGCCCCGCCCCCCGAAGCGCTGCCAGGTCATCACCACGTCGTCGTTGTTCAATAGCACTTCGGCCAGATCGCGCGCCTGCTGGGCGAAGCGCGCCTCGCGGTCTTCGAGCGCCAGTTCGCGGCGCATCTGGTTCGAGAAGAACATCAGTTCGGCGGCGCTGGACGGCAGTTGCGCATCGTCGCAGCCGACGATCACCACGCCGTCGAAGCGCCGCATGCGCGCGCCGTTCAGCGGCAGGATCGTGATGCGGGACGAACTCTGCGCGGACGGCTCCTTGTACGCCACCGATTCGAGCAAGGCGGACAGCATCGCGCGGAATTCCTGCTGGCTCAGCGTGGCGTGGGCGCCGGTCTCGTCGTCGGGCAACTCGGCCAGCCGCGCGAGGGCGTCGAGCATCTGCCGGCCGGCGTCGTCGGCGGCGAGGGGCGTGCGCATATCGAGCGCGTCCAGCGTGGCGTCGAGCCGCTCCAGCCAGACCGTCAGGGGCTTCTGCGCCAGGCCGCGCGGCCACGCGGCGGCCTCGTCGGCCAGCGTGGCGATCAACGCGCGCGCGCCGGCGCGGGTGGCTTGCTGGGCCTCGTCGGCGTCCATCGTCTCGGCATCGACCAGCGTGGCGTTGGCGCGCCGCTCGGCAAACAGATGACGCAGGCGCGCCCAGCCGCCGGTGATGGCTTCGCGGCGAATCTGGCGTTCCATCAGCGCGATGGCGCCGCCGCGATGGGCAAAGCCGGGCAGGCAGAACGGGCTCTTGAGCAGGTCGAGCAGCGCGGCGGTGTCGCCATCGCGCGCCAGGACGTCGAACCAGCGCATCAGCGCGGCGGCCGCCCGCGTGGTGGAGAGCTTCCAGCCGGTTTCGTCGCGGACCGGCGCCCCGGCGCGGGCGAGCAGCGCGCGGGCCCGGCGGGCCACCACGCGGTCATGCGCGACCAGCGCGACGTGGCGGCGGCCTTCGTTGAGCCATTGCACGAGTTGGTCGGCGGCGGCGGTCGCCTCGTCCTCGAAGCGCGCGCTGCCGACCACGCGGATGCGGGGGCGATGTTCGGGGAGCTGATCAGGCAATGCATTTTGCGACTGACGGGTCAGGGAATCGTCTGACGCATCAGATTCGTCTTCGTCTGCCACTGCATCGATCCGCCGTGCCTCGGGCCACAGTGCCAGCAGCGTGCCGTACCAGTCGGGCGTGGCCTCGGCATCGTGCGCGCCGCCGGACCAGTCGTAGCCCACTTCGAGCGTCGGCACCTGCTCGCCAGCCTGGGCGAGGAAGCGGGCCTCGACGGGTTCGGGCGGCGTCGGGCCAATCCACACCACTGGGCCGGCCACCTGCTGCGCCAGCCGCTGCAGGGCGCGGCGCCGGGCTGGCAGCGGATCGTCCGGACCGGAAAGCATCTGCCAGAACGCCAGAACAATCTGCGCCTCCTGACCAAGAAATTGTTCCGACAGGTGCGCATAGGTGCGTTGCAACGCGCCCTGGAGCAGCGCGGCGCGATCCTCGCCATCGATATCGTCATCGTCGCGGACGGCGGCGTCCTCCAGCCAGCGCGCGCTCAGTTCGTCGCTGATCGACAGCAGCGTTTGCGCCAGCCCCCAGGCGGCGCCCTCGGTCTGGGCGCCGAACGCGCGGCGCAGCCAGTCCTGTTCGCGGATGGCCTGCTGCACGGCCAGCAGGCGCGCGGCATGGCTGCGCACCGGCCTGGGCTCGGCTTCCAGGTCGGGCGGGAGGTCCAGCAGCCAGTGGCCCAGCGTCAGCACGCGCGGCAGCAGCCGGGGCGTGCCGGCGGTGCGCGCGGCGGCGTCGAGCGCCAGCCTGACACCCGGAATCTGCGCGGCCGTGGGCACGACCACGTGTGCGCCGGCGGCGGCCGGTCCGCAATGGTCAAGGAAATACCACGTCGCGGTGGCGGCCTGCTCAAGGAAGGCGGGGCCGGGAGAAAACGAAAGCCGGGTCATGGATGGCGCGCCCGACCGCGTCGGGTCAGGCGCAAATGGGGGCACGGGGCCGTGGCGCGCCAGGGCGCCACGGCGTAGTCAGTCAAGGAAATACGATGGCGTTGGCCGGGGCCGCCCGGCAGCCCGGGCGGGCGCGGGTCAGTGATCACCGCGCTCCAGCCGCGCACGCAACTCGCGGGCAGTTTCGAGCAACCCTTCGTAGCCGGAGCGGGCGTGCTCGGGCAGGTCCGGATCGCCAACCAGCGTGCCGAGCGTCTCCATCACGCTGTAGACGAGCCCACGGGCCGCGCCAGTGGCAATGCTGTTGGTCTCCACCGCGCTGTTCAGGTGCGCCAGGGCGTCGCTCAGGTGATCCACGTCCGGTGGCGTGTCGGGCAGATCGTCGGCGGGATCGGGCTTGCGGGGATCGGCAGTCATGGTCGGTGGCCTTGTGGTGCCTGCGGGGTTGGCAATCCATATCATTCTACGCGCGCGGCCGGTCGGCCGGCATGGGGAGGATTCTCAAAGTGCTTTTCAGGTCATGCCGGATACCCTTATTGGGGGAATTCCCCGGGCACAAAGATAATCCATTTGAGTACTGGATAACCCGATGCCGATTGAGCGATTCTCTTGCCGCGATTAACACAATGTTGAGCAGGTATTACCGCGCAGGGGCACAATTGCACCTGTCCCCGGCCCTGTCGGCACCCCGTTCCGAGGGGGTATTGAAATTCGGCAAGCTGGTAACATATCGACATCAACGGCACGACCTGTCTGACCTGACTGCCTCCGGCGCCATCGCAAACCGATCGCCGGATTCTCGTGTAAGGTAGCGGTCAGCCTTCAACATCAACTGAGCCCCAGAGGTTTCACGCCATGAGCGAACAAATCAAGTATGTGAGCGACGCATCGTTCGACGCCGACGTCCTCCAGTCCGACAAGCCCGTCCTGCTGGACTTCTGGGCCGAGTGGTGCGGTCCGTGCAAGATGATCGCCCCGATCCTGGACGAAGTGGCACGCGATTTCGGCGACAAGGTGCAGATCGCCAAGATCAATGTGGATGAGAACCAGCAGGTGCCGGCCAAGTTCGGCATCCGTGGCATTCCCACGTTGATCCTGTTCAAGGAAGGCAAGGTTGTCGCCCAGAAGGTTGGCGCCCTGTCCAAGTCGGACCTGACCGCGTTCCTGAAGAACAACGTCCCGGCCCTGGCCTGACGCCAGACCCCGCGGCCAGCCCGGCATGGCTGGCTGCGGCACCGCATGATCCGGCTTCGCGTGCGCCAGCTCTGGCGCGCCGGCCGGATTGTGCTAAGATGCCATCAACAACTTCCCCGAGCGTTCGCTCATTCTTTCCCCCTTCCCTTTGGTCTCGCCCGTCCGGGCCACTTCTGTACCCCTCGTCTATGCACCTGACAGAACTCAAATCGCTTCACGTGTCTGCGCTTCTCGAAATGGCGGCAACGCTCGAGATCGACAATGCACAGCGGATGCGCAAACAGGAACTGATGTTTGCGATCCTGAAGAAGCGCGCCAAGATGGGCGAAACCATCTACGGAGACGGCACGCTGGAAGTCCTCCCCGACGGCTTCGGCTTCCTCCGCTCGCCGGAAACCTCGTACCTGGCCAGCACGGACGATATCTACATCAGCCCTTCGCAGATCCGCCGCTTCAATCTCCATACCGGCGATTCGATCGAAGGTGAAGTGCGGACCCCGAAGGACGGCGAGCGCTACTTCGCGCTGGTCAAGGTGGACAAGGTCAACGGGCAGGCGCCCGAAGCGGTGAAGAACCGCATCATGTTCGAGAACCTGACGCCGCTGCATCCGAACCGGCCGCTCCAGCTCGAACGTGACATCCGCGCCGAAGAGAACATCACCGGCCGCGTGATCGACATGATCGCCCCGATCGGCCGTGGCCAGCGCGCGCTGCTGGTGGCCTCGCCGAAGTCGGGCAAGACCGTGATGCTCCAGCACATCGCGCATGCGATTGCGAACAACCATCCGGAAGCTGACCTGTTCGTGCTGCTGATCGACGAGCGCCCGGAAGAAGTTACGGAAATGATGCGCTCGGTGCGCGGCGAGGTGGTGGCGTCGACCTTCGACGAACCGGCCATCCGTCACGTGCAGGTGGCCGAAATGGTCATCGAGAAGGCCAAGCGCCTGGTGGAACTGAAGCGCGACGTGGTGATCCTGCTGGACTCCATCACCCGTCTGGCACGCGCCTACAACACCGTGGTGCCGGCCTCCGGCAAGGTGCTGACCGGCGGTGTGGACGCCAACGCCCTGCAACGCCCGAAGCGTTTCTTCGGCGCCGCGCGTAACCTGGAAGAAGGCGGTTCGCTGACCATCATCGCCACGGCGCTGATCGAAACCGGCAGCCGCATGGACGACGTGATCTACGAAGAGTTCAAGGGCACCGGCAACATGGAAGTGCACCTCGAGCGCCGTCTGGCCGAGCGCCGCGTCTACCCGGCCATCAACCTGAACAAGTCGGGCACGCGCCGCGAGGAACTGCTGATCAAGCCGGAAATCCTCCAGAAGATCTGGATCCTGCGCAAGTTCATCTCCGACATGGACGAAGTGCAGGCGATGGAATTCATCCTCGACAAGATGAAGCCGACGAAGAACAACGCGGAGTTCTTCGACATGATGCGCCGCGGCGGCTAACCGCCCCGGTAGTGCATCAGGCAGGAAAGGCGTACCCTTGGGTGCGCCTTTTTTGTCTCTGCCAATCGATCCGACGACCCTCCGCCCATGTTCGGCAAACTGACCAGCTACCTGCGCTCGCGCTCACGCGCCCGCAAGCTCGAGCACTACGCCATTCCGGACGACCTCTGGACGCGCACCGTGGCTGCCCTGCCCTACGTGCAGCGCTACGGCGCCGAGGATCAGGCCGCGCTGCGCGAGCTGGCCACGCTGTTCATCGCCGGCAAGGAATATTCGACTGCCCACGACCTGCCGCTGACCGATGAGATGGTGGTCAGCGTGGCCGTGCAGGCTTGCGTGCCGATCCTCAAGCTCGGTATCGAGTGGTATCGCGGCTGGCACGGCATCGTGCTGTATCCGGGCGAATTCCTGATCCGGCGCACCGTGGAGGACGAGATCGGGCTGGTGCACGGCGTGGAGGAGGAGGCGAGCGGCGAGGCGTGGGAGCATGGTCCCGTCATCCTGTCCTGGCAGGACGTGAGCACGCCCGGCGCCGGGCTCGATTCCGACCACGCGCTGCCGGCGGACACCTACAACGTGGTGATCCACGAGTTCGCCCACAAGCTCGACATGCTCGACGGCGAGCCCGACGGCGTGCCGCCCTTCTCACGCGTGCTGCATCCGGGCGTCGATGCCGAACAGTGGGCCGAGGCGTTCCTGAGCCAGTACGATGCCTTCGCCGATGCCTGCGAGGCCGTACCGGACAGTGCATGGAACCACCCCGAGCGGCTGCCGCCCCGGCTGCGGGTGATCGACCCCTACGGATGCGAGGCGCCCAGCGAGTTCTTCGCAGTGGCGTCCGAGGCATTTTTCGTGGAGCCCGAAGGCCTGCGCCGGCATTGGTCTACGCTATACGAAGCGCTGGCCACGTTCTATCGTCAGGACCCGGCCAAAAAATGACGCAAAATGCACTTCCGAACACCCGACGACATGGTCACAGCCGCGCGCGTATTGTTGTCCAAGCGCTTGTCTTTCTGGCATAATCCCGGTTTGCCCGTTATCGGCAAGTGGTTCGCTCGTCGCAAGCATTCGTCATCCGATGCACGCACGCGGCAGACATGAGCGGACTGGCTACCCAACCTGAAAGGAAGCACCATGAAAGAAGGCATTCACCCGAATTATCGCGAAGTCCTGTTCCACGACGTGTCGAACGACTTCAAGTTCGTGACCCGCTCGACGATCCAGACCAAGGACACGATCGAACACGACGGCAAGACCTACCCGCTGGCCAAGATCGAAGTGTCGTCGGAATCGCACCCGTTCTACACCGGCACCCAGAAGATCATGGACACGGCCGGCCGCGTCGAGAAGTTCCGTCAGAAGTTCGGCAGCAAGCTGAGCACGATGAAGAAGTAATCTCGCGGAGCCGCGAGCATGCCGCGCACGAGGGAACAGATGCTCCCGCCGCGCGCGACCTGACAAAGAGGCAGCATCGGCTGCCTCTTTGCTTTTGTGCAGCCGATTGTTGCTGCCTACGATTTCACCGCCGATGAGTCAAGCCAAGACCTCTCCCGTCCACCTGACCGCCGCCGCCACCGGCGCGCTGCCGCGCGCCCTGCTGCTGGCCATCTGCATCATCTACGGGCTGGCCGGCCTGTTCGGCCGCGATCCGTGGAAGAACGAGGATGCCGCGGGCTTCGGCGTGATGTGGCAGCTCGCCACCGGCGGTACACAGGACTGGCTGATGCCGAACATCGCCGGCCGGCCGTTCAGCGAGGACGGCCCGCTGGTGTTCTGGCTCGGCGGCATCATGATCCGGCTGTTTGGCGGCTGGCTCGGCGCCCCGGACGCGTCGCGGCTGGCCACGGCGCTGTTCTACTTCGGCACCTGCGCCTTCATCTGGTATTCCACCTACCTGCTCGGCCGACGCGACGAAGTGCAGCCGTTCGCGTTCGCGTTCGGCGGCCAGCCCGATGCGCGCTCCTATGGCCGTGCGCTGGCCGATGGCGCGCTGCTGCTGTTCCTGGCATGCGTGGGGCTGGCGATGCGCGGGCACGAAACCACGGCGCAGGTCGGCCAGGTCTGCTTTATCGCCTTCATGCTGTACGGGCTGGTGCGCAGCCTGGACAAGCCCGTGCAGGGCAGCCTCTGGTACGGCGTGGGGCTGGGCGCGCTGTGCCTGTCCAGCGGGCCGATCCTGGCCACCGCCCTGCTGCTCGCCACGGCCCTTGCCGCCGTGGCCTGCCGGCCGCTGCCCGCGAAGTGGCTGGCGGGGATTGGCCTGCCGCTGGCGCTGGCCATCGTCGGCGCGTGGATGGCGATGGTGTACCTGGGCGCGGCCGACCGCGACGAGGCTGTCACCTTCATCCGCGAGTGGGCCCGCTACGACCGTCGCACCTATGGCGGGCCGTCACTGGCCGCGGCCGGCTTCATCGCACGAAATCTGTTCCTGTTCGCGTGGCCGGTCTGGCCGGTGGCCGTCTGGGCGTGGTTGTCGTGGCGTGGCATGCGGCGCGCGGCCCACGTAGCGCTGCCGCTGTCGATGCTGACGACACTGCTCCTGTTGCTGGTGCTGCAACGCAGCCCCGGCGACGTGCAGTTCATCCTGTTGCTGCCGCCGATGGCCGTGCTGGCTGCCTTCGCATTGCCCACGCTGGCGCGTGGCGTAATCAACGCGATCGACTGGTTCGCCCTGCTGTTCTTCACGATCTTCTGCGGCTTCCTCTGGTTCATGTGGATCGCCCGCACGACCGGTTTTCCGCCCAAGATCGCCAACAACGTGTACCGGCTGATTCCGGGCTTCCAGCACTCGTTCACCTGGAGCGCGGTGGTGATCGCGCTGGCGGTGACGCTGGCCTGGGTACTGGTGGTGCGTTGGCGGCTGTCGCGTGCGCCCAAGCAGATCTGGCGCCCGGTGGTGATCTCGGCCGCCGGCACGACGCTGATGTGGGTGATGGCCATGACGCTGTGGCTGCCCGCCATCAACTACGCCAAGACCTATCGCGATGTGGCGCAAGCCGCCTCGATGGCGCTACCGTCGACCTATACCTGCGTGCAGCCGATCCGCATGGGGAATGCGCAACTGGCGTCGTTCTCGTATTACGGCCATATCCGCTTTGGCGGGCCCGATGACGGCTGCGACGTGCTGCTGCGCCACGACGCCGTGGATTACGGCCCGCCCGGCAACATTTCGCACTTCGAATGGCGGCTGGTCTGGGAAGGCCGCCGGCCTGCGGACCGGGACGAGCGCTTCCGCCTGTACCGGCTGGTCGATGTTGGCCGCGCTGCGCCGCCCCGGCCCACGGTGCCGCGCCGCCTGCCGCGCCAGCCTTAATCCTCCGCGCAGGACCCCCCTCGCCCCCCCTCACGCGCCGGACTCACGACTGAGCCGGCGCGCCATGCTTTCCGACAAGAACAATGAGCAGCGCGCTGCAAGACATTCGCCGCATCCTCCACCTCGCCGCGCCCGTCCTGGTCGGACAACTCGCGGTGGTGGCCTTCGGCGTCATCGATACGGTGATGGCCGGGCGCGCCTCCGCTACCGACCTCGCCGCCGTGGGCCTGGGCGGCTCCATCTACATCACCATCTATATCAGCCTGATGGGGGTGCTCCAGGCGCTGGCACCCATCGCCGGCCAACTCTATGGCGCGGGCCGCACCGCCGAGATTGGCAGCGAAGTGCGCCAGGCCGCGTGGCTGGGTGTGGCACTGGCCGTGCCGGGCATGCTGTTGCTGCTGTTCCCTGGGCCGCTGCTCACGTTTGCCAAGGCGCCGCCTGAGCTGGTCGAGAAGGCCTCGCACTATCTTCATATCGTGGCGTTCGGCCTGCCGGCCGCGCTGAGCTTCCGCATCTATATGGCGCTGAACAACGCGCTGTCGCGGCCGATCATGGTGACGGTGCTCCAGATCGCCGGGCTGGCGATGAAGGTGCCGCTCAACGCGTGGTTCATTCATGGGGGACTGGGGCTGGCGCCGATGGGCGGTCCGGGCTGCGCACTGGCCTCCACGCTGATCAGCTGGACCTGGTGCATCGCCGGCCTGCTGATCCTGCGCACCGGCGCCGCCTACCGGCCGCTGGCGCTTTTTGCCGGCTGGGAGTGGCCAAACTGGAGCAAGATCCGCCCGCTGCTGCGGCTGGGCGTGCCGATGGGGCTGACCTATCTGATCGAGATCACCTCGTTCACGCTGATGTCGATCTTCATCACACGACTCGGTACCGAGACGCTGGCCGGGCATCAGATCATCGCCAATCTGAGCGCGGTAGCGTACATGATGCCGCTCTCTCTGGCGATTGCCACGTCCACGCTGGTGGCCCAGTCGATTGGCGCGCGTGACTTGGCTGGGGCACGCCGGCTGGCGTGGCGCGGCATCCGCTTCGGGGCCGGGCTGGCGCTGCTGACAGGCGCCCTGCTGTGGCTGCTCCGCGAGCCGCTGCTGCAGGCCTACGCCAAGGATCCGACTGTAGTCACCAAGGCACTGCCGTTGATGCTGTTCGTCGCGTTCTATCAGGCATTTGACGCGGTGCAGGTCATGACCGCCTTCATCCTGCGCGCGTACAAGATCGCCCTGATTCCGACGTTGATCTACGCAGGATCGCTGTGGGGCGTGGGGCTGGGTAGTGGGTATGTGATGGGATTCGGCTTGATCGACGCGCTACCCGAGTGGACACGCGGCGCCGCCGGTTTCTGGTTCGGCAACAGTATCAGCCTGGCCTTGGCCGGCACGCTGCTGGTACGGTATTTCATGCGGGTGAGCAAACCCGCATGATTTAAAGGCGGGTCACGCAATGCAATAACGGGAAGCGAAGGATAAAAAAAATGCCTGCTTGCGCAGGCATTTTTAATATTGGCGGAGCGGACGGGACTCGAACCCGCGACCCCCGGCGTGACAGGCCGGTATTCTAACCAACTGAACTACCGCTCCGTGTTGGTTCGCCGCTCGAAGCTATTGCTTCGGACGACTAGCTGGACGTTTGATTACGCCCTGCTGTTTTGGCGTCCCCTAGGGGATTCGAACCCCTGTACTCACCGTGAAAGGGTGATGTCCTAGGCCTCTAGACGAAGGGGACAGAAACTTGTTGCAACGTTTCCGTCTGCGCTGCGAAGTCCGTAACTGTAACAGACTTTTCAACGACTGAGGCACCTTTTTTGCTGGGTCGGTGCCTCGAAATCCTTGGTGGAGCTAAGCGGGATCGAACCGCTGACCTCTTGCATGCCATGCAAGCGCTCTCCCAGCTGAGCTATAGCCCCGTGGTACTGCCCTTTACTACCAGTACTGCATAATCGCGTTTCAGCGAAGCCGCGATTATATTACGATTTTCTTTCGAAGTGCAACTGCCATGTGGCATTTGCTTTCGCCAAAAACCGCGAGGCGATTATCAGATAATCAACCTCTCACCCAAAGAAAAACCCGCTTGGTTTTACCCAAGCGGGTTCAGTTTTGGCGGAGCGGACGGGACTCGAACCCGCGACCCCCGGCGTGACAGGCCGGTATTCTAACCAACTGAACTACCGCTCCGTGTTGGTTCGCCGCTCGAAGCTATTGCTTCGGACGACTAGCTGGACGTTTGATTACGCCCTACTGTTTTGGCGTCCCCTAGGGGATTCGAACCCCTGTACTCACCGTGAAAGGGTGATGTCCTAGGCCTCTAGACGAAGGGGACAGAAACTTGGTGGAGCTAAGCGGGATCGAACCGCTGACCTCTTGCATGCCATGCAAGCGCTCTCCCAGCTGAGCTATAGCCCCAATGTTACTGTCATTTACTGCTTCTTGCTGTCGCGGGATTTACTACGATTCCGGCGAAGCCGAGATTATATAGCAATCCAACCGCTTTGCAAGTCCCTTTTTCGGCCTTTCAACCGATCCGCGTGGTTTTTGCCGCGCGGCAGGGAGAAGGAGATTATGCTGAAATCCCGGCCCGAGCGCAAGCCCCTGCCGAGATTTTTCCGCACTTTTCTCAGGCTGCCGCAAGGCGGCGCAGCACCGTCTCGCGGCCGAACAGTTCCAGCACCGCGTCGATGCCCGGCGTCTGCAACTGCCCCGCCACCAGCAGGCGCACCGGCATAGCCAGCTTCGGCATCTTCAGGCCGAATTCGGCCAGCACTGCCTTGAACGTGGCGCTGATGCCCTCGCGCTTCCACTCAGGCAGCGCGGCCAGTTGCGCGGCCAGCGCCTGCAGCGCCGGGCGGATCTCGTCGGTCAGGTGCTCTGTGCGCAGCGCGGCATCCGCCTGCGGCTCGCCGCGATAGAACAGCATCGCGGCCTGGGCCACTTCCTTCAGCGTATTGGCGCGATCCTTGACCAGCGCGATCACGTCGGCCAGGCTCGCGCCTTCCACCTTGCCGCCCAGCGCCTCGATGAAGGGGCGCGTCAGATCGGCCAGACGGGCGTTATCGCCCATCTTGATGTAGTGGTTGTTGAGCCAAGCCAGCTTTTCAGGGTTGTACTGCGCCGGCGACTTGCCCAGGTGCTCCAGGTCGAACCACTCGATGAACTGCTCGCGCGAGAAGATCTCGGCATCACCATGCGCCCAGCCCAAGCGCGCGAGGTAGTTCAGCACGGCCTCGGGCAGGTAGCCCTCGTCGCGGTAGCCGGTCACGGGCATCGCGCCATGGCGCTTGCTCATCTTCTCGCCCTGCTCGTTCAGCACGGTCGGCAGGTGCGCGTAGACCGGCACGTGGCCGCCCATCGCACGAATGATGTTGATCTGGCGCGGCGTGTTGTTGACGTGGTCGTCGCCGCGGATCACGTGGGTGATCTTCATGTCGAGGTCATCGACCACGACGCAGAAGTTGTATGTCGGCGTGCCGTCGGGACGGGCGATCACCAGGTCGTCCAGCTCGTCGTTCGAGATCTCGATGCGGCCCTTCACGGCGTCGTCCCAGACCACGCTGCCGCCGATCGGGTTCTTGAAACGCACGACGGGTTGCACGCCGGCCGGCGGCTCGGGCAGGACCTTGCCCGGCTCGGGGCGCCAGAAGCCGTTGTAGCGCGGCTTCTCGCCGGCGGCGCGCTGGGCTTCGCGCAGCGCGTCCAGTTCCTCGGTGCTCATGTAGCAGTGGTACGCGAGGCCGGTCTCCATCATCTGCTGCACCACCGCGCGATAGCGGTCCATGCGCTGCATCTGGTAGAACGGACCTTCGTCGATGTCCATGTCGAGCCAGGCCATGGACTCCAGGATCACGTCGACGGCCTCCTGGGACGACCGCTCGACATCGGTATCCTCGATGCGCAGGATGAAATCGCCCTGCATGCGGCGGGCGAAGGCCCACGGATAGAGCGCGGAGCGGATGTTGCCGAGGTGGATGAACCCGGTCGGGCTCGGCGCGAAGCGGGTGCGGACGCGTTGTGTCATGGCGGAGAGAAACAAAAAGGCCCGCGCACAGCGGCGCGCAGGCCAGATTCGAGGAATGGCGCATTATACGCCCTGCCCGCCGCCGCTTTTTCGCTACGCGCCGGCCGGAATCATTTATCCTGCCACCGGTCTGAGACCTCGGATGCCGCCTCGCACGGCGCCGGCATCACTTCCCGTAGATTCCCGTTCCTCGATGAAACGACGCCATTTCCTGGGCGCCTCCGCGGCGATGCTGCTGGCGGCCTGCTCCACCGGCCCGAAGCCGACCCCCACCCTGCCGACCCAGCCCGTCGTCACGCCGCCGGTGGCCACGCTGCCGCCGCGCCCGGTGCGCATCGGCCTGGCGCTGGGCGGCGGCGCGGCGCGCGGCTTTGCACATATCGGCGTGATCAAGGCGCTCGAGGCGCAGGGTATCCATCCCGATATCGTCACGGGTACCAGTGCCGGGTCGGTGGTGGCGGCGCTCTACGCGTCCGGCATGGATGGCTTCACGCTGAACAAGCTCGCCCTGACCATGGACGAGGCGTCCATCGCCGACTGGGCGCTGCCGTTCGGCACCAAGTTCGGTGGCTGGCTCAAGGGCGAGGCGCTGCAGAACTATGTGAACCGGCTGGTCAAGCAGCGCACCATCGAACAGATGAAGCTGCCGCTGGGCATCGTCGCCACCGATCTCAAGACCGGCGAGCGGATCCTGTTCCGGCGCGGCAATACCGGCCAGGCCGTGCGCGCGTCCAGCAGCGTGCCGGGCGTGTTCCAGCCGGTGTCGATCCAGGGCCATGACTATGTCGATGGCGGGCTGGTGGAGCCGGTGCCAGTGGATGCGGCGCGCGAGATGGGCGCCGAGTTCGTGATCGCGGTGAATATCTCGGCCGATCCGTCGAGCCAAAAGAATGGCGGCCAGAGCGGCGTGCTGCTGCAGACCACGGCCATCATGGGTCAGTCGATCAACAAGATGGCGCTGGCGCGCGCGGACATCGTGATCCGCCCTGACCTGCCCGACATGAGCGGCAGCGACTTCACGGCGCGCAACCGCGCGATCCTGGCCGGCGAGCAAGCCACGGCGGCAGTGCTGGCGAGCCTGCGCGACAAGCTCGCTCTCGCCCGTACGCGCCCGCTGCCAACCGGCATTGTTACCACCCAATAGTGGGGTAAAACGACAATCCTTGTCAGGACATGGGCTCGCTTCGTGACAATTCGTGTCACTTCATGTGACGCATCATGTCACCCTTTGGTGGGGTATTTGTCTTATTTGTATGTCGAGCCCGATAAAAAAGGACTGCCGAGGCAGTCCTTTTTGTTTGGCGAGCAGCCGGTTCAGCCGCCGTACAGCGACCGACCCTGGGCAGCCGGGTCGAAGCGCTTGAGCGTCTCGACCATGTTGCCCATGCCGTTGTCGGCGTCGCCGCGCTGGGCATCGTCGATGCGTCGCGCGCCGTTGTAGCGTGTCACCCAGTAGCTGGCACGCATGTCGTCCACGCGGATCTTGCTGCCGGTGGACGGCGCGTGCACGAACTTGTTGTCGCCAATATAGATGCCGACGTGCGAGAACGTGTGACGCATGGTGTTGAAGAACACCAGGTCACCCGGACGCAGTTCGTTGACCGCCACAGTGGTGCCAACCTTGCTGATTTCGACAGAGCGACGCGGCAACACGAAGCCGAAGGTGTCGTTGAACACGTAGCGGACGAAGCCGCTGCAGTCCAGGCCGGATTCGGGGCTGTTACCGCCGAAGCGGTAACGCACGCCAATCAGGCCCAGCGCGTTCATGACCAGGTCGCCAGCCTTGCTGGCAACGTTGCTGGTGGAGTTCATCACCGACGACAGCAAGCCACGCTTGCCTTCCGGATGGGCATCCGCGCTCAGTTCCGCGCGGGCATCGATCCGGGCGTCCGGGTCCTTGAACACCGTATCCGCCAGCACTCCATTCGACACAGTCGCACCGCATGCAATGGCAATTCCAATAGCGGCGCGCGCCAGGGAATGAAGTACCGTTCGTTGCATTGGTTCTCCTGATAATCGGACTTATCTGACCGGCATGTCAGACATTGCCGGACAAACGCTAGACATCAGGGCGGTATGTACGCAAGACATATGCCAGCGTACCGTGCACGATTCGCATGCGTGGTTGACCTTCCCAAAGGTCAGCATGCGACCGACAGACCACCCCCAAAAATAGGTATCGCGGGATAGTAAATGACTGTCATTATCGTGTCAAAGATGGTTACAAATTCGCCCGAAATCGCAGCCAAATCAATGAGCTAGCGTGAAAAACGTATCTTTCTTCTCGTATTCCGCATAACGGCGATGTGATACATCGCGCTGTCATGCTAGTGCGGCATGCGTGCTGCGCCGCACATCATTCAGACGACCCCTAACTGTGCGGCCGCCATCAGCTTGCGCGTATACGGATGCTGCGGTGCGCCGAGTACGGTTTCCGTCTCACCCGCTTCGACCACTTCACCATTTTTCATCACGACGACGCGGTGCGCCATCGCACGAATCACCGCTAGATCATGGCTGATGAACAGATAGCTGAGGTTGTACTTGTGCTGGAGCTGGGAAAGCAGCGCCAGCACCTGTTGCTGGATCGAGACGTCAAGTGCAGAAGTCGGCTCATCTAGCACCAGAACCTGCGGCTTGAGGATCAAAACTCGCGCGATGGCGATGCGTTGCCGCTGTCCGCCAGAGAACTCGTGCGGATAACGGCCCAGCGCCGTCCGGTCCATCCCGACCTCCCGCAGGGCCTCGATCACGCGCTCGCGCATCGCCTCGGGCGACAGCCCCGGCTGATGGAGGGCGAGGCCCTCACCCACGATCTGTTCGATGGTCATCCGGGGCGACAGCGAGCCGAACGGGTCCTGGAATACCACCTGCATGCGCGACCGCAGCGCACTGCGCTCCTTGTGCGTGCAGGCGTCGAACGCACGCCCCAGGAAGCGGATCGCCCCGCTGCTCTGGCGCTGGAGCGCCAGCACGGCGTGAGCCAGCGTGGTCTTGCCGGAGCCGGACTCGCCGACGATGCCGACAGTCTCGCCTTCGCGCAATTGCAGGTTCACGTCCTTCACGGCCGCGAACTGCTCCTTCGAGAACCAGCCGGCAAACCCGGCGCGCTTCTTGGCGTAGTTGACGCAGAGCGCATCGGTCTCCAGCAGCACCGGCGCCAGTGGCACCAGCGGCAGCACCTCGCGGCGCGGGCGACTGTCGATCAGCTTGCGCGTGTACGGATGGCGCGGATTGCCGAACACCTCGGCCGTCTCGCCAGACTCCACCAGCACGCCCTTTTCCATCACCCCCACACGCTGCGCGAACGCCCGCACGAGGTTCAGGTCATGGGTGATCAGCATCACCGCCATGCCGAACTCGGCCTGGAGGTCGCGCAGCAGATCCAGGATCTGAGCGCGGATGGTCACGTCGAGCGCCGTGGTCGGCTCGTCGGCCAGCAGCAGCTTGGGCCGGCAGGCCAGGGCCATGGCGATCATCGCGCGCTGGCGCTGGCCGCCCGAAAGCTGATGCGGGAAGCTGTTGAAACGGTTGGCGGCGTCGCCGATGCCGGTTCGCTCGAGCAGCGCGATGGCACGGTCGCGCGCGGCGCGGCGGTCCAGGCCCTCGTGCAGCGCCAGCGTCTCCACGATCTGGTTGCCGATGGTGTAAAGCGGGTTCAGGGCCGTCATCGGTTCCTGGAAGATCATGGCGATCTCGGACCCGCGGATGCGCCGCATCTCGCGGCCGGACACGCGCAGCAGGTCCTGGCCTTCGAAGCGAATGGCGCCCTGGTAGTGGGCGTCGCCAACCAGCCGGAGCATGGCCAGCGCGGTCACGGTCTTGCCCGAGCCGGACTCACCCACCAGCGCGTAGCGCTCGCCAGCGCGCAGGTCGAAGCTGACCTCGCGCACGGCGCGCGTGGCGTGCTCGCCCTCGCCGAAGGTCACCGACAGTCGGTCCACACACATCAATTGCGTGCCGGGCGCCGGCGGGGCCACGGCGTCAGGAAACGTTGCGGCGAGGCTCATTGCACGGCCTCCGCAGCGGGACTTCCCGCAGGCGCCTTAGGCTCCACACGACCACGCAACTGGGCCAGCCCCAGGCGCGTATCGAAGGCATCCCGCAGCGCGTCGCCCATAAAGGTCAGCAGCAACAACGTGATAACGAGCACCGCGAACGTGGACAGCGAAATCCACCAGGCATCGAGGTTGCCCTTGCCCTGCGCCAGCAGCTCGCCCAGGCTCGGCGTCGTCGGCGGCACGCCCAGACCTAGGAAGTCGAGGCTGGTCAGCGCCAGGATGGCCGCGCTCATCCGGAACGGCAGAAAGGTGATGACCGGCGTCAGGCTGTTCGGCAGGATATGGCGCCACATGATCTGGACATTGGACAGGCCCAGCGCGCGCGCCGCCTTCACATAGTCGAGCGAGCGGTTGCGGTAGAACTCGGCCCGCACGTAGTCGGACAGTCCCATCCAGCCGAACAGCGACAGCAGGATGATCAGCAGCGCCAGGCTCGGCTCGAAGATCGACGCGAAGATAATCAGCAGGTACAGCTCGGGCATCGAGCTCCAGATCTCGATGGCGCGCTGCGAGAACAGGTCGAAACGCCCACCAAAAAAGCCCATCAGCGCCCCGGTAAGCGTGCCGACCAGTACGCCGATGATCGTCAGCGCCATGCCGAACAGCACGGACACGCGAAAGCCGTAGATCAGGCGCGCCAGCACGTCCCGGCCGCGATCGTCGGTGCCCAGCCAGTTCTCGGACGAGGGGGGCGCCGGATTCGGCTCCTTGGCGAAGTAGTTCAGCGAATCGTAGGAATACTGATTCACCGGGAACACCGCGAAATTGCCGTGCGTGGTGATCCGTTCGCGGATGAAGGGATCGAGGTAGTCGGTACGGGTCGGGAAATCGCCGTCGAACGTGGTTTCCGGGTAGACCTTGACGATCGGGAAGTAGTACTCGCCCTTGTAGCGCACCACCAGCGGGCGGTCGCTCGACAGCACCTCGGCACACAGGCTCAGGACGAAGATCACCACGAACAGGATCAGGCTCCAGTAGCCCAGCCGGTTGCGGCGGAAGCGTTGCCACGCGCGCTGGCGCGGCGACGGCGAGTGTGGCAGCCCGTTGGGCACCGCGCCGTGGGAGAGAATGCTCATCGGTGCATGCCCTCGAAGTGAATGCGCGGGTCGACCATCACGTAGCAGACATCCGAAATCAGGCGCGTCACCAGCCCGATCAGCGTGAACAGGTAGAGCGTGCCGAGCACGACCGGGTAGTCACGGCGCAGCACGGCTTCATAGGACAACAGGCCCAGCCCGTCGAGCGAGAACAGTGTCTCGATCAGCAGCGAGCCGGTGAAGAACGCGCCGATGAACGCCGCCGGGAAGCCGGTGACGAGCGGGATCAGCGCGTTGCGGAACACGTGTTTCCAGAGCACGCGCCGCTCCGCCAGGCCCTTGGCCCGCGCGGTCAGCACGTACTGCTTGCGGATTTCTTCCAGGAACGCGTTCTTGGTCAGCATGGTGATGACGGCGAAGCTGCCCACCACCGACGCCGTGATCGGCAGCACCAGGTGCCAGAGGTAGTCCATGACCTTGCCCATCAGCGTGAGCTGGTCCCAATTGTCGGACGTCAGCCCGCGCAGCGGGAACCACTGGACGAACGTGCCACCACCGAACAGCACCAGCAGCAGCACCCCGAGCACGAAGCCCGGAATCGCGTAGCCCACCAGCACGATCATGCTGCTGATCACATCGAAGCGGCTGCCCGCCCGGATCGCTTTCGAGATCCCGAGCGGGACCGATATCAGATAAGTCAGAAAAAACGTCCAGAGCCCGAGACTGATCGACACCGGCAGTTTCGACTTCACCAGCTCCCAGACGCTGCGGTGCTGGAAGTAGCTCTGGCCCAGGTCGAACTGGGCGAAGCGCTTCAGCATCATGAAATAGCGCTCGATTGGCGGCTTGTCGAAGCCATAGAGCGCCTGGATTTCCTTGATTTTGTCCGGGTCCACGCCGCGCCGGCCGCGGTATTCCGCCCCGCCACCGCTGGCCTCCCCGCCACCGCCGCGCCCCTTGAGTTCGAGCATCATCTGCTCGACCGGGCCGCCCGGCACGAACTGGATCACGACGAAAGTCAGCGTAATGACCCCGATCAGGGTCGGAATCATCAGCAGGATGCGTTTGAGCAGGTAGGCAATCATGCGCGTCCGGGTTCCGTCAGTGCCGTCATTGGGTCTTCGGCGTCAGATCGTTCCGCCACCAGTTGGAGAGGACCCAGCCCTCCGCCGTATAGAAGTACGGCAGGCGGGTCGGGTAGGACATCGTATTGCGATAGGCCACGCGATGCGAGGCACTGTACCAGTTCGGCACGATGTAGTACCCGTGCATCAGCACGCGGTCCAGCGCGCGGCCCGCCGTGACGAGTTCGTCGCGCGTGTGCGCGTGCAGCACGTGGTCCACGAGCTTGTCGATGGCAGGCGATTTCACGCCGAACAGGTTGTCCGAGCCGGGCGTGGTCGCGGCCTCGGTCGTGAAGCGGTCGCGCAGCTCGTTGCCGGGGCTTTGCGAGTCCGGGAAGCGGATCGACACCATGTCGAAGTCGAAATCCTCGAGACGCTTTTGATACAGCGCAAAGTCGGTGGTGCGCTGATGCACCTCGATGCCAAGCTTCTCCAGGTTGCGCACATAGGTGGTGATCACCCGGCTCATCGCCCCGCCGTCATCGAGGAATTCGAACACCAGCGGCTCGCGCTTGGCGTTGCGCAGCGCGCCGTCCTCGTAGGTCCAGCCGGCCTGGGCCAGCAGGCGGCGGGCTTCGCGCAGGTTGTCGCGCAGCGAGCGCGGTGCGTTGGTGGTGGGCTGCACCACATCGAGGCCGAACACTTCCGCCGGCAGCTGGGCGCGCAGCGGCTCCAGCAGCGCCATCTCGCCCGGACCCGGGCGGCTGTCGAACGTCGCGCTGGCGGCCAGCTCGCTGTTCGAGAACCAGCTGTCCAGCCGCTTGTACGCGCCGTAGAACAGCTGGCGGTTCAGCCATTCGAAGTCCAGCGCCAGGATCAGCGCGCGGCGGACGCGTACATCCTGGAACACCGGTTTGCGCATGTTCATCACGAAACCCTGCATGCCGGCGCCGTTGCGGTGCGGGAATTCGGTCTTGATCAGCTCGCCTTTGCGGAAGCGCGTGCCGACATAGCTCTTCGCCCAGTTTTTCGACCGATATTCGACAATGGCATCGAATTCGCCGGCCTTGAACGCCTCCAGCTTGGCCGTCTCGTCCTTATAGAGCCGGTAGACCACGCGGCCGAAGTTGAACGTGCCGCGCCGTACCGCCAGATCCTTGCCCCAATAGCTCGGGTTTCGCTTGAAAATGATGCCGCGACCGGCGTCGTAGCGGTCGATGACGTAGGGGCCGCTGGTGATCGGTTCCTCGAAGGTCAGCTTGTCGAACGGCACCTTGGCGGTCCATTTCTTCGAGAACACGGGCAGTGAACCGACGATCAGCGGCAATTCCGTGTTGCGCTGCTTGAAGTCGAAGCGGACGGTGCGCTCGCCGGTCACGACCACGGCCTTCACGTCGGTACACATGCTCCGGTAGCCGGGGCTGGCCGACTTGCTCATGAGCATGTCGTACGAGTACTTGACGTCCGAGGCCATGACCGGGTCGCCATTGGTGAAGCGCGCCTCCGGTCGGATGCGGAAGGTCACGGACAGCGCGTCGGGCGCCACGGTGACGTCGTCGGCCAGCAGGCCATAGGCGCTGGCGGTTTCGTCCGCGCTACTGATCAACAGCGATTCGAACATCAGCGCGGTCAGGCCGGGCGCCGAGGTGCCCTTGAGCGTGAACGGATTGAACTTGTCGAAGCTCGTGCGCCGGTCCGGGTTGGCCAGCGTCAGCGTGCCGCCCTGGGGCGCATCGGGGTTGACGTAGTCGAATTGCTTGAAATCGGCCGGATACTTGAGGTCGCCGTGCAGGGCAATCCCGTGCGCGGCATGCGCCAATGCGGGAAAACCCGAGGCCAGCACGCATATCCAAAGCGCCAATGGCGCCAGCCCCCGCACCTTCTGCAGCACCGCGCCACGACGAAAGCACTGCCCTGCCGCCTGAAGCGGCCAACGTGCGCGAATAGGCATCCCGTTGCAGACCTCCACTCTGACCTGGACATGCCCGGCGTCTTGTGGCCGGGCGAAGTTGTGCGACAATTTTACATGCGTCCGGGTGGCCCCCAGCCATCCGGACATTCCCTCTGCGCGGCGCAACAAACTGCGGGGAACTTTACCCGTCGTGCACCGGCCCCGGGGGCCGAGCATGAAACATGCCCGCCCCACCCTCACATATCTTGGAGAATTTATGGGATTTCTGGCAGGTAAGCGGATCCTGATCACCGGCTTGCTGTCCAACCGCTCGATCGCCTATGGCATCGCCTCCGCGTGCAAGCGCGAGGGCGCCGAGCTGGCTTTCACCTATGTCGGCGAACGCTTCAAGGACCGCATCAGCGACTTCGCCAAGGAATTCGGCTCCGACATGATCTATGAGTGCGACGTGGGCAGCGATGAGCAGATTACCGCGACTTTCGCCGCTCTGGGGCAGCGCTGGGAAAAATTCGACGGTTTGGTGCATTCGATCGGCTTTGCGCCGCGCGAAGCCATCGCCGGCAATTTCCTGGACGGGCTGTCGCGCGAAGGCTTCCGCATCGCGCATGACATCTCGGCCTACAGCTTCCCGGCACTGGCCAAGGCTGCGCTGCCGCTGCTGTCCGACAAGGCATCGCTGCTCACGCTGACCTATCTCGGCGCCGAACGCGTGGTTCCGAACTACAACACGATGGGCTTGGCCAAGGCGTCGCTCGAGGCGAGCGTGCGCTACCTGGCCGAAGCCGTGGGCGAGCGCGGGATCCGCGCCAACGGCATCTCGGCAGGCCCGATCAAGACGCTGGCTGCGTCCGGCATCAAGGACTTCGGCAAGCTCCTCAGGCATTTCGAGGAAGCCGCCCCGCTGCGCCGCAACGTGACGATCGACGAAGTCGGCAACGTGGCCGCCTTCCTGCTGTCCGATCTGTCCAGCGGCGTGACGGGCGAGATCACCTACGTCGACGGTGGCTTCAACATCGTCGGCGCGGGGGGCGTGGGGGCGTAATCCCGGCGCGCGGCCCGCGGCCATCAAGAGCGCCCCAGTTGGGGCGCTTTTTTTTTGGGCGTTCATCGTCGATTTTCCGCCGATTGCCATTGTTGCACCGCAACAAATAACAACCGTCACACGCCCGGTCGGCTATCATGGCAATCCTCTCCGAAGTGGCTCCCCATGATTTCCGTTCGTAATGTCACGCTGCGTCGCGGCGTCAATGTCGTGCTCGACCGCGCGTCCGTCACATTCAACCCCGGCGAAAAGATCGGTCTTGTCGGCCGCAATGGCGCCGGCAAGTCGTCCTTCTTCGCCCTTCTCAACGGCACGCTGCACGAAGACAGCGGCGAGTTCTCGATTCCTGCTGCGTGGAGGATGGGCCAGGTTGCGCAGGAGATGCCGGAGACCGAGCAGAGCGCTACCGACTTTGTCGTCGAGGGTGACACCGTGCTGTTGGCCGCGCAGGCCGAAGTCGACGCCGCCGAGGCCAGCGACGATGGCATGCGCATGGCGCACGCCTATATGGCCCTGCACGACGCTGGTGCACACGATGCCCCCGCACGTGCCCAGGCGCTGATCCTGGGCCTTGGCTTCAGTGGTGCGCAGCTTAGCCAGCCGGTCAACAGCTTCTCCGGCGGCTGGCGCATGCGCCTGCAACTGGCGCGCGCGCTGATGTGCCCGTCCGACCTGCTGCTGCTCGACGAACCGACCAATCACTTGGACCTCGACGCACTGGTCTGGCTGGAAGCCTGGCTCAAGCGCTATCAGGGCACCATGGTGGTGATCAGCCACGACCGCGAGTTCCTCGACGCCGTGACGCAGGTGACGGTGCACGTCGACAACGCCAAGCTCGTGCGTTACGGCGGCAACTACAGCAAGTTCGAAGACATGCGCGCCGAGCAGCTTCTATTGCAGCAGGCCGCGGTGGCCAGGCAGGCCGACAAGATCGCCCACCTGCAGAAATTCATCGACCGTTTCAAGGCCAAGGCCTCGAAGGCGAAGCAGGCGCAGAGCCGGGTCAAGGCGCTCGAACGCATGGAGAAGATCGCCCCTGTGCTTGCCGATGCGGAATTCACGTTCGAGTTCAAGGAGCCTCTCAACGTCCCGAACCCGCTGTTGTCGATGCTGGACGCGAGCTTCGGCTACCCGGCGCCGACCGACGCACTCCCGGGCACGCCGCCCACGGTCATCGTGAAGGGCATCAACCGTTCCGTGCTGGCGGGGCAGCGCATCGGCATTCTCGGTGCGAACGGCCAGGGCAAGTCCACGCTGGTGAAGACGGTGGCGCACGCGCTGGCGCCGGTTGCCGGTGAAATCAGCGAAGGCAAGGGCCTGAACATCGGCTACTTCGCACAGCAGGAACTCGACGTGCTGCGCCCGCTCGACACGCCGATGGAGCACATGATCCGCCTTGCCAAGGACACGCCGCCGCACATGCGCGCCCCCGGCCAGAGTGGCACCGAGCAATCCCTGCGCACCTTCCTCGGCACCTTCAGTTTCAGTGGCGACATGGTGCATCAGGCGGTGCACACGATGAGCGGCGGCGAAAAGGCGCGGCTCGTGTTGTGCATGATCGTGTGGCAGCGCCCCAACCTGCTGCTGCTCGACGAGCCGACCAACCACCTCGACCTGGCCACACGCGAAGCGCTCGGCATGGCACTCAACGAATTCGAAGGCACGGTGATGCTGGTAAGTCACGACCGGGCCCTGCTGCGCGCTGTATGCGATGAGTTCTGGCTGGTCACCAAGGGCGGCGTCGAGCCTTTCGACGGCGATCTGGACGACTACCAGCAATTCCTGCGCGACGAAGCCCGTCGCCTGCGCGAGGAGGCTGCCGCATAGCCGACGGTCATCGCCTGAGATACCCGTTCGGGGGATCACAATGACGTGCCCGGCTCCGTGGGCACCGTGAACTGAAAGACCGCACCGTGGGGCACGTTCGCACTCGCCCACATTCGACCCTCATGGGCGTCGATGATCGAACGGCAGATGGACAGCCCCATCCCCAGCCCGGCGGACTTGGTCGTGTAGAAGGGAGCGAAGATGCGCTCGGGGTCGTCTGGCGCAAAGCCGGGCCCTGAATCACTCACCGCCACGCGCACGCAGTTCCCCTCCGCTTTCTCCGTACTGATCAGCAAGTCCCGCGCGCCGTCGCTCGCGCCGCTCATCGCTTCCATGGCGTTGATGAGCAGATTGAGGAGGACTTGCTGCAACTGGACCCGATCTCCCTGCACAAGCGGCAACGGGTCCGCGAGGTGCGTCTGCACCAGCGTGTCGTGCTTCCGTGCTTCGGCACGGGTAAGTTCGACCACCTCGCGGATCGCCTGGTTGATGTCCAGCGGCTCCTTCCGGGGCGGCGCCTTCTTCACCAGTTCACGGATGCGGCCAATGATGTCCACCGCCCGATTGCCATCCTTGATGATGCGACCCAGTATCTCGCTGACCTCGTCGATGTTGGGCGGCTCGGCCCTCAGCCACCGCACGGCTGCGTGCGCATTGGTCACTGTCGCAGCGACCGGCTGCTTGATTTCGTGCGCAATCGAGGCCCCGAGATGCCCGATTGTGGCAACGCGGTTCGCATGGGCCAGTTCCGTCTGCGCCTCGCGATAGCGTCGCTCGCCCTCCCGGATACTTTCCTCCGCCTGCTTGCGCTCGCTCAGGTCGAGCACGAAAGCGACGCCCTCCCTTCGGCCGGTTTCGAATGTGGCTGCACCGATCAAGACGGGCACGCGGCTGCCGTCCTTCCTGACAAACTCCTTCTCGAACGGCGGCGCGCTTCCCATCTCCCTGATCTCTTGCAGCACGCGCTCGTCGCCCTCGCGCCATTCCGGTGGTGTCAGGTCCGTCCAGCGCACGCTACCTGCGATGAGATCGTCGCGCGCGTATCCCACCATGCGAAGAAACGCATCATTGGCCTCGAGAACGTCGCCCTCCACAGTCCAGACGACGATCCCGATGATGTCGGCGTCGACAAGGCGCCGAATCTTCGCCTCACGCTCCACAAGTTCGCGGTAGAGATGGGCATTTTCCAACGCAATCGCGGCCTGCGAGGCCACCAGCCTCAGGATCGCAATGCGGGCGGGAGTGAACACATGGGTCGTGAGATGGTTTTCGAGATAGAGCGCGCCAGTGAGCCTCGCCTGATTCATCAGCGGCAAGCAGAGAATGGAACGGGCGCGATGCTGTGCGATGTAAGGATCGGCCGCAAATGTGGGATCCGCCACGGCATCGTCGAGGATGACGCTCTCCCGCGTCCGCAGGACGTAGTTAAGAACAGACTCCGGCAGCACCGCATCGGTCATGGGCTGGTCGTGGAGATGCACGGCGACCATCTCCCCGTCGATCGTTGCCTCCGCAGTGATCCGCTGTTCACCGGCATCCGGAAGGATCAATACCCCGCGTTCGGCGCCCGCCTGCTCAATCGCCGTACGCATGACCATCTCGATCAGCTTTTCCAGGACGATCACACCGGAGACCATCTGCGACACCTTGATCACGGTCGAGAGATCAAGGTGTTCGACGGGCGTCGTGATCGTGCCCGTCGGGCCGGGGGCAAACGCTTCCGTTCTGAGGTGCGGGTGCATCTGCTCAAGTTGCCGCGCCTTCCCATCGGCTCGCCAGCGCAGGTAGCTGTAGTGCGCATGGCGCAAGTAGGTCTCGGCGATGACCGCGAACTCACGCGCCGCGTAGAATCGCGCGGCAAGCTCGTTGGCGAGCGCTTCCACGTGCACGAAACCGTTGGCGCGCGCCGAGCGGATCGCCAGTTCGTAGAGCCGCATCGCATCAAGTTCGCGGCCTTCAATCCGGGCGATCTCCGCGCCCACCAGCGCGGCGCGATTCTCGAAATTTTCCGGGCAATGCTCCGCCCAGACCGTCAGTTGCCCGTGATGCCCAGCCAGCGCCGTCAGGTGCGCTTGCCGCGCATCGCCGGATGTGGCATCGGCGCAGGCGGCGTGCGACAGCGCCCCATAGAAATAGTATTCGGCTTCCTCGAAAAACGAGGCCGTGGTCCAGAGCAGTCCTTTTGCCTTCGCAGCGGCGTCCATGGCCGCCGCGTGGTCGCCGGCGATACAGCGCGCCTGTAGCTTCCGGATCCAGTACCAGCACGCCGCAATCGCCAGATCCGGGTTCTCCGAGAAACGCCGCTCGATCCGCGCCTCATCAAACTGCGCGTCGTCGAGGCAACCAAACTTGGGCGTGAGCCCCCGCAGCGTGCGCATCAGCGCGACTTGCGTGGCGATGATGTCGATGGCGAGACCGAACCGCGATTTCTCGGCGAACGCCAGGCCGTGCTCGGCTTCGGCCAGCGCGTCGCACAGCGACTCGCCGGAGAAGATCAGGTTCGAGTTCAGATCGTTGCGCGTGTAGGTTGCATACTGGAGATCCCCGACGCGGTTTGCCGCATCGAAGGCGCGGCGTTGCAGATCACGGCAAGCCCCCACGTGCTTCATCCAGGGCACGACAAACAGCGCGAAGCAAACAAAGGTTCTCGCCTCGAGGCGCTTGAGCCCGCGCCGCTCCACGAGGTCGTAGCCAAGCTGACCGAACCGGAACCCCGTCTTGTAGTCGCCGAAATGCGGCCCTGCAATGCGGATGAGGATGACGTAGGCGAAGCACGAAGCATCGCAATTTCCGTGCTCCAGGCTCAGGCCGACCGCCTTGCAGATCGTCAGCGAAGCCAGGTTTTCATCGGTGTACAAGGCCGGCGTCCAGAGCTTCATCAGCACATCGACGGTGGCCAGGGAGGCAGGGTCCTCCATCAGCGGCATGTCGATAAGCGCCTCGATTTCCCGATCCTCAAGCGCCGACCCGATGCGCCCGTATTCGCGCCGTACCTCGTCGCCGTCCGGATGGGGTGACCAATCGATGCCGAAATGTCGGAGGCAATTGAGGCCGACATTGATCGCGCGGCTGCTCTGATCGAGCACCAGGCAGACATCCATGTGCAGGCAGGCCACGATGGCTTGTTCGACCGTCGTCGCGGCGTGACCTGACAGTGCCGCCAATTCCTCATCCGCAACCGAGAGTTCACCGGTCAGGAAGGTGCATTCGGCCCGGTTCAGCTCCAGCGCGAAGAGCATCTCGTGCTGGCGCTCCCAGCTATCCTCCCCCAACAGCGCCACGCCGATATTGAGATAGGTGAGCGCCGAGGCATAGGCGGTAGAACCCTTGGCACGCTTCCCCGCCATCAGGTTGAGCCCGGCGAGCTGGTCCCGCTCCGCTTGCGCCGTGATCAGCGCAGCGCCGCGGTTGAGCTGATTGACGATCTCGAAGATCGCGGCCTCCTGCTGCCCGATGGGCGTTCGGGCGACCAGCAAGCGGCCGATCCGCAGATGCACCTCGGCGCGCATCGCTTTCGGGATCAGCGAATAGGCGGCTTCCTGCACGCGGTCATGGATAAACCGGTAAGCGCCCTCCAGCCGCTCGACCAGTTCCAGGCGGACGGCCTCCCAGAGCACCGCATGGACCTCCTTCTCCGGAATCACCAGCACGGTGGACAACATCGTGATCTCGGCGATGTTGCCGAGGCAGGCCAGCTGCTGCAACGCCTGCTGTGTCTCGCTCGGCAGACGGCTCAGTTTGCCCACCATCAGATCCACGACATTGTCGGTGTAGCCCTTGGCATGAATGCGATCGAGATGCCAGGACCAGCCCTTCGTGTCATGGTCGAAGTGGAACAAGCGCTCCTCGGCCAGCGCGTAGAGAAACTGAATCACGAAGAACGGATTGCCGGCCGTCTTCTCATGCACCAGCTGCGCCAGCGATGCCACGCGCGTCGTGTCGCAGCACACGGCATCGGCAATCAGCTGCCCGAGGTGTTCACGGCCAAGCGGCGCCAGGGTGATCTCCTCCACCGTTCCGCGAGCGCTCCGGATCGCCTGCAACTTGTGCGTCAGGGGATGGGCGGCATCCACCTCATTGTCCCGATAGGCGCCGATCACCATCAGGTGCTGCAAGTCCGACCGCGCCAGCACATCCTCCAGCAAGTCGAGCGTTGCCGTGTCCAGCCATTGCAGATCATCGAGGAAGAGTGCCAGCGGGTGTTCCGGCCGGGCGAAGACACCGATGAATCGGCGTAAGACCAGTTGAAAGCGGCGTTGCGCCTGCTGCGGCTCAAGCTCCGGCACCGGCGGTTGTTCGCCGATGATGAGCTTCAGCTCGGGGATGAGGTCGGTCATGAGCCGTGCATTCGGCTCCAGGGCTTCCAGCAGCGCGGCGCGCCAGCTCGCCAGTTCGGCGTCCCGCTTACCAAGCAGCGGCCGCACCAGACTCTGGAACGCCTGCACCAAGGTCGAATAAGGAATGTCGCGCTTGTACTGGTCGAACTTGCCTGCGGCAAAGAGCCCCCGTGGCGGCACCAGTACCTTGTGCAACTCGTTGACGACGGCGGTCTTGCCGATGCCGGAGTATCCCGAGACCAGCACAAGTTCCGGTGCGCCGCGCGTGATCACGCGGTTGAAGGCCGCCAGCAACCTGTTGACTTCGCGCTCCCTGCCGTACAGCTTCTCGGGAATCACCAGACGGTCGGGCGTGTCGTGCTCGCCAAGCGGGAAACCATCGATCTGGCGATGGCTCTCCCAGGCAGCCAGGCAGCGTCGCAGATCCTGCTCGACACCGGCCGCAGTCTGGTAGCGCTCTTCCGCCGTCTTGGCGAGCAGCTTCATGACGATCTGGCAAAGCGGGGCCGGTATCGACGTCAGGCGCTCGCTGGGCGGCATCGGCTTTCGGGCGATGTGGCAGTGCACCCATTCCATCGGCTCGCTCGCCGAAAACGGCAGGACACCGGTGAGCATCTGGTAGATCACCACACCGAGCGAATAAAGGTCGCTGCGCGAATCGATGGAGCGATTCATCCGACCGGTCTGCTCGGGCGCCATGTAGGCGAGCGTGCCGGCGATCGTTTCGGGCGGCTCGGGTGCCTGATGCTCGCGCGGCAGCCGCGAGGCGATGCCGAAGCCGGTGAGTCGCGCGCGTCCGTCCGTGCCATTCACGAGAACATGGGCAGGCTTGAAGTCCTTATGGACCAGGCCGCGCTGATGGAACTGGCCCAGCGCCGCCGCGATGCCGGCAGCGAAGCGCAAGACCCTGCCCGTCTCCATGGGCGCGCCGAGCAGCAGCTCGAGCGGCTCGCCGCCCGGGTCTTCCAGCACCAGCGAGGTCCGGCCATCCTCGCGCAGAAGCTCGAGCGGCCGCACCGCCCACGCGCTGTCGAGTTCATCCTTCAGCCTGAATTCGTGAGCAAGGCGGTCGAGACTGGCGGACGATGGATAGTCGGCGGCGGGCCGGACGATCAGGACGATGTCGGCGCCGTCATTGCCCGGGCGCTGGCCTCGACAGAAAACGTGCTCGCCGTCCTGCCACAGGATTTGAGGGCTTTGGCTGTTACCCATGAGCGCCGAAACCGGGTGAGGGGTTGATCTTGCGCGCTGCTGCCTACCAATCATCCTGCCGAGAGTCCTGCCAATAGGGCGTCACATTGGCATCAATGCGGAGCATCAAGCGCCTCCCAAGAATAGGCGAAAAAGTGGGAAATGTTCCAACCCGCAATGTCTCGCGGGGGCCTTCGGATAGAACAATTGCGAATCTCTGCGGCCCGCTGATTCAGATCAAGCGCCTAGCCGGCGGTCCATGGAAAAAGCTTCCTTTCCCATACGAAGAGGAAAGGAGTCATGATGAAGAAGCTGGCCTTGGCGTGCTGCATGGTTGGCGGCCTTGCCGCATGCGGGGGTGATGGCGGGTCCGACCACCCCACTGCGCCGCCCATCCCACCCACCCCACCTGCCCCGACGGCGCCCCAACCTCCGGGTGACCTGCTGTCGGTGGCGTGCACCGGCTGTGGCGCGCTGGACGCCAATACGTATGCCGGAACCAGCGTGGGGGTCTGGCGGCATGTGAACGCCACGGCCGCCCCGGTCGATGTGCCGGTCAATATCCGGGGGCTCTCCGGACACGACGTCACGCTGGTCTTCACCAATCAGGGCGCCGAGCCGCAGGCGATGCCGGCCCTCCCGCTGGTGCCCAAGGCATCCGCGTCGGCGGTCGGCAAGACGTGGCGTCTCGATGGAGAGGACAGCGCCGTCATGCGGCGCGTCGGCGAATTCAACGCCCATGGCTGGGCCCGGCTGGCAGCCACGCGCCCGCTGGCAGCGCTGGAGGCGCGGGAAGCTCGGATCGCCCCGCGGCAGGTCGTGCTCAACGAGTCCCGCACCTGGCATGACGCGGAAGACCAGCCGCATATGGCGACGCTGTTGCGCCAGTCACAGGCCAGCGACGGCACGGTCGTCAATTTCTGGATCGAGGATGCCGAGCGCGGTCCTGCAAAAGTCAGTGACGCCACCATCGACGCGCTTGCCGCCAGTTTCCTGGGGCCGGGCAAGGTCTATGACCTGCTGACGCACGTCGGCGGGCCGCTCTGGGGCGCGCATGGGTATGCGGAGTTGATCCCGGGTGCCGGCCAGCCGCTCGATATCGTCATCCTCAAGCTGACGAGCGACAACCCGTCCGCGCGGCTGATGGGCTATTTCTATTCGCGCGACGTGATCCGGCGCAGCGCCGGACTCCCTCATAGCAACGAAGCGGTGGGCTTCTTCCTGAATTCGGAATCGCTGTACGCGGCGGGCGACGCCGCGCTGAAGCAGGCTGCCAGCACCATGGCCCACGAAGGCATGCACTTGCAGAACTTCTACCGCCGGGGCGCTGGCCACGGCCCGAAGTATCTGTTCGATACCTGGCTCGACGAAGCCACCGCGATGATGATGGAGGACTTCGCCGGGCACGCCATCGACCCGGCCGTCAACGATATTCGCGATGTCCGGTTCCGCGACTACGTCAGGATCCGCAACGGCATGTACAACTGCAGCCTGACCACGTGGGAGCCGTTCGGGGAGACGTGCGAGAGCTATTCGGTGTCGGGCTCGCTGGGCGGGTTTCTCAATCGCCAGCTTGGCGCTGGGTTCTTCTCGCGGCTGTTGCGCGACGTGAGCAGCGAGAAGTCACTGGAAGTCCTTGATGCGGCGATCCGGGCCGAAGCTACCGGCGCGGGACTCGGCGAGCAGCTTCGCCGCTTCTCGGCGACCGCCGGAGCGCTGATGCGAGCTGCCGACAGCCCCCCTGGCTACGGCTTTCCGGCGCGCATCGACGGCGCGCTGCGACTGCCGGTGATCGATCCGCAGAACCTGGCCGGACTCCGCGCGCTGACGCAAACCGTGCCGACGCAGCTGCAGCCGTATGCGAGCATTCCCATCGTCCGGCCGGCGATGCATGGGATCTATAGCGAACGGGTGAGCGTGCCGCCCGGCACCGCGCTGTCGGTGGTCATCCAATGAGGGGGGTGACGAAGCGCGGCCTTCTGGTGATGGCGGCCGCCGGTTGCCTCGCCGCCTGCGTCGGGGCGACGCCGCCTCCGGCGGTGGGCGCGCGCATCGCGCTCACGGGCGAGGTTCGGATCATCGGCAATGCGCCCCACCCCATGGCTGTGCTGCAGGTGGACGATCAGACGGTATGGGAATTGACCGGGATCAGCGTCGCGCTGGCGCGGCCACTGGTGGGCCGACGGGCAACGGTAAGAGGGACGGTACGGCGGGCGCCGGCACCCGGTAGCTGGATGCCCGCCCTGGAGGTGGAAAGCACGGCGCCGCCGTGAACCCTTCCGCGTGAAGACTTGGCCCGCCCTAGAGGATTCGAACCTCTGACCGCTCGCTTAGAAGGCGAGTGCTCTATCCAACTGAGCTAAGGGCGGCCGGGGCGCCACGAGCCTTGCCGTGGCGGCAAGGCCAGCATTCTACTCCACCGCGCGCGCGAAATCAGTTGGATTCGCGTTCGCGCACACGGGGCCGGCGCGGCATGCCGACCGGCTCGCCGCTGTCGTGCGACGACACGCAGTTGCGGCCCATCTGCTTGGCGTCGTACAGCGCGCGGTCGGCCCGACGCATGACGGCATCGGCATTCTCGCCCGCCTGCCGCTCGGCCATGCCAATACTGACGGTGTAGGCAATCGGGTCCGGTTCCGAGGGGCACGGCGCGCCGCGCACGATCGCGTTCAGGCGCAGGCTCACGGCGCGGCCCGCCTCCATCGCGGTATCGGGCAGGACGATGGCGAACTCCTCGCCGCCCAGTCGCCCCAGCACCGCACCCGCCGGCGCTGCCTTGCGCAGCAGGCCGGCGAAGTGGCGCAGCACGCTGTCGCCGGCCAGATGGCCGTAGAGGTCGTTGATGGCCTTGAAGTGATCGAGGTCGATGAACGCCACGGTGAACGACTGGCGCGTGCGTTCCGCCTGCTTGCAGGCCAGCTCGAGTTCCTCCCAGAACGCGCCGCGCGAGAGCACGTCGGTCAGGTCGTCGTGCCGCGCACGGCGCTCCAGCATGCGGCGCAGCCGGTCGTGTGCCATCAGCGCGAAGCTGACCGACAACCCCACTACGCCGAACACGAACCAGACTGTGACGCCGCCATCGGCATCGACCGGCGCGTGCGGGCGAACCTGGCCCAGCGCCTCCAGCATCGGCAGCGCCTGCATGGCTGCCAGGGCGGCACAGGCCAGCGCCACGAAGCAGAGGCACAGCGCGGCCAGCCGCCCGGTGCCCCGCTTCTCCGCCACGCACGGCGCCGTGATGCGGATGATCTCGATCGACAACAGTATTTGAATACAGGCGGCCGCCAGCGAGAGCGACACCCCGAACGCCGCCGACTCCGGCAGCGTGGCCGGCGCGAGGTGGCTGGCCGCATGGGCCCCCACCGCGACCAGGGCCGGCAGGTTGGCGATGGCCAGCACCCTGCCCCGGCCCGGCTTGCCGACGAAATGGCGCGTACCGTAGACCATCATCGACAATCCCACGCTCAACGCCAGCTCGGGCAGGCCATGGAGTGGCCATTCGGGACGCCACGCATGGGCCGCCAGCAGCACCACCGCGAGCGTGACAATCAGGTCCCCCAGCGCCCATGAGGTCAGCCCGCTGCGCTCCATGCCCGGCGCGCGCCGCAACACGGCACAGACGACCGCCATCTGCAGCGCAAACAGGCCTGCGATCAGCACTACCACCTGCGACTGAAACATCTTCCTTCCCGTTCACAAAGGCATCGCCAAGTGCTCCGCGCGGCACTGGGAAACCACCTTCTGTTTGCGGCCTGCGATGGCCGTCCTGTTTTATTTCCGCAGGTTCCGGGCGCCCTGGGCAGCCGGTGGCCGCAAGGGCACCGGTGGGGCGTGGCTCAGGCACTGCCGCGCCGCTCGCGTCGCTCGCGGCGGCTGGCGCACCATTGTTGTGATAGTCGGGACCGGGTCCGGATGGGAACAGCAACCCGGCGACGTGCGCCGGTCGGACCTTTGCGGTGTGCGGATTATGTCAGCGCCCGGAACCAAGTCAAGCCTAAAGCGCCCCGCTGAAGCGGGGTGTTGGGCGCAGCGGCGATGACGTCACATTTTGGCATCAGGAATGCTTATTGCACGCCGTGATTGACCGCACGAGCCGTCCCGGGCTAGAATCGCCGGCTTCGGAGCGTAGCGCAGCCTGGTAGCGCATCTGATTTGGGATCAGAGGGTCGTAGGTTCGAATCCTATCGCTCCGACCAGTTTTGCAAGCAGTTTTAGGCAGTAGAACAAGTGGTGGAATCAAGGGCTTACGTCTTCGGCGTAGGCCCTTTTTTCATGGCGCCCGGCCGACGGCCGCAGGGCATGCTGCACCGCCGAACGTGCTATAATCCCGCGTCAGTTCCGGGGTATCTGAGCATGCCCTGTAACCGGGTCCGTGCTGCCAGGCACACTGGATTTTTCGGCGCCGCACCCCCAGATTCGGGGTATGTCGCGGCCGGCCAGACCCGGAAACACCTTGCCCGCCTGTCCCGAGACGCACAGGACCGCGCCATGGCACGGTCCAGCCCGATGATCCATCGGGCGCTTCACACGTATTCCCTAAAAACTTACGCAGCTCTCGGGGCTGCCGCAAAGGAAAACAGATTGGCTAAGGAAGAACTCATTGAATTTGGCGGCGTGGTGTCGGAAGCCCTGCCCGACAACCGTTATCGCGTCACGCTGGAAAACGGCGTGGAAATCTGGGCATACGCCTCGGGCAAGATGCAGAAGCACCGTATCCGCATTCTGGCCGGTGACCGCGTGACCCTCGAAATGTCGCCCTACGACCTGACCAAGGGCCGCATCAATTTCCGCCACAAATCCTGAGTTCGCGCCGATCGGGCGAGCGCCGCTGTCACGCGGCTGACATCGCCCCCGCCGACACTGACGGGCTGCCTTCGGGCGGCCCGTTTTGTTTCTGGCGATTCGTTTGACGACGCGCGCCCCGCGTCTTGCCTTGGGCTACCCGCTTTACCATACTCAAGGCACAACGAATACCTGCCAACATGAATCTGATCTTGTGGCGCCACGCCGAAGCCGAGGACTTGCCTGACCCCCTCAGCCTCTCGCGCAGCGCTGACCTGCAACGCCCCCTCACGCGGCGTGGCCGCAAGCAGGCCGAGGCATCCGCCGCATGGTTGCGCGCCCATCTGCCCGCCGATCATCGCGTAGTCTGCAGCCCGGCCCTGCGCACGCGCGAGACCGCTGGCGCACTCAGTAGCAAGGTGGAAGTCCTGCCCGACCTCGCGCCCGGCGCCGATGTCAGCGCCATCCTCGCCGCCATCGACTGGCCGCAAGGCCACGAGCACACCGTGGTCGTGGGCCACCAGCCATGGATCGGCCGCCTGGCCAGCCTGTTGCTGGCGGGCCACGAAATCAGCTGGAGCGTGAAGAAGAGCGGCATCTGGTGGCTGTCCGCACGCACGCGCGACACCGAGGCCCAGGTCGTCCTGCGCGCCGTCACGGGTCCCGATTTCCTCTAGGACGATGCGGCAGATTCGCGACGGATCTGCCTCAATTCCGAGGCAAGGTTTTCAAACTGCAATACCGGTCCTTTTTTCGGATAACGACGATGGAAACACGGGAGGCCGCTGGCTAGAGTCGCCGGTGCGCCGCCCAACAGAGGGACGTCATGGAAGCGTCATCACTGCTTCACGGCACTGTCACCAGCCCTCTCTACATTGTTTCGAAGCCGTTTCGTCACCGAAAGGACATACATGCGCGACCTTCCGACGCCTACCCAGCCGCTGTTTGACGCTTTGCCCACTGGCCGCTCCGGCCAGTCGGCGCGGAGCTGTCTTCCTCGTCAGCCAGCACAGCACCAAACCCATGCACAAGCTCCAGCGCCTGCTTTCAGTGTGGCGTGGGCACGTCACCAGGACGAAGTAGCCGAGGCGCAGCGCCTGCGCTACAAGGTCTTCGCCGAAGAAATGGGCGCACGGCTCCAGTCGTCGTCCAATGGCACCGATGTCGACATGTTCGACGCCTATTGCGACCACCTGATCGTACGCGACCAGGAAACGCTGCGCGTGGTGGGCACCTACCGCGTACTGCCGCCGCACCAGGCCAAGCGCGTCGGCTGCCTCTACGCCGAATCCGAATTCGACCTCGTGCGCCTGGCGCACCTGCGCCCCAAGATGCTGGAACTGGGCCGCTCGTGCGTGCACCGCGACTACCGCTCGGGCAGCGTCATCATGGCGCTCTGGGCCGGGCTGGGCGAATACCTGCAACGCTACAACCTCGAGTCGATGCTCGGCTGCGCCAGCGTGCCGATGAGCGACGGCGGCCACTACGCGGCCAGCCTCCATCGTCTGTTCTCCGAGAAGTTCCTGGCACCGATCGAGTACCACGCCTTCCCGCGCACTCGCCTGCCGGTGGAAAACCTGAACCAGGCGCTCGACGTGGAACCGCCGGCGCTGATCAAGGGCTATCTGCGCCTGGGCGCGAAGATCTGCGGCGAGCCGGCATGGGATCCCGACTTCAACGTAGCCGACTTCCTGACGCTGCTGCGCGTGAGCGACATGAACCCGCGCTACGCCCGCCATTTCCTAGGCCTCAACCGCGGCTGAGTCCGCGACCGAAGCCTGTCGGCTCCCCGATCGAAACGGCACATTTCATCGGCATGAAAAAAGGCGACTCCGGGAACGGGGTCGCCTTTTTAACTGGCCGCTCGGAAGACTGCCGAATCAGACGTACACCACCTTGTAGCGCTTGCCCACGCGCTCCCATTCGTCGGACTCCTGCGCCAGGCTGTACTCGACGAGCGGGTTCTCATCGATCCACACCTTAGGCAGCCGCACTTCGAAACCCTCATCGAGAGCATCCGACCGCTGGCTGACCTCGATCTGGGGCAGCTTCACGTCCGCACGGCGCCGGCACAGGACAAAAGCCAGACGCAGGCTGAACAGCATGCGCCAGTCGACGAACTTGCCGCTGCCAGAGAGCTTGCCCAGCTTGCCCGCATGGCCCAGCAGCAGCGTCGCCAGCCGCGCCTGGTCGGTCTTCGAGAAGCCCGGCATGTCCGCGTGTGTGGCGATATAGGCCGAATGCTTGTGATAGCCGCTATGCGAGATCGACATGCCGATCTCGTGCAGGCTCGCGGCCCAGCCCAGTAGCGCGAGGTTGTCGTCGCGGCGCTCGTTGGGCGGATCGGGGAACTGGGCGAGCAGATCGCGCGCGGCCTGCCCTACCCGGCTCGCCTGCGCGCGGTCCACGGCGTAGCGGCGCATGAACTGGTCGACGGTGACCGTGCGCATGTCCTCGTGGTGGCTACGACCGAGCAGGTCGTACAGCACGCCCAACCGCAGCGCGCCGTCGGTCACGTCCATGCGGTCCACGTCGAGTTCGGCGAACACGCCCAGCATGATCGACAGGCCGCCTGGCAGCACCGGGATGCGGTCGGCCTTGAGGCCCGCGAGCTTCACACGATTGGCGTTCTCGGCCTTGATCAGCGCGCGCTTGAGCCGCTCCAGGCCCTCGCGCGTGATGCCGTGCTCGGCCGGGTTGTCGTTCATGCCGTTCAGCTCGATCAGCTCGGCCAGCGCGCGTGCCGTGCCCGACGAGCCCACTGCCTGCTGCCAGCCCGCCGCGCGGTACTGGCGCACCAGCACCTGGATCTCGCGCCGCGCGGCCAGTTCGGCCTGCTTGAACGCGTATTCATCCACGTTGCCGCTCGGAAAGAAATGACGGCTGTGCGACACGCATCCGATATACAAGCTTTCCATCAGCTTCGACTGATAGCCGCTGCCAATGATGAACTCGGTGGAGCCGCCGCCGATGTCGACCACGAGCCGGTTGCCCTGGCAGGCTGGCGCATCGTGCGAGGCGCCGAGATAGATCAGCCGCGCCTCTTCGCGCCCGGCGATCACTTCGATCGGGAAGCCGAGCGCACTTTCTGCCTCGATCAGGAATTCGGAAGCATTCTTGGCCACGCGCAGCGTGTTGGTGGCCACCGCACGCACGTGTTCTGGCGAGAAATCGCGCAGGCGGTCGCCAAAGCGGCGCAGCGCGTCGATGCCGCGTCGTCGCGCGGGTTGGTCCAAGTATTTGTCAGGCGTCAGACCGGCGGCAAGTCGTACCGGCTCGCGCAGGGCATCCACCTGGAAGATCTGGCTGGCAGGGCCGGAGGCCGTGGGCGTCTCGTCCACCCGCCCGATCATCAGGCGGAAGCTATTGGAACCCATGTCGACGGCGGCCAGCAGGCGGGGATTCTGTGTCATTGCGTGCGTAAGTAGCGCAGGATCGGTGCAAGTTTGGCAAGATACGTACAACCCCGCCAAACGCGTAAGATTATGTCCTTGTCATGTCTGCATCATGACAAAATCAAAGTGTCATCAAATTGACACGATTCTATGAAAAAGTCGCCACATCGCCAAAATAAGGTTCTACACATGATGACGACGCCGCCCGGCACGCTGCTGAACCGCGAGCTTGGCATTCTGGAATTCAATGCGCGCGTGCTGGCGCAGGCTGCCGACCCGAACGTACCGCTGCTGGAAAGGCTGAAGTTCATCTGCATCGTCTCCAGCAATCTGGACGAGTTTTTTGAAATCCGCATGGCGGGGCTGAAGGAGCAGATGCGTGATAACGCATCGGGCCTGACGCCCGATGGTCTCTCCGTCCTCCAGACCTATCAGCTCGTCACGGAGCGCACACAGCGGCTCGTGGCCTCGCAGTATGACATGCTGCAGAACGTGATCTTCCCCGCCCTCGAACAGGAAGGCGTGTTTTTTCACCTGACGAACACCTGGACCGACGATCAGCGCCGATGGGCGCGCGATTTCTTCACGCGCGAGCTGGGTCCGGTGCTGACGCCGATCGCGCTCGATCCGGCGCACCCGTTCCCGCGCGTGCTCAACAAGAGCCTGAACTTCGTCGTCGAACTGTCCGGCAAGGACGCCTTCGGCCGCGACGCCGACCTCGCCATCGTGCAGGCCCCCCGCGCATTGCCGCGCGTGGTGCGCATGCCGGAGAAGCTGTCCGGCTATCCGTATGGCTTCGTGATGCTGTCCTCGTTCATGCAGGCGTTCGTGCATGAACTGTTCCCCGCCATCGACGTGGAGGGCTGCTACCAGTTCCGCGTCACCCGCAATTCCGACCTGTTCGTCTCCGAAGACGACATCACCGACCTGCGCGAGGCGCTCCAGGGCGAACTGCCGGCCCGGCATTTCGGCGATACGGTGCGGCTCGAGGTCTCGTCCGATACCCCGCCCGCGCTCTCGCGCCGGCTGCTGCTGGAATCGGGCCTGACCGAGCAGGACCTGTACCGCGTGAGCGGCCCGGTGAACCTGGTGCGGTTGATGCAGATTCCCGATCTGGTCGACCGCCCTGCCCTCAAGTATCCGCCGCACGTGCCGGCACCGGTCAAGCCGCTCCTGACCGGGCTTGGCATGTTCGACGTGATCCGCCAGCAGGACGTGCTGCTGCACCATCCGTACGAGAGCTTCACCTCCGTGCTCGACCTGCTGCAACTCGCCGCGGCCGACCCGAACGTGGTGGCCATCAAGCAGACCGTGTACCGCACCGGCAATGAGTCGGCGGTCATGGAGGCGCTGATGACTGCGGCGCGCAACGGCAAGGAAGTCACGGTGGTGGTGGAGTTGCTGGCGCGCTTCGACGAGGAAACCAATATCAACTGGGCCGAGCGGCTCGAGTCCGCCGGCGCCCACGTGGTCTACGGCGTGGTGGGCCACAAGTGCCACGCCAAGATGCTGCTGATCGTGCGGCGCGAGGCAGCCGGCCCGAAGGTGAAGCAGGTCACCCTGCGCCGCTATGCGCACCTGGGCACCGGCAACTACCACCCGCGCACGGCCCGGCTGTACACCGACTTCGGCCTGTTGACGGCCGACGAGAAAGTCTGCGAGGACGTGCACCACGTGTTCCAGCTGCTGACCGGCACGGCCGGGACGATCCGGCTGAACCACCTGTGGCAGTCGCCGTTCACCATGCACAGCAACCTCGTCGAGCATATCCGCGCCGAGGCGCGCAATGCGCGGGCGGGCAAGCGGGCGCGCATCATCGCCAAGATGAACGCGCTGCTGGAGCCGTCGATCATCGACGAACTCTACAAGGCGTCGCGCGCGGGGGTGAAGATCGACCTGATCGTGCGTGGCGTGTGCGCGCTGCGCCCGGGCGTGCCGGGGATGTCGGACAACATCACCGTGCGTTCGGTGGTGGGCCGCTTCCTGGAGCACCATCGGGTCTACTACTTCCGTGCCGATGGCGAGGATGTGCTCTACCTGTCGAGCGCCGACTGGATGGATCGCAACCTGTTCCGCCGCGTGGAGGTGGCCTTCCCGGTGCTGGATCGCAAGCTCAAGGCGCGTGTGATCAAGGAAAGCCTGCAGGTGCACCTGCGCGACAACGCGTCCGCATGGCTGATGCAGCCGGATGGCCAGTACGTGCGCAAGCGCTCGGCGGCCAAGCGGCAGCTGGTGAGTCAGGCGGAACTGCTGAGGATATTCGGGAACTGATGGATTCGCCGATTCGCCCCTTCCCGCGTGCGGGAGGGGGCGATTTGCCGCGACCCGGTGTTACGCCGCGTGGCGGCGCGGGTCCGGCAGGTGCGATGCAACGGCCGCCGGCTCATAGCCACTGCGATCCGTCGGGAAGACGATCCGGAAGGTGCTGCCGCGCCCGACCTCGCTGGTCACGCGCAGGTCGGCATGGTGGCGCGACAGGACATGCTTGACGATGGCCAGCCCCAAGCCGGTGCCGCCGGTGTCGCGCGAGCGGCTGCGGTCCACGCGGTAGAACCGCTCGGTCAGGCGCGGGATGTGCTCGGGTGCAATGCCCAGCCCCGTATCGCTGACCGAAAACACCGAGTGTCCATCCGTAAAACTCAGCCGGATCGCAATCCGCCCGCCGTCCGGCGTGTAGCGCACTGCGTTCGACACCAGGTTACCCAGCGCCGACAGCAACTCGCTCTCCGCCCCGCGCAGTACCACGCCTGTGTCGATCTCGGCGGCGATCTGGTGGCGGTCCTGCGAGAGCGCCTCTGCATCGTGGACAAGGTGGGCCGCCAGGGCGCCCACATTCACGCGATCCTGCGTCGGCGGCTGCACATCGCTCTCGAGCTTGGCCAGCGCCAGCAGGTCTTCGACGATCCGCTGCATACGCATCGACTGCACCAGCATCAGGTCCACGTAGCGCCTGCGGTCCTCTTCGGACACCGGCAAGTCGCGCACGGTTTCCAGGAAGCCGGTGAGCACGGTCAGTGGCGTCTTCAGTTCATGCGACACATTGGCCACGAAATCGCGGCGCATGGCTTCGGTGTTTTCCACCTTGGTGATGTCCTGCGTCAGCACGAGCTTGCGGTTTTCGCCGTAAGGAAGGATCTGGACAGAGGTGATGTTGCGCTTGTGCTCGCCCATGTCGCGCATGACCAGCGGTTCGTCGTAGCGCTCGCGGGTCAGGTACTGAATGAACTCGGGGCGGCGGATCAGGTGCGTAATGCGCTGGCGCACATCGCGCCGCGCGTTCAGGCCGAAATGCTGCTCGGCCACGCCGTTGCACCATTCGATCTGGTCAGCATCGTCAAGCATCAGCACGCCGTAAGGCGACGCCTGGATGGCCTGGATAAAGCGCGTGTGCTGCTGCTCCACCTGGAGCACCTGCGTGCGCCAGCGCTTGACCAGCCGGTGCAGGCGGTAATAGACCTCGCCCCACAGCCCGAGCGCGCTCGGGATTTCGCCATAGGCGGGCGCGTCGAGCACCTTCCACAGCCGGTTGATCTGGAACAGGTAGTAGCAAAGCTGCAGGAACAGCGCGATGCAAAGGAAGGTCAGGCCGGCAACCGGCCCCACAAAAACGTACAGACCGGCGGCGATAACTGCCAGGCTGACGAGGATGGCCGCGGATCGGGCCCAAATGACATTCATGAGAGGGATGTGGAGTCAGGCGGCCGGCCGGAGGCCGGGTCGACCGCAGTCGTTGCGACGGAGTGTGCCACGAATCCGCCGTGGCGATGGTGCCGGCGCGGCCCCTCTTACTGCTGCTCCGCGCCGGACTTGCCAGGATCTGGCGATCGGCGGATCAGTGGCTCGGCGAGCGCGCCAACCGATACCCGCTGCCACGTACCGTTTCGATCATATTGCTGTAGCCCCCGGGCGTCAGCGCGGCGCGCAGACGCTTGATGTGCACGTCCACTGTCCGCTCTTCCACGAACACGTGATCACCCCAGACCTGATCGAGCAATTGTGATCGACTATGCACACGTTCCGGATGAGTCATCAGGAAGTGCAGCAAACGGAATTCGGTAGGACCAAGGTCCAGCTTGATCGGGCCGGAGTCATCCTGGCCGGTCACGCGGTGCGTGGCCGGGTCCAGCCGCAGGCCGTTGATGGCCACCACGTCGTCGGTCAGCTGCGGCGCACGACGGCGCAGCACGGCCTTGATGCGGGCCAGCAGTTCCTTGGGCGAGAACGGCTTGGTGACGTAATCATCCGCGCCAGCCTCGAGCCCCATCACCTTGTCCTGCTCCTCGCTGCGGGCGGTGAGCATGATGATGGGAATCTGCTTGGTGCGGTCGTTGGTACGCAGTTCCTTGGCGAAGGTCGCGCCCGACTTGCCCGGAAGCATCCAGTCCAGCAACACGAGGTCTGGCAGGACATCGCTCATGAGGGACAGCGCCTGTTCGGCGTTATACGCTCGGATTGGATAGTGCCCCGCGTGCTGCAGGTTGACGGCGATCAGTTCTGCAATCGCCGGTTCGTCTTCGACAACGAGAATACTGCTTGGCATGTATGTTTTCTCCGCTTCTCAGTCTTGCCGCCAGGGTCAGCTCAGCGCTTCGCGCTCCATATCTTCGCGCGAGGTATGGCGCACGTCCGTGCCCTTGACGATGTAGATGATGAATTCTGCAATATTCTTGGCATGATCGCCGATTCGTTCGATCGCCTTGGCGATGAACAGGAAGTCCAGCGCTACCGAAATCGAGCGCGGGTCTTCCATCATGTAGGTGATCAACTTGCGCACGAAGGCGCGGAATTCATCGTCGATGGCCTTGTCATCTTTGACGATGCGCGCAGCCGCCACGGTGTCGAGCCGGGCGAAGGCGTCCAGCGCCTGGCGCAGCAGCGTGATGGCCATCTCCCCCGACAGCTTCACCTCGGAGTAGTTGATGTTGTGCGCCGCCGCGTCTTCCATGATGTGCTTGGTGCGCTTGGCCACTTTCTCGGCCTCGTCGCCGGCGCGCTCGAGGTTGGTGATGGTCTTCGAGATCGCCATCACCAGGCGCAGGTCACGCGCGGTGGGTTGGCGGCGCGCGATGATGTTGTTGCAGTCCGCGTCGATTTCCACTTCCAGCGCATTGAGTTGCTGTTCGCGGGTGATGACCTGGTCCGCCAGGTCGGCGTCGAAGTCGGCCAGCGCGCGCATGGCGAGCTCGATCTGCGACTCGACAAGCCCGCCCATCTGCAGCAGCTTGGTGTTGATCGCGTTGAGGTCGGCGTCGAACTGGGTCGACAGGTGCTTGTCAGTCATGATGTTCTCCTGGCCGGGGCGTGGAAGGTCTGCGATCAGCCGAAGCGGCCGGTGATGTAATCCTCGGTTTCCTTGCGGTGCGGCTTGATGAAGATCTTCTCGGTCTCGCCGAATTCGATCAGCTCGCCCAGGTACATGTAGGCGGTGTAGTCCGAGCAGCGCGCGGCCTGCTGCATGTTGTGGGTGACGATGACCACCGTGTACTCGTCCTTGAGTTCGGCAATCAGTTCCTCGATGCGACCGGTGGAGATCGGGTCCAGCGCCGAGCACGGTTCGTCGAGCAGCAGCACTTCCGGACGGATGGCGATGCCGCGCGCGATGCACAGACGCTGCTGCTGGCCGCCCGACAGGCCGTAGCCCGACTGGTGCAGCTTGTCCTTGGCCTCGTTCCACAGGGCGGCCTTCGAGAGCGCCCACTCCACGCGGTCGTCCATTTCGGAGCGCGAGAGCTTTTCGAACAGACGCACGCCAAAGGCGATGTTGTCATAGATCGACATCGGGAACGGCGTGGGCTTCTGGAACACCATGCCCACCTTGGCGCGCAGCAGCGCGATGTCCTGCTTGCTGGCCAGCAGGTTCTCGCCGTCCATGTTGATCTCGCCCTCGGCCCGTTGCTCCGGGTACAGCGCGAACATCTTGTTGAAGGTGCGCAGCAGCGTGGACTTGCCGCAACCGGACGGGCCGATGAACGCAGTCACCTTGCGGTCCGGGATGGACATGTTGATGTGCTTCAGCGCGTGGAACTGACCGTAATAGAAGTTCAGGTTCCGCACGTCGATCTTGGCGCGCACGGTGTCGGGAATGTCGATGACGGTAGAGGTCATGCTCGTGTCTCGCTGGAATTCGATGATCGGGGCACGTGGCGCCGGCTTATTTCTTGAACAGCATGCGCGCGACGATATTCAGCGCGAGCACACCGACGGTAATGAGGAACACACCGGCCCAGGCCAGCTGCTGCCATTCGGTGAACGGGCTCATCGCGAAGCGGAAGATCGTCACCGGCAGGTTGGCCATCGGCTTGTTCAGGTCGCTGGTCCAGAACTGGTTGGACAGCGCCGTGAACAGCAGCGGCGCGGTCTCGCCGGCGATACGGGCCACGGCCAGCAGCACGCCGGTAACGATGCCCGCATACGACGACTTGACCGTGATCGACATCACCATCTTCCACTTCGGCGTGCCCAGGGCCACGGCAGCCTCGCGCAGCGCGTTCGGCACCAGGTTCAGCATGTTCTCGGTGGTACGCACCACGATGGGAACCTGCAGCAGTGCCAGCGCGCAGATGCCGGCCCAGCCCGAGAAGTGCCCCATCCGCGTGACCACCAGCGCATAGACGAACAGGCCGATCACGATGGACGGCGCCGACAGCAAGATGTCGTTGATAAAGCGGATCAGGCTGGCCAGCGGCGACTTCTGACCATACTCGGCCAGGTAGATGCCGGCCAGGATGCCCAGCGGCGTGCCAATCAGCGTGGCCACGCCCACCATCACGAAGCTGCCGAAGATGGCATTGGCCAGACCGCCGCCGGCGGTGTTGGGCGCCGGGGTCATCTGCGTGAACAGGTCGAGCGACAGGCCGCCCACGCCCAGCGAAATGGTAGTCCAGAGGATCCACGCGAGCCAGAACAGGCCGAAGACCATGGCCGCGAGCGAGGCGGTCAGCGCGTAGACGTTCATGCGCCGGCGGGACGCCTGCAGCCGGGTGCGCACGGCGTCCGCATCGGGGCGAACGGCCGGGATCTGCGTGGCAGATACGGTTTGGCTGGCTTGGTTCATTTGCCCCCCTCATTCTTGGCAAGGCGCAGCAGCAGCACTTTGGACAGCGCCAGCACCACGAAGGTAATGAAGAACAGGATCAGGCCCAGTTCCATCAGCGCGGCGGTGTGCAGGCCGGCACCGGCTTCGGCGAATTCGTTCGCCAGCGCCGAGGTGATGGAGTTGCCGGGCGAAAACAGCGAGACGTTGTCCAGCAGGTTGGTGTTGCCGATCACGAACGTCACGGCCATGGTCTCGCCGAGCGCGCGGCCCAGGCCAAGCATCACGCCGCCGATCACACCGGCCCGGGTGTACGGCAGCACCACGCGCCACATCACCTCCCAGGTGGTGCAGCCCACGCCGTACGCCGATTCCTTCAGCAGCACCGGGGTTACTTCGAACACGTCGCGCATCACCGAAGCGATGTACGGGATGATCATGATCGCCAGGATCACGCCGGCGCACAGCAGGCCGATGCCCAGCGGCGCGCCCTGGAACAGCTTGCCGATCACGGGCACCTGGCCAATCGTGTTGGCCAGCGGCCTCTGGAAGTACTCGCCGAAGATCGGCGAGAACACGAGCAGGCCCCACATGCCGTAGACGATGGACGGCACGGCAGCAAGCAGCTCGATGGCAGTGCCGAGCGGCCGGCGCAGCCAGGCGGGCGACAGCTCGGTCAGGAACAGGGCGATGCCGAAACTGACCGGCACGGCGATGATAAGCGCGATGATCGAGGTGATCAGCGTGCCGTAGATGGGGACCAGGGCGCCGTAGACGTCGGCAGGCGGATCCCATTCGGCGTTCCACAGGAACGAGATGCCGAATTTCTGGATCGAGGGCCAGGCGCTGAATGCCAGGGAAACGATGATGCCGCCCAGCAGCAGCAGCGTCACGATGGCGGCGCCGCGCGTCAGGCCGCCGAACAGGATGTCGCCCATGCGGCTGGGGGGCCGGACGGCGGGGAGATCGGGCGTAGTGGCCATGGTGGGATATGGAGTGCGTGGATGCAAGCGGCACGGCCCGCCTCGGTGACTTACCTGGGCGGGCCGGCCAGCCCTGCGGATGACAAGGCACGTGATCCGGTAGATCCTCGCGCCCTGCCCGTGCCGTCAGTACAGCAGCTTAGTACAGCGACTTGCCCGACGAGTCCTTGACGCTGGTCTTCCACGTCGTGCGGATCTGGTTCACGACCGATTCCGGCAGCGGCACGTAGTCCAGGTCAGCGGCCATGTTGGCGCCGCTCTTGTAGGCCCAGTCGAAGAACTTCAGCACTTCCGCGCCTTGCGCTGCCTTTTCCTGGCTCTTGTGCACCAGGATGAACGTGGCGCCAGCGATCGGCCATGCGGTCTTGCCTTGCTGGTTGGTCAGGATCTGGTAGTACGTCTTGCTCCAGTCCGCACCGGCGGCGGCGGCCTTGAAGGCGTCGTCGCCCGGCTGCACCACTTCACCCGAGGCGTTCTTCATGTTCAGGTGGGTCATCTTGTTTTGCTTGGCGTACGCGTACTCCACGTAGCCAATGGCACCGTTCAGGCGCTGCACGAAAGCGGCCACGCCTTCGTTACCCTTGCCGCCCGTGCCGCCGCCCGGCCAGTTGACCGTGGTGCCTTCGCCCACCGTGCTCTTCCAGTCAGCGCTGACCTTCGACAGGTAGTTCGTGAAGATGAACGTGGTGCCCGAGCCATCGGCGCGACGGACCGGCAGGATGTCCTGGTTCGGCAGCTGGACCTTCGGGTTCAGGGCCTTGATGGCGGGATCGTCCCACTTCTTGATCTTGCCCAGGTAGATGTTGGCGAGCAGTTCACCGGTGATGGTGAGGTCGCCCGGCTTCACGCCTTGCAGGTTGATCACCGGCACCACGCCGCCGATCACCGTCGGGAACTGCACCAGGCCTTGCTTGGCCAGTTCCTCGTCCTTTAGCGGGGCGTCCGATGCGCCGAAATCGACCGTCTTGGCGCCAATCTGCTTGATGCCGCCCGACGAACCGATGGATTGATAGTTGACCTTGTTACCCGTAGCTTTTTGGTAGGCGTCTGCCCATTTGGAATACACGGGCGCCGGGAACGAGGCGCCTGCACCGGTAATTTCCGCCGCGAACGCAGTACCCATCACTACCATCGAAACGATGCCTGCCACGGCAGTCTTGACCAGCTTCATATGTCCTCCAGAGAACATGGTTGGGAATGACAAATTTTTGACATCCGAACTTTATGCTTTCTATATGACAGATCCGTGACAACACGAGATGTTCTTAAAGCGGCCTTTTGTGATGGCTAGTTAACTCGTATATGTGGAGAAAAAGGCATAAAAAATGACGCCAGCATCACGCTGGCGTCATTTTCGGTCACTACAGGAACGGTCAGGCGCGCAGCGAGTCAGCCAAGGCCTGGGCCGCGCGTTCGGCGGTCTCGACCTGTTCGGCCTCCACCATCACACGGACCACCGGCTCGGTGCCCGAGGCGCGGATCAGCACCCGCCCACGGCCTTCGAGTTCCGGCTCGATCTTGGCGCGCGCCGCCTGCAACCCGGCATGGGTCTGCCAGTCGAAACCCTTCTCCACGCGCACGTTGATCAGGGTCTGCGGGAACAACTTCACGCCTTCCAGCAACTGCGCCAGCGTCTTGCCGCTCCGGCGCAGTGCAGCCAGCACCTGGAGTGCCGACACGATGCCATCGCCCGTCGTGTGCCGATCCAGGCACAAAAGATGGCCGGAGCCTTCGCCGCCGAGCGTCCACTTGCGCTTGTTGAGTTCTTCCAGCACGTAGCGGTCGCCCACCTTGGCGCGAACGAATTCGACGCCAAGGCGCTTCAGCGCCAGCTCGACGGCCATGTTCGTCATCAGCGTGCCCACCGCGCCATCGACGCGGTGGCCAGCAGCCTGCCGGTCCCGCACGATCAGGTACAGCAGTTCGTCGCCGTTGTAGAGCCGGCCATCGGCGTCCACCACCTGCAGGCGGTCGGCATCGCCGTCGAAGGCCAGGCCCAGGTGCGCGCCGTGCGCCTTGACGGATTCGATCAACCGCTCAGGCGCCGTGGCGCCGTAGCCGGCGTTGATGTTGCGGCCGTCCGGCTGGTTGCCGATGGAGATCACCTCGGCACCGAGTTCGTGGAACACGTGCGGGGCGATGTGGTACGCCGCCCCGTGGGCGCAGTCCACCACGAGCTTGAGCCCGTGCAGGTCCTGCTCATACGGGAATGTGCTCTTGCAGAACTCGATGTAGCGGCCAGCCGCATCGTCGATGCGGCGCGCGCGGCCGAGGTCGTCCGAACGCACGCAGGCCATCGGCTCTTCGAGCTGGGCCTCGATCTTCAGCTCCGTCTCGTCCGGCAGCTTGTCGCCCGTCGACGAGAAGAACTTGATGCCGTTGTCGTAGTACGGATTGTGGCTCGCGGAAATGACCACGCCCGCCGCCAGCCGCAGCGCGCGGGTCAGGTAGGCCACGCCCGGCGTCGGCAGCGGACCGGTCAGCAGCACGTGCACGCCGGCAGCCGTGAAACCGGCTTCCAGCGCGGCTTCGAGCATATAACCCGAGATCCGCGTGTCCTTGCCGATCAGCACGGTCGGCCGGCCCTGGCTGGTTTTCTGGCCCAGCGCCAGCACCTTGCCGGCGGCGTAGCCGAGCCGCATCACAAAATCCGGCGTGATCGGTGCTTCACCAACCCGACCCCGCACGCCATCTGTCCCGAAATACTTGCGCGTCATCTGTTTCATTCTCCCGATTGCCCTGTACCGGCAACTGATTCATGGCGAATCGCCCACCAGGTCTTGATGGCGTCCACCGTCTGTTCCACGTCGTGCACCCGCACGATAAATGCGCCCCGCTCCACCGCGCACACGGCCGCGGCCAGGCTGGCCGCCACGCGCTGCTGCGGCGGTCTGCCGCCGAGAATGGCGCCAAGCGTCGACTTGCGCGAGAGCCCGGCCAGGATCGGCAGGCCGTCCACGGCAAGTCGCGGCATTTGGCCGAGCAGACGGAGATTATGATCCGGCGTCTTGCCAAATCCAAACCCCGGATCGAGCGAAATACGTGCGTCGTCCACGCCCGCCGCACGCAGGGTTGACACCCGTTCGCGCAGGAACCCCTCCACCTCGGCCACCACGTCGACATACTGCGGGTCTTCCTGCATCGTCTGCGGGTCACGCTGCATGTGCATCACGCACAGGCCCGCCTGTCCCGCCGCCGCGCCGCTCACGGCTTCCACCGCGCCCGGCATGCGGAAGCCCCAGATATCGTTGATCAGATCCGCTCCGCCCGCCAGTGCCGCACGCATGACTTCGGGCTTGTAGGTGTCGATCGACAACGGTTTGCCACACGGCGCCAGGGCCTCGACGATCGGCATCACCCGGGCCAGTTCCTGATCCAGCGGCAGCGCCGCTGAGCCCGGACGGCTCGATTCCCCGCCAATGTCGATGATGTCCACGCCTTCGGCAATCATCTGCTCCGCGTGGCGCAAGGCCGCATCGCGGCCCGCATGCTGGCCACCGTCGGAAAACGAATCGGGTGTGACGTTGAGGATGCCCATCACCAGTGGGCGGCGGTTGCGGGCGAAACGGTAGCGCCCGCACTGGAAGAACTCGGTCGACAAGATCTGCTGTCCTGGAATGGAAAAAGCCGGTGCGCAGGGCACCGGCTTCTGAACTGCCTGCCTGCGAAGGCAGGGCAATCGCGATCAGGCCGTGGCAGGCGCGTTGGTCGGCGCCACCGGCGAACCGCCCGAAGGCGTGTTACCACCACCGTTCTGGCCCGACACGTTACGCGGCGGACGCGGCGGCTTGCCAGCCATGATGTCGTTCACCTGATCGGCGTCGATCGTTTCCCACTCCATCAGGGCGCTGGTCATCGCCTCGACCTTGTCGCGGTGATCTTCGAGCAGGTGCTTCGCCAGCGCATATTGCTCGTCGATGATGCGACGGATCTCGCCGTCAACCTTCTGCTGGGTGGCCTCGGACACAGTCTTCGACGAGAGCTTGCCGAACATGCCGTCCTGCTCCGTATCGACATAGACCATGGCGCCGAGCGAATCGCTCATGCCGAAACGGGTCACCATGTCGCGGGCGATCTTGGTGGCGCGCTCGAAGTCGTTGGACGCCCCCGTGCTCATGGCGTTGAGGAAGACCTCCTCCGCCGCACGGCCGCCGAAGAGAATCGCGATCTCGTCGAGCATGTTGTCCTTGTACTTCGAATACTTGTCATGCTCCGGCAGCTGCCAGGTCACGCCCAGTGCCCAGCCGCGCGGCATGATCGTAACCTTGTGCACCGGATCGGCCTTCGGCAGCAGCTTGGCCACCACCGCATGGCCGGACTCGTGGTAAGCCGTGGCCTTGCGCTCTTCTTCGCGCATGACCGTCGACTTGCGCTCCGGGCCCATGAAGATCTTGTCCTTGGCGTCCTCGAAGTCCTGCATGTCCACCACGCGCTTGTTGCGGCGGGCGGCGAACAGCGCGGCCTCGTTGACCAGGTTGGCCAGGTCGGCACCCGAGAAGCCCGGGGTACCACGACCGATCACCGACGCGTCCACGTCGTTGCCGATCGGCACCTTGCGCATATGCACCTTCAGGATCTGCTCGCGGCCGCGGATGTCCGGCAGGCCCACGTAGACCTGGCGGTCGAAACGACCCGGACGCAGCAGCGCCTTGTCCAGCACGTCGGCACGGTTGGTCGCGGCGATCACGATGACGCCCGAGTTGGCCTCGAAGCCGTCCATCTCGACCAGCATCTGGTTCAGCGTCTGCTCGCGCTCGTCGTTGCCGCCGCCCATGCCGGCGCCACGATGACGACCGACCGCGTCGATTTCATCGATGAACACGATGCAAGGCGCCTGCTTCTTGGCGTTCTCGAACATGTCGCGCACACGGGCCGCGCCCACGCCGACGAACATTTCGACGAAGTCCGAACCGGAAATGCTGAAGAAAGGCACCTTGGCCTCGCCGGCGATGGCGCGTGCCAGCAGCGTCTTACCGGTACCCGGAGGGCCAACCAGCAGCACGCCGCGCGGAATACGGCCGCCCAGCTTCTGGAATTTCTGCGGATCCTTGAGGAAGTCGACCAGTTCGACCACTTCCTCCTTGGCCTCGTCGCAGCCGGCCACGTCCGAGAACGTGACGGCGTTCTGGTTCTCGTCGATCAGGCGTGCACGGGACTTGCCGAACGAGAAGGCACCGCCTTTCCCGCCGCCCTGCATCTGCCGCATCATGTAGAACCAGAAGACGATGATCAGCAAGGTTGGCCCGAGGTAGTACAGGGCCTGGACCAGCACGTTCGGCTCGTCGTCGGCCTTGCCGGTGACCTGGACGCCGTACTTCATCAGGTCGCCGACCATCCAGATGTCGCCCGGCGAGATGATCGTGTACTTGGCGCCCTCTTTGGGCGAAACCACGAGATTACGGCCCTGCACGTCGACGCGGCTCACCTTGCCGTTCTTGGCGTCATCCATGAACTGCGAATAGGTGACACCGTCCTGGGCACGTGGTTTGTCGAACTGCTTGAAGACGGTGAACAATACCAGCGCGATTACGAGCCAGATTGCCGCCTTTTGAAACAGGTTGTTATTCAAGGCCGAACTCCTTTGCAATTGCCTTGCCAACGGGATAGCTGCATTGCATTGTAATGCAGCCCCCGCCCCCGCAGGGAATCTCTGAATCTATGGTCCCGATAGTGCCCGAGGCGCCCCATGGCGGCAAGCCGCCCGGGGTGTCCGGCGCACGTTTCAGTCCACCGACTTCAGGTAACGCCCAAGAATAAAGGTTTCTGAAGACTTGTCGCGCGACGCCTTGGGCTTGCGCTTCGCGACTACCTTGAACTGGCGCTTGAATTTCTCCACGATCTGGCTATACCCGCTGCCGTGGAAACACTTTACCAGCAACGATCCCTCGGGTTTCAAGTGCGCCTGGGCGAACTCGAGCGCCAGATCGCATAAATACTCGATCCTTGCCGAATCGGCCGAAGACACACCGGACAAATTGGGGGCCATGTCCGAGATAACAAGGTCGATCCGGGTGCCGCCAGACGCGGCCAGGACCACCTCCTCGAATTCCCGGAATACCGATTCCTCGCGGAAGTCACCCAGAATAAAAGTGACGTCGGCGACAGGTTCCATCGGCAACAGGTCGATGGCGATCACCGCTCCATCGATCTTGCCATCCTTGGCGCGCGGCGAGGCCGCCAGCCGGTTGCGGGCGTACTGGCTCCAGCTGCCCGGGGCGGCGCCGAGGTCGACGATGACGTGGCCCGGCTGGATCAGCTTGTCCTGCTCGTCGATCTCCTTGAGCTTGTAGGCCGCACGGGCGCGATAGCCCTCGCGCTGCGCCATTTTCACGTAGGGATCGTTGATGTGGTCATGCAACCACGCGTGATTAAACTTGTTCTTTGCCATTTTTTGCTGATCTTTACCGCCTGCCGGCGTCATTTTGGCGGATAATACGCGCCATTCCGCTTTGCGCCCTGACATGCCCGCACTAGAACTGATACCTGCCCAACGCTCCTCCCTCCGCGCCCGCGCCCACGGTCTGAACCCTGTGGTCATGGTCGGTGCGGAAGGCCTGACCCGCGCGGTCCTGGCCGAGATCGACCGGAGCCTGGCGGCTCACGATCTGATCAAGATCCGTGTATTCGGCGACGAGCGCGACACGCGCATCGCCATTTATGAAGCCATCTGCGACGAACTCGACGCCGCGCCCATCCAGCATATCGGCAAGCTGCTCGTGATCTGGCGTCCGGGTCCGGCCCGTCTGGAAGAGAACCGGCCCGAGGAACTGGGTCGCATGGCCCCGCGCCGCCCGACCACTGGCACCGCGCCGCGCACCGTGACGGTCCGCAAGCCCAGCGCCGCGCCGAACCGTCGGCCCACCCGCAAGGAAGTGACCGTACTCGGCAACGAGCGCGTGACCCAGGGTGGCAACGTCAAGCGCCTGCGCGCCCGCCCCAGCAGCCAGAAGAAGAAGGCGCTGGGCTGATCCGCCCTGCCCTGCCTTCCTGGCCTGAAGAACGCCCGCTTGTGCGGGCGTTTTTTATTCCCCGGCCGAACGCGGCGCTGCTGCGCGCCACACCAGCACTAGCGCCAGTATGCTGTGCACGAGGTAGATGACGCTCGACACGCCGTGCAGCATGCCGAACTGGCCCTTGAACGGCGACTCGGAGACACCCAGGTTCAGCGCCTGCGCACGGACCTTGAGGCCTTCCATGAACGGCTGCACGCCGAAGTAGCCGGCCAGCACGCAAACCAGCATGGCCAGCACGATCCAGCGCAGCGTGCGATAGCGCTTGGCACCGCGGCGGATCATCACATTGCACAGTACCAACTGCAGCACGCCCACCGTGATGCCGAGGATCGCCTCGGTCCGGAACAGGTGGCCGGCGATCATGCCTGCCATCTCACGGTTCGGCAGCACCGAAAACAGCGTCGGTGCCACCATGTAACCTACTGTCCACAAACTGCCGGCCCAAACAACGGTCAGCAGCAGGAAAATCCGGTGGGGCAGCGGCGGCAGGTTCGAATACGAGGAAGAGAACACGTGTGGGCGCCCGTCAGACGTAGCGGACGGTGATCACTTCGTATTCGCGCTCGCCACCCGGGGCCAGCACGATCGCCACGTCGCCTTCGAACTTGCCGATCAGGGCCCGGGCGATGGGCGAGCTGACCGAAATCTTGCCGCTGTCGAGGTCGGCTTCGTCGTCGCCGACGATCTGGTAGCTCACGGGCTTGCCCGATTGCAGGTCTTCCAGGTCCACGGTGGCGCCAAAGACGATGCGGCCGTCCGTGTCGAGCTGGGTCGGATCGATGATCTGGGCAGCCGACAGCTTCGACTCCACGTCCAGGATGCGGCCTTCGATAAAGGCCTGCTTTTCCTTGGCGGCGTCGTACTCGGCGTTTTCCGACAGGTCACCCTGCGCGCGCGCTTCGGCGATGGCAGTGATCACCGCGGGACGTTCGACGGCCTTGAGGCGCTGCAGTTCTTCCTTCAGGAGTTCGGCGCCACGCTTGGTAATCGGAATGGTGCTCATATCTCGTTCAACAAAAAAATGAGCCGCAGCGGAGCTGGAGCCATGCTCCCGGCAAGGTTGCCGGAAGCACTTCCGCTCGACCGCGGCTTTCGGATAGGACCGAACGGCCCGTAGGCCGTTCAATCGACGAATTCGACGTAGTGTAGGCCAGAAAGCCCGCCGGTATCAACCCGGCGGGTCTGGCGGTGCAGCAATCAGGCCAGCTGCTTGTGCAGGCTCTGCAGGTCGTAGACCTCCAGGCTTTGCATGTGCTTCAGGCCCTCCACTGCGGCGCGGGCGCCGGCAATGGTGGTGTAGTAAGGCACCCGGCCGGCCAGCGCGGCGATACGGATCGAACGCGAATCGGCGATGGCCGTACGCGTCTCGTCCACCGTGGTGAACACCAGCGCCAGTTCGCCGTTCTTGATCATGTCCACGATGTGCGGACGGCCGTCCTTGACCTTGTTGACCACGCGCACCGGGATCCCCGCTGCCTCGATGGCCGACGCCGTGCCGCGCGTGGCGACGATCGGGTAGCCCAGGTCGTGCAGCATGCGGGCCACGCCCACGGCACGCGGCTTGTCGCTGTCCTTGACGGTGATCAGCACGGTGCCCTTCTCGGGCAGGCGCGAACCGGCGGCCAGCTGGCTCTTGAACAGGGCCTCGCCGAACACCTTGCCCACGCCCATCACCTCACCGGTGGAGCGCATCTCAGGTCCAAGCACCGGGTCCACGCCCGGGAACTTGTTGAACGGGAACACGGCTTCCTTGACGCTGAAGTACGGCGGTATCACCTCTTCGCCGATGCCCTGCGAGTCCAGCGACTGGCCGGCCATGCAGCGTGCGGCGATCTTCGCCAGCGACAGGCCGGTAGCCTTCGACACATACGGCACGGTCCGCGAGGCGCGCGGGTTCACTTCCAGCACGTACACGGTATCTTCGCCGTTGTGCTGCTGGATCGCGAACTGCACGTTCATCAGGCCGATCACGTTCAGGGCCTTCGCCATGGCGGCGGTCTGGCGCTTCAGCTCGTCCACGGTGGCTTGCGAGAGCGAGTACGGCGGCAGCGAGCAAGCCGAGTCGCCCGAGTGCACGCCAGCCTGCTCGATGTGCTCCATCACGCCGCCGATGAACACGCGCTGGCCGTCGCTCAGGGCGTCCACGTCGCATTCGATCGCGTCGTTCAGGAAACGGTCCAGCAGCACCGGGGAGTCGTGCGACACCTTCACGGCCTCGCGCATATAGCGCTCGAGGTCGCGCGGCTCGTGCACGATTTCCATCGCGCGGCCACCCAGCACGTACGACGGGCGCACCACCAGCGGGTAGCCGATTTCCTCGGCCAGGCGCAGCGCCTCGTCCTCGGCCCGCGCGGTGCGGTTCGGCGGCTGGCGCAGGCCCAGTTCCTGCAGCAGCTTCTGGAAGCGCTCGCGGTCTTCCGCGGCGTCGATCATGTCCGGGCTGGTGCCGATGATGGGCACGCCGTTGGCTTCCAGGTCCAGCGCCAGCTTCAGCGGGGTCTGGCCGCCGTACTGGACGATCACGCCGACCGGCTTTTCCTTGTCGACGATTTCCAGCACGTCTTCCAGCGTCAGCGGCTCGAAGTACAGGCGGTCCGAGGTGTCATAGTCGGTCGACACGGTTTCCGGGTTGCAGTTGACCATGATGGTCTCGTACCCGTCTTCGCGCAGCGCCAGCGCGGCGTGCACGCAGCAATAGTCGAACTCGATGCCCTGGCCGATCCGGTTCGGGCCACCGCCCAGCACCATGATCTTCTTGTTGGCGGTCGGCTCGGCCTCGCACTCGCCGTGTTCGGCTTCGTACGTGCCGTACATGTAGGCGGTGTTGGTGGCGAACTCGGCCGCGCAGGTGTCCACGCGCTTGTAGACCGGGCGCACGTTCTGGGCGATACGCGCCTCGCGCACCGACTTGGCGTCGGTCTTGAGCAGCTTCGCCAGGCGGCGGTCCGAGAAACCCTTCTGCTTGAGCAGGCGCAGTTCGGGCGTCGAGAGGCTGGCCAGCGTGCGGTTGCGCACGATGGACTCGGTCTTCACGATGTCTTCGATCTGGGCCAAGAACCACGGGTCGATGGCGGTCTCGGCATGCACTTCCTCGAGCGACATGCCCAGGCGGAACGCGTCGCCCACGTACCAGATACGGTCCGGGCCGGCTTCGCCGATCTCTTCCACCACCTCGTCGCGGTCGGTCGACTTCTCGTCCAGGCCATCCACGCCCACTTCCAGGCCGCGCAGTGCCTTCTGGAACGATTCCTGGAAGGTGCGGCCCATCGCCATCACCTCGCCCACGGACTTCATCTGCGTAGTCAGGTGGCTGTCGGCCTGCGGGAACTTCTCGAAGGCGAAACGCGGCACCTTGGTGACCACGTAGTCGATCGACGGCTCGAACGACGCCGGGGTCTGGCCGCCGGTGATCTCGTTCTTCAGCTCGTCCAGCGTGTAGCCCACGGCCAGCTTGGCCGCCACCTTGGCGATCGGGAAGCCGGTGGCCTTCGAGGCCAGCGCCGACGAACGCGACACGCGCGGGTTCATCTCGATCACGATCATGCGGCCATCGGCCGGGTTGATCGAGAACTGCACGTTCGAGCCGCCCGTATCCACGCCGATCTCGCGCAGCACGGCCAGCGAGGCGTTACGCAGGATCTGGTATTCCTTGTCGGTCAGCGTCTGCGCCGGGGCCACGGTGATCGAGTCGCCGGTGTGGATGCCCATCGGGTCCAGGTTCTCGATCGAGCAGATGATGATGCAGTTGTCCGCCTTGTCGCGGACCACTTCCATCTCGTATTCCTTCCAGCCCAGCAGCGATTCCTCGATCAGCAGCTCGCGCGTCGGCGACAGGTCCAGGCCGCGCTTGCAGATTTCCTCGAATTCCTCGCGGTTGTAGGCGATGCCGCCGCCCGAGCCGCCCAGCGTGAACGACGGGCGGATCACGATCGGGTAGCCCGCCGTGCCGGTGTCCGCGGCGATGCGCGACTGCACGGCCACGGCCTCGTCCATCGAGTGCGCGATACCAGACTTTGCCGAACCGAGACCGATCTTGGTCATCGCGTCCTTGAACTTCTGGCGGTCCTCGGCCTTGTCGATGGCTTCCGGCGACGCGCCGATCAGCTCCACCTTGTACTTGTCCAGCACGCCATGGCGATGCAGGTCCAGCGCGCAGTTCAGCGCGGTCTGGCCGCCCATGGTCGGCAGGATCGCATCGGGACGCTCACGCTCGATGATGCGCTCGACCACTTCCCAGGTGATGGGCTCGATGTAGGTCACGTCGGCCGTGTTCGGGTCCGTCATGATGGTCGCCGGGTTCGAATTGACCAGGATGACCTTGTAGCCCTCTTCGCGCAGGGCCTTGCAGGCCTGGGCGCCGGAGTAGTCGAATTCGCACGCCTGCCCGATGATGATGGGGCCCGCGCCGATGATGAGGATGCTCTTGATGTCTGTGCGTTTTGGCATTGCACGCTCTCTTTGGTGGCCGGTGCGCGAAAGTCTCGCGCGCCGCGCCGGATATTCAGGTTATTTCGACTCGCCGGATCAGTTCAGCGTGGCCGTCGCCAGCTTCGCGCCGAAGCCGATGAACATGGCCCCCACACCGCTCGCCATGCCTGCCGACAGCCTGCGGCGCCGGCGGAACGCTTCGGCAAGCCGCGCGCCCACAAGGATGATGGTGGTCAGGTAGACGAAGCTGCAGATCTGGCAGACCAGCCCCAGCGCCACGAACGACAGCACCGGGCGCGCGAACTGCGGGTCCACGAACTGGATAAAGAACGAGATGAAGAACAGGATGGCCTTCGGGTTCAGCAGGCTGATGACCAGCGCCTTGCGGAACGGGTCCGTGGTGCGCTCGACCGGCACTTCGACCGCCGCCGGCTGTCCGGCCTCGCCCCGCTGGGACCAGCTGCGCAGCGCGCCGCGCAGCATCTGGAAGCCGATCCAGGCCAGGTAGGCCGCGCCGATGGTCTTGACCACGTAGAACAGCGCCGGGCTGGCCTTGAGCAGCGACGCCACGCCCGCGGCCGACAGCACCATCAGGATCAGGTCGCCCAGGAATACGCCGCACGCGCCCCGGTAGCCGGCGCGCACACCGCGCTGGGCGGCCACCGACAGCACGTACATCGAGTTCGGCCCCGGCAGCAGCACGATGAAGATCGTGCCAAGCACAAAGGTCCAGAAATCGGTAATGCCCAGGCTGGCGTGCATGAACGCGTTCATGGTTTCTCGCTGTGTCCTTGTTCTCGTTCGCGGCGGCTTACTGCTTCGCGTCCTTCATCAGCTTGATGAAGCGGTCGAACAGGTAGGCCACGTCGTGCGGGCCGGGCGATGCTTCCGGGTGACCCTGGAAGCAGAACGCCGGCTTGTCCGTCAGCGCGAAGCCCTGCAGCGAGCCGTCGAACAGCGACGTATGCGTGACGCGCACGTTGGCCGGCAGCGTGTCGGCATCCACGGCAAAACCGTGATTTTGCGACGTAATCACCACACGACCATCGTCCATGTCCTTGACCGGATGGTTCGCGCCATGGTGGCCGAACTTCATCTTGAGGGTCTTGGCGCCCACGGCCAGGGCCATGATCTGGTGACCCAGGCAGATGCCGAAGGTGGGAATGCCACGGGCGATGAACTCACGCGTGGCAGCCACGGCGTAGTCACACGGCTCGGGGTCGCCGGGGCCGTTGGACAGGAAGATGCCGTCCGGATTCAGCGCCAGGGCATCGGCGGCGCTGGCCTGGGCCGGCAGCACCGTGACCTTGCAGCCGCGCTCGGCCAGCATGCGCAGGATGTTGAACTTGACGCCGTAGTCATAGGCCACCACGTGGAACTGCGGCTTGTCCAGCTTGCCGTAGCCCTCGCCGAGCTTCCACTCGTTCTGGGTCCACTCGTACGGTTCCTTGACCGACACCACCTTGGCCAGGTCCATGCCGGCCAGGCCGGGGAACGAGCGGGCCAGGTCGATGGCGCGCTGGACGTTGTCCTCGCCAGCCAGGATGCAGCCGTTCTGGGCACCCTTCTCGCGCAGGATACGGGTCAGCTTGCGGGTATCGATGCCGGCAATGGCCACCACCTTTTCCTGCTTGAGGTAGTGGGCGAGCGTGTGTTCCTTGCGGAAGCTCGAGGCCAGAATCGGCAGATCCTTGATGATCAGGCCGGCGGCATGGACTTTCGTGGCTTCGACGTCCTCACGATTCACCCCGACATTGCCGATATGCGGATACGTCAGCGTGACGATCTGCCGGGAATAGCTCGGGTCGGTGAGGATTTCCTGGTAACCGGTGAGAGCGGTGTTGAACACCACTTCGCCGATGGTATGGCCGGAAGCGCCGATGGAATAGCCACGAAAGACCGTGCCGTCTGCAAGCGCGAGAATGGCGGACGGAAAAGACGGTAACACGGGTAGGCTCCTGCTGGACTCACCCCGTGACCGACCTGCTCAACGCCTCGTGCCCCGGGGCGGCGCCTCGCGCGCATGGGCGAGGGACCGGCCGGCTGCGTCTCATTCGTCACTTTTTGTAGTGCACGAACGGCGCGCGCGGATGGGGCGGCGGAAGGTGGAATACGGTAGGCGCTAGGGTGAAGGGTTCTGAAAGCGAAACTTTCGAATTATATCCCGCCGTGCCCAATTTCTCAAGTTTTCAAGGACTTGCGATGGCAAGCCCTGCCGTGATCGGTTATATACAGCGCCGCCACTAACCTGCCGACATGTCCGCCGGCACCACCGCCGTGACCTCGATCTCCACCTGGGCGCGCGGCTCCACGAGGTCCGCCACCTCCACCGCCGTCATCGCCGGGAAGTGCCGGCCGATGATTTCCCGATAGTGCTGACCGATGTCCTTGTACGCGCCCACGTACGCGGCCTTGTCCTTCACGTACCAGGTCATGCGCGCGATGTGCTCGGGGCGAGCCCCGCCCGCCGCCAGCACCGCAACGATATTGCGCAGGGTCTGCGCGACCTGCAGCGCGAAGTCGTCGGTCTCGAACTCGCACTGGGCATTCCAGCCGATCTGACCGCCGACGAAGATCAGGCGGCTGCCTACCGTCATCTCGGCGAGGATGCCGTTGGCGTAGCCCCGGGGCGGTGCCCAGTCGGGCGGTTGCAGCGTTTTCAACATATGACGATCCGGTTATGCGTGGGGATGAAGGAAACGCGCCATCGCGATGCGTACCCGGTCGGGCAGCGGCGTTGGCGTCATGGTTTGGGTATCGACGCAGACGAGCCGCTGGCCCACGGTCAGGCGCGTCTCGGCGGCCGGCCCGGCGAAGCGGGTGTCGATGGCGAAGCTGGTCCGTCCGATGTGCGTCACACGCAACTCGCGGGTCAGCAGTTCGCCCAGCCGGCTCGGCGCGGTAAAGCGGCATTGCAGTTCGGCGGTCGGCACGCCGGCGTGGCCGGCGAGGTGCATGGCGTCGAACGGCCAGTCGAGCCCATCGGCGAACCAGTCTTCGATGAAGTCGTTGAGCATCTCGAAGTAGCGCGGATAGAACACGATGCCGGCCGTGTCGCAGTGCTTGAAGCGCACCCGCACCGTGTTGCGGAACACGTCACTCATGGCTTGGTGCCTTCCGCGCCGGTCTCGGCGGTCTCGGTCGCCAGCTGGCGCAGCCGGAACCGTTGCAGCTTGCCCGTCTCGGTGCGCGGCAGCGCGGCCACGAACTCGATCCGGCGCGGGTATTTATAGGGCGCGATCTCGCGCTTCACGTAGGCCTGCAGCGCGGCGCGCATGGCGTCGCCGGGCTCCACGCCGGGGCGCAGCACCACGTAGGCCATCACCACCTGCCCGCGCTCCGGGTCCGGCGCGCCCACCACGCCGCACTCGGCCACGGCCTCGTGGCGCATCAGCGTGCCTTCCACCTCGGGTCCGGCGATGTTGTAGCCGGCCGAGATGATCATGTCGTCCGAGCGCGCCTGATAGAAGTAGTAGCCATCGGCGTCGGCCAGGAAGGTGTCGCCCGGCAGGTTCCAGCCATCGCGCACGTAGTTGGTCTGGCGCGGGTCGTCCAGGTAGCGGCAGCCCGTGGGCCCGCGCACGGCCAGCTTGCCGACCGTGCCCGGCGGCACCGGCTGCATGGCTTCATCGACGATGCGGGCCTCGTAGCCCGGCACCACGCGGCCCACCGCGCCGGGGCGCACGTCGGCGCCGGCGCTGGAGATGAAGATGTGCATCATCTCGGTGCCGCCCAGCCCATCGGTCATCTCGATGCCGGTGGCCGCCTTCCACGCCTGGCGCGTGGCGTCCGGCAGTGCCTCGCCGGCGGAGACGCTTTTCTTCAGGCTGGACAGGTCGAACTGGGGCGCCAGCGTCGCCATCTGGCGATAGAAGGTCGGCGCCGTGAAGACAATGGTGGCGCGATGGTCCTGGATCAGCTGCAGCAGCGTCTCGGGCGTGAGCTTCTCGGCCAGCGCCGTGCTCGCCCCGATCCGCAGCGGAAAGCACAGCATCCCACCCAGCCCAAAGGTGAACGCCAGCGGCGGCGTGCCGCAGAAGATGTCGTCCGCCGTGGGCTTGAGCACATGGCGCGGGAACAGGTCGCACATCGCCAGCACGTCGCGGTGGAAGTGCATCGTGCCCTTGGGCTGGCCGGTGGTGCCGCTGGTGAAGGCGATCAGGCAGGTGTCGTCGGCAGCGGTGTCGCAGGCGGTGAAGGTGTCGGGCTTGCTGGCCAGCGCCGTCTCCAGCGCGTCCGGGCCGGTGCCGTTGAAGTAGCGCACCGTCTTCAGGCTGGGGCAGAAGTGCTCTCCGCCGGCCAGCCGGTTAGCGTCGAGTTCGGCCTGAAGCCGGGCATCGCAGAGCGCCGCGCCCACCTCGGCTTTGTCGATGACCTGCTTCAGCTCCTTCGCGCGCAGCAGCGGCATGGTCGGCACGGCGATCAGCCCGGCCTTGAGCGTGGCCAGCCAGCAGGCCGCCATCATCAGGTTGTTCGGCCCGCGCAGCAGCACGCGGTTGCCGGGCACCAGCGCCATGTCTTCCACCAGCACATGGGCAATGCGGCTGACCAGCGCGGCCAGTTCGGCATAGGTCACGGTCTCGATGCGGCCGTCGCGCTCGTGCCGAATGGCCACGCGGGCGCCCTGCCCGGCTGCCACGTGGTGGTCCACCAGCGCCTCGGCGGCGTTCAGCCGCGCCGGATAGGTGGTGTCGGCGTTGAAGCGGAATTCGGGCCATTGCTCGGGCGGCGGCAGGCGGTCGCGAGCGAAGGTGTCGACCACGGTATCGCGCGTGGAAGTGGAAGTGGAAGTGGAAGCGGCGGTGGCAGGGGCGGGGGCGACCATGCTTGTCTCTCCTGTTTTCGTCGATTTACGACCGGCTGCGCTCGGCCGCGGCCAGCGTCTCGCGCGCGATGATCAGCTTCTGCACCTCGGTGGCGCCCTCGTAGATCCGCAGCGAGCGGATCTCGCGATACAGGCTTTCCACGCGCGTGCCGACCTTCACCCCGAGCCCGCCGAACATCTGCACGGCACGGTCGATGACCTGCTGGGCGTTCTCGGTGGCCACCATCTTGGCCATGGCTGCCTCCCGGGTGGTGCGCACGCCGCGCACGTCGCGCAGCCACGCGGCACGGTAGGTGAGCAGCGCGGCGGCATCCACCGCCGTGGCCATGTCGCCGATGGCGGCCTGCGTCAGTTGCAGGTCCGCCAGCACGCCGCCGAACATCGGGCGGCTGGTGGCGCGCGCCAGCGCATCGTCCAGCGCGGCCCGGCCGAAGCCCAGCGCGGCCGCCGCCACCGAGGCGCGGAAGATGTCGAGCGTCATCATCGCCACCTTGAAGCCCTGCCCCGCCTCGCCCAGCCGCTGGCCCACGGGCACGCGGCAATCGTCGAATTGCAGCGTGGCCAGCGGATGCGGGGCGATCACGTCGATCCGCTCGGCGATGCGCAGGCCCGGCGTGTCGGCATCCACCACGAAGGCGGTGATGCCGCGCGCGCCCGGCGCCTCGCCGGTACGGGCGAACACGCAGTAGAAATCGGCGATGCCGCCGTTCGATATCCACGTCTTGCTGCCGTTCAGCGCGTAGTGGCTGCCGTCCTCGGACAACCGCGCGCTGCATTGCATCGCCGCCACATCGGAGCCGGCTTCGGGCTCCGACAGCGCGAACGCGGCGATGGCCTCGCCGCGGGCCACGCGCGGCAGGTAGTGGGCGCGCACGGCGTCGCTGCCGGCCAGCGTGATCGCGCCCGAGCCCAGTCCCTGCATCGCGAAGGCGAAGTCGGCCAGCCCATCGTGGCGGGCCAGCGTTTCGCGCAGCAGGCACAGCGCGCGCGAGTCCAGCGCCGGCAGCGCGCCGCCATGGGCGGCCGGCACGCAGTAGCGCAGCCAGCCGGCGTCGCCGAGTTGCCGCACCAGCGCGCGGCAGGCGGCGTCCGTATCGGTGTGATCGACGTGGGCCAGCGCGGTGCCGCACCACGCGTCCAGGTCGCGCTCCAGCGTCCGGTGCGCATCGTCGAAAAACGGCAGGTCGATGTAGGTCTTGTCGCTCATGGATGCTCCCCGGCCTCAATCAGCCTCAATCGCCCTCGAATACCGGCTTCTGCTTCGCCACGAAGGCGTCGTAGGCGCGGCGGAAGTCCTTCGTCTGCATGCAGATGGCCTGCGCCTCGGCCTCGGCCTCGATGGCTTCGTCCAGCCCCATGTTCCATTCCTGATGCAGCAGCTTCTTGGTCACGCCATGGGCAAAGGTCGGCCCCGCCGCGATCTGGGCGGCCAGCGTCTGGGCAGCGGCCAGCACGGCGTCCGGCGCGTGCAGCGCGTTGAAGAAGCCCCATTGCTGGCCTTCCTCGGCGGTCATCGCGCGGCCCGTGTAGAGCAGCTCGCTCGCCCGGCCCTGTCCGATCACGCGCGGCAGCAGCGAGCACGCGCCCATGTCCGCGCCGGCCAGCCCCACGCGCACGAACAGGAAGGCCGTCTTCGCCTGCGGGGTGCCGAGGCGCAGATCCGAGGCCAGCGCCATCATCGCCCCGGCCCCGGCGCAGATGCCGTCGATGGCGCTGATCACCGGCTGCGGGCAGGCGCGCATCGCCTTGACCAGGTCGCCTGTCATGCGGGTGAAATCGAGCAGCTCGGGCATGCTCATCTTGGTGAGCGGGCCGATGATCTCGTGCACATCGCCGCCCGAGCAGAAATTGCCGCCCGCGCCGGTCACCACCACGGCCTTGATGTCGGTGGCGTAGCAGAGACCGCGGAACAGGTCGCGCAGCTCCGCGTACGAATCGAAGGTCAGCGGGTTCTTGCGCTCTGGCCGGTTCAGCGTGATGGTGGCCACCTTGCCGTCGCCGGACACCGTCCACAGGAAGTGCCTGGGCTGGTAGTCGGCAAACGGGCGCTTGTGGTGGTGCATGTGCAGTGCAATCTCGCTCATGGGTTGTCTCTCTCGCTCTCGAATTTGTTCTCGAATTTGTTCGATGTCAGCCGGCCATGACCTCGCCGCCCGCCACGGGCACGGCCTGCCCGGTGATGGCGGACGCCGAGGGGCGGCACAGCCACGCCACGGCATCGGCCACCTCGTCCGGCTGCACCAGCCGGCGCTGCGGATTGCGTGCGGCCAGTTCGGCCCGGGCCTCGGCCTCGGTGCGGCCGGTCTTGCCGACGATATTCGCCACCGCGTCGCGCACGATGTCGGTTTCGGTGTAGCCGGGGCAGACCGCGTTGACGGTGATCCCCTTGGCGGCCAGCTCCAGCGCCAGCGCCCGCGTGAGGCCGATCACGCCGTGCTTGGCCGCGCAGTAGGCGCTGACGTAGCCGTAGCCGATCAGCCCTGCCGTGCTCGCCACGTTGACGATGCGCCCCCAGCCCGCGTCCAGCATCGCCGGCAGCGCGGCCTGCGTGCACAGGAAGGTGCCGGTCAGGTTGACGTCGAGCATGCGCTGCCACAGCGCGAGATCAGTCTTGCCGAACGGCGCGCTGTGCGCCTGCCCGGCGTTGTTGACCAGCACGGTGATGGCGCCGCGCGCCTCGGTGGCGGCGGCAAAGGCGGCTTCCACGCTGGCGGGCTCGGCGATGTCGGCGCACACGGCGCCCACCGAGGCGTCGCCGAGCCGGTGCGCCTGCAGCGCGGTGACGGTGGCGTCGAGCGTGGCAGCGTCGCGGCCCAGCAGCGTCACGCTGGCCCCTTCGCCCAGTAACTGACGCGCGATGGCGGCCCCGATGCCGCGTCCGCCGCCGGTGACGAGCGCGTGCTTGCCAGTCAATGATGGCGATGGGGATAGGCTCATGGTCACTTCCCCGGCGGCACGCCGGCCGTGGCCGCCGCGCGCTCCATATTGGTTTCGAGCTGGCGCTTGCCGGCCACGTACTGCTTCGGCCAGGTTACGTCGCGGAAGCCGAGCCGCGCGGCCTCGTGCAGCGTCCAGGCCGGGTCGGCCAGATGCGGGCGGGCAATCGCGCACAGGTCGGCCCGGCCCGCTGCGACGATGCTGTCCACATGGTCGGCCTCGAAGATGGCGCCGACGGCAATCGTCGCAATGCCAGCCTCGTTGCGGATGCGGTCCGCGAACGGCGTCTGGTACATCCGGCCATAGACGGGCGCCTGATCGGGGCTGACCTGCCCGGAAGAGCAGTCGATCATGTCCGCGCCGGCCGCCTTGAACGCGCGCGCGATGGCCACCGCGTCGTCGGCGGTAATGCCGCCCTCCACCCAGTCGTGCGCGGAAATCCGCACCGACATCGGCCGCTCCGCCGGCCAGACCGCGCGCACGGCGGTAAAGACTTCGAGCGGAAAGCGCAGCCGGTTCGCCAGCGTGCCGCCATAGGCATCGGTGCGCAGGTTGGTCAGCGGCGAGATGAAGCTGGAGAGCAGGTAGCCGTGGGCGCAGTGCAACTCCAGCCAGTCGAAGCCCGCCTCCGCCGCGCGGCGCGCGTTGGCCACGAAGTCATCGCGCACCTGCGCCATGTCGGCGGGCGTCATCTCGCGCGGCATCTGCGAGATCCCGGGCAGATAGGGCAGCGGCGACGCGGAGATCAGCGGCCAGTTGCCCTCGGCCAGCGGATAGTCCATCTTCTCCCAGCCCAGTTGGGTCGAGCCCTTGCGGCCCGCATGGCCCAGCTGGATGGCGATCTTCGCGTCGCTGTTGGCGTGGACGAAATCGACGATCCGGCGCCACGCATCGCGCTGAGTGTCGTTCCACAGCCCGGGGCAGCCCGGCGTGATCCGCGCGTCCGGGGACACGCAGGTCATCTCGGCCACGACCATGCCCGCCCCGCCCAGCGCCCGCGCGCCCAGGTGCACGAGGTGGAAATCGCCCGGCACGCCATCGACCGACGAATACATCGCCATCGGGCTGACCACCACGCGGTTTTTGAGGGTGACGCCGCGCACGCGGTACGGCGTGAACATCGGCGGCAGGCCGTGTTGGGGATCGGCGGCGCGCAGGTGCAGCGTCTCGGGCGGCACGCCGGCCTGGGCGGCCAGCCATTGTTCGAAGTCCGCCACGTAGCCGGCATCGCGCACGCGCAGGTTCTCGTGGGAGATGCGCTGCGAGCGGGTGAGCAAGGAGTAGGCGAACTGCTCCGGCGCGAGGCTGTCCGCGTAGCGCTCCACGTTCTCGAACCATTCCGTGGAGTTGCGCGCGGCGTTCTGGATCTTGAGCACCTCCACGCTGCGAGTGGCCTCATAGTGCGTCAACGCCTCGGGCAGGCCGTCGATGCCGCCGTGCGCGCGTCCGATGGCGTTGGCGAGGTCGATTGCATCCTCCAGCGCCAGCTTGGTCCCCGAGCCGATCGAGAAATGCGCCGTATGCGCCGCGTCGCCCATCAGCACGACCGGCACCCGGCGCCCATCGTCCAGCGTGTTCCAGTGCACCCAGCGATGGCAGATCACACGCGGGAAGCGAATCCAGTTGGCCGAGCCGCGCAGATGGGTGGCGTTGCTGATGAGCGGATGGCGGTCCAGATGGCGCGCGAACAGGCGCTCGCAGAAGGCCACGCCCTCTTCCTGGCTCATCTGCTCGATGCCAGCGTCGCGCCAGACGCGCTCCGGGGCTTCGACGATAAACGTGGACGTGGTGTCGTCGAAGCGGTACGCGTGAGCCTGGAACCAGCCGTGCTCGGTCTTCTCGAACGCGAACGTGAAGGCGTCGAACAGCTTGTGCGTGCCGAGCCAGACGAAGCGGCACTGGCGGGTGTCGATGTCCGGTGCGAAGGTCTCGGCGTAACGCGTGCGGATGCGGCTGTTGATCCCATCGCAGGCAATCACCAGATCGGCGCCGTACTGGCGCGCCAGCGCCTGGTCATCGGCCACATCGGTCTCGAACACGAGCCGCACGCCCAGCGCCTCGCAGCGCGCCTGGAGGATGTTCAGCAGCCGCTTGCGGCCGATGCCGATAAAGCCGTGGCCGCCCGAGCGGATGGTGCGGCCGCCGATGTGGATGTCGATGTCGTCCCAGTGGTTGAACGCGGCGTCGATCTCGCGCGCACTCACGGGGTCGGCCTGGCGCAGGTTCTCGAGCGTGGCATCGGAGAACACCACGCCCCAGCCGAACGTGTCGTACGGCCGGTTGCGCTCCACCACCACTACGTCGTTGGCGGGGTCCTGCAGCTTCATCAGCAGCCCGAAATACAGGCCCGATGGCCCACCACCAATGCAAAGCACGCGCATAGGGTCGCCTCACTACATCATGGTTAAATATTTGATGCTTAAAATATTAGGCCGCATGGGAAGTCGTGGCAAGCGAAATCTGCGCGGTCGAAGGATGCCTCCCCGAGCCGTGCAGACTTCGCCCCTATATATATAGACAGTCAGCCCGCCATGGCGGTCTTGACCTGCTCAAGTGCTGTGGGATCCTCAATTGTGGTCAGGTCGCCGGGGTCGCGGCCCTCGGCCACGGCCTGGATCGCGCGGCGCAGCAACTTGCCGGAACGCGTCTTGGGCAGTGCGTTGACGAAATAGACCCGCGCCGGCCGCGCCACCGCGCCCAGTTGCTGGTCCACCGTCTTCATCAGCTCGCCCTCCAGCGCCTGGCAGTCCGCCGGCGTAGCGGTGCGCGCCGCGTCACGGGCGATGCAGAACGCCATCGCCACCTGCCCCTTGAGCGCGTCCTGCACGCCCACCACGGCCACCTCGGCCACGCCGGCGTGCGAGGACAGGCTTTCCTCGATCTCGCGCGTGCCCAGCCGGTGCCCCGCCACGTTGATCACATCGTCGGTGCGGCCCAGGATAAAGACGTAGCCGTCTTCGTCGCGCACGCCCCAGTCGAAGGTCGAGTAGCACTGGCGATTCGGCACGGCGGACCAGTAGGTCTTCACGAAGCGCGCGTCGTCGCCCCAGATCGTGCTCATGCAGCCCGGCGGCAGCGGATAGTCGATGGCCACCACGCCCTTCTGGTTCGGCGCGCATTCCTCGCCGGTCACCTCATCCACGATGCGCAGGTCGTAGCCATAGGCCGGTACGCCGGGGGAGCCGAGCTTGGGCGGCAGCGGCTCCACGCCGCGCTGGATGGCGATGATCGGCCAGCCGGACTCGGTCTGCCAGTAGTTGTCCACCACGGGCTTGCCGATGCCGTCCTGGATCCAGCGCGCGGTAGGTTCGTCCAGCGGCTCGCCGGCCAGGAACAGCAGCCGCAGGCTGGACAGGTCGTTGCGCCGCAGCAGCGCCGGGTCCTGCTTCTTGAGCACGCGGATCGCCGTGGGCGCGCTGAACATGATGTTCACGCCGTGCTCCGCCACGATCTGCCAGAGGATGCCGCCATCGGGCCGGATCGGCGTGCCTTCGTACATGACCGTGGCCATGCCCGCCAGCAGCGGCGCGTAGACGATGTAGCTGTGCCCCACCACCCAGCCGATATCCGATGCCGTGAACATCGTGTCGCCGGGCTTGCCGCAGAAGATGTATTCCATCGACGTGGCCAGCGCCACCGCATAGCCGCCGGTGTCGCGCTGCACGCCCTTCGGCTTGCCGGTGGTGCCGGAGGTGTAGAGCACGTACGAAGGCTCGCTCGACTCCAGCCACGCGCAGGGCACCACCTGCCCGGCCACGCGCTCGCGCCAGGCGGCGTAGTCCTCGTCGCGGCCAGCGGTGACCGGCATGTCCGCGAGGCCACGATTGACCAGCAGGACCTTGTCGGGATGATGGCCGGCCAGCCGGATCGCCTCGTCCAGCAACGGCTTGTAGGGCACCACCTTGCCGGCGCGGGAGCCCGCGTCGGCGCTGACGATCACGCTCGGCTTGGCATCGTCGATGCGCGCGGCGAGGCTCACCGAGGCAAACCCGCCGAAGACCACCGAATGCACGGCGCCGATGCGGGCGCAGGCCAGCATCGCGAACATCGCCTCGGGAATCATCGGCATGTACACCAGCACGCGGTCGCCCTTGCCCACGCCGAGCCCCTGCAGGATGGCGGCCATGCGCTGCACTTCGTCATGGAGCTGGGCGTAGGTGTAGACGCGCTGCTGGTCCGTCTCCGTCGACACGTAGATCAGCGCGCGCTGGCCGGCGCGGTCCGCCAGATGGCGGTCGATGGCGTTGTGGCAGAGGTTGGTGCGCCCGCCGACGAACCACCGGGCGAAGGGCGGCCGGCTGTCGTCGAGTACCGTTTCGAAGGGCGTTTCCCAGTCGATCCGCTTCGCCTGTTCCGCCCAGAACCCCGCCGGGTCGGACAGCGATCGCGCATGCAGGGCACGGCTTGCCGTCATGGTGTGTCTCCTCCGCCTTATCCGGCGTGTCTTTGGTCGACGACCAGTGTGCCAGCGCGTGCGGCGCCGGTCTATCGGGGGAAATGGGGTGAAGCTCGGGGTGAAGCTGGGGGTGAAACTCGGGGCGAAGACGGCGGGGAAAGAGACGCCGCGCCGCCATGGAAGGGGCGCGGCGTCTCCCGGTCTCAGTGGACCTTGCTCTTGCTGCTGGCGCTGGCCTTGGGCGCCGGCGACGGCTTGGCCTCGCGCACGACCTTGGCCGGCGCGGCCTTGGATGCGGGCTTGGCCGCGCCCTTGCGCGGGGTGGCTTCCACCACCACGCGCTTGCGCGGCTCGGCCTTCTCGGTCTTTTCCGCCTTGGCGGACTTGTTGACGGTGTGGCCCTTGGGCTCCGGCTTGCCACGGGTGGCGGCACGCACCGGGGTGTCGTCATCGTCGTCACGCGCGGCGCGGGCGGCGGCCGGCGAGTTGGGCCGCACCATCAGCACGAGGCTCTGGCCCGCCACAAGCTTGCTGCCCGACAGCTTGTTCCACGACTGCACCTGGCGCGGCGAAACACCGTAGCGGCGCGCCACCGACACCACCGTATCGCGCCGGCTGGCCCGCACGACGATGCGCTTGGCATCGGGCACATCCGGCTCCACGGACAGCATCGCCGTGTCCACCAGCGAGGCGCTGATGTCCTGGTCATGCCGCTCCGAGCGCGGAATCATCACCGTCGAGCCGGCCTTCAGGCGCATGCCCTTGGGAATGCGGTTGATCTCACGCAGCGTGTCCGCATCGACATTGAGCCGCGCGGCCAGCGACTCCACGCGCTCGCGGCTGTCCACGGTCACCGCCGTCCAGCTCGACAGCCCGCCCCGGTACGTATTGAGGTTGAACTGGAAGCGCTCGGCGTTATCGAACGGCAGCAGGATCTGCGGATTGGCCGCGCCGAGGATCACCGGGCGGTTGAACGAGGGGTTCAGCGCCTTGAACTCGTCCAGCGGCATGTTGGCGAGCTTGGCGGCCAGCGCCACGTCGATGTCCCGCGAGGTGGTCACCGTGACGAAATACGGGTGATCGGGGATCTCGGGCAGCTTCACGCCGTACGCGGCCGGGTTGGCGATGATGTTCTTCACCGCCTGCAGCTTGGGCACGTAGTAGCGCGTCTCGTTCGGCATGGTCAGGCTGGCGTAGTCCGTGGGCAGCCCGCGCGCCTGGTTGCGCGCGATGGCCCGCGACACGGCGCCCTCGCCCCAGTTATACGCGGCCAGGGCCAGGTGCCAGTCGCCGAACATGTCGTACAGGCGCGAGAGATAGTCGAGCGCGGCATCCGTGGAAGCCAGCACATCGCGCCGCTCGTCGCGGAACATGTTCTGCTTGAGGTTGTAGGACTTGCCCGTGCTCGGGATGAACTGCCACATGCCGGCCGCCTTGGCCGTGGATTCCGCCTGCGGATTGAACGCGCTCTCCACGAACGGCAGCAGGGCCAGTTCCGTGGGCATCTTGCGCCGCTCCAACTCTTCCACGATGTGGTACAGGTAGCGGCTCGACCGCCCCACCATCCGCTCCATATAGTCAGGGCGTGCCGCGTACCACTGGGTGCGGTCGTCGACCAGCGTGCCCTCGAGGTCCTGCATGGCAAAGCCACGGCGAATGCGGTCCCAGATATCGTTCGACGGGCCGCGCAGCCAGTCGAGGCTGACCTGGTCCACGTTGACCACGGTGGTGCTGGCCAGCGAGCCGGCCCTGCCGGTGCTGTTGAGCGTATTGAGCGGGTCCTTGGGCGGACCGGATTCGAGGGCGGTCGTCGTGCCGGCCATCTCGCCGGCGGGCGGGGTGGGTGTGCTGGCGCAGGCTGCAACCAGCGCCGCACACGCAACTACCGCCAGAAATCGACCAAATTGCATGAATTTCTCTGAAGTGACGCCAAAAAAGGTGGCCCGATCCTATGGAAAAGCCCCGTTGGCGTCAATGAGATTTTCCCGCGATCGGCCGATCTGCCGGCCTGTTTCGGACAAATTCGATGTCCTTTTCGATCCCTCCCCGCGCGCCGGCCCGGGGTCAGCGGAAGTTGTCCTTCCAGCCGCGCAGCGCGCCGAAAGCCGCCGCGTCGGTACTCATATCCGCCCCCTGGGCCTGGACGGCCCGGCGCACTGCCGGCTCGCGCGAGCGCAGGAACGGATTGACCGCGCGCTCGTGCGCCACGGTAGTCGGCACGGTGGGCGTGCCAGCTTCGCGCAGCGCATCCACGCGGGCCGCCCAGGCGGCGAGGTCCGCATTGGCCGGCTCCACCGCCTGCGCAAAGCGCACATTGCTGCGCGTGTACTCGTGGGCACAGTAGACGCGGGTGTCGCCCGGCAGCGCGGCGAGCTTGTCCAGCGAGGCCAGCATCTGCGCCGGCGTGCCCTCGAACAGCCGCCCGCAGCCGCTGGCGAACAGGGTGTCGCCGCAGAAGACCACCGGGCCGGCGCCGGGCAGGTCGCCCGCATAGGCCACATGGCCGGCGGTGTGCCCCGGTACGTCGATCACCCGGAAGGTGGCAGCCGGATGGCGCAGCGTCACCGTGTCGCCCTCGCGCACCGCCTGGGTGCGGTGGCCGATACGTTCGCCGGCCGGCCCGACCACCGGCACCGGGGCGCCATCGGGCCCCTTGGGATGGTCCGCCAGCAGGTCCGCCACCCCACCCTGGTGATCGCCATGGTGATGGGTGATTACAATAGCGCCCAGTGCCAGCCCGCGCTCGGCCAGGAATCGCGCCACGGGCGCAGCCTCGCCGGGGTCGACGATGGCGGCGCTATGCCCGTCATGGATCGCCCAGATATAGTTGTCCTGGAATGCGGGGATTGGCTCCACTTTCAACATGAGTGCTCCTATGTCCAACCGACCGATTATAGATTGGGAAGAATGGCTCGCCTCGCCGCCCGGCCAGTACGTGCTGGAATGGGAGTCGCGCCAGTACGACCAGGTCGTGGCGGACATCTTCGGCTATCACGCCGTGCAGATGGGCCTGCCCGCCATCGACACGCTGCGCGAGAACCGTATGCCGTTCTCGGCACTGGCGCTGGACGGCCGCGCCGGCCCCCACGGCCCGCGCGACGCCCATCCGGACGCCCGCCAACTGTTGTGCCGCTTCGACGAGCTGCCGTTCGACACCCAGAGCATCGACCTCGTCACCCTGCCCCACATCCTGGAATTCTCGGAAGATCCGCACGAAGTGCTGCGCGAGGTCTCCCGCGTGCTGATGCCCGAAGGCCGCATCGTGGTGACCTGCTTCAACCCGATGAGCCTGTGGGGCGCCCGCCAGGGCCTGAACCGGCTCGGCGCCCTGCCCTTCCTGCCCAGCGACGCCCAGACCATGGGTTTCGTTCGCATCAAGGACTGGCTCAAGCTGCTCGGGTTCGATATCATTCGCGGCCGCTTTGGCTGCTACTGCCCGCCCTACCGCACCGAGCGCTGGCTGCAACGCAGCGCGTTCATGGAGAAGGCCGGCGACCGCTGGTGGCCCATCTTCGGCGCCGTCTACATGATCTCGGCGGTCAAGCGGGTGAAGAACATCCGACTCGTCGGCCCGGCCTGGAAAAGTCCGAAATCCGCGCTGGCGCCAGTCTCCGCCCCGGTGGCCACGCCCACCGGCACGCACGGCAAGACGCCGCGCGACCATCGCTGAACCCATCGACCACGCCATGCAAGAAGTTACGATTTACTCCGACGGTGCCTGCAAGGGCAACCCCGGCCCCGGCGGCTGGGGCGCCGTGCTCATCGCGGGCACCCATGAGAAAGAACTGTTCGGCGGCGAGAACCCGACCACCAACAACCGCATGGAGCTGATGGCCGTGATCGAGGCGCTGCGCTCCCTGAAGCGTCCGTGCGTGGTCCAGGTCTATACGGACTCGCAATACGTCCAGAAAGGCATCAGCGAGTGGATCACCGGCTGGAAGGCGCGCGGCTGGAAGACGGCCGACAAGAAGCCGGTGAAGAACGCCGACCTGTGGCAGCAACTCGACGAAGCGCGCCAGCCGCACACCATCTCCTGGCACTGGGTGCGCGGCCACAATGGCCACCCGGGCAACGAGCGGGCCGACGCGCTGGCGAATCGCGGCGTGGCGTCCATCGCCGTGTAACCACCCCGTCTCCGTTAGAATGCCCGCCATGCGACAGATCGTTCTCGACACCGAAACCACCGGCCTGAACCACGCCACCGGCGATCGCCTGATCGAAATTGGCTGCGTGGAACTGGTGAACCGGCGCCTGACCGGCCGCCACCTGCACTACTACGTCAACCCCGAGCGCGACATCCACGAGGACGCCATCGCCGTCCACGGCATCACGCTCGATTTCCTGGCCGACAAGCCGAAATTCGCCGAAGTCGTCCACGACATCCGCGAATTCGTGCAGGACGCCGAGTTGATCATCCACAACGCGGCGTTCGACCTGGGCTTCCTCGACATGGAATTCCAGCGGCTGGGCCACCAGCCCTTCCGCTCGCACGCCGCCAACGTGATCGATACGCTGCGCGAGGCGCGCCAGATGTTCCCGGGCAAGCGGAATTCGCTCGATGCTCTGTGCGACCGCCTCGGCATCAGCAACGCCCACCGCACCCTGCACGGCGCCTTGCTGGACGCGGAACTGCTCGCCGAGGTCTACCTGGCCATGACGCGCGGCCAGAACTCGCTGGTCATCGACATGCTCGACGCCGGCCCCCACGGCGCCGGCGCCCAGGCCGCGGCGGACCTCTCCGCCCTGACCCTGCCCGTGCTGCTGGCCACCGACGACGAAGTCACCGCCCACATGGGCGTGCTGAAGGAGCTCGACAAGGCCAGCGGCGGCAAGACCGTCTGGCAGGACGCCGCCGAAGCGACGCCGACGCTGCAGTAACCCGCGAAGTTTTTCGCGGAATGCCGAAAAAAGGGCTTTACAAGATACTGCGGCATCTGCATAATCTCGTTTCTCCACTGCACGACGTCACGCAACAACGACGCCGACGCAGCAAGGGGTGGTTAGCTCAGCGGTAGAGCACTGCCTTCACACGGCAGGGGTCACAGGTTCAATCCCTGTACCACCCACCAGAATACGGTGACCAAAAAGGATCTGAGGCGAAAGCCCAGGTCCTTTTTGCTTTGGGGCGCCGCCGAAGTTGATGCACGGTGCCCTCTGGCACAATCGCGCCATCCCGTCCGCTTTCCCTCCCTAAATGCTCCGCCTCACCCTTCTCTTCGCCATCACCGCTGTTGCCGAGATCGTCGGTTGCTACCTACCGTGGCTGGTGCTCAAGCAGGGGAAGAGCGCGCTGCTGCTAATCCCTGCCGCAATTTCCCTCGCCCTGTTCGCCTGGCTGCTAACCCTCCACCCCACCGCTGCCGGGCGGACGTATGCCGCCTATGGCGGCATGTATATCGTCGTGGCGCTGGTGTGGTTGCGGGTGGTGGATGGGGTGCGGCTGACGAGTTGGGATGTGGCCGGCGCGGTGGTGTGCCTTGCCGGCATGGCGTTGATTGCGTTGCAGCCGCGGGCTTAGCCCGTCGTCAAACCACCTCGAAGAAGTGCGTGCCGTCGCGGTCGAGTTGGGCGATGAGGCCGAATTCCCAGTCGAGGTAGGCCTGCATGGCGGCCGATGCGTTGTCGGTGCCTTCGTACGGGCGGCGGTAGCGGTCGGTTCTCGGCACGGCGAGGCGGGTTTCGCCGGATTCCAGCGGCAGGCCAGCGTCGATCCAGGCCGTGGTGCCACCTTCCAGCACCACCACCTGCGCCGATGTGAGCCGCTTCAGGTCCGCCGCCGCAAAGCGGGCGAGCTGGCTGGTGCCGCAGGTCAGCACATAGCGTTTTGCCGGAGGGATCGTCGCCAGCGCCTGCGCCAGTTGGGCGCGGATGGCAAACCAGGCGCCTGGGATATGGCGCTTGACGTAATTGGCGCTGGCCGTCACGTCGAGCACGGCGATGTCGCCCTCGCTCGCATCCTCTAGCCATTTCGCGAGTTCGGCTGGCGAGACGGAATCGACGGCATCCGCTTCCGGCACCGGCGCCGCCGACGTGCCGCGCTCGCTGCGAGCATGTTCGCCCGCCGGCTCCACCACGAATACTTCCCAGCCCATCTGCGCCAGCCACGAAGCCGTCATGTCGGCGCGCACGCCGTGGTCGTCGTCGGCCAGCACGATCCGTGCGCCGCGCACCGGGGCGCTGTGGTCGGTTTCCTGCACCAGCTGGCCGCCCGGCGCGCTGGCGAAGCCCGGCAGGTGGCCATCGGCGTATTCCTCGGGCGTGCGGACGTCGAAGCGGTACAGCGTCCGCCCCGGCTGGGCCAGCGTCGCCACGGCGTCGTGGGCAATCCGTTGCACGCCGGCCTTGTCGGCAATCGCCCGGGCGCCGCTACGGGCCCGCTCGCGGTGGGCGGCGTCCACCGCCACCGGCGCGCGCCGGCTGGCGCCGTGGTCGAGGGTCTGCCCCGCCAGCGTCCAGCCGATGGTGCCGTTGCGCAGCGCCGCCACCGGGTTCGGCAGGCCGGCATTGATCAAGGATTGCGTGCCGATGATGCTGCGCGTCCGGCCCGCGCAGTTCACGATGACCCGCGTCTGCGGGTCCGGCGCCAGTTCCCGCACGCGCAACACCAGTTCCGCGCCGGGCAGGCTGGTGGCCGTGGGGATGCTCATGGTCTGGTATTCGTCGAAGCGGCGCGCGTCCACGATGACCACATCGGCACGTTCGTCGATGAGCGCCTGCACTTCCTGCGCGGCCAGTGACGGCGTATGGCGCTTCGCCTCCACCAGCTCGCCGAACGACTTGCTCGGCACATTCACGTCGCGGAACACCTCGCCGCCGGCGGCGATCCAGGCCGCCAGCCCGCCGTCCAGCCGCGACACATCCGTATAGCCCAACCCGTGCAGCACCGCCGCCGCGCGCGGCGCCAGATCCTCACCGGCATGCTCGCCATAGACGACGATCCGCGTGTCGCGGCGCGGAATCCGTCGCCACGCTTCCAGTTCGAGCTTCGAGAGCGGGAAGTTCGCCGCCCAGAGCGGATGCTCCTGGGCGTAGGGGTCTTCCTCGCGCACGTCGATCAGCGCGATCTCGGCGCGGCCGAGCAGCGCCTGCCGCACGGACAGGCTGGAGACGGCGGGAAACACGGCGGGAATGACGGAGGGCAAAGCGGTCATGACGAAACGGGTTCCTTCGATCGATCCCAGGGATTGGGCAGGGTGGAATTGGAATAGCCGGAGATAAACGGCTTGCGCTCGCCCGCCTCCGGGTAGACGTGCCGCCGCACCGCGCCGATATTGGCGCCGTACACGTGGATGCTGATGGAGACGCGGTCCTCGTAGGCGTTGTGCACACGGTGGATGTCCCCCACCGTGGGCGACACCGCCTCCACGTGGCCCGGCTCCAGCCGCGTGGCCGCGCCGTCCAACTGCGGGCGGCCTTCGGCATCGATCCGGTACGGCTGCGAATACTCGGCCCCGCGCAGCATGCCGATCAGCCCCCAGACCGTGTGGTCGTGGATGGGCGTGCGCTGCCCCGGCCCCCAGACAAAGCTGACGATCGAGAACCGCTCGGCGGAATCGCAATGGAGCAGGACCTGCTGGTAGTACTCAGGGTGCGGCTGGGCGAAGGCGTCGGGCAGCCAGTCGTCGCGCGCCACCAGCGTGGCAAGCAGCGCGCCGCCTTCGGCCAGGATGCGGGGCTCATCGGGCTGCTGGTCGAGCAGCGCCGAGAGGCCGGTGATGAACTCGCGCAGCGGCGTGAGCGTACGCGCTGGGTGCGTGGGGTGTGTCAGGGCGTCGTGCATCCCGTGTCTCCTCGGTGGTCCGCGCGGTGATCCCGTTCGGTGGGCCGTCTGTGGATGGCGACGATCGCTGCGGCCCTGTCTCGAACAGCGGCCTTAAACATAGCACGAAGCCATCGTTCCGATATGGGTCAACCGGCCAGCGCGGCGCGGCCGGCGGCGGTCAGGATGGCGTCGTTCTGCGGCGTGTGGATGCGGCTGCAAAGCACATCGCGATAGTGCCGTTCGAGCGGATTGTTGCGGCTCAGGCCGTGATTGCCCGACAGCTGCAGCGCCAGCTCCACCGCCCGGATCGCATTGCCGGTGACGGTGTACTTCAGCAGCCCGCTGTCCGTCGCCGAGGCCGGCGTGCCGGCATCGGCCCGCGCGGCGGCATCGTCGAGCAACACCTGGTTGGTACGGAGCAGCGCGGCGATCTCGCCGATGGTCTCCTGCACGCGCGGCAGGGTGGCGAGCGGCGCACCCAGGCTGCCCGGCGCACGGTCCTGCACGAAGCTGCGGATCCAGTCGAAGCCGGCCCGCGCCACGGCGTCGTAGAGCGTGCCGAGCAGGCCCACCATCCACGCCTGCTGGTCGGCATTGGCATCCACGTCGGCCTGGCTGGCCCCGGCTGGCGCCCAGGCCTCGGGCCGGCGGATGTCCACCGCATGGTCGAGCGGAATCCACACGTCCTCGAACACGGTTTCATGGCTGCCGGACGCGCGCAGGCCGAGGTGATTCCAGCTCTCCACCACGCGGATGCCCGGCGTGTCGGCCGATGGCTTCGGCACCAGGAAGATGCCCACGCGCGGCTCCGGCTCGTGCGTGCGGCCCCACACGGCCAGCCAGCGCAGCGCCGGAATGCCGGTGGTGTAGAGCTTGTGGCCGCGAATGCGCCAGCGGTCGCCAACGCGCGTGGCGACGGTGCCCGGCAGGCCGCCGCGCGCCGGCGAGCCGAGTTCCGGCTCCACGCGCAGCGAGTTGATCAGCGCGCCCTCTTCCACCGCGCTGGCGAAGACCTCGCGGCGCACCACCTCGGGCCAGCGCGAATCGGCCCGGCCGATGGCGCGATGCTGGAGATAGGTCATGGTCAGGACAAGCGCCGTGGCCGGGTCGCCGGCCGCCACGGCCGCGATGATCCGGCGTGCCTCCGCCAGCCCCGCCCCACCACCGCCGTAGTCGCGCGGCACCACCTGGGCGATCAGGCCATGTTCGTGCAGCAGCTCGAAGTTCGCGTGCGGGAAGCTGCCGTCTGCGTCATGGCGCGCGGCGGTGGTAGCCAGCCGGGCGGTCAGCGTCGCCAGCAACTCGGCCAGCCGGGGCTCGCTCGCAGGCAGGCGGCGCAGGGTGGTACGCGGGGAAGTCGAAGCCATGATGGGGGATCTCGGGAAAGCATCGTGCGATGAGTGCCGCATAGCGTACCGCGCGCCCGCCGCGCCGATAACGACGCATATCGCATATCGAGCGACGGTTTCTGCCGCATATCGAGCCGCGTTTTTATTCGTTTGGGGCCACCGCCCGCCGGGCGTACTTTGCTCGTCATTCCTGACACCGCCCGCAAGGAGGCCCGCGCCATGAGCGTCGATTTCATCGGCATGATCCAGAGCCAGAAGCAGTCCGAGATCCATCCGCCCTCGGGCCCCGTGATCGACCGCGACTATGTGCGCGCGTTCGCCCAGGCCCATGAGCAGGCCGGGTTCGACCGCGTCCTGGTGCCGCACCACTCCACCGGCCCGTCGGCCACGCTGACGATTGCCTACGCGGCGGCCGTGACCGAGCGCATCCACTTCATGCTGGCGCACCGCCCCGGTTTCACGGCGCCGACGCTGGCGGCGCGCCAGATCGCCACGCTCGACCAGTTCAGCGGCGGCCGGCTGGGGGTGCACTTCATCTCGGGCGGCTCCGACAGCGAGCAGGCGCGCGACGGCGATTTCCTCGATCACGACCAGCGCTACGCGCGCACGGACGAGTACCTGGGCATCCTGCGGCGCATCTGGACCGAGGACAAGCCGTTCGACCACGACGGCGAGTTCTACCGCTTCACGCAGGGCTTCTCGGAGGTCAAGCCGGCCCAGAAACCGCATGTGCCGATCTACTTCGGCGGCGCGTCCGAGGCGGCGCTGACCGTGGCGGGCAAGCATGCCGATGTCTACGCGCTGTGGGGCGAATCGCTCGACCAGGTGCGCGAACTGACTACCCGCGTGCGGGCGGAAGCCGCCAAGCACGGGCGCGAGGTGCGCTTCTCGGTGTCGTTCCGCCCGGTGCTGGCGGAGACCGAAGAGAAAGCGTGGGCGCGTGCCGACAGCATCCTCGAACGGACCCGCGCGCTGCGCGTGCAGGCCGGCTACAGCCGGGGCGGCCCGCAGCAGAGCGAAGGCGCGCGCCGCCTGCTGGCCGCCGCCGAACAGGGCGATCGCGTGGACCAGCGCCTCTGGACCGCCATCGCCCGCGAGACCGGCGGCCGCTCCAACTCCACCGGGCTGGTCGGCACGCCCGAACAGGTGGCGGAGGCCCTGCTGGCTTACTACGACGTCGGCGTGACCACCTTCCTGATCCGCGGCTTCGACCCGCTGGAGGACGCCATCGACTACGGCCGCGAGCTGATTCCACGCGTACGGGAGCTGGTGGCACGCCGCGATGCGGAAGCCAGCCGCAAGGCCGCCTGAGGCCGCCTGAGGCCACCTGCGCCTGCGCCCAACAACAACGAAAACGGGGAGTTTCCACACCATGAGCCAATCCAACGAATCGAATCCGCCCAACCTGCCACAGCCCAACACCCGCCGACGCGGCGTGCTGCGGCTGGCCGGCAGTGCCGCCCTCGCCGCCCCGGCGCTGATCCTGGGCCGGCAGGCGTGGTCGGCGCCGCGCAAGCTCACCTTCGCGTGGAACCAGAATTCGTTCTGCCTGACGCCCATCGTGGTGGCGCAGGAGCGCGGCTTCTTCGAGAAGAACGGCCTGCAGGTGGATCTGATCAACTACAGCGGCTCCACGGACCAGCTGCTGGAGTCGATTGCCACCGGCAAGGCGGATGCGGCGGTGGGCATGATCCACCGCTGGCTCAAGCCGCTGGAAGCCGGCTTCGACGTCAAGATCATCGGTAGCTCCCACGGCGGCTGCGTGCGGCTGGTGGGGGCCAAGGCGGCGGGGGTGACCAACCTCCAGGCGCTCAAGGGCAAGACCGTGGGCGTGAGCGACCTGGCCGCGCCGGGCAAGCACTTCTTCACGATCCTGCTGGCCAAGAATGGCATCGACCCCGACCGCGACATCACCTGGCGCCAGTACCCGGCCGACCTGCTCGGCGTGGCCGTCGACAAGGGCGAGATCCAGGCGATTGCCGATGGCGACCCCAATCTCTACCTGCTGGAGAAACGCACCAACGGCGCCTACGTGGAGCTGGCCACCAACCTGACCGGCGAGTACGCGCGCAAGGTCTGCTGCGTGGTCGGCGCCCGGGGCGATCTGGTCCGCAACGACAAGCCGGCCGCCGCCGCACTCGCGCGGTCCATCGTGCAGGCCACGGATTTCGTCAACGAGAACCCGAACGAGGCCGCGAAGATCTTCGCCAAGTACTCGCCCAAGATCAGCCCGGACGATCTGCGCAAGCTCTACGCCACGCTGACCTACACCCACCACCCCACCGGCGTGGACCTGCAGGAGGAAATCGCCTTCTATGCCGACGACTTCCGCAAGATCGGCGTGCTGAAGAAGTCCACCGACGCGAAGCGGCTGGCGCAGCACGTCTACGCCAACGTACTGGGATGATGCGATGACCACAACGAGTCCCTCCACGCTCGACACCCGGCATGCCTCGCTCGCCGCTAACGCGCCACGCCAGGCCGCCGTGGCCCGGCCGGGCCGCCTCTGGCCCACCGGCCTCCTGGCCGCGCTGGCCTGGGCCGCGTTCGGCGCCATCACCTGGCGCTGGCCGAACAAGGTGGCCGGCTTCACCGACTGGGCCTACACCGAGGAACTCGGCATCGCCGCGCTGGTGGTCGCTGCCGCGCTGGCCGGGCTGGCGCTGGCGGGATCGCGCCTCCCCCCGCTGCACCGCACGCTGGCCACCCTGCGCCCCACCGGGCCGTGGCTGGTGGCGTTGCCGCTCGGCTTCCTCGGCTGGGAAATTCTCACCGCCAAGGCCGCGCTGCTGCCCACGCCGTTCTTCGCGCCGCCGCAGGCCCTGATCGAGGTCTATGTGGATGACTGGCGCCGCCTGGGCGACAGTGTCCTCAACACCATCCGCCTGCTGGGGCTGGGCGTGGCCTATGGCGGCGTGGCGGGCTTCCTGATCGGCGTGTCGATTGGCTGGTCGCGGCGCATCGGCTACTGGGTGCACCCGGTGCTGCGCGTGCTGGGTCCGCTGCCCTCCACCGCCCTGCTGCCGCTGACCTTCTACTTCTTCCCGTCGAGCTACTCGGCCGCCGTGTTCCTGATTGCGCTGGCCACCGCGTTCCCCGTGGCGGTGCTCACATGGTCCGGCGTGGCGAGCGTCAACAAGAGCTATTACGACGTGGCGCGCACGCTGGGCGCCTCCGGCTGGTTCCTGGTGCTGCGCGTGGCGATTCCGGCCGCGCTGCCGCAGGTCTTCGTCGGCCTGTTCATGGGGCTGGGCGCGTCGTTCTCGGTGCTGGTAACGGCCGAGATGATGGGCGTGAAGTCCGGGCTGGGCTGGTACCTCACCTGGGCGCAGGGCTGGGCTTCGTACGTGAACATGTACGCCGCGCTGATCGTGATGGCGCTGCTGTTCTCGAGCGTCATCACGCTGTTGTTCGCCGTGCGCGACCGCGCGCTCTCGTGGCAGAAAGGAACTGTGAAATGGTAGCCGTGCTGGAACGTGAACCCGTGGCGGAAGCACCGGCGGCCCAGGCCAGCGCCGGGGCCCGCATCGACATCCGCAACGTCAGCCATGACTTTGGCGATGCCGGCCAGCGCCTGCCCGTATTGGACAACGTGAACCTGAGCGTGGCGCCCGGCGAGTTCGTGGCGCTGCTGGGGCCGAGCGGCTGCGGCAAGTCCACGCTGCTGCGGCTGGTGGCGGGGCTGGATGCGCCCACGTCCGGCCAGATCCTGCAGGACGGCACGCCGATCACCGAGCCCGATCCGTCGCGCATCGTGGTCTTCCAGGACCCCACGCTCTTCCCGTGGCGCCGCGTGCGCGCCAACGTGGCGCTCGGCCTGCAGGCACGCGGCATCGCCCGGCAGGAGGGGCATCGCGTGGACGAGGCGCTGCGGCGCGTGGGGCTGGAAGCCTTCGACCGCGCGTTTCCGCACCAGCTCTCCGGTGGCATGGCGCAGCGCGTGGCGCTGGCCCGCGCGCTGGTCAACGACCCGCGCCTGCTCGTGCTCGACGAACCGCTCGGCAAGCTGGACTCCCTGACGCGCCTGACCATGCAGAGCGATCTCGTCGAACTGTGGCAGCGCGCGCGGTTCTCGGCCCTGCTGGTCACGCACGATGTGGAGGAGGCGCTGTTCCTGGCCCAGCGCGTGATCGTCTTCAGCCAGCGGCCGGCGCGCATCACGGCGGAGATCGTGGTGGACCTGCCCTACCCGCGCCATCGCGGCGATCCGCGCCTGACTGCGCTGCGGCATGAAGCGCTGCGCCATCTGGGGCTCGATGCCAGCTGGTGATGGGTGCTTCGGTCTGGCTCAACAACCTGCTGGCGGGGCTGCAGGCGGCGCAGCTTGCGCTGCTGCGGCTCTGCCACGCGCTGGGCCTGACGGGCGATAGCCACGGCCAGCCGGCGTGGCCGTGGGCACGGCGCATTGCCGGCGAGACGCTGCTGATCGATCCCGGGCTGGCCCGGCAACTGGCGTGGAGCCTCGTGGCGATGGCATTCGCGCTGCTCGCGCTGATGTTGGCGCTGGCATGGCGACGGGGCCGGCTGGCCTCGTTCGGCGCCGGCGCGCTCGCCCTGATCCTCGCTCCATGGCCGGCGCCCGACCTCGTCCTCGGCCCCGCCGCCCCCACCAGCTTCCACGTCAGTCCTACCCGCTTCGCCGTGGCCTCCATCGCGCGGGGTGAACGGGTCTATACCCAGCACTGCGCGGCCTGCCATGGCGACGATGGCCGGGGCGAGGGGCCGCTGGCGGCGTCGCTGTCGCGCTGGCCGCCGACGCTCGCCGGCCCGCTGCTGGGCCGCCGCGCCGATGGCGAACTGTTCTGGCATATCGTGGCCGGCATGCGGGGCCGCGACGGCCAGCCGACCATGCCCACGTTCGGCGCCACGCTGAGCGACGCCGATGTCTGGGCCGTCATCGACTATATGAAGGCGCTGTCCGCCGGCACCGGCGCGCGCCTGCAGGGGACGTGGCCCACGGCGCTGGCCCTGCCGGACATGCCCGTGCAATGCGAAGGCGCGGCGCCCCGCTCGCTGGCCGACTGGCGCGGGACGCAGCGGGTGCGGCTGGTGGCCGTGGATAGCCGCGCGGCGCTGCCGATGGAGGACCCGCGCTTCCTGACCCTGCTGGTGACGCCGGATGGCCACGCGCCCGCCGAGGTGCCGCAGTTCCGGGCCGGCTGCGTCGCCGCCGCGTCCGAGGCGTGGGCGGTGATGGCGCGCATTGCCGGCGTGTCCCCGGCGGCCTTGCCGGGCACCGCCCTGCTGAGCGACCGCCAGGGCTGGCTGCGGGCCCGAGGGGCGCCGGGGCAGGCCGCGTGGCGCGAATCGGACCTGCTGTGCACGTCCGGGGGACCGCGCCAGTCTCCGGATCCATCGGTCGATGCCCCCGTCGATGGCCTGACCGCCCTGCTGCTGCGCATGGACGCCGAGCCGGTCCGCTTCATCAAGGGCGGCTTCGTCCATTAGCCCGGGGGCTTTTGCACTTTCAGAATCGTCTCAAAGACAGCAGCGGGCGCCGTGCTTACCGTGGGGGTTCCGTCCCACCACAAAGCGCCGCGCATGTCCCTCGATGTCCTTCCCGATGAAATCACCCTGCAGGCCGTCTCCGGCCGGACGCTGACGTGGACCGGCCACTACGCCGTGTCCGCCGGCCTGTTCGAGATCCGGCCGCCCCGTATTCCGCGCGACGCGCGCCCCGTGTTCGACGAGGATCTTGACTGCATCATCGGCTACCAGCGCAGCTTTGGCGGCTGCTATCAGTTGTACGACCTGAACGGCGACATGACGGCGATCTGGGAGGGGCTGCGGGACACGGTGCCGGTGGAGAAGCGCGACCCCATGCTGGTGGTGGGCGGCCTGTGGGCGGCCAATGTGCGCGGCCTGACCGCGCTGGCGCTGCCCGGCATCGGCTCGGCCATGGCCCCGACCACGCTGGCCCTGCTGCGCAAGCGCTTTTCCGGGCTGGCGGCCGCACCGCTGCTGTTCACGGCCGCCGCGCACACCACGATGAACGATGCGCACCGCTTCGTGCCGGTGCATATCCTGCGGCTGGCCATGCGCCACGGGGACCGCATCCAGCCGCCGCCCGGTGTGCCCGGCGCGGCGCGCTACCTGGCCCGGATGGCGATCCGGCGGCGGCCCTGCATGCTGGATGTGGTGACGACCCATGGCAACGCCACGATCGTCCAGTTCGAGTACTGGTCCTACGCGGACACGTTGCCGGCGGCCTGATGCGACGGACCCGACTGACCCGCCTGACCCGCCTGACCCGGCAGCTTGGGCGCCACGGAGTCGATGGCGGCCAGCACGGCCTCCACCGAGGGCGGCTTGCCCTGGTCGCCGATCGACACCGACTGGCCCGGCTTCTGCACGCCGAAGTGCTCGCACGAAGTGGCCGTGAAGATCATCACCGTGGGCTTGCCGAGCGCGTCGGCCAGATGGACAAAGCCGGTGTCCATGCCGACGACCAGCGCGGCGGCGTCCAGACGCTGCGCCACCTCGGTGATCGACATGCGCGGCAGCACCTCGGCGTCCGGAATCGCGGCGGCCAGCGCGCGGGACTCCTCGTGCTCCTTCTCCGAGCCCCACGGCAGCTGCACGCGGAACCCGCGCGCCGCCAGCGACTGGCCCACCGCAATCCAATGGGCCTGCGGCCATTTCTTGATTTCGGCGGAGGTGGCATGGAACAGCATCGCGCGCGGCACGCCGTCCGTGTTCAGCGGGGTGGCCGGGGCCGGTATGCGCAGCGCGTTGGTCTCGGCTTCGGGATAGGTGTAGCCCAACGCGTTGGCCGTCACCAGCCGCATCTTTTCGCGGCAGGTGGCGTTGCCATGCGGGCCGAAAATGTCGGTGTAGGCGAATTCGGCCTTCGCCTCCCCCAGGAATTCGGCGGCGTAGCCGAAGCGGCGCGGCGAGCGGGCCAGCCGGGCGACGATCGCGCTCTTGTAGACGCCATGCACGTCCACCACGACGTCGTACTTCTCGCGGCGCAACTCACGCACGGCGCGCAGGATGCCGCGCAGGTCCTTCCACTTCTTGCCGTTCTTCTTGAACTGCCGCAGCGGCGGCGCAATCACCCGGTCTACGCCGATGGCCCAGCGCGGAATGTCCGCGCACGAGGCGTCGGCCACCCAGTCGATGGCGGCGTCGGGATAGGCGCGGCGCAGGTCGGACACCAGCGGCAGCGTATGCACCATGTCACCGAGCGAGGTGATCTTGATCAGCAGGATTCGCTTCATGAAATCGGGGGCAGCGGATGGGCGCGCGGGCGATGGGGCCCGGGGCGCGAAGGCGCTAGTATGCCTGAGCCGCCCGGGCGGGCCGCGGTCGGACCTGCCATCCACACCCCCTACGCGCCCGGGGCGTCACAGGGCCAGTTCGCCCAGCCCGGCTCCCCCCTATTGCCAGACCGAGGCGTCCGGCACCACCGTGGCGAACCGGTCATTCAGCGCCGCCAGCGTAACCCGGTGCAGTTCGGCAGCTGCCAGCGGCTCCCCGCCGAGCGGATCGGGCAAATCCCGCGTGGCGCAGGCGCTGGCCACCAGCGTGACGCGGTAGCCATGGTCGAGCGCCGACCGCACGGTGGCGCTGACGCACATATGGGTCTGGAAGCCGGCCACGATCAGTTCCTTTTTACCCAGCGCGGCCAGCCGGGCGTCCAGCTCGGTGCCGGCGAAGCTGTTCGGCAGCTGCTTGACCACGGTTTCCTCGCCAGGCGCGGGCTGGAGCCCCTCGATGATCGCGGCATACGGGCCGGCCGGGTCGAACGCGCCGCCGGCCTTGCCGTGATGCACCACATGGATCACCGGCGTGCCGTGGGCACGGGCGCGCGCCAGCAGGTCGGCGCAGGCCGCCACGGCCTCGGGCATGCCGGTCAGCGGCAGCTTGCCATCGATGTATTCGCGCTGATGGTCGATCAGGACCAGCACGGCGGCTTCCCAGGCGGCAGGGGTGCGGCTGGCACCGGCGGCGTCGAGCAGCGTGAAGGGCGCGGACATGGGGCGGTTCTCCTGGTTGGGTATGCACGCAGCGTAGGGCAGGCTATGCTGTGCGCCAATTCGCCACGAACTCACACTCACTGTGCAAAAAAGCACAATCTCCTGGGACGACCTGCTCACGCTCTCCACGCTGATCCGGGCCGGCAGCTATTCGGCCTGCGCGCGGGAACTGGACATTACCCACGCCACGGCGATCCGACGCATCCGCCGGCTGGAGGCGGCGCTCGGCAAACCCGTGGCCACGCGCACCGACGGCACCTTCGTGCTGACCAGCGTGGGCCGCAATGCGCTGACGGCGGCGCGGCAAATGGAGCAATCGGCCGACCGCCTGCTGCGCGAGATGGAAGGCGCGAGCGCGGGGGTGTCTGGCGTGGTCCGTGTGGCGACCACGGCGGCGCTCGGCAGCGACTTCCTGACGCCCCGGCTGCCGTCGCTCTACGCGCAGAACCCCGATATGGAAGTCCGGCTCGAGGTGGACAACCGCGTCACCAGCCTCGCCCGGCGCCGCGCCCATATCGCCGTGCGGCTGAACCGCCCGCACGAGGGCGAACTGGTGGCCCAGCGCGCCGGCACGCTGCGCTTCGGGCTCTATGCCTCCGCACGCGGGCCGGTGGCCGACGACGCGCCGCTATGCGGCCTGCTCGACGAAGGCTTCACGCTCCCCGAAGTGGCGTGGCCGCAGTCCCTCGGCCGGCCGTTCTCGTTCCAGTCCAACAGCCTGCTTGGGGTGCGCGCCGCCGTGCGCGCCGGGCTCGGCATCGCCCTGCTGCCCCACTTCCTGGCCCACGACGATCCGGCGTTGCAACTGGTGCGCGAGGTGCCCGAGGTGATACGCGAGGTCTGGCTCGCCTACCCTGCCGAATTCCGGGGCGCCTCCCGCTTCCGGCCCGTGATCGACTGGCTGGCGGACACCCTCGCCGACTGCCCTTAACGCAACAACGCGCACCCCGGTCCACCATCGCCTGTTGCATCGGCACGACCCACGCGGCGCATGCGCCACCTCGTGTGGCATGCCGCACCAGATTGCCGAAAAGGCCGTCCGGCGCGGCCCTGCGGTCTGCTACGCTACGAATCGGTTGCCAGCCAAGGGGCGGGGGTTGTGGATCAAAGCCCGGCAGCCGATAAAACGGGTTCAGTGCAAATACCAAGAAGAGATTCATGCGGCACTCCTTGAAGTACCGGATGGCGATCGCCGCAGCCGGCGTGGTCACGGTCATTCTCGTGACGCGCGCTTGCTACGCCCAGTTCTATGCCTATGAAAGCCTGAAGACGCTGCTTCAGGCGCAGCAGGACACACTGGTCAAACTGGTCGCCGGCCAACTCGACGAAAAACTCGAATCCCGTGAGGTGGTACTGCGCCGCCTCGCGCGCACACTTGCGCCCCATCTGGACGAGACCCCGCGCCAGCAGTCGGCCCTGGCTACCGACGCTGTCGATATGCCCGAGAGCTTCAACGCCGTGTTCCTGGCCCGCCCGGACGGCACGCTCTCGTTCAGCACCGCCGTGCCGGAAGGCGTAAAGATGACCGTGGGCGAGCGCGACTATTTCCGCGCCATCGAACGTGGCGCCTCGTTCGCCGTGTCGGACCTGCTGCAGGGCAAGCACTCTGCCGCGCCGGGCGTCATCCTCGCCGTGCCGATGCGCGATACGGACGGCAAGCTGCGCGCCGTGGTGGGCGGCGTGCTGAACCTGTCGGCCAACAACTTCCTGCGCGAACTGGCGCACAGCCGCGTGGGCGTGACCGGCTACTACTGCCTGGTCTCCGCCGGCGCCAATCCGCGCTACGCGCTGCACCCCGAGGCGGACCGCGTGCTGGCGCCGGCCCATGCCCTCGGCGAAATGTGCGGCGCCGAGCAGGCCGAGTCCGACTGGGAAGTCTTCTGGCCCACTCAGCCCATCGTGTCGCGCTACCTGCTGTCGTCGAATGGCTGGGAGGTGGTAGCGGTGCTTCCGGCGGAGGAAGCCTATGCCCCGCTGATCGACGTCCGCCAGCGCACGGTCGTGATCGGCTTCTTTTCCCTGCTGATTACCGCCGCGCTGATGTGGCTGGTGATTCGCCGCCTGCTTGCCCCGCTCGAGCACCTGCACCGCACGGTGCGCCAACTGGCGATGCAGCCCGCCGCCGTCTCGGACCTGCCGGTGCGGCGCGACGACGAGATCGGCGAACTGGCCGGCTCATTCGCCGAGGTGCTGCACCAGCTTTCCGAGCGAGAGGCCGCGCTGAAGGCCGCCAAGGACCGTGCCGCCGCCAGCGAGAAGCGGATCGAGGCGATTGCCAACCATGTGCCGGACTTCGTCGCCTTCATCGACGTCAACGAACGCTTCGCCTTCGTGAACCAGGCCTACGCGCGCCACTTCGGCCTCCCTGCCGATCAGGTGGCCGGGCTGTCGCTGCGTGAGCTGTGGGGCACGCCGGAATATGTGGCGAATGCGCCCTATCTTGAAGAGGCCCGCGCCGGACGCGTGACCACCTTTACCCGCGAGTCGGCCGATGGGCTGGCGTGGGAGGTCACCTACCAGCCGGCGTGGAACGACGCCCAAGACACGGTGTCCGGCCTGCACATGTTCGCGCGCGACGTGACCGGGGAGCGCCAGAAGCTGCGCTCGCTGGAGGCACAGACCCTGTCCGACCACCTGACCGGCCTGCTCAACCGCAAGGGCTTCGATCGCCGGCTCAACGAGACCATGGCCCGCGCCGATGCCGGCGGCCACCGCGCGGCGCTGCTGCTGGTGGACCTGGACGACTTCAAGGCGGTGAACGACACCTACGGCCACCCGGTGGGCGACCGCCTGCTGGTGTCCTTCGCCGAACGGCTCGCCACCTGCGTGCGCAAGGGCGACGCGGTGGCCCGCATCGGCGGCGACGAGTTCGCCATCATCCTGGACAACGTATCGAACCCGGCCACCGTGGAACGGATTGCCCAGACCGTGGTGCAGGCCGCGCTGCGGCCCTTCCCCGTGGATGGCCTGACGCTCGTCTCCACGGCCAGCGTGGGCAGCGCCATCCATCGACCGGATACCGGCTCGTCGGTCAGCGAGTTGTTCATGCGGGCCGACATGGCGCTCTACGAGGCCAAGCGCCACGGCAAGGCCCGCCATGCCGCGCCGAATTGCGCGCCGGTTGGTGCCCCAACCGCCCCCGCCGGCGCGATGTCCGGAACCTGAAACGGAACGGTGGCGCCCCAACCGCTGGCGCCACCGTCCCTCCCCCCTACCGACTCACCGGTGCATCACCGCACGCGGCCTTCCTTCCACGCCTGGAGCAGCTTGTCATAGGCGATGGTCTCGCCCTTCGGCTTCTCGTTGTCCAGCTTCTTCCAAGGCGCGTGCTCGGTGCTCAGCCACTTGGCCGGGTCGCTCTTGGGGTTCAGCTTGGGCGCACAGTTGGTCATGCCGGCGCGCTGGAGCCGCGCCATCACCTGATCCATCTCCTCGGCCAGGTTGTCCATGGCCGCCTGCGGGGTCTTCTCGCCCGTCACCGCCGTAGCCACGTTCTTCCACCAGAGCTGGGCCAGCTTCGGGTAGTCGGGCACGTTGGTACCGGTCGGCGTCCAGGCCACGCGGGCCGGGCTGCGATAGAACTCGATCAGGCCGCCGTACTTGGCCGCGTTCTTGGTCAGGTAGTCGGTGTTGATGTCGCTCTCGCGGATAAAGGTCAGGCCCATCAGCGACTTCTTCAGCGAGACCGACTTGGCCGTCACGAACTGGGCGTAGAGCCACGCGCCCGCCAGGCGGTTGGGGTCGGTGTTCTTGAAGAAGGTCCAGGAGCCCACGTCCTGGTAGCCGTTCTGCATGCCCTGCTTCCAGTACGGCCCATATGGCGACGGCGCCATGCGCCACTTGGGCGAGCCATCGGCATTCACCACCGGCAGGCCCTTCTTGGTCATGTCCGCCGTGAAGGCCGTGTACCAGAAGATCTGCTGGGCGATCTGGCCCTGCGCGGGCACAGGGCCGGCTTCGGAGAAGGTCATGCCCATGGCCTGCTGCGGGGAGAACTTCTTCATCCATTCGATGTACTTGGTCAGCGCGTAGACCGCCGCCGGGCTGTTGGTGGCGCCGCCGCGTGAGACCGAGGCGCCTACCGGCGTGCACTTGTCCTCCGCCACGCGGATGCCCCACTCGTCCACCGGTATGCCGTTGGGCAGGCCCTTGTCGGCGGTGCCGGCCATCGACAGCCAGGCGTCCGTGAAGCGCCAGCCGAGCGAGGGGTCCTTCTTGCCGTAGTCCATGTGGCCGTAGACCTTCTTGCCGTCCAGCTCCTTCACATCGTTGGTGAAGAAGTTGGCGATGTCCTCGTAGGCCGACCAGTTGGTCGGCACGCCGAGGTCATAGCCGTACTTGGCCTTGAACTTGTCCTGCAGGTCCTTGCGGGCGAACCAGTCGGCGCGGAACCAGTACAGATTGGCGAACTGCTGGTCGGGCAGCTGGTACAGCTTGCCGTCCGGCGCCGTGGTGAACTTGGTGCCGATGAAGTCCTTCACGTCGAGGCCGGGATTGGTGAATTCCTTGCCGGCGCCGTTCATATAGTCGGTCAGCGGCAGGATCGCGCCATAACGGTAGTGGGTGCCGATCAGGTCCGAATCGGAGATCCAGCCGTCGTAGATCGACTTGCCGGACTGCATCGACGTCTGGAGCTTCTCCACCACGTCGCCTTCCTGGATCAGGTCGTGGTTGACCTTGATGCCGGTGATTTCCTCGAACGCCTTGGCCAGCGTCTTGGACTCGTATTCATGCGTGGTGATGGTCTCCGACACCACATTGATCTGCGTCACACCCTTGGCCTTGAGCTTGGCGGCGGCGTCGATGAACCACTTCATCTCGGCCATCTGCTTGTCCTTGGCCAGCGACGACGGCTGGAACTCGTTGTCCACCCACTTCTTCGCGGCGGCCTCGTCGGCTCGCGCCCCGCCGCATGCCAGCGTGGCCGCCATGGCCAGGGCCGACATCCCCAACTTCACGTGCACTTTCATCAGTGTCTCCTATTGGAATAATGGAATGATGGAACGGCAACGACTGCGCGCGCCGGCGGGCGTCAGCCACGGCGCATGACCACAAGCAGCACCACGGCCGCGATGGCCGCGCTGATCCAGATCGACGGTTCCTCCGCCAGCCCGAACCAGGTCTGCATCTTCTCGCCCAGCCCTACCCAGGCCAGGTTGATCCACGCGGCGAACATCAGCCCGATGAACAGCCGGTCGCCGCGCGTGGTGGCAATCGGCAGGAAGCCCTTGCGCATGACCGTGGGGGAGCGCGCCTCCCAGACCGTCATGCCGATCAACATCATCACCACCAGCGCGAAGAACACCGCCACCGGGGTGGTCCAGACCATCCAGCTCAACATGTGACGAACTCCTCTCTTTGACCGGGGCGCGCTACACGCGGCCCATGGCGAAGCCCTTGGCGATGTAGTGCCGCACGAACCAGATCACGATGGCGCCCGGCACGATGGTCAGCACGCCGGCGGCGGCCAGCACGCCCCAGTCCATGCCGGAGGCCGACACCGTGCGGGTCATGGTGGCCACGATCGGCTTGGCATTGACCGAGGTCAAGGTCCGCGCCAGCAGCAGCTCCACCCAGCTGAACATGAAGCAGAAGAACGCCGCCACGCCCACCCCGGCCTTGATCAGCGGCAGGAAGATGGTCAGGAAGAAGCGCGGGAACGAGTAGCCGTCCACATAGGCGGTTTCGTCGATCTCGCGCGGCACGCCGGACATGAAGCCTTCCAGGATCCAGACCGCCAGCGGCACGTTGAAGACCAGATGCGCCAGCGCCACGCCGAGGTGGGTGTCCATCAGCCCGATGGTGGTGTAGAGCTGGAAGAACGGCAGCAGGAACACCGCCGGGGGCGTCATGCGGTTGGTCAGCAGCCAGAAGAACACGTGCTTGTCGCCGATGAACTGGTAGCGCGAGAACGCGTAGGCCGCCGGCAGCGCCACGCTGATCGAGATCACCGTGTTCAGGGCGACGTAGATCAGCGAGTTGATGTAGCCGGAGTACCAGGAGGCATCGGTGAAGATGGTCCGGTAGTGCTCGAGCGTGAACGATGCCGGCCACAGCGACAGCGTGGTCAGGATCTCCTCGTTGGTCTTGAACGACATGTTGACCATCCAGTAGATCGGCACGATGGCGAACAACAGGTAGACCACCAGGAACACCGGCCGCCATGCGCCGGCCCGGTTGCTGGCGTGTTGACTAGCCATGGGGCACCTCCTCCCCGCCGGACGTGCCGGCGCGCTGCATCCAGTTATAGAGGATGAAACAGGTCAGCAGGATGATCAGGAAGTAGACAATCGAGAACGCCGCCGCCGGCCCCAGGTCGAACTGGCCCACCGCCTTCTGGGTCAGGTACTGGGAAAGGAAGGTGGTGGCGTTGCCCGGCCCGCCGCCGGTCAGCACGAAGGGCTCGGTATAGATCATGAAGCTGTCCATGAAGCGCAGCAGCACGGCAATCATCAGCACGCCGCGCAGCTTGGGGAGCTGGATGTAGCGGAAGACGGCGAAGCGGCTCGCCCCGTCGATCTGGGCCGCCTGGTAGTAGGCGTCCGGAATCGCGCGCAGCCCGGCGTAGCAGAGCAGCGCCACCAGCGGGGTCCAGTGCCAGACATCCATCACCAGCACCGTGACCCAGGCATCCACCGCGCTGCCCGTGTAGTTATAGTCGAATCCCATCGCCTCCAGGGCGGCGCCGAGCAGGCCGATGTCGGTGCGGCCGAAGATCTGCCAGATCGTGCCGACCACGTTCCATGGAATCAGCAGCGACAGCGCGATGATGACCAGCACCGCCGACGCCCGCCAGCCCTTGGCCGGCATGGCCAGCGCCAGCAGGATGCCGAGCGGGATCTCCACCAGCAGCACGGCCAGCGAGAAGCCGAGCTGGCGGATCAGGGCGTCGTGCAGTTCGGCATCGCGCAGCACGGTGCGGAACCATTCCGTGCCGACGAACACGCGGCGCTCCGGCGAGATGATGTCCTGCACCGAATAATTGACGATGGTCATCAGCGGCAGGATGGCGGAGAACGCCACGCACAGCACCACGGGCAGCACCAGCAGCCAGGCCTTCTGGTTGACGGGCTTCATTGGACCAGTTCCTCGTTGATATAGAAGCAGGTGTGGCGATTGAACACCGTGAGCCACGCCGTGTCCCCGGGGGCCAGGGTGGCCGCCTCGGTGCCGAGCCGGGCGCGCAGGATGCCGCCGGCCTGATCGCCCTCCCCCGCCACCGTGCCGGTGACGAGCCAGTACGTGCCGATGTCCTGCGCGCGCGTCACGCGCATCGGCATGGCCTGGGGGTCGTCGGCGGCGGCCAGTTGCAGGTACTCGGGCCGCACCCCCACCTTGAAGGTGCCGGCGCCCTCCAGCGCGGCGCCGATGCCCGCCGGCAGCTCCGGCATGTAGCGGCGCCCGGCCACCTCGATGGCGCCGTTGCGCCACGTCCCCGGCAGGAAGTTCATGCCCGGCGAGCCGATGAAATTGCCGACAAAGGTATGCGCGGGCCGCTCGAACAGCGCATCGGCGGCGCCCACCTGCACCGCCTTGCCGCGCGACATCACCACCACCTGATCGGCGAAGGTCAGCGCCTCGGTCTGGTCGTGCGTCACGTAGATCAGCGTCAGCCGGAATTCGTGATGGATTTCCTTGAGCTTGCGCCGCAACTGCCATTTCAGGTGCGGATCGATCACGGTCAGCGGCTCGTCGAACAGGATGGCCGAGACGTCCTGCCGCACCAGCCCGCGCCCGAGCGAGATCTTTTGCTTGGCGTCCGCCGCCAGCCCGCTCGCGCGGCGGTCCAGCGAAGCCGACAGGTCTAGCATTTCGGCGACTTTGCCCACCCGCTCCTTGACCTGGGCCGCCGGCACACCGCGATTGCGCAGCGGAAAGGCCAGGTTCTCGCCGACAGTCATCGTGTCGTAGATCACCGGAAACTGGAACACCTGGGCGATGTTGCGCGCCTGCGGCGTGGCGGCGGTCACGTCCTGGCCATCGAACTGGATCGTGCCCTGCGAGGGCCGCAGCAGGCCGGACACGCAATTCAGCAGCGTGGTCTTGCCGCAGCCGGAGGGCCCGAGCAGCGCGTAGGCGCCGCCATCCTCGAAGGTGAAGCGCAGCGGCAGCAGCGCGTAGTCCTCATCGGTCTTGGGTTCGGCGACGTAGGAATGGGCGAGGTCGAGGTCGATCCTGGCCATCTCAGCCACCCGTCTCGGTGATGGGCGTGCTGACCACATCGGCCAGCGCGCCGGGCCGCTGGGGCGCATGGATGCGCAGGCCGGCGGCGTCGAACAGGTAGAGATGGGCCGGCTCCAGATGCAGCGAGAGCGGCGCGCCGAGTTTCAGATCGAGCACCCCGGCGAACTGCGCCACGAGGTTGCCCATCGCCGTATCGAGGTGGACGAAGGTGTCGGAGCCGGACAGTTCGGCCAGCGCCACCTTGCCCGGCACCGCCACCGCGCCGGGCACGGCGGCCAGCCGCAGCGCGGCGGCGCGCACGCCCACCGTGACCGGGCCATCGGGCGCCTGCACGTCGGGGAGCGGAATCACGATGTTCCCGGCCAGCGTTACGCGGCCCGCTTCCAGCCGGCCTTCGACGAGGTTCATCGGCGGATCGCTGAACGCCCGCGCCACGCGCAGCGAGGCGGGATAGTGGAAGACCTCGGGGGTCGGACCGTACTGGAGCAGTTCGCCGGCATCGAGCACCGCCGTGTAGCCGCCGAGCAGCAGCGCCTCGGCCGGTTCGGTGGTGGCGTAGATGACCGTGGCGTCGCCATGGGCGAACAGCTGGGTCAGCTCCTCGCGCAATTCCTCGCGCAGCTTGTAGTCGAGGTTGACCAGCGGCTCGTCCAGCAGCATCAGCGGCGCGTTCTTGGCCAGCGCCCGGGCCAGCGCCACGCGCTGCTGCTGGCCGCCGGACAACTCCGCCGGGTAGCGCGCCAGCAGGTGGTCGATGCGCAGCCGGCCGGCGATTGCGCGGACCTGGGTGTCCAGCTCCGGCCCGCGCACGTTGCGCAGCCGCAGCGGCGAGGCGATGTTGTCGAAGACGGTAAGCGAGGGGTAGTTGATGAACTGCTGGTAGACCATCGAGACATTGCGCTCGCGCACCGGCACGCCGGTCACGTCGGTCCCGTCGGCCAGTACCCGGCCCGCGCTGGGCTTGTCCAGCCCCGCCATGACCCGCATCAGCGAGGTCTTGCCCGCCTGGGTGGCCCCAAGGAGAATGGTCACGGCCCCGCGTACAGGCGCCAGTGACATCGGATAAAGATAGGCTTGCGATCCCACCTGCTGCGCAACGCCGTCCAGGCTCAGTTGCATCCGGTCTCCATCGGTTCGATTCGTGTTCGAACTGCATTGGCGTGCTTGTTCGATCACATTCAGAACCGTGACCGAGGGGCACTATTCATGGCATCCCGCTCGTTTTAGCAAATAAACGAACACAAAACAATCGTGCAGTGCATCATTTGTTTTCGTTTGTGTTTGAACTAGAATGCGGCACATGACGCTCAATCCCCGCCAGACCGCCCTGCTCGAGGAAGTCCGCAACCAGGGCTTTGCCTCCATCGACGAACTCGCGCGCAAGTTCGGCGTGACGCTGCAAACCGTGCGGCGCGATGTGAATCTGCTGGCGGAAAACGGCATGCTCGCGCGTTTTCATGGCGGCGTGCGGATGGATGGGTCCACCACCGAGAACATCGCCTACCGGCAGCGGCAGGTGCTGCATGCCGAGGGCAAGGTGCGCATCGCGCGGGCCGTGGCGGCGGCGGTGCCGGAAGGCTGCTCGCTGATCCTGAACATCGGCACGACGGTGGAGGAAATTGCCCGCGCGCTGATGCATCACCGCGGGCTGCGCGTCATCACCAACAACCTGCACGTGGCCAATATCCTGGCCGACAACCCCGATTGCGAGGTCATCGTGGCCGGCGGCGTGCTGCGCTCGCGCGACCGGGGCATCATCGGCGAGGCCACGGTGGAGTTCATCCGCCAGTTCAAGGTCGATATCGGCCTGATCGGCATCTCGGGCATCGAGACCGACGGCACGCTGCGTGACTACGATTTCCGCGAAGTGAAGGTGGCGCGCACGATCATGGAGCACTCGCGCGAGGTGTGGCTCGCGGCCGATGCCAGCAAGTTCAACCGTCAGGCGATGGTGGAACTGGCGCCACTCTCCAGCATCGACCGCCTGTTCACGGACGAGCCGCTACGGCCGCCGTTTGTGCAGATGCTGGCGGACAGTGGAGTGAATTGTGTGGTGGCGGACGGGGAATGAAGCGGGGGCGGTGTCCTTGACCGGCGCCGTCCCTCTCCCCCGACCCCTCTCCCGGAGGGAGAGGGGAGGAACACCCTCGGCCTGTCACGCGCTGCCGGTTTGCTCCTCTCTCCCGCTTGCGGGAGAGGGGCCGGGGGAGAGCGTCAGCGCCCCTTGGTGCGATACCGTCCGTTTACTTGAAGACGACGGTCTTGTGCCCGTTCACCAGGATGCGGTGTTCGGCATGCCACTTGACCGCGCGGGCCAGCGCCACGCATTCCACGTCGCGGCCGACGGCGGTCAGTTGCTCGGGGTCCATGCTGTGGTCCACGCGCTCGATTTCCTGCTCGATGATCGGGCCTTCGTCGAGGTCGGCCGTCACATAGTGCGCCGTGGCGCCGATCAGCTTCACGCCCCGGTCGTGCGCCTGGTAGTACGGCTTGGCGCCCTTGAAGCTCGGCAGGAAGGAATGGTGGATGTTGATCGCGCGGCCGGCCAGCTTGCGGCACAGGTCGTCGGACAACACCTGCATGTAGCGCGCCAGCACCACCAGATCGATGTTCTGGTCACGCACCACCTCGAACACGCGCGCTTCCTGCGCGGACTTCTGCTCGGCGGACGCGTTCATCAGCGGCAGGTGGAAGAACGGCACGTCGTACGACGCGGCGAGCTGGTAGAAGTCACGATGGTTCGAGACGATCGCGGCGATCTCCACCGGCAGCCCGCCCGCCTTGGCGCGGAACAGCAGGTCGTTCAGGCAGTGGCCGATCTTGGACACCATAATCATCACGCGCGGCTTCACGGTGGCGTCGAATACATCCCACTGCATGCCGAACTGGTCGCCGACCGGCGCGAAGGCCTGGCGCAGCGCGGCGAGGTCCGGGCCGCCGGGGGCGGGCATGAAATGCACGCGCATGAAGAAACGGCCCGTGAATTCGTCGCCGTACTGGTCGGAATCGACAATATTGCAGCCGTGCTGGAACAGCAGGCCGGAAACAGCATGAACAATGCCCGGCTGGTCCGGGCACGAAAGGGTAAGGATAAATCCGGTGGCGCTCATCGTAGGCAAATCGGGCAAATCATCATGTGGCAGGCCGGCACCGTGATGCGCAGCGAGGCTGGGGCGGGTCAGGCTGGGGGCGCGCTGGGCGTCCAGCCGCGCCGGATAAGCGTATCCAGCGTCACCAGCGTGGCATCCACGGTCATGGCGCGGTCCGCCATGATAGCAAGCAATGCGCCCGGCTCGATACGCCGGTGCTCGGCCACCTCCCCGTCGCGGTTCACCGGCACGAAGTCCGGCGGCAGCGTCAGGTCATATATGTATACGTGCTCCCACTGCACACCCTCGGGGATCTCGCGCAGTACCTCGATCACGCCGTGGGGCGCGGCCCGGCCCGCCAGATCGGGCGGAATGCCGGATTCCTCGTCGCATTCCCGGATCAGCGTTTCGAGCGGATGGCTGCCGTGGGGCATGCCGCCGGCCACGAGGTTGTCCCACATGCCGGGGTCGACCGATTTGCTCTCGCTGCGGCGGGAAATCCACATCGCCCGCTCGCCGGCGATGATCCCGTTCATGTGCGAGGCGAAGGTCAGCAGCCCGAGGAAGCGCGCTGCAGCGCGCTCCACCACGGCGAACGCCGGCGCGGCGAGGGCCGGGGTGATCGCGAACAACTCGTTGCGCCAGCCGCGCACGTGGCCGGCGTCGGCCAGTTGCCGTGCCAGCGTGGCCAGCGCCGCGCTGCGGGTCTCGAAGGTGGTGCAGGCGGGGAGCAGCGTCACGGCGTCCGGCTCGCCCGCGGGGCCATCGCCCAGCATGCCGGGGATGCGCCGCAACAGTTCCGCATGGACGCGGGGCATCCACCCCACCTGCTGTCCGGCCACGGTCAGCCGCAAGTGGGCGGCGGGCTCGAACGGGCTGCGCGCGGTCACGCCGGCGCGCACCACACTCACGATATCTGACGGTTGGAACAAGGATTCGGCCATGGCAGCGATGTCTGGCCGGCAAACCCGGCCGCAATTCAATTCCGGATGGAACGCATGACCCCGACGCCTTCATCGCAGCAGCCCCAGTACGTGCTGGCCCTCGACCAGGGCACCAGCAGCTCGCGCGCCATCCTGTTCGATCACGCCGGCAATGTGGTGCGGATCGCCCAGCGCGAGTTCCGGCAATATTATCCGCATCCCGGGCACGTCGAGCACGATCCCTATGAAATCTGGCAGTCGCAGCTGGCCGTGGCCCACGAGGTATTGGGCGATGCCGGCGTCAGCGGCACCCAGATCCGCGCCATCGGCATCACCAACCAACGCGAGACCACCGTGCTGTGGGACCGCAAGACCGGCGAGCCGGTGGGCCGCGCGCTGGTCTGGCAGGACCGCCGCACCGCGCCGATGTGCGAAGCCTTGCAGGCCGAGGGCCACGGCGACACCTTCCAGCAAAAGACCGGCCTGATCATCGACGCCTATTTCTCGGGCACCAAGCTGCGCTGGATGCTCGACCACTACGAAGGCGCCCGTGCCCGCGCCGAACGCGGCGAACTGGCCTTCGGCACTGTCGATAGCTGGCTGATCTGGCAATTGACCGATGGCAAGCGCCACGTGACGGATGTGTCGAATGCATCACGCACGCTGCTGTTCAACATCCACGATTTCCGCTGGGACGACGAACTGCTCGGCCTGCTCGACATTCCGCGCAGCCTGCTGCCGGAGGTGGCGCCCTCCAGCGGCGAGGTGGCGCGCACCTCGGCCCGGCTGTTCGGCACCGAGATCCCCATCGCAGGCATCGCCGGAGACCAGCAGGCGGCCACCTTCGGTCAGGTCTGCTTCTCGCCCGGCATGGCGAAGAACACCTACGGCACCGGCTGCTTCATCCTGATGAACGCCGGAAGTCAGCCCGTGACCTCGCGCAACCGGCTGCTGACGACGATTGGCTGGCAGATCGGCAACGACACGCAATATTGCCTCGAAGGCGGCGTGTTCATGGGCGGCGCCACGATCCAGTGGCTGCGCGACGGCCTGAAGCTGATCCAGAGCGCGCCCGAGGTGGAGCCGCTCGCGCGGCAGTGCGAGGACACCGGCGGCGTGGTGCTGGTGCCGGCCTTCGCCGGGCTCGGCGCGCCACACTGGGACCCCTTCGCGCGTGGCACCATCGTCGGCATCACGCGGGGCACCGGCGGGCCGCATATCGCCCGTGCCGCGCTGGAATCGATCGCCCTGCAAAGCGTGGATGTACTCGACGCGATGCAGAAGGACGCCGGCATCGCGCTGGCCGAGCTGCGGGTGGATGGCGGCGCCTCGCGCAGCGACCTGCTGATGCAGATGCAGGCCGACCTGCTCGGCACGCCGGTGGTGCGCCCCCGCGTGACCGAGACCACCGCGCTGGGCGCCGCCTATCTGGCCGGGCTGGCCACCGGCTACTGGGCCGATACCGAAGAGATTGCGCGCCAGTGGCAGGTGGAGCACCGCTTCGAGCCACGCCTCTCCGCCGATGAGCGCGCGCAGCGGCTGGGCCGCTGGCACCGCGCCGTGGACCGCGCCCGTGACTGGGCGCGCGACGACGCGCCGGCCGCCTGACCGCGCCTCACCACGCGACCCATCGCCAAACTTCGCCGACATACGATCGATTTGCACCGAACCACCATGCCCACACCCGCCCTCCCCATCCAGCCCCCCTCGCGCGCCGCCCTGCTCGACACCCTGCGGCGCGAGGCCCGCTGGGACGTCATCGTCATCGGCGGCGGCGCCACCGGGCTCGGCACGGCCGTGGACGCCGCGTCGCGCGGCTATCGCACCCTGCTGCTGGAGGCGGCCGACTTCGCCAAGGGCACATCAAGCAAGGCCACCAAGCTCGTGCACGGCGGCGTGCGCTACCTGGCCCAGGGCAACATCAGCCTGGTACGCGAGGCGCTGCACGAGCGCGGCCTGCTGGCCCGCAACGCGCCGCACCTGGTCTGGCCGCTGGGCTTCGTGGTGCCGGCCTACCAGATGTTCGACCAGCCGTTCTACGGCATCGGCCTCAAGGTGTACGACATGCTGGCGGGCAGCCTGAACCTGTCCGGCAGCCGCTGGCTGAACCATCGGGAGACGCTGGAGGCCGCGCCCACGCTGGCCGAACACGTCGGCGGCCGGCCGCTGCGCGGCGGCAACCTCTACTTCGACGGCCAGTTCGACGATGCACGGCTGGCCGTGGCGCTGATGCGCACGCTGTTCGACGTGGGCGGCACGGCGGTCAACTACATGCGCGTGACCGGGCTCTCGCAGAAAAACGGCGTGATCACCGGCGTGACCGCGCAGGATGCCCTCGATGGCAATGGCAATGGCAACGGCGAAGGCAGCGAGACCTTCCCGCTGCGCGCGGACTGCGTGATCAATGCCACGGGGGTGTGGGTCGATGCCGTGCGGCAGATGGAGGACGGGCAGGCGCGGACCATGGTGGCGCCGAGCCAGGGCGTGCACCTGACCATCCCGCGCAGCTTCCTGCCCGGCGACCGCGCGATCCTGATTCCGAAGACCGATGACGGCCGGGTGCTGTTCGTCGTGCCCTGGAACGGCCACACCATCGTCGGTACCACCGACACGCCGCGCCACGACCTGCCGCTGGAGCCCCGCGCGGGCGCCGATGACGTCGATTTCATCCTGGAGACGGCGGCGCGCTACCTGTCCCGCGACCCCACGCGCGCCGACGTGACCAGCGTCTGGGCCGGCCTGCGGCCGCTGGTCAAGGCGACTGGCGAGGCGTCCACGGCCTCGCTGTCGCGCGAACATACGATTTTGGTGTCGAAGGCTGGCCTGATCACGGTCACCGGCGGCAAGTGGACCACCTATCGCAAGATGGCCGAGGACGTGGTGGAAACGGCGATCCAGCGCCAGCTACTGCCCGCGGCACCGGGCCGCACGGCCGATCTGCCGCTGCACGGCGCCACCGGCCTGCCGGCGGACCTGCCCGCGCCGGGCTCCGGGTCGCCAGACCGCTACTACGGCGCCGACCTGCCGCTGGTGCACGCGCTGCCCGGCGCCGACGTCCTGGTGGTGCCCGAAACCGGCCTGACCGAGGCCCACGTACGCTTTGCCGCCCGCCACGAACTGGCCCGGCGCGTGGAAGACGTGCTGGCCCGCCGCAACCGCGCGCTGTTCCTGGACGCCCGCGCAGCACTGGCCGGCGCCCCGCGCGTGGCCGCCATCCTGGCCGAGGAACTCGGGCACGACGCGGCCTGGCAGGCGCGCGAACTGGAGAGCTTTGGCGCGCTGGCGAAGGGGTACCTGCTATAAAGGCGCAGCTGGCGCCAAGACTTGGGCGATAATGCCGGGTATCGCATCAGGGAGAACACCATGGACGAGATTGACGATCTGTCCGATCTGCCGATGCCCCGGTTCATCTGGGGCTTCGCTGTCATCGCCGGCAAGGGCGGCGAGATCATGCATGACGAATTTGAATATTTGACCCACACGCGCAGCCCGCGCTTCACGTGCCGTGTGGTGGAGCTGGAGGACATGCCGGCGGACAGCGAGGAGTCCGGCATCGACGGCCGCCTCGTGCATTACGACGAGCCGGACCGCCTGTTCTACATCACCGACGCCGGGCTGGCGCTGGTGAACTTCCAGCTGTTTGACAGCTTGCCCGAGAAAGGCAAGCTCAAGAAGGTCTGCGACGAAGCCATCACCAACTGGCTGCTGCGCCGCGATTTCCTCGACGACGAGGAAGACGAAGGCTAAAGCCTTCAGCGCCCCTCTTCCACAGGGAGAGGGGCCATCCCAGCTTCAGGCGGTCACGCCCGCCAGCCCCTTTTCCAGCACTTCGGCCATCAGGCCGTTCATGCCGCCCGGGTGCTCCTTGGCGAGTTCCTGCAGGCGCGTCGCCAGTTTCCCTTCCAGTTTGCATGCAAACGGCACCAGGCCGGCCTGCTGGTCGAGCTTGCGCTGCTCGCGCCGGGCGAGCGTTGCCGCCTGACCCGCGCCACCGCCACGCACCGCCGCAGCGTGCTTCATCTCATGGGCGATCTTGAGGCCTTTGTTCTTTTCCAGGTCCGTCTTCTTCACGGGAATTTGTCCGAGGGGAATTAAGTAAGGGCGCCATTGTACCGGGGCGGGCCGGGTGGCCGGTTTATTCCGGCTGCACCGTGATCAGGCCCGACGCCACGCGTTCGATCTCGCAATAGACCGGCAGCGCCTCCAGCGGCCCCGTGCAGCCTACGCCCGAGGCCTGGCCCGCATCCGCGCCCGGGGGCAGGAACACAAACGCCATGCCGGGCTGCCAGCCCGGATGCCGACGCAGGCTGTCGTTGAGGATGTCGAGATACTGCGCACGCGAGAAGACCTGCTTTGCCATGTCTCATGCCTCCGGGTGGAATCATCTCGCGGAAATCCTAGCATGGCGCCCCGCGCGGCAGTTACCGCATGATGAGAAGACCGTGACTCAGCACTCGCCTTTCTTGGCGTGGCCCGGCGGGCAGCCCTTGCCGCCCTTGTCCTTGTGCTTGCCGTGGTCGCCCGGCCCCTGGTTCCAGCGCTCCGGCTGCATCACCCAGCCATTGCTCGCCTCCACCCAGCGCGGCGACTCGTAGACATAGCCCGGCCGATCCTTGGCCCACTTGCCCTGCTTCCACTTGTGCTTGTGACCGTGGTCGTCCCAGGCCCAGTAGCCGGGCTGCCAGACATAGCCGGGGCGCGGCGCGGGCACGGCCTCGTAGATCGGGGCCGGCGGCGGGGTGCCGATGCCGATATTGATATTGACCTGCGCCATCGCCGCCGGCGCGAACGCCAGGGTGGCTGCGAGCAGCGTCGCGCCTGTCATGGCGCGGACGAGATGGCGTTGGACCTGGTCTTGAAGCCTGGGCATTCCTTCTCCTTCTATCTGTCTTCGGGTTTTCGATGGCAAACAGGCAGCAGCGGGCACGGACCGATGGGGCCCGCCTTGCGAAAGGATATCGGGAAACGAGGTGGCGTGACAGTCACCGGGCACGCCGGATGAGCGACCGTCAGTGATCGGCGGCCATCGCCTTGAGCTGGGCGTCGCCGGCCACGCGCGCGGCGTCGGCCGTGGTGAATGTGTCGTCGGACACAATGGTGCGCCGGACCTGCTGGGCGCTGAAGTCCACCAGCGCAATGATCCAGACATAGCGCCCTGCCTGCGGCGCGGTCTGCACGAACGCCTTCACTTGCCCTTTTTGTTGCGATTGGGATTCGGTTGCCATGGTGCCCTCCGTGGACAAACGCGTTCAAACGACTCTAGCACATCCACATGGGCGCGCCCGCTACAGTTTGCCGGCCCGGTGCCGACATCCCAATGGACCCCACCCTACTGGCCCCCACCCCCACCCCTGCCCGTGCCGCGCGCCAAGTCTCTGTCCCTCCTGCTGCCCGCCTTGCCGATGCTCGCCGCGCTGCTGCTGGCCACGCCCCGGCTGGCCGCGCACGACCTGGCACCGGCCGCCCCGGCGCTGCCGCGCCCGGAGGCCGTGGCGCGCGTGGTCATGTCCCTGCTCGGCTACGCGCGCTGGCCCGTGGAGCGCGACACCCTGCGGCTCTGCGTGGACCCCCTCGCGCGCTATGCCGGCAAGCTGATGGAGGGCGGCGCGCTCTCCACAGGCCGGCTGGTGGCCACGCGGCAGCTCGATCCGATGGCCAGCAACCCGGCGCCCGACTGCGACGCGCTCTATGTCGGCGCGATGTCCGCCCCGCGTCGCGAGAAGATCTCGGCCGACCTGACCGGCCGCCCGGTACTGATCATCGCCGAGGAAGACTTCGAATGTGACGCAGGCAGCATGTTTTGCCTCAATGTCCGCGAGCGGCAGGTCTCGTTCCGCGTCAACCTCGATGCCCTCGGCCGCAGCGGCATCCACGTCCACCCCGGCGTGCTGCAACTGGGTCGCCGCAAGGCGCCGGCATCATGACCCGCGCCGCCCGGCCGTCGCTCTATGGCACCCTGCGCCGCTTCCACCTGAGCGTGGCGCTGATCGCTGTCTTCACGGCCGGCACCACGCTCACCGGCCTGGGCCTGACCGCGCTGCGCGACTATGCCGACCACAACCTGCGGCTGGTGGCGCGCTCCATCGCCTATACGGTGGAGGCGCCGATCGTGTTCCGCGATGAAGCCGCCGCCGCCGAGACCCTGGCGATGATCGCCGCCAGCGAAGACGTGACCGCGGCCTGGATTTTCGATCGGGACAGCCAGCCGGTGGCCAGCTGGCATCGCCATGGTTCGGCGCGCTTCCCAGACCTGCACCAGTTCGCCCGGGACCTGCTGACCTCGGGCCCGGTGGACCAGCCGGTCTTCCACGAATCCCAGCAGGTGGGCAGCGTGCGCGTGGTCGGCGACCCCGTGGCGCTGCTCCACTTCCTGCTCAAAGGCATGCTCGGGTTGATGGCCTGCCTGCTGCTGACGGCGGTGGGCGCGCACTACCTGTCCAGCCGCATGCTCGTGCACATCATCGATCCGGTGCGCAGCCTGATGCGCGTGGCCCATGCGGTGCGATCCGAACGCGCGTTCGGCCAGCGCGTGCCGCCGGCGCGCATCGACGAACTCAATGCGCTGGGCGAGGATTTCAACGTGCTGCTCGACGAACTGGAGGCCTGGCAGGGACAGTTGCAGCACGAGAACCGCTCGCTGGCACATCGCGCCACGCACGACAGCCTGACCGGCCTGCTGAACCGCGCCGCCTTCACCGAGGCACTCGACCAGGCCGTGCGCAGCGCGGCGGCGCTGGGCCAGCGCGTGGCCGTGCTCTATCTGGACAGTGACGATTTCAAGGGCATCAACGACCGCCACGGCCATGCCGTGGGGGACACGGTGCTGGTGGGCATCGCCCAGCGCATCCGGGCCTGCCTGCGCGAGACCGACCGCGCGGCCCGGCTGGGCGGCGATGAGTTCGCGGTGCTGCTGGGAACCTTGCGGGAGGCCGACGACGCCGTGCTGACCGCCCAGCGCATCCTGGCGGCGATGACCGAGCCGTTCGGCGTGGCGGGCGGGGCGAGCATCGGGGCGACGCTCAGTATCGGGGTGGCGGTCTATCCGGTGCACGCGCGCGGCGGTACCGCGCTGCTGCATGCGGCGGACGCCGCGATGTACGGCGCCAAGCGCCAGTCCGGCGCCACCTGGCGCTACGCAGAGGCGGTGGCGCCGGCCTGAGCCGCACCATCCGCCATCCACAATCCTTAGTCGCCGAACGGGTTCGGCACGGTGGAGACCGGCTCGTCGGTCAGGTCGAACTCGTCCCGGACGTCATCCACGACATTGCGGATGGCGGCTTCGAAGCCGCGTGCATTGCCGAAGCGGGCCATGTCCCAGTTCCGGCCGCGCACATCGCGCGGGTGCGGCTGCGGGTCCGGCACCTGGATGTGTCGGCCTTCGTCGGCAATCTCGTCGATCTGCTGGACCCGCCGGCTCACCTCTTCCATGATGACGCGCCGGCTGCGCTCGCGCTTGGCCATGACTGGCCTCCTCTCGGTGGTTCGTCCGCGGCCATCCTAGCACGGGCACGCCGTGCGTTATAGCGCTGCCTTGGCCGCCTGGTAGGCCGCGTAGAGGCGCTGGAACACCGGGCCGGGCTTGCCGTTGCCGATGGCGCGGCCGTCGAGCGTGACCACCGGCAGCAGCTCCTTGCTGGCCGACGACAGCATGACTTCGTCCGCCGCGAAAACCTCGTCGCGCGAGATGCGGCGCGAGGTGAACGAGATGTCCATGGCGGCGCAGAGTTCCTCCATCAGGCCGTAGCGGATGCCTTCCAGGATCAGGTTGTCCTTCGGCGGGGCCACCACGCGGCCCTGCTGCACCAGCCACACGTTCGACGCCGAGGCCTCGGTGAGCTGGCCGTCGCGGAACTGGATCGCCTCGGTCACGCCGTTGGCGGCGGCTTCCTGCGCAGCCAGCACGTTGCCGAGCAGCGAGGTGGACTTGATCTGGCAGTTCAGCCAGCGGCGGTCTTCCATCGTCACGCAGGCCACGCCCTGCTCCACCGCCGACGCCGGTGGCAGCGCCATCGGGTTGGTCATGATCAGCACGGTCGGCGTGACCGCTTCCTTCGGGAACGCATGTGCCCGCTTCGCCACGCCGCGCGTGACCTGCATGTAGACCATCTGGTCCGACAGGCCGTTGGCCTGGACCACGCGGCCGATCAGCGCGAGCCATTCGGCTTCGGTATAGGGATCGTCGATGCCGATGGCCGCCAGGCTGCGCTTCAAACGCGCCAGATGCTGCGCGCCCCGGAACGGCTTGCCGTTGTAGAGCGGGATCACTTCATAGATGCCGTCGCCAAAGATGAACCCGCGGTCGAGGACGGGAATGCGGGCTTCGGACAACGGGAGCAGGTCCCCGTTCAGGTAGACGATGGCTTCGGACATGGCGCGATGACGGCGATGAGGGTAGGAGATTGTCATTCTTCCACATGGCGCTTCCTCCCCTTATGCAAATTGTGCATCGACGCTGCACCATTTCTCGCCAATCCGCGCCCGTGTGACGCCAAACGCTTGACCCGTTCGCGCAAACAGGAGCCACTGAATTCAATCTTTTGCCCGAATACGGCGATGTGAATTGAATTCTTTTTAATTCACGATCCACGCCCCGCACCACCTCGTAATTCGCCGAAAACTGCGTGCTATATTCGTCACGCAGTCCCGTGAGCGCGGCGCTTCGGTCTTCTTTGATGGTGCGGCTGCGCCACCTTCACAGGGCACTCGATATGACTCTTCTCGTGTCAGACCTGCGCTGTGGCGGCAAACGGCTCGCCATGCTGTGCATGGCCGCAGGTGCCGCGTCCGCGATGGCGCAAACGCCAGCCCCGGCCCCTGCGGCAACGGCAGCTTCGAGCCCGGCAGCCGCTGCACCGGCCCCGGGCCGCACCCAGGTGCTCACGCTGGCCCAGATGGGCGCCAACCAGCCCATCCCGCTGCGCGGCGTGGACCCCGACCGCACACTGAACATCGGCGTGCGCCTCGATGAAGTGGTCACGGCCGCCAGGCTCAAGCTGGTCTTCACGTATTCGCCCTCGCTGGTCTATCCGCTCTCCCACCTGAAGATCCGCCTCAACGACGAAGTCGTGGCCACCCTGCCGCTGGAGAAGGAGCAGGCGGGCCAGCAGATCACGCGCGAGATCGACCTCGACCCGCGCTACTTCACGGACTTCAATCGCCTGAACGTGCAGATGATCGCCCACTACACGGTCGATCACTGCGAGGACCCCTACCACTCCAGCCTCTGGGCGGACATCAGCCCGGCCACCACGCTGACGCTGACCAAGCTGCCCGTCACGCTGCCGGACAACCTCGCGCTGCTGCCCGCCCCGTTTTTCGACCGCCGTGACAACAGCCGCGTCACCGTGCCCTTCGTGCTGCCAGCCAATGCCGATGCGGCCACGCTGCAGGCCGCCGGCGTGGTGTCGTCCTGGCTCGGCGCGCTGGCCAGCTATCGGGAGCTGCGCTTCCCGTCACGCAGCCAGCCGCCCGCCGATGCCCACGCCGTTGTCTTTGCGATGCCGAACGCCAGCCCGGCGGGCCTCCAGTTGCCCGAGATCCAGGGCGCCTCGGTCAGCGTGATGCCGAATCCGTCGAACCCGGCGCGCAAGCTGCTGGTGCTCGCCGGCCGCAATCCGCAGGAACTGCAGGTGGCGGCCAATGCGCTGGTGCTTGGCAAGGCTGCCATGGCGGGCAACCGCGCCGGCGTGCAGTCGGTGGAACTCGGCAAACCGCGCAAGCCCTACGACGCGCCGGCCTGGGCGCCGGTGGACCGCCCCGTGCTGTTCAAGGAACTCGTCACGGACCCGCAGCAGCTCCAGGTAGGCGGCGCCAGCCCCGAGCCGATCCGGGTGAACCTGCGCGTGCCGGCTGACCTGTACGGCTGGAACGACCGCGCCGTGCCGATGAACGTGAGGTACCGCTACACCGCGCCGTCCACCTACAACGACTCGGTGCTCAGCGTCGATATCAACGAGCAGCTCGTGCGCTCGTACCGGCTCAAGCCGCTGACCGCGCAGAACGACGAGAGCCTGGTCAGCGTGCCGCTGATCTCGGGCGGCAGCGCGTCCGTCAGCAACGAAATCCTGATCCCGGCCTTCCGCGTGGGCAGCAACAACCAGATGCAGTTCCGCTTCCACATGGACTCGCAGAAGACCGGCCTGTGCGCGTCCACGGCGGCCAACGTGGCGCGCGCGGCGGTCGACCCCGATTCGTCGATCGACTTCAGCGGCTTCTCCCACTACGCCGCGCTGCCCAACCTCGCCTTCTTCGCCAACAGCGGCTATCCGTTCACCCGGCTGGCGGACCTGGCCGATACCGCCGTGGTCATGCCGGACGCCCCGAGCGCACTCGACCAGGAGGCGATGCTGACGCTGCTCGGCCACATGGGCAAGTGGACCGGCCTGCCGGCGCTGCGCGTGGCGGTGGCGCCGGCCAAGGCCATCGACACCGTGAAGGACCGCAACCTGCTGATGGTGGGCACGGGCAGCGCCGGCGAGATCCTGGCGCAGTGGGGCAAGTCCCTGCCGATCCTGGTCCAGCAGGGCCGCACCGAAATCACGCTGCGCGACCAGCGCGGCGGGGCGTGGACCAACTGGCTCAGTGGCGAGGCAGACCACAACGTGTCACCCGCCGGGCGCGCCATCCTCTCGGCCGATGGTCCGCTGGCGGCGCTGATCGGCTTCGAGTCACCGTACGCGGCGCAGCGCAGCGTGGTCGCCGTGACCGCCACCGCGCCGGAGAACGTGCGCGATGTGCTCGATGTGCTCGAGGACGCCGGCAAGGTCGCCCAGATCCGCGGCGACCTCACCGTGGTCCGCCAGCGCGAGGTGGAGGGGCTGCGCCTGGGCGAGCGCTACTACGTCGGCACCCTGCCCTGGTACGCGCGCGTGTGGGTGCGCATGGCGGACCACCCGGCGCTGCTGGCCATCGCCGGCCTCGTCGCCGGGCTGCTGGTGGCGCTGACCCTGTTCTGGGCGCTGGGCCGGATCGCGGCACGCCGCAACGGAGGGTGACATGCGGCGTGCGCTGCCCCGCTGGCTCAGGCAGATCGCTCGCGGCATGGTGACGGCCACGCTGGCGGGGCTATCGCTCGCCAGCCTGGCGGCCACCTGCCCGTGGCCGGACTGGGATGCCTTCCGGCGCGACACCATTAGCCCGGACGGCCGCGTGGTCGATGCCAGCACCGAGCGCCAGGCCACGGTCTCCGAAGGGCAGGCCTACGCGCTGTTCTTCGCGCTCGTGGCCAACGACCGCGCCACCTTCGACAAACTGCTCGGCTGGACCGAGAACAACCTGGCGCGCGGCGACCTGAGCGCCCACCTGCCCGCGTGGATCTGGGGCAAGCGCGACAGCGGCCCCGAGGCCGGCACCTGGGGCATGATCGACACCAACGCGGCCAGCGACGCCGACCTGTGGATCGCCTACACGCTGCTCGAAGCCGGCCGGCTCTGGCGCGAACGCCGCTTCACGGCGCTGGGCACGCTGGTCGCCCGGCGCGCGCTGCGCGAGGAATCGGCCGTGCTGCCCGGACTGGGCCGCACGCTGCTGCCGGGCCCGGTCGGCTTTCATCCCACCCCGGATAGCTGGCGGCTGAACCCGAGCTACGTGCCGCTGCCGGTGATGCGCCGGCTGGCCGCCGTGCTGACCGAGGACCGCGGCTGGCAGGCCATGGTCGAGAGCGCGGGGCGGCTGATCGTGGACACCGCGCCGCGCGGCTTCTCGCCCGACTGGGTGCTGTATCAGAAAGGCGCCGGCTTCCGGCCCGATACGGACACGCAGGCCACGGGCTCCTATGATTCGATCCGGGTCTACCTGTGGGCCGGCATGACCGCTGCGGGCGACCCGCTGCGCGCCGGTGTGCTGCGTACGTTGCATCCGATGGCCGACTACGTGCTCGCCAACGGCCACCCGCCCGAGCGGGCGGACACGCAGGCGGGCACGTTCGGGCCGAACGCGGGCAATGCGGGCTTCTCCGCGGCCATCGCACCGTTCATGCTGGCGCAGGGCCAGCCGGACGCCGCGCGCACCCAGGCCCACCGCACGCGCACGCTGGCCGCGCAGTCGCCCTCCGGCTACTACAGTCAGGTGCTGACGCTGTTCGGGCTGGGGCATGTGGATGGCCTGTACCGGTTCGAGGCGGACGGCAAGCTGGTGCCGGCGTGGAACACCGCATGCCCGGCAAGGCGCTAGCTCCCACGCTGTGGCTGCTGCTGGCCAGCGCCGCGCTGCCGGGGGAGGCAGCGGCTGCCGACGCCGCATCGGCCCCAGCCGCCGCCAGCGCCACCACGCGCCGGGAGATGGCGCAGTTGCTGGCATCGGCACGCATGTGGGAGGCACGCAACCGTGCGGACATGGCGCGCGGCGTGCTGGAGAAGGCGTTGTTGATCGATCCGCGCCAACCGGAGGCGCTCAAGATGCTGGGCTTGATCGAAATCCGTTCCAATCGCCCCGCCGAAGCCGACAAGGTGCTGCGGCGCATGCGCGAGGTGGCGCCAGACAGCGCCGCCACGCGCGACCTCGAAGACGCCTACCGCATCGCCACGCGCGACAAGCGCGAGATGGCGCAGGTGCGGCTGCTCGCCCGCAGCGGCAAGTCCGAGGAAGCCGCCACACGGCTGCAGGCGCTGTTCCCGCGCGGCGCGCCGGGCGGCGAGCTGGCGGTGGACTACTACCGCATCCTGGCCGGCACCACCGCCGGCCGCCCGCGCGCGATTGCCGAGTTGCGCCGCCGTGTGAAGCAGGAGCCGGACGATTCGCGCCTCGCGCTGGCGCTGGGCAGCCTGCTGACCGACCGCGAGGCCACCCGGCAGGAAGGGCTCGCCATCCTCTACGACCTCACCCAGCGGCCCGATGGCGACCGCAAGAGCGCGCTCGACATCTGGCGGCGCACGCTGTACAGCGTCAACGAAGATCCGGCCTACTACGTGTGGTTCGAGCGCTACCTCAAGGAAGTGCCCGACGACGAGGCCGCCAAGCAGACGCTCGCCAGCCTCGGCACCCAGCGCGAAGCCCAGCGCAAGCTCGAAGCCGATCCCGCCTGGCAGGCGCGGCAGCGCGGGCTGGCCCAGCTGGAGCGCGGGCAGCTCAACGAGGCCGACATCGCCCTCCAGAAGGCGTACCAGAAGCGCCGGCAGGACGGCGAGGTGGTCGGCGGGCTCGGCCTGGTGCGGCTGCGCGAAGGCCGCCACGATGAAGCCCGCGAACTGTTTTCCCGGGCGATGACGCTCGATCCGGACAATCGCAATAAATGGCGCAGCCTGCGGGACACGGCCACGTTCTGGGGCACCGTGGCGCGTGCGCGCGAGGCCAACGCCCAGGGCAAGCCGGTGCAGGCCGAAGCGCTGGCGCGCGAGGCGCTGGCCCTGCAGCCCGGCAATGAGAACGCGCAGGCGATTCTGGCCGACGCGCTAATCGCCCAGCACAAGGATGCCGAGGCCGAGACGCTGCTGCGCCAGATGCTGGCCCGGCCGAAGCCGGACATGGGCGCGCTGCGCAGCCTCGTCGCCCTGCTCCAGACGCAGCAGCGGCAAGACGAGATCGGCCCGCTGATCGCGGACGCGTCGCACCGCATGCAGGGCTCCGAGTCGGAACTGCGCGCGCTGCGGGCTGACCTGCTGTCCGTGCAGGCCGACCAGCTCATCGCGCAGAAGAAGCGCAGCCCGGCGCTGCAGCGGCTCGAAGATGCCATCCGGCTGGCGCCCGATGCCGCGTGGACACGCTACACGCTGGCCCGTCTCTATCGCGACCTCAACCTGCCGGTGCTGGGCCGCAGCGTCATGGAAGATGGGGTCGCCGCCGCGCCCACCGCCGAGATGCGCTACGCCACGGCGCTCTATCTCAATGCCGTGGACGACATCGACGCCGCCACAGCCGTGCTGGCGGCGGTGCCCGAGGCCGAACGCAGCGAAGGCATGCGCGGGCTCGCCAGCAACCTCGCGGCGCAAAAGCTGCTGCGCGAGGCACGACTGCGGCTGGCCGAAGGCCGCGACGACGAGGCCCGGGCGCTGCTCGACCAGGCCGCCATCGCGGCGCGCGACGAACCGCACATGCTCGCCTCCATCGGCCGTGAATGGATCGGACTGGGCGAGACCGACAAGGGCCTGCGGCTGGTCAGCGACTGGCTGGCCGCGCACCCCGAGGATCCCCACCTCGACATCCGCCTGCGCTACGGCGAACTGCTGGCCGCCGCCGACCGCGACGACGCGCTGCAGGCGTGGATCGCCGAATCGCGCGCCCTGCCCGGCATCACCGCCGAGCAGCAGGCATCGTTCGACGATCAGTCACTGCGGCTGGCGCTGCGCCGCACCGACCGGCTCATGGCCGACGGCGACCTGACGCGGGCACGGCAGACGCTGTACGCCGTGCCCGAGGCCCAGCAGGCCGACCGCCGCTGGCTGCTGACGCTGGCCGATCTGCGCGAGGCCGGCGGCGACTACCGGGGTGCGGCGGAGGCCGCGCAGGCGGTGCTCGCCAAAGATCCCAAGGATGCCGACGCGCGGCTCACGCTCGCGCGCATGCTCGAACGGCAGGGCAAGGAGGCGCAGGCGCTGGAGATCGTGCGCGCGGTGCTGGCCGATACCCCCGACGACGACATCGACACCCGGCTCTCGGTGGCGCGGCGCTTCACGGCGATGCGGCGCACGGACGAGGCCAGCGCTGTGGTCGACGACCTCGCCCAACGCTACCCGGACCGCGCCGACATCACCGTGCAGCAGGGCCGCATCGCCCAGGCGCGTGGCGACTTCAACGACGCGGCGGCGCACTATCGCACCGCACAGGGGCTGGAGCAGCGCGAAGGCGTCCTGGCTGGCCCCGAAGGCACGCCGGCCGGCCGCGCCCTGGCCGGGCTGGAGGCGCGCCGCCAGGGTGAGGTGGCGACCGCCGTGATGCAGTCGAACAAATCCGGCGATGCCGGCATCTCGCGGCTGCACGCCACCGAGATCCCGCTGTTCGTGCGCATTCCGCAGGGCTACACCGGCCACATGTTCTTCCATGCGGACACCGTGCTGCTCGACGCCGGCACGCTGCAGGCGAGCAACTTCTCGAAGGCGTCCGAGTTCGGCAAGATCGCCGCGCTCGGCAACACGGGCCTCGGCACCATCGGCCAGACCGACCGTGGCGTGGCGCTGGCCGCCGGCTACGAGTTCGATGGCGCCGACAACAGCTGGCGGGCGGACCTCGGTACCACGCCGCTCGGCTTTACCGAACAGACCGTGGTGGGCGGCTTCCGCTATCGGGCGGATCTGGGCGTCTCGTCCGCCTCCGTCGATGTCTCGCGGCGGGCCGTGACCAGTTCGCTGATCTCCTACGGCGGCGCCACCGACCCCGTCACCGGCGAGACCTGGGGCGGCGTGGTGCGCAACGGCATCCACCTGCGCTACGCGCGTGACATCGGCCGCGTAAGCGTATTCGGCGACGTGGGCGCCGGGCTCTACACCGGCCACAACGTGGTGACGAACCGCGAGTTCACGGTCCGCACCGGCTTCGACCTGCCCGTCTACGCCCAGCGCGACCAGCGCGTGACCAGCGGGCTGGTGCTGAACTACTGGCGCTACAGCGACAACCAGCGCTTCTACTCGTTCGGCCATGGCGGCTACTACAGCCCGCAGCGCTACCTCTCGTTCGGCATCCCGCTCGACTGGACCGGGCGCTACGCGCGCTGGTCGTGGCGGCTGCAGGGCTCAGCCGGCTGGTCGTTCACCTACGAGGACGACGCGCCCTACTTCCCCACCCGTCCCGACCTGCAACAGCTCGCCGGCAATCCGATCTACACGGGCGGTTCGGGCGGCGGCTTCAGCTACACGCTCGGCGCCACGGTGGAATACACCTTCGCACCGCACTGGGTGGCCGGCGCAGGCTTCCAGATCGACCGCTCGCGCGACTACGCGCCGAACCGGGCGATGGTCTGGCTGCGCTACCTGTTCGATCGTCGCCGCGACCCGGTGCCGTTCCCGCCGAACCCGGTGCGGCCGTACTCGGCCTATTGATGGGGGATCGATGAAGCACACCGACCGCACTGCTGCCCCCGCCATCCCCGCCACGGCCCTGCCGGGCCTGCGCGCGCGCTTCCAGGCGCGCACGGGGCTGGCCATCGACGGCCTGTCGACGGCGCTGGCCACGCTCACGCCGGCCCGCGCGCACGTGGTCTATGCCGAGCCCTCGCCCGCCCGCGACGCGCTGTTCTGGCAGACCGCCGCCACGGCGCTACGCGCGCCGGCCACGGTACTCTCCACGCGCGACGCCGCCGACATCGCCGCCCAGCTACGTGCCCATGGGCTCGACATCGACGCCAACCGCGCCCTCCACGGCCGCGCCAACCTGTGCGCGCTGCGCCCGCCCACGGACGCCAGCCGGCCCGCCATCGACGGGTTGATGGAGGCACTCCAGGCGCTGGTGGACCAGTGCGGGGCGCAGGGCAGCATGATGCTGATCGAAGGGGCGGAGGGGTTCTTCGCCTGGCACGATGCGGGGCGGCTGGCTCAGGAAGGCCAGCGCCTGGGCGAATGGTGCGCGCGCCACCGCTGCGCGGTGCTGCTGGTGATGGGGCCGCCCGCGCCGGAGCCGGGCCAGCCGGCGCCAGACCTGCAGGGCTTCCACGGCCGCTTTGCCGGCGCGGTGCAGCTCTCGCAGCAGCAGGGGCAGTACACCTGGGAGGTGGCGTTCTGGCGCGACAACCAGGCCGTGGTGGCAGGCGAGATCGTGCCGCTGCGCTTTGCGCCGCACGAGCACCGGCTGATGGTGGCCGCGCAGACCTTCACCGACACGATCGAGGAAGCCGGCATGCTCGCGCCGGACGAGCAGCGCGTGATCGTCAGCCGCGACGCGGTGCTGCGCGAGCGCTACATCCCCGAGCACTGGCGTGTAGTGGACAGCAACGAAGCCGCCGTGGCCAGCGCCGCCCGCGCGGTGGCGGCCACGGTCCTGCTGCACTACGGCGGCGGGCGCGAACTCGAGGCGCTGGCCGAGCAGGTGCACCGGCTGCGGCGCAGCGCCGGGCGCGCGCTGAAGATTGCCGTGCGCGAGGACAAGGAGGCCATGCGCCAGCACTACGAGCTGCTGATGCTCAACCTCGGCGCCAATCTCGTCATCGCCCAGCGCACGCCGTTCGCCCGGGTGCAGGCCATGATCGAGGGCCTGCAGGGGCAGGTGTTCTCGCGGCCGATTCTTGCCGACTACCGCAACGCGCTGTCCGCCGTGCTGACCACCTCGACCAGCGGCTACGTGCCGCCCGCCGAGTTCGTCTCGCTGGTGCGCGACGCCGTGGAGCGCAGCCGCATGATCCGGCTGCCCCACGTGCTGCTGCAACTGCCGCTGCTGCCCGAAGTGGCCCATGTCGAGGCGCTGCGCGCCTGCCGCATGAACCGCGCAGGCGATCTCTGCACGGCCGGCAGCGACAGCCTCTACGCCTTCTTCTTCGCCTGCCGCATGGACGACGTGGATGCCGTGTGCCGGCGCGTGTTCCAGCAGCCGCTGGGCGAGCTGTTCCATGGCGACGTGCGCAATGGCGACCTGGAGTCCATCGGCGCCACGCTGGGCCGCTTCGAGGCCGAGATCGCCGAGGTGCCGCCGCCCGACTACAGCAGCTGGCTCGCGCGCCAGCAAGAGGCGCCCCGCCCGGCGCCGATGCCTGACACCACCGCCGCGCTGGTTGCGCATGACGGCGGCGACGCCCCGCCGGTGGCGGAGATCCCCACGCTGCCGTTGCGCGACACCCCGCCCGCGCAGCCGCGTGCCATGCCGCAGCCGCACCCCGTGCCGCTGCTTCGACAGGACTGACGCGACATGTCCATCTTCCTTGGCTACTTCATCTGGGGACTGATTCTGGCGGCGCCGCTGGCGTTCGTGATCTGGCGCTTCGACCTGCTGCGCTGGTTCCCGCAATGGACCACGCCGCGCCCACGCCGCACCGTACGCCTGCCGCCGCAACTGCACGGCATGGTGATTCGCGGCAAGCGCCGCCCGGACCGCGAGCCGCCGCGATGAAGACCATCGCCATCGTCTCCCCCGCCGGCGGCGCCGGACGCACCATGGTGACGGCCTCGCTGGCCTCGCTGCTGGCCGGGCGCGGGCACCCGGTGCTGGCGCTCGAATGCGATCCGCGCAATCTGCTGGGCTACCACTTCGGCCTGCGCGACGCGGCGCGCGCGGGGCTGTCCGGCTGCCTGGCCGACGGATCGCCCACCGCGTGGGCGCAGGCCGGGCTGCGCAGCGACGATGGCGTGCTGTTCGTGCCCTGGGGCGAGCAGGACAGCGACGACGATGACATCCAGGCCGGCAAGCTGCTGCGCGCGGGGCCGCACTGGCTGCGCGGGCTGATCGCCCAGGTGGCCATGCCGGCGCACGGCGCGGTGCTGATCGACACGCCGCCCTGGCCCTCGCCGCACGCGGGCCAGGCCATCGCCGCGGCCGACCTCGTGCTGGTGCTGCTGCCGCCGCAGCCCGAAGTCTGCGTCGGGCTGGGCCGGCTGACCGATGCGCTGGCGCGGCGCGGCCACACCGCCTGCTACGTGGCCACGCGACTCCAGCCGGCACGGCGGCTGCATGCCGATATCGTCACGCTGCTGCGCGCCACGCTCGGCAATGCGATGCTGGCCTGCCCCGTCCACGAGGACAGCGGCATTCCGGAAGCCTTCGCGCGCAGCGAGAACTTCTGCCGCAGCGCGCCACACTCGCAGGCGGCGCACGACCTGCAAGGGCTGGCGTCGTGGGTGTCCCACTGGATCGGCGCCCCGCCACAGGAGCGCGAACGATGAGCGACAAGCCCGCCCGACTCCACCGCTGGCTGGCCATCGCGCGCGACCGGCTGGCGCGCCACCTTGGCGTCACCGCGCCGGCGCACGGCGGCATCTGGGTGCTGCGCGCCGTGTTTCAGCCGCCCCGCCCCGGCAAGCCCGATATTCCTGCGGAATGGGCCGCGCTGCTGTACCGGCGCGCGCTGGCCCGGCTCGGCATGGGCCGCCGCCGCGACCCCGCCGCGTGGCTGTGGCGGCTGTTCATCCGCCCGCCTCGTCCGCGCTACCGGCTGGCCGCCGACCTCCGCAAGCGTCGCCAGGTTGCCGCGCCGCCGGGGGTCACACCGTTCCGGCGCTGGCTGGACCGCCTGCTCGGGCCGATCTACTACGCGGTGACGCGCATGCGGCGCCGCATTGCCGCGCGGCTGCCCCGCGTGGACTGGGCGCGCGTGGGCGATGGCGTGGAGGCCGTCGCCACGCGCGTGGGCCGCATCCCGTTCGCGGTGCCCACCTCGTTGGTGCTCGCCTGCCTGGCCGGCGCGGTCATCAGCACCACGCCGCTGACGTTCTCGAGCCAGCTACTGCTGTTCGCCATCGTCTGGATCGGGTTAATGGTGCTGCGGCGCATTCCCGGCCGGCTGCCGACGCTGGCGATGATGGTGCTCTCCGCGCTGATGGCGGGCCGCTATATCTGGTGGCGCTCCACGCAGACGTTGCAGTTCGCCACGGCCACCGAGGCCGCCGTGGGCTACCTCCTCTATGCGGCCGAGGTCTACACCTGGATCGTGCTGGGGCTGGGCTACCTGCAAACGGCGTGGCCGCTGAACCGCCAGCCCAAGGCGCTGCCGGCCGACCCGGAGGCATGGCCGACGGTGGACGTCTACATCCCCACCTACAACGAGTCGCTGGCTGTGCTGCAACCCACCGTGTACGCGGCGCTGAGCATGGACTGGCCGGCGCACAAGCTGCGCGTGTTCATCCTCGACGATGGCCGGCGGCCCGCGATGCGGGAGTTCGCGGCGGCGGCCGGGGTGGGCTACCTCACGCGGGAAGACAATTTCCACGCCAAGGCCGGCAACATCAACAAGGCGCTGGCGAAGACGGACGGCGAGTACATCGCCATCTTCGACTGCGACCACATCCCCACGCGCTCCTTCCTGCAGATGACCATGGGCGAGTTCCTGGCCGACCCGAAGTGCGCGCTGGTGCAGACGCCGCACCACTTCTTCTCTCCAGACCCGTTCGAGCGCAACTTCGACACCTTCCGGCGCGTGCCGAACGAGGGCAGCCTGTTCTACGGCCTGATCCAGGACGGCAACGACTTCTGGAACGCCACCTTCTTCTGCGGCTCCTGCGCGGTCATCAAGCGCGCGCCGCTGCTGGAGATCGGCGGGATTGCCGTGGAGACCGTCACCGAGGACGCCCACACGGCGCTCAAGCTGCACCGGCTCGGCTACAACAGCGCCTACCTGCGCACGGTGCAGGCGGCCGGGCTGGCCACCGAGAGCCTGTCCGGCCATATCGGGCAGCGCATCCGCTGGGCGCGCGGCATGGCGCAGATCTTCCGCATCGACAACCCGCTGCTCGGGCGCGGGCTGCACCTGTTCCAGCGCATCTGCTACAGCAACGCGATGCTGCACTTCTTCTACGGCATTCCCCGGCTGATCTTCCTGACCATGCCGATCGCCTACCTGTACTTCGGCCTGCACGTGATCAACACCTCGGCGCTGCTGATCATGGCCTACGTGCTGCCCTACCTGTTCGTGGCCAACGTGACCAACTCGCGGCTCCAGGGCCGCTACCGCCATTCGTTCTGGGCCGAAGTCTACGAATCGGTGCTGGCCTGGTACATCGTGCTGCCGACCACGGTGGCCTTCATCAACCCGCGCCTGGGCAAGTTCAACGTCACCGCCAAGGGCGGGCAGATTGCCGACGACTACCTCGACTGGACCATCTCCAAGCCCTACCTGGTGCTGCTGGCGCTCAACGTGATCGGGCTGGCGGTTGGCGTCGGCCACCTGCTGTTCGGCAGCACCGACGAGCCGGCCACGGTGCTGATGAACATGGGCTGGGCGCTGGCCAACCTGATCATGCTTGGCGCCGCCGTGGGCGTGGCGCGGGAGGCGCGGCAGGTGCGGGTCTCCCACCGCATTCCGATGCGCGTGCCGGCCACGCTGCTGCTGCCGGACGGCGCCACGCTCGCCTGCCGCACCGAGAACTACTCGATGGGCGGCCTCGGCCTGCTGCTGCCGGTGGAGGTGATGCTGGACGAAGGCGCGCGCGTGGGCGTCTGCCTGGCGCGCGGCACGCGCACCTACCACTTCCCCGGCCTGGTCACGCGCAACGTCAACCGCCACCTCGGCGTGCGCATGGAGGGGCTGACGGCCGAGCGCGAGATCGAACTGATCCAGTGCACCTTCGGCCGCGCCGACGCCTGGATCGACTGGCTGGACGACGAACACGCCGACGCCCCGCTGCGCAGCCTCAAGGAGGTGATCGAGATGGGCTACCAGGGCCTGCTGCGCCTCTACGACGCCTGCGCGGAAGCGGTCGACCTGCTGATCGGGCGCCGCCGCCCCCGCCAGCCTTAATTCATCACGCCGGCCATCACGCCGCAGGAGCCGAACCACACATCGCCATGGGAATCTGGAACCTCTACTTCCTCGCCAAGCTCTGGCTGTTTCACACGGGCCACCTCCAGCCGCACTGGCTGACGAACCTGGTGTTCGCGCTGTTCCTGGCGGTGCCGATGGAGTCGCGGCCGCTGCGGGTGCTGCGCCAGCTCATCGCCATCGTGGTCGGGGCGATGCTGGCCTACCGGGAATCGACGCTGCCGCCGTTCGCGCGCGTGGTGTCGCAGTTCTCGAACGTGAGCGCCTTCACGCCCGAGTACCTGCTCGAACTGGCGCAGCGCATCGTCTCCCTGCAGATGGTGGTGGCGATCGCGCTGGCGGTGCTGCTCTACCTGATCATCAACCGCTGGGTGCGGGTGACCACCTTCGTGCTGCTGGCGCTGATCGCCATCCCGTTCTGGCACGGCACCGGCGACGGCAACCCGCCGACGCGGCTCAACCAGATGACCGCGCGCGCGGCAGACACCCCACGCGCCGACTTCGCGGTGCGCGGCGGCTACGATGCCCAGCTGGCCGCCTTCCGCGAGCAGGAATCGACCCGCTCGGCCACCGCCCAGCCGCTGACGGCCACGCCCGACGCGCAGTTCGACATCATCGTGCTGCACATCTGCTCGCTGTCCTGGGACGACATGGACGCCGCCAAGGCCAGCAACCACCCGCTGTTCACGCGCTTCGACTACCTGTTCAAGAATTTCAGCTCCGCCGCGAGCTACAGCGGGCCGGCGGCCATCCGGCTGCTGCGCGCCTCGTGCGGCCAGGAACCCCACGCCAGCCTGTACTCGCCGGCGCCGGCCGAATGCCATCTGTTCGAGGCACTCGCCCAGGCCGGCTTCGGCCCCCACGTGCTGCTGAACCACGATGGCCGCTTCGACAATTTCCGGAGCTTTGTCGACAAGGAAGTGGGCGTGGCGGGCATCCAGCCCGAGTCCAACGAAGGCGTGCCCGTGGCGATGCGCGCCTTCGACGACTCCCCGGTGCTGGGCGACTACGACACCTTCGACCACTGGTACAAGCGCCGCCTCCAGCAGAACAGCGGCCCCGTGGCGCTCTACTACAACACGGTGACGCTGCACGACGGCAACCGGCTGCCGGGCAAGCGGCTGACCAGCCTGGAGTCCTATCCGCTGCGGCTGGCCAAGCTGCTCGAGGACGTCGACCGGATCATCGAGACCATCAGCAAGTCCGGCCGCAAGGCGGTGGTGGTGTTCGTGCCCGAGCATGGCGCGGCGCTGCGGGGCGACGAAAACCAGATCTCCGGGCTGCGCGAGATTCCCACGCCGCGCATCGTCCACGTGCCGGTGGGCGTGAAGCTGGTGGGCCTGCCGACCACAGCCACGGGCGGCATGGTGACGATCGACGCGCCGTCCAGCTTCCTGGCGCTGTCGCAGCTGCTGTTCAACCTCGTGGCAGACAGCCCGTTCCGCCAGGGCGCGCCGCCCACCGCCAGCTACAGCGAGAACTTGCCGCAGACGATGATGGTCGGCGAGAACGAAGGCACCGTGACCATGAAGCTGAGCAAGGGTTATGTGATTCATACGCCAGATGGCGTCTGGGTGGAGCAGAAATGAGCCAGCCCCCGAAGTCCCCAAAACCCCAGAAAACCCCGCCGGTGCCGCGCGGCACCCCTGGCGCCTACAGCGACATCGACGCCCTGGACCGGCATGTCGAGGGCTTCGACGCGCGGCAATACTTCGACCAGCAGGACGCGGTGCAGACCCGGGCGGCGGCGCAGCGCTGGCCGCTGCTGGGGCGCGCGCTGGGGCACACATTGGGGCACACGCTTGGGCACGCGGCGACCGACGCGGACGGCCCGTCGACCAGCGCCGAGCGCTAATGCCGCCACCCCACTCGAGTGGGGCTTTAACCATTGATTTACAAGGAAAACCGTCACATAGCCGACATGCATCCGCCGTAGACTCTGGGCCACTTTCCCCACCCTGGTTCCTTCGGTCATGTCTGGCGTCCTGGTTGATCCCTCCGCTGCCCGCCTGCGCTTCCGGCAGCCCTGTGCCGAGGATCTGGCCGTCATCACGCCTTCCGTGACGACCGACCACACGAATCAGGACGTGCTCGAGGTCTTTGCGCTACACCGCGACCTCAACTGCCTGCCCGTGACCGAGCGCGACAAGCCCATCGGCCTGATCAACCGGTCGATCTTCCTGTCGCAGATGAGCAAGCCGTACCACCAGGAACTCTACAACCGCAAAAGCTGCATCGCGTTCATGGACAAGGAGCCGCTGATCGTGGACGCCGCCATGAGCATCGACGCGCTGACGTTCCGCGCGGTCGAGTATGGCGAGAAGGCGCTGGCGGAAGGCTTCATCATCGCCCGCGACGGCAAGTTCATCGGTCTGGGACACGGCCTGCAGCTGATGCGCGTGGTGGCCGACATGCAGGCCGAGCGCAATCGGCAGATCATGCAGAGCATCGACTACGCCAGCACGATCCAGCGGGCGATGCTGCGCACCTCACGCCAGACGCTGGCCGCCACGCTGCCGGACGCCGCACTGGTCTGGGAGCCGCGCGACGTGGTGGGCGGCGACTTCTATCACTTCGCAGCATTCGACGACGGCTGGTTCGCCGCGCTGGCCGATTGCACCGGCCATGGCGTGCCGGGCGCGTTCATGACGCTGATTGCCTCGTCGCTGCTGACGCAGGCCATCGAGCAGCAAGGCCCGCGCGACCCCGGCGCGCTGCTGGCGGCCGTCAATCGCGGCATCAAGCAGATGCTTGGGCAGATCGACGGCCACATCGACGGGCAGGACGGCCAGCGGGGCGAGCGCGGCATCGCCGAATCCGACGACGGCATGGACGCTGCCTTCTTCTGGTTCGACAACGCCACGCGCACGCTGACCTTCGCGGGCGCCAAGTGCGCGCTGTTCGTGCTGCAGCCCGGTGACACCGAGGGCCAGATGATCAACGGCGCCCGCATGGGCGTCGGCTACGTCGACACCGGCATGGACTACGCGTGGCAGAACGCGGCCGTGCCGATGCCGCCCGACACGGTGGCCTTCGTGACCACGGACGGGCTGATCGACCAGATCGGCGGCCCGCGCGAGATCTCGTTCGGCAAGCGCCGCATGCGCGAAGCCATCTGCGCCAGCCGCGCGGCATCGGCGGCGCAGATCAGCCAGGCGGTGCTCGAGGTGCATCGCGCCTGGCAGGGCCAGCACCGGCGCCGCGACGACCTGACCTTCTTCTGCTTCCGCGCCCGATAACACCGCGCCAGACTCTTACAGCGCCCCACCGGCCGCACGACACATGAACGCCGCACAATCGATTGACAAGGAATATGAGCCGTTTTTCGCGATGGCTCGGGAACGCAACGTGATCTTCTACTACGTCGGCTACTTTTCGCAGAACATCATCGCCGCCATGTCCGACGCGGTGCGCCTGCAGCTCGCCGTAAGCGGGGTCGATGGCACCACGCGGCGCAAGCTGTTCTCGTCCTTCGTGGAAATGGCGCAGAACATCGTCCACTACTCCTCGGACGCCCTGACCGCACCCACGCCGGAGAGCGAGCAGCAGCGCGGCCAGTTGCGCCATGGCTCGGTGTGCATCAGCATGGTGGACGAGCACTACCGCCTGATGTGTTCCAATCCGGTGGCGACGGTGCGTGTGCACCAGCTGCGCGCCACGCTGGAGCCGCTACGCACGATGACGCTGGACCAGATCAAGCAAGCCTACAAGCAGACCCTGCGCGCGGAGGCGCCGGAGGGCAGCAAGGGCGCCGGGCTCGGCTTCCTGACGATGGCGCGCGATGCCAGCGCGCCCCTCGAATACAACTTTCAACCGATCGACACGGATCCGGGATCGACGATGTTCCAGCTCGTCGCCACGATCTGACCTATCGGGAAGAGCCTCTGCCATGGAAAACCTGTTTATCGCCGCCACGCCCTCCTCGCCCGAGGTGAGCTTCGACTTCGAGCGGCACATCCTCTCGCTCAAGGGCGAGTCCTACCCCGAGAACGCTGCCGTGTTCTACGGCGAGGCCATCGCCCGCCTGCGCAAGTACCTGGCGGCGTGCGACGGGGTCTCGGTCACGGTCAACGTGGCGCTGACTTATTTCAACAGCTCGAGCACCAAGATGCTGTTCAGCATCTTCGACGCGCTGAACGACGCCGCCGAGCGCGGCAACCGCATCGAACTGCACTGGTTCCATGACGAGGACGACGACACCATCCTCGAATTCGGCCAGGAACTGCACGACGACTTCCCTGCGATTGCGTTCCACGACGTAGCGACCACCGGCAGTTGAACCCGCCCGCCGCCATCATGTCCGAGCCCGACCTGTTCGAATCGGAGAACAGCGTCCTGGCGCATGCCAAGGCCGTGTTCTGCGATGTCGATGCCGGCGAGGAATCGTATCGGCATACGCTGGGGCAGCTCATCAGCTACTACGAGCGGCTGATGCGCGAGACGCGCCGGCTGATCCGCCGCAGCGACCGTGAGGAACTGGAAATGAACCGGCTTAACCACCGGCTCCAGGAACTGGCTCAGGAACTCGAATACCGCGCCACGCACGACACGCTGACTGGCGCGCTCAACCGTGGCGCCGTGATCGACCGCGCCACGGCGGCGCTGGCGCGCGGGAGCCTCTCGATGATCGTGCTCGACATCGACCATTTCAAGCGGCTCAACGATGCCTATGGCCATCCGGTGGGCGACGCGGTGATCTGCGGCGTGACCGCCTGCCTCAAGGACACGGTGGATGCCGAGGGCGCCATCGGGCGCGTGGGCGGCGAGGAGTTCACCGCGCTGCTGCCAGGCGTGCCGCTCGAAGACGCGCTGGCGCTGGCCGAGGACATGCGCCATGCCATCGCCACGCATCGCTTCCCCTCCCCCGTGGACTGCCCGGTCACGGCGAGCTTCGGCGTGAGCTGGTCCGCCCAGGGCCGCACCTTCGAGCACGCATATGGCCGCGCCGACGAGGCGCTCTACGACGCCAAGCGCAACGGCCGCAACCGCGTGATGCAAGCCGCCGCATGACCCTGTTTTGCTGATCCATTGACTGGTCGGACACTGTCATCTGGAATACGGTGGTTTGCCCTCGCGAAGCCAAACGTTTCCGATAAGGCAAGCCTTGACTACTATCCAGAGTGATCCCTGATATCAGGACGGCGCAGGTCACCTCGCCGGCCAGGACAAGGAGAGGCATGCACCACATCGAGCCAGTGGAATGCGTCTGCGGCGCGACGCTCCACATCCGCGAATACCGGCTGGGCCTTGTGAGGACCCCACGCAAGGAACACGCACCCTGCCCCATCTGCGGGCGCACCGTCTACGAAACCGAGATGGACGGCTTCCTGCTGGTGGAAGTCGTCACGCGGCGCGCCCCGGTCATGCCGGTGGCGGCCAAGGTGCAGAAACGGAAGGCCCAGCGAACCTGAGCCCGCGCGGGCTATGACTTCGTGATGCGCTGGGGATGGGTCGCGTAGTACGCGAGGATGACTGACGCGGTGAACGCCATGCCGGCCACGGCAAAGGCGATCAGCGTGGGAAAGGCGACGCCGGATTTTTCCTTGGACATGCGGGACTCCTCGGACGAATGGTCACGGTATGGTAGCCCGGCCTGGCGCCGGCTGCTGACCCGACGTCGCCGGGTGGAAGCGCGCATAGGGCACGCCGCGCTCTGTATGCGCCGTGGTCTGGTCGATCAGGCGCTCGACATCGGGCACCTCCCGCATCGCAGCCATGAACGACGCCAGCGGAAATCCCGGCGCCACGCAGCCCTGCACCAGCACCCAACGCTGCCACACCGTCACCCACAACGTGCTCTGCCGCCACGCCGGCAGGTTGGCGGACAGCCATTGCAAGCGGCGACGCGCGCTATCGGCAATCTCCGCATCGTAGGCAAATGCATTCGGCAGACGGCAACGCCCTTCCAGCCAGCAGTGGTTGCCATGCTCGATCCGATGATGCGCATCGCGCTTCCACTCGGCCTCGCTCACGCGCGGCCCGGCCGGCTCGGGGCAGTTGGCAACCGCTGACGAGATTTGAAAGAAGGGATCGTTACCTCGATTCTGGAGGTCGTCGGCATGGGCGGAGGGGGTGAGGAGGAGCAGTGCGGGGAGGATGGTACGGGCGATGGTCGGCATAACGCGCCTCCAATGAGCGGTTCCTTTGACTTTATGCAGGAATCCGCCCGGATAAATGCGGCAAGATCGTGCATTGGAATTGTCCGGAACATGTACTACATTGCTTTGGAGGTCACGATGTCCCTCCGGCCTCAGCCACCTCTTCCAACATCCAAACACGAGGCTGATCATGAGCATGACTCACCGTGTTGCCCTGGCACTTTTGATGTTGGCCACCGTTGGCGCGATCTACGCTGCGAACCGCTACGACAACTATACGAGCTGCGTTTTGTGGTCATCAGCGCATCCGCAATACAGCGGGAAGTGCTCTCTGTAGCGCTTGCACTGCGTCAAGTCTCGACGCACACCCGGTCTGCCGTTCCTGAAATTTCAAGCGGGTTCCGCATTTTTCTTGTCTGTCTGATCGCACAGTAGTGCTGATTTCGTTGCACCCGTGCGGGGGGGCGATCGACATCCATTTTCGCCACTCTCACCGGACTCGGCTAAAATCCGAAATCCAAAGAACATCCATGTGGCCTTTAAACCACCAGGAAAAATAGAAGAGACAATTTCGTGGTTTTCAGCTCGACTGCCTTCCTGTTCCTTTTCCTTCCCGTCACGCTAGCGCTTTACTATTTGCTGGCGCCGATGTATCGGAATCTGTTGCTCCTGGCTGCCAGCCTGCTGTTCTATGCCTGGGGCGAACCCGTCTATATCGGGTTAATGCTTATTTCCATACTTTTTAATTGGGGCGTGGGCCTGGCCATGTCATCCGCGCGGTCGCGGCGGATAGAATTTGGCATCCTCTCGCTTGCGGTAGCGATCAATTTGATGGTGCTGGCGCATTACAAGTACACCAGCTTTCTGGTTTCCATCGTCAATGAATTGCTCGGGCCCCTGCTTCATCGGACCTTCGAGACAAAAGCCTTGCCGCTGCCTGTAGGCATCTCATTCTTCACGTTCCACGCTATTTCCTATCTGGTGGACATCTATCGCCGCGAAGCGGAAGCGTTGAAAAGCCCACTCGACATGGGGCTCTATATTTCGATGTTCCCCCAACTCGTGGCGGGGCCAATTATTCGTTATTACGATGTTGCTGACCAGATTCTCCGTCGTGGCAACACGGTGGAGCGGTTTGCTTCGGGTGTCGAACGGTTCGCTTTCGGCTTGGGGAAGAAGGTCCTGATTGCCAACACCCTCGGGCAAATCGCAGATCAGGCATTCAGCACCCCACCCGGGACACTTTCCACCAGCGCGGCATGGCTAGGCATTGCCTGCTATACCCTCCAGATTTATTTTGATTTCTCTGGATACTCCGACATGGCCATCGGTCTGGCCCGTATGTTCGGATTCGAACTGACCGAGAATTTCAACTATCCGTATATCGCGCGATCCATCCGCGAGTTCTGGCGCCGCTGGCACCTGTCGCTGTCGACGTGGTTCCGCGACTACCTCTACATTCCTCTCGGTGGTAATCGGGGATCGGGCTTCCGGGTACGCATGAACCTGTTTGCTGTGTTCTTCCTCTGCGGCCTCTGGCATGGCGCGAGCTGGAACTTCGCCATTTGGGGCATATTCCATGGGGTGATGCTCGTACTGGAGCGCGGCAGACTGGGCCGTTGGATCGATGCCGCACCACGATCGGTGTCGAGTGCCTATACGATTCTGGTGGTCATGGTGGGATGGGTCTTCTTCCGAGCCGAAACGCTTGCCGGTGCCACCGCCTACCTCAAGGCCATGTTCTTCCAGGGCCACGGTCAAGGCTTGCCGCCGCAATTGGTTGCCGCCATGGACCCGGTTGCCATGACGACACTCGTAGCTGGGATTGTGCTCGCCACGCCGATGTTCACCTTCTTCGCGCGGGATTGGCGCTCACGCCGGTTCCCTTCCCACGCGAATGAACCCCTGCCCGACTGGTGCATCCGGATTCAACCCACGGACGCGAAGTCGCTGCCAATGCTGACCGCACGCGGCACCATCGCATCGCTGATTCTGATTATCAGCATCTCCCAGCTTGCGCTCAGCACGTATAACCCCTTCATCTATTTCAGGTTCTGATGATGCAATCGATCGACTCGAGAAACATCATTAACGCGGTGCTGACCACGTTCTTCGCGGCGACCGTCGCCGTTCCATTTGTGGGCCTCTGGCGCAGCCATGACAGTAGTGCGGAAAAGCGCACGCTCACGGCAATGCCGTCGCTGCCTGCGTCATTCAAGGAGGTGGTCGCTTATCCGCCCAAGATGGAAGCGTTCGTCAATGACAACTTTGGCTTACGGGACCGTTTCCTGACATTGCATGCCGATATCAGCCGAAACGTCTTTGGCACGTCGGGATCGACACGGGTCATCCTGGGGTCTGGCGGCTGGCTGTTCTACACGGGCGATAACTCGCTCGCCGATATGCAGCGGGTGAGCAGCCCGACGCAGGCGAGCCTGGAAAACTGGAGAAAATCGCTGGCGGACCGCGCTGCATGGCTGGACCATCAAGGCATCACCTACCGGTTTGTCACGGCGCCTGATAAGCACAGCGTTTTCCCGGAGAAGCTGCCCAGCCGTTTCCAATGGGACGGCGATTCCCGCTTTGCTCGGATCAAGCAGCACGTCTCAGCTTCCGTGCCGCTAGTGGATCTGCTTCCCGACCTGGCAAAAGAGAAAAAGGCCGGTGCCGATCGTCTCTATTTCGAGACAGACACGCACTGGACAGGATACGGCGCCTACATCGGATATCGCACCATTATGCGTTCGCTCGGCGACGCGTATCGTCCCGCAACGCTCCAAATCGCCGATACGGAATTCGCTGACGACAAATTGCCGCTTCCGCGCGACCTGGCCGTCATGAGCCGCAGTCCGAAAAAGGAAACCGAAAAGATAGCGGCCACGCTCCAACGCTGCGGTCACGCCGTGGAGGTCCAGCCTCCGGCCGGCGTCGACGTCAGCCGAATCCTGCAGTTCGCCGGCAATGATTGCCCATCACGCACGAAGACATTGCTGATTTTCCACGATTCGTTCGGATCGGCCATCAGCCCCTACTTCAGTGCGACGTTCGGCCGGGTAGTTTCCATCTGGGGTACGCCGACCGACGAACTGTTCGTGCGTATGGTCTTGCAGGAAAAGCCGGACGTTGTCATTGAAGAACGCGTGGAGCGCTTCATGGAAGCTACCCCTGAGCCGACGATGGCAGCGACGCTACAGAAGACGCAAAGCGTCGTGCTAGGAATGTCCGGGAAATAATGCGCCGGCCATGTGCAGGCCGAAGCGAGGCGAATGAACGTTGGCGGAGACCTACCGGGTCTCTGGCTCTCGATTCTAACTGGGGGAAGGCTATTGCCGAGGGCGATGGCCGGGAAAATCGGCCACAAGCCCTGAAGTGACAAGAAAAACTGGCGGAGAGACGGGGATTCGAACCCCGGATAGGCTATTAACCTATACACGCTTTCCAGGCGTGCGACTTAAACCACTCATCCATCTCTCCGGGAAGTCGGCGATTATAGCAGAGCCGTTCGGGCTGTCCAGCCCCCTCGGGGATGTGGTTGTGACCTGCCCTACCCTTTTCGCAGGTAATTGACGAGCCGGTCGATGACCGGTGCGTTCCTTGGCGTGACCAGGCTCACGAGGATGGCCACGGCAAACCCGGCCGGCACGCCGAAGGCGCCGGAGGCGATCGGGTCCACGCCGAACCAGCGGTTGCCGAAGATTCCGGTCATCTTCGTGAAGAACGGGTAGTTGACGAAGATGTAGTACATCGCCACGCCCAGCCCGGTGGCCATGCCCGCCACCGCCCCGGCCGCCGTGGTTCGGCGCCAGAAGATGGCCAGGACCAGCACCGGGAAGAAGCTCGACGCCGCCAGCGAGAAGGCCGCCCCCACCAGGAACAGGATGTTGCCAGGCCGCAGCGAGGTCACGTAGGAGGCGAACAGCGCCACCGCCAGCAGCACGATCTTGGCGGTCGTCACGCGGCGCTGGTGGCTCGCCTGGCGGTCGATCATGTGGTAGTAGACGTCGTGCGACAGCGCGTTGGCAATCGTCAGTAACAACCCGTCCGCCGTGGACAGCGCCGCCGCCAGCGCGCCGGCCGCCACCAGCCCCGAGATCACGTACGGCAGCCCGGCGATCTCGGGCGCCGCCAGCACAATCATGTCCGGCTGGATCAGGATTTCCGCCCACTGGACGATGCCGTCGCCATTCACATCGCGGATGCCGAACACGGGCGGGTCGACCTTGCGCCATTGCACCACCCACTGCGGCAGCTCCGCGAACGGCGTGCCGACCAGATGCTGGAAGAACTCGGCCTTGACCAGCGCCGCCAGCGTGGGTGCCGACACATAGAGCAGCGCGATGAAAAACACGGCCCAGGCCACCGAATTGCGCGTTTCCCGGACCGACGGCGTGGTGTACAGCCGCGTCAGGATGTGCGGCAGGCTGGCCGTGCCGAGCATCAGGCAGAACACCAGCAGGACGAAGTTGAGCCGCTTGGTCTTCCGCTCCGCCTCGGACGCCGCCGGGTAAGGCTCGGTCGATGGCGTGGCGGCATGGCTGCGCGCCAGCGCCTCCTCCCGCATCTGGCTCCACTGCTGCTGGGCGTCGGCGATATCCACGGGAAACGCCAGCCGCTCGCGCTCCACGCTCTTGATCTCGCGCAGCGGCGCGTTGCGCGTGCGCAGTTCCTGGAGCCGATCGTCCAGCACGCGCCGTTCTTCGTCGAATGACTGCGGCAGCCGCGCGATGCGCTCCTGCAGCATCACCGCCTGCTGGCGAAACAACTCCCGCACCTGCCGCTCCGCGGGATCGTGCTCAAGCCGCTTCTCGGCCTGTTCGATCTGGCCCAGCAGCGAGCCATAGCTGACCTGCGGCAGCGCCTCGCGATGATGCTTCCACGCAATCATCGACACGGTTAGCAAAAACGCCACAATCAGCATGATGTACTGCGCCACCTGGGTCCACGTGACCGCCCGCATGCCGCCCAGGAACGAGCAGACCAGGATGCCGGCAAGCCCGAAGAACACCCCCACGGCGAACTCCACGCCGATAAAGCGCGTGACGATCAGCCCCACGCCCTGGATCTGCGCCACCAGATAGACGAAGGAGCACAGCGAGGCCGCCAGCACCGCAATCGCCCGCACCGGCAGGTTGCCGCCGGGCTTGCCGTTGCCGTAGCGCGCCGCGAGGAAGTCCGGGATCGTATAGCCGCCATATTTGCGCAGATACGGCGCCAACAGGAACGCCACCAGGCAGTAGCCGCCGGTCCAGCCCATCACGTAGGCCAGCCCCTCGTAGCCGGAGGCGAACAGGATGCCGGCCAGGCCGATGAACGACGCCGCGCTCATCCAGTCCGCGGCGATGGCCATGCCGTTGAACAGCGCCGGCACCCGTCGCCCCGCCACGTAATACTCGTTGAGGTCCGAGGTGCGGCAGATCAGGCCGATGCAGGCGTAGATCGCAATTGTGACGAACAGGAAGACATAGCCGAGCCACAGCGCGTCGGCGTTGGAATGCTCGAGCAGCCCCATCATGCCGATGAAGCCGAACAGCCCGAGCGTGAACAGACCGTAGTAGAGCAACAGCCGGCGCCGGAAGCGCGACTGGGCATCAGCCATGGGCGAACTCAAGAAAATGCCGGCACGCGGCCGGCATCGGATGGGAGGAAACCCGCACGGGCGGGGGCGCTTATTGCGCTTGCTTCAGTTGATCGAGGATGGCCGGATTCTCGAGCGTGGACGTATCCTGCGTGATTTCCTCGTTCTTGGCCAGCGAGCGCAACAGCCGGCGCATGATCTTGCCCGAACGGGTCTTCGGCAGGTTATCGCCAAAGCGGATGTCCTTCGGCTTCGCAATCGGTCCAATTTCCTTGCCGACCCAGTTGCGCAGCTCCGTGGCGATCTTCACCGCCTCGTCGCCGGTCGGGCGCGTGCGCTTGAGCACGACGAAGGCGCAGATCGCCTCGCCGGTCATGTCATCCGGGCGACCGACCACGGCGGCCTCGGCCACCAGCGGGTTCGACACCAGCGCCGATTCGATCTCCATCGTGCCCATGCGGTGGCCCGACACGTTCAGCACGTCGTCGATCCGGCCCATGATCGTGAAGTAGCCAGTTTCCTTGTCGCGGATGGAGCCATCGCCAGCCAGATACAGCGTGCCGCCCAGTTCCTCGGGGAAATAGCTCTTCTTGAAGCGCTCCGGGTCGCCCCAGATCGTGCGGATCATCGACGGCCACGGACGCTTGACGACCAGGATGCCGCCACTGCCATTCGGCACGTCCTGCCCGGTTTCATCGACGATGGCCGCCATGATGCCCGGCAGCGGCAGCGTGCACGAGCCCGGCACCAGCGGCGTGGCGCCCGGCAGCGGCGTGATCATGTGGCCGCCGGTCTCGGTCTGCCAGAAGGTGTCGACCACCGGGCAACGCTCGCCGCCGATGTTCTTGTAGTACCACATCCACGCTTCCGGGTTGATCGGCTCGCCCACCGTGCCCAGCAGGCGCAGGCTGGAGAGATCGTACTGCTTCGGATGGATCTTCTCGTCGGCCTCGGCGGCCTTGATCAGCGAACGGATGGCCGTCGGCGCGGTGTAGAAGATGCTGACCTTGTGGCGCTGGATCATGTCCCAGAAGCGGCCGGCGTTCGGGAACGTGGGCACGCCCTCGAACACCACCTGCGTGGCGCCGGCCGCCAGCGGGCCGTAGGCAATATAGGTGTGGCCAGTGACCCAGCCGATGTCGGCGGTACACCAGAACAGGTCGTCCGGCTTGATGTCGAAGGTCCAGCGCATCGTCATCAGCGACCAGAGCAGGTAGCCGCCCGTGCTGTGCTGCACGCCCTTCGGCTTGCCCGTCGATCCGGAGGTGTAGAGCACGAACAACGGATGCTCGGCATCCACCGGCTCGGCGGCGCAGGCGTCGGGCTGGCCGGCGGAGACGTCTTCCATCCAGCGGTCGCGGCCTTCGGTCCAGGCCACCTTGCCGCCGGTGCGGCGATAGACCACTACGTGCTTGACGGCCTCGCAGCCGCCCAGCGCCAGGGCTTCGTCGGCGATGGCCTTGAGCGGCAGCGCCTTGCCGCCGCGCATCTGTTCGTCGGCGGTGATCAGCGCCACGGCGCCCACATCAACCAGCCGCTCCTGCAGCGATTTGGCCGAAAATCCGCCGAACACCACCGAATGGGTGGCGCCGATGCGGGCGCAGGCCTGCATGGCGACCACGCCTTCCACGGACATCGGCATGTAGATGACCACGCGGTCGCCCTTCTTGACGCCGAGCGCCTTGAGACCATTCGCAAAACGGCTGACCTTGGCCAGCAGTTCCTTGTAGCTGACGCGGCTCACGGTGCCGTCATCCGCCTCGAAGACGATGGCGATTTTCTCGCCAAGTCCCTGCTCGATATTGCGTTCCAGGCAGTTGTACGAGGCATTGAGCTGGCCGTCCTCGAACCACTTGTAGAACGGCGCGTTGCTTTCGTCGAGCACCTTGGTGAACGGCTTGTCCCAGTGCAGCAGCTCGCGGGCGTGGCGCGCCCAGAACCCCTCGTAGTCGCGCTCGGCTTCGTCGCACAGGGCCTGATAGGCCGCCATGCTGGGAATAGCCGCCGTCTTGGCGAACGACTCAGGGGGTGGGAAAACGCGATGCTCCTGCATCACCGATTCGATGGCCGACATGGCTTGTCTCCTGTTTGGCTTAGGACTGCTTGCTTTTGGCTGGAAGGTACGCCCGGCGGCTTACTTAAACCTGACGGAGTCGCCATGCGCGACGGCGCATGCAGTGCTGCGATGCAGCAAATCAGATCGGAGGGAGGCGGGGGCGCAACCTGGCCACAAGTGCAGCCGGCTCTACTAGGCTAGCACCGGCACGTGCCGCAGCGCAAACCTGTCATCTGGACGATGGGACGCACAAGGTACAATCAGACCCGCCTTTGATTGTCTGATGACATTTACTTCACGTTTGCGCACCCCATGTCATACACCCCGCTCCGCCCCATCCCCCGTATCATCTTCGCCTCCCGCTGGCTCCAGCTGCCGCTCTACCTCGGCTTGATCGTCGCGCAGGGCGTCTACGTCTATCACTTCCTGGTCGAAGTCTGGCACCTGCTGTCCCATGTCACCACGTTCGACGAGACCAAGATCATGCTGGTGGTACTCGGCCTGATCGACGTGGTGATGATTTCCAACCTGCTGATCATGGTGATCGTGGGCGGCTACGAGACCTTTGTCTCGCGCCTGGGCATCGACAATCACCCCGACGAGCCCGAGTGGCTTGACCACGTCAATGCCGGCGTGCTGAAGGTGAAGCTGTCGATGGCGCTGATCGGCATTTCGTCGATCCACCTGCTGAAGACCTTCATCGACGCCGAACAACGCTCTCACCACACCATCATGTGGCAGGTGATCATCCACGTGGCCTTCCTGGCTTCGGCACTGGCCATGGCATGGGTGGACCGCATGGTGTCCCAACCGCACGTGCCGCAGCAGGCGCACTAACGCTCCCCCTCGCACCAGATGGCGTATTCGCCACTTTCGGTGCCGCTTTCCGGGTGTCGACGGCTGTATGCATTCCCGCAGCCGGCGCCGCCACGGTGTATCATCCCGGGCTGTGTTTCACCGCTGCCCTCCCCCACAAAAATGACCGTCATCAAGCAAGAAGACCTCATCCAGAGCGTCGCCGACTCGCTGCAGTACATCAGCTATTACCACCCGATGGACTACATCACCAGCCTGGGCCGTGCCTATGAGTTGGAGCAGAGTCCGGCCGCCAAGGACGCGATTGCGCAGATCCTGACCAACAGCCGCATGTGCGCCGAAGGCAAGCGTCCGCTGTGCCAGGACACCGGCATCGTCACGATCTTCGTCAAGGTGGGGATGGACGTGCGCTGGGATGGCGCCACGATGGGCCTGTCGGACATGATCAACGAAGGCGTGCGTCGCGGTTACACGCACCCGGACAACGTGCTGCGCGCGTCGATCGTGAGCCCGCCCGAAGGCGCCCGCAAGAACACCAAGGACAACACGCCGGCCGTGATCCACTACGAGGTGGTGCCGGGCAACACCGTGGACATCCAGGTCGCGGCCAAGGGCGGCGGCTCCGAGAACAAGTCGAAGTTCGTGATGCTGAACCCGTCCGATTCCATCGTCGACTGGGTCCTGAAGACCGTGCCGACCATGGGCGCCGGCTGGTGCCCGCCCGGCATGCTGGGCATCGGCATCGGCGGCACGGCCGAGAAGGCCATGCTGATGGCCAAGGAATCGCTGATGGAGTCCATCGATATCCAGGACATCATCGCCCGCGGCCCGCAGGACTGGGTCGAGGAAATGCGCGTGGAACTGTACGAAAAGGTCAACGCGCTCGGCATTGGCGCGCAGGGCCTGGGCGGCCTGGCCACCGTGCTCGACGTCAAGATCATGGCTACCCCGACCCACGCGGCTTCCAAGCCCGTGGCGATGATCCCGAACTGCGCGGCCACGCGCCACGTGCACTTCACGCTGGACGGCAGCGGCCCGGCCAAGCTGGAAGCCCCGGACCTGTCGGCCTGGCCGCAGGTGGAATGGGCGCCGAACACCGAGACGTCGAAGAGTGTGGACCTGAACACGCTGACGCCCGAGGAAGTCGCTTCGTGGAAGCCCGGCCAGACGCTACTGCTGAACGGCAAGATGCTGACCGGCCGCGACGCCGCGCACAAGCGCATCGCCGACATGCTGGCCAAGGGCGAATCGCTGCCGATCGACTTCACCAACCGCGTGATCTACTACGTCGGCCCGGTCGATCCGGTGCGTGACGAGGTGGTCGGCCCGGCCGGCCCCACCACGGCGACCCGCATGGACAAGTTCACCGAGACCATGCTGGCCCAGACCGGCCTGATCGCGATGATCGGCAAGGCCGAGCGCGGCCCGGTGGCGATCGAATCGATCCAGAAGCACAAGTCGGCCTACCTGATGGCCGTGGGTGGCGCGGCCTACCTGGTGTCGAAGGCGATTCGCGGCGCCAAGGTGCTGGCCTTCGAAGATCTCGGCATGGAAGCCATCTACGAGTTCGACGTCAAGGACATGCCCGTGACGGTGGCCGTGGACAGCTCGGGTACGTCGGTGCACAAGACCGGCCCCGCCGAGTGGCAAGCCAAGATCGGCAAGATTCCGGTCGCTGCGGCATAACCGGCCAGGGCCCTGCGGCCCTGCCGGCGTTCCCCTTCCATATATAGATATGGAAGGGGAACGCCACTCTCCTCCCTTCCGTGAATCCCTCTCCCATCGGCGTTTTCGATTCCGGCCTCGGCGGCCTCTCGGTGCTGCGCGAAATCCGCGCGCTGCTGCCGCATGAGTCCCTGCTCTACGTGGCCGACTCGCGCTACGCGCCGTATGGCGAAAAACCCGAACGCTTCGTCGAGGCGCGCACGCTGCAAGTCTGCGAATGGCTGGTGGCACAGGGCTGCAAGGCGCTCGTCATTGCCTGCAATACGGCCACGATGCATGCCGTTCAAACCCTGCGCGAGACATTGCCGCTGCCGATCATCGGCGTCGAACCCGGCCTGAAGCCGGCCGCGGCGGCCAGCCGCAGCAAGGTGGTGGGCGTGCTCGCCACGGCCAACACGCTGCGCAGCGCCAAGTTCAATCGATTGCTGACGTCGCTGGAAGGCGAAAGCCGTTATCTGTGCGCGGCCGGTCTCGACCTCGTCGCCCGTATCGAACAGGGCGATGTCTCTGGCCCTGCGGTGCGCACGCGGCTCGAAGGCCTGCTGACCCCGATGCTGGACGCCGGCGCCGACACGCTCGTACTCGGCTGCACCCACTATCCGTTTCTCTCCGACACCATCCGCGCGATGGTCGGCAATCGTCTCGCCCTAGTGGACACCGGCAGTGCCATCGCCCGGCAACTTGCGCGCAAGCTCGTTGAACACGACCTCGCCGCCGCACCCGATGCGGTGCCGCAAGACCGCTATGCGTCCACACGCGACGCCGCGCACCTGCGTGCGATGGCGGCGACGCTGCTGAACGTGGATACCCTCGCAGAAACCGTAGTCATCGAGCCAGCGCCGCCGCTCTGATCCCGGCGACGCCTTGCCGGCTATTGGATGAACCCCAGCGGCTTGTGATGCCGCACCTCGGGCTTGATCGCGTGTTCCTGTCGTAATTGCGCCAGAAACTCGTCCGGGGTCAGCGCTTCGCCGAGCACCACCGACTGCCGCTTGACCGTGGCGAAGTCGCCCGGCGTCAGGCAATCCATCGAATCGAGTTCGCGCTGGATCGTCTCGGTCATGCGCGCGGGATCGCCTTCGAGCGCCTCATCCACGAACATCGTCACGCGTTGCTGCGGCTTGAGCGACAGGAAGCGGATCTTGAACGAGAACCGCCGCAGCGCCGCTTCGTCAATCCGGTCGAACAGATTGGTCGTACAGAGGAAGATGCCATTGAAGCGCTCCATGCCCTGGAGCATTTCGTTGACTTCCGACACCTCGTAGTTGCGCACCGCCTGCTGCCGGCTCTGCATGAAACTGTCGGCCTCGTCGAGCAACAGCACCGCACCGTCCTCTTCTGCACGCGCGAACATCGCCGCGATCTGCTGCTCCGTCTCACCGACGTACTTGCTCATCAGGTCAGAAGCGCGGCGGATCATCAGCGGCAGGTCCAGTTCCGCCGCGATGTGCTCGGCCAGCGCCGTCTTGCCAGTGCCCGGCGGCCCATAGAAACACAGCGTGCCGCGCTGGCGCGCGCCGAGCGCCTGGACGATCTTTTCCACCGCGTAGCGCGATTCGATATTGAGGTTGTCGAGCCGGTAGCGCGTCACCACGGGCCGCGCCTCGGCCTCGGGGCGCAGCCCCATCGCGCGGTCGGCGTGTTCGAGCTGGCGCAGGATCAGCGCCTCCACGGGTTCATCGACGTCGCTGCGCGCCAGTTCCACGAACCGCGCCGCCGATTGCACCTGCGCCGGCGTCAGCGTCTTGCGCGCGGCCAGCGTGGCGATGAACGCGTCGCTGACATCGAGTCCGCCCAGATGCTTGCGGATGATGTTCTCGCGCACCAGAGGTGGCGGAATCTTTAATTCCAGATGGAATTGGAAGCGCCGCAGGTACGCGGGATCGATCTGGCGGATCGAATTCGAGATCCAGATCACCGGCACGGGATTCTGTTCGAGCGTCTGGTTGACCCACGCCTTGCCGTTGACCGAGCCACGCGTGTCTTCCTGCCCGAACAGGCTCATCAGCTCGCGCGCACTGCCTGGGAATACGTCTTCCACCTCATCGAACAACAAGGCCGTACGCGGCCGGCCGCGCAGGAAGGCCTGCGACACCTGCAGGGAGCGATAGCGGTCCTTGCCGGAGAGCGAGTTGCCGTCGCGGTCGAAGCAATCCACCTCGTAGAGTTCGCAGTCCGCCTCGCGCGCCAGCAGCCGCGCGAACTCGGTCTTGCCGGTGCCCGGCGGGCCGTAGATCAGCACGTTCACCCCTGCGGCGTTCTGGCGCGTGGCGTTGCCCAGCAGCGCGGACAGGTAGCGCGCGTCGGTCTCCACATGCGGATAGTCGCTCGTGCCCAGCGTCGGCGGCGCAGCGGGCCGCGTGAACACGGCCATCATCTCCGCGTCGCTGGCGTAGTTGCCGAGCAGCACGTGCAGCAGACGATCGGACAGGCGCATCAGGTCGCCGAGGTCCGTGACGCTGTTCTCGGGCAGCGGCTGCTCGATCAGGTTCAGCGTCTCGAGCCGCGAGCCGGGACGTAGTGAAACAGCGATATCGGCGGGGCTGGCGCCGGTCAGGCCGGCCAGGATCTGGAACGCCTCCTGACTGTGCGCGACCTTGCAATCGACCATCACCGCGCGCAGATCGCGCTTGTACTTGGCCAGCGCGGCATACAGCAGCAGCTTGCGTTCATGCTCGGGCAGGTTCAGCACATGGCTGAGCATGTCGATGTTGCGCACCAGCAGCACCCGCTCGCCGTGGAGGCGCGAGGCAATCGCGGCAGCCGACGCATCGAACACGGCGAACATGTCCTTGGCATGGTGCTTCACGTACTCATCGAGATAGTAAAACAGCGCACTTTCGTCGAAGGCGCTATTCCATTGGCCATGCCGCTCGAGGAACTCTTCTGGGGTCAGCCGCGAGGCGCCCTTCCACGCGGGCATGTCCGCGCAGCGCGCGGACAGGAAGCGCTGGACGCGCAGCACCACGCCATAGGGCCAGACCATTTCCTGGGCGCTGACCGTCAGCACGTCGTTGATATTGCTGCGCAGATTGAAGCGCGGCCCCAGCGCGCAGACCACGCGCAGCGCGAACTGGGCGCACATCCAGTCAAGGGCCGAGGTCCCCGCCACGCCGGGCGCGGCACGCAGGAGCGTCGAGCGGTCGTCTTCAGCAAAACGGGTGAAGTCCATGGCCATTCCCTTCGCTTGGGCTGGCGGGCGTCCGGACCGCGGGGGCGCCACCAGTACCAGGCTGCCGATGTTTGTCACGCTGTTATCACGCTGCTTTCTTCCATCCTAGCGCGGTTTGCCGCCGATGGGGCATTGCAGACACCCACCGACGCGCGGGCGCCCACGCACCCACCTCACGCAATCGGATATCGTAATTCGACGATTGCATTGCACAATGCGCAACAAATAAGAATCATTATCGTTTATACTGTGCCGCTACGCTGCCCAAGAGTGGCGCTCCCCAGCAACCCCGTTTCACGGTTTTCTCCGGTTCACGTGGCTGTACATCAGGAGCGTTATCATGGAATTGCTATTGAGCCTGCTGGTCGGATGTGGCATCTCGCTGATCCTGTTCTATCGCAAGTGAGCGAGTACAGACGCGCGCCGCCTGCCCATTTCGAATACCTGTCGTATCTCTCATGTTCGATCAACGTTTCCTCAAGATCACTGTTGCTGTCCTGTTGTTCCACGTCGGGCTGCTTTACCTGATCCAGAGCGGCCTGGCGCGCAAACTGACCGAAGCGGTCATCGCGCCCGAGATCATCGCCCGTATCATCCCGATGGAGCCGCCCAAGCAGCCTCCGGCGCCGGAGCCGCCCAAGCCGCAACCGCAGACGCCCCCGAAGCAGGTGAAGGTGGTAACACCGCGCCCGACCCCGCCGAAGCCGCAGCCGACCCCGGAACCCGTGGCCTCGCTGCCGCCCTCGCCGACGGCCATCGAAGCCCCGCCGGCCCCCCCTGCCCCGCCGGCGCCTGCCGAACCGCCTTCGCCGCCCGTATCGGCCAATGCCGCGCCGCGCGCTGTCGGCATCGGCGAGATCGCCTGTTCGCCGCCGCAAGTGGCCTATCCGTCGCAATCGCGCCGAATGGGTGAAACCGGCAAGGCTGTTGTTCGTCTGACGACCGATGAGTCTGGCCGCGTGGTCAAGACCGCGGTGGTCACGTCGAGCGGCTCGAGCCGACTGGACCAGGCTGCAGTGGATGCCGTGCAGCGCATGCGTTGCAAGCCCTATTTGGACAATGGCCGCGCCGTGGCCGTGACCGCCCAGCAGCCGATCAACTTCGAGCTGAACTGATTTCCCGGAATTTTCCGATCTTTCCCAAACACTGACACCAGGAACCACCATGCAGGACCTCGGACTCTCCCACCTCTGGTCGCAAGGCGACTTCGTCATGCGAGCGACCGCCATCATTCTGCTCATCATGTCGCTGTTGTCGTGGATCGTGATTCTCACCAAGGCGTGGGATCTGGTTCGCCTCAAGAAGATGGCAAATGGCGCGGAAAAGCGCTTCTGGCACTCGGATGACTTCGACCACGCGCTGGAAACACTCGGCGCGAGCGATGCCAATCCGTTCCGCACGCTGGCCATGACCGGCAAGGAAGCGGCGCAGCACCACCGCGCCAGCCAGCCGCAACTGCACGACCAGCTCGACATCTCCGACTGGCTGACCCGCTCGCTGAAGAGCTCGATCGACGAGGCGGTGTCGCGCATGCAGTCGGGCCTGGCGGTGCTGGCCTCGGTGGGCTCCACCGCGCCGTTCGTCGGCCTGTTCGGCACGGTGTGGGGCATCTACCACGCGCTGATCGGCATTGGCGCCTCGGGCGTGCCGACCATCGACAAGGTGGCCGGCCCCGTGGGCGAAGCCCTGATCATGACCGCCTTCGGCCTGGCCGTGGCGATCCCGGCGGTGCTCGGCTACAACGCACTGAGCCGTGGCAACAAGGGCGTCATCAACAAGCTGAACCGCTTTGCGCACGACCTGCACGCCTACTTCGTGACCGGCGCCCGCGTGCGCCCGGGCTCCTCCGCCCGCACGGCCGACGACGGCTCGGTGCGGCTGGCTGTCAAGAACTAAGCGCGACACTCGCGCCAGAAGGAACGCATCATGGCATTCGGCACGCTCGACGGTGACGATGACGAGGTGATGAGCGAGATCAACATGACGCCGCTGGTCGACGTCATGCTGGTGCTGCTGATCATCTTCATCATCACGATTCCCGTCATCAACCACGCGGTGAAGATTGATCTGCCGCGCGCGACGAACCAACCGAACGACACCAAGCCGCAGAACATCAACGTCTCGGTCGACGCGCAGGGCAAGGTGTTCTGGAACCAGCAGGAAGTTGACGAGGCTGCGCTGGAACAACGCATCGCGGAAGCCGCGCAACAGGAGCCGCAACCCGAGTTGCACCTGCGCGCGGACCGCGAGGTCCGCTACGAGCGCGTGGCTGAAGTCATGGCCGCCGCGCAGCACGGCGGGCTCGGCAAGATCGGCTTCATCACGGAACCGAAGCACTGATCTCCCCCGCCTCGAACATGAAGGGCACCCCTCACCGGGTGCCCTTTTTGTTGGCGCCCGGCAGCGAGCCAGGTTGCGATTTCCTGTCGATCCGTGACGGCCTTGGCACAGGTGTAACGGTTAGTGAAGATCACTTGTAATGATAACAATTCTCATTTATGATCTTCTTCATCGCAACCAACACGCATCGCTTCCCCTACGTGAAGCGCTTCCACGGAGAAGACCATGAGCACAATCAGCCTGCCGATGTCGCAACCGCGTGAAGTCACGCGCCGCCGCCTGTCCCTGCGCCGCGTCGAGGTTGCCTCGCAGGCGCGCCGCGAACCGTCGACGGCATCGTCGGCTATCGAGACCGTGAAGTCGGCGGTAGCCGGCCTGCCCGCCCGCCTGGAAGCGCTGATGCGCGCCGATGCACCGGCCGAAGGCAACACCGCGCAAGCCGTGCCGCTGGACGCCATCATGCGCGGCGCCACGACGCTGCCGATCCTGCATAACGGCGACGTGTACACGCTGCGCGTGACGCGCTACGGCAAGCTGATCCTGACCAAATAATCGACAGTCTTTTGTGGGGACCACCCCTTCGCGGGGTGTTGGGCAGTAGCCAGACGATCGGAACACGCTGACAGGGAAGATTTCCAAACCCCTTGCCTGTCAGGCCGATGCCAGCCATGCCGCCTTTTTATACCGCCCCGCAGGCGTTGCGCCTGCGGGGCTTTTGCATTGGCGGGCTCGCAATGCGATCCCGCCGTGCAATCAGACGCCGAGCGCAGCGATACCAGCGCGTGCGATCTGCGCGTCTTCGGTAGACTTCACGCCGGACACGCCTACGGCGCCCACGACCTGGCTGTTCACGACGATGGGCACGCCACCTTCGAGCATGCCCTGCAGGTGCGGAGCGGTCATGAACGAGTAGCGGCCGTTGTTGATCATGTCTTCGTAGATCTTCGACTCACGACGGCCCATCGCAGCCGTGCGGGCCTTTTCCGTGGCGATGTAGGCCGAGATCGGGGCCACGCCGTCCAGGCGCAGCGAGCCGAGCGGGTGGCCACCGTCGTCGACGACCACAATCGTGACAGCCCAGTTGTTGGCCTTGGCTTCGACCTCGGCAGCCGCCAGCAACTTCTTCACGTCATCGGCCGTCAGTACGGTTTTTTGCTGCATACCTCTCTCCAGTCTGTTCATCAGTGTGAGGCCGCAGTATATCGCGCCGTCCGGGGCAACAATGGTGACATGACCGGTACAAGGACTTTTGACTTGACGGTTATCCCGCAGCCCTTGTCGAGCGGCCGCCAAAAGATAAAGCCCGCAGGCGGCGGGCTTTTCTGGATCCGGTTGAGACGAGCCGGTCAGGCGCCGTCGCTGAAGGAACTACGGGGATCGGTCACGCGTGCGCCGTCGGTGTAGACATCGCGCTTGTCGTTGGCGCGGGCACCATCGGTGTAGGCATCGCGTTGATCGGTCACGCGCTGGCCACCGCTGTAGACGTCGAACTTGGCCGGTGCGGCAAAGGCCGATACCGACAGCACGGAAAGCGCGCCGAGGGCGGCGACGGCAGCGATGCGTTGCTTGATCTTCATGAGAATCCCCTTATTGATGTTAGTCGCGGGCGTCGCGCCATCAGGCGGATGCTTGTGGGAGCGGCGTCACCCAAGGAGTTTAGGGGGAAACCCTGAGGCCGAAGTCCAGCCGCATTGAGCGGACGCATCAAATTCTTTGAGCAATAAAAATCGTCGGGAACTCCCAGGCGCAATCTTCCACCATCGATTGTCAGAAAACGCCGGCGAGCCGCCAAGAGAGCGTCACGCAGAAATAGAAAAAGCCCCACGAAGGGGCTTTTTCCGACGATGGCCTTTCAACGACCTTACTGAACGATTACACCACTGCGTCCGGACGAGATTCGCGTCTTAGTCGCGCCAGCGGCCATGGCCCCGACCGTGGCCGTGACCATGGTAATGGTCGCCGCGATATCCCGGCGGGCCGTAGTAGTAGCGCGGACCCGGGTAATAGCGGGGACCGTAGTAGACCGGCGCCGGACGCACCACGACAGGCGGCGGGCCATAATAAACCGGAGCCGGCGGCGCGTAGTACACCGGCGGCGGCGGCGCATAGTAGGCGGGACCACCCACCACCACACCCGGAACGCCAATTGCCACGTCCACGTTCACGCGTGCCATTGCAGCGCCAGACGCCAGCGCGGCGGCTACACCGAATGCTGCGAACAACCAACGTTTCATGATCGTGCCTCTTTGAGTTAGGTCAAGCTGATAACTCGTATTGTAGGGGTTCGCGATTTTCGAGGTGAAACGGCGGGTTCTACATTGTTACCGGCGGTAACAGCAACGTCACATGGCGAAGTGGCGCGTGTTGGCTTGCGTCCTGCGGACGAAGCCACCACAATACCGGGCTTGCCGTGCGGCCGTGGAGAAATTGGTAGACTCAGCAGACTTAAAATCTGCCGCTCTTACGGGCTTACGGGTTCGAGTCCCGTCGGCCGCACCAGCGCGCTCCATATCGCTACCCATCGCGCTACACCGCGCAGCGCAGCGCTCAGACGAGCCACGCGCACAGCAGCGCGCCGACCACCATCAGGAAGACAAACAGCACCGCGGCGAGCGCCAGCGGCTTGCGTCCTGCACGTAGCAGATCACCGATTCGGGTATGGAGTCCGATGGCCAGCATCGCGCAGGCCAGCAGCCAGTTGTCCAGGGCGACCAGGCCAGGCTTCCACTCGCCCGGCACCATGCCGGCAGAGTTCACCGCCATCACCGCGACGAAACCGAGCGCGAACCACGGCACGGACTTCAGCAGCGCGCGCCAGTTGCGACGGCCGTTGCCGCCCGCGTCGCCACCGCTTGCACGCGGCCACAGCGCCATGATCAACAGCAACGGACCCAGCGCCAGCACGCGGACCATCTTGGCCACCACGGCGGCGTCAGCGGTAGCATCGCTCACCATCTTGCCGGAGGCGATCACCTGCGCCACCTCATGCAGCGTGGCACCCGTAAAAATGCCAAACGCGCGTTCCGTCACGGGGAGATGCCAGTGTTGCGTCGCCAGCTCGTAGAGCCACGGATAGAGCAGCATGCCGACCGTGCCGAACAGCACCACGGTGGCCACGGCCACCGCCGTCTGCTTGTCATCGGTACGCACCACGGACGAGACCGCGATGGCCGCCGCCGCGCCGCATACCGCGCTGCCCGCGCTCACCAGGATGGCCTCGCGCCGGCTCAGGCCGAAAAACGCCGATCCCACCCACGTACCGAAGAGCAGCGTGGCCACCAGCATCACGAGCGGCACCACGACGCCGCCCAGGCCCAATGCCGCGATCGCCCCGAACGTGAGGCGCAGGCCATACAGCGCCACGCCAAGCCGCAGCAGATGATGGCGCGCGAACTGCATCCCCGGTGCCAGGGGCGTCAGCCAGTGCTTCGGCATCGTATTGGCCGCGACCATGCCGGCGCACATCGCCAGCGTCAACGCGGACAGCCCGTATTGGGACACGGCGGGATGATCGGCCAGCACCAGCGCCAAGCCCGCAATGGCACCCAGCGGCAGCAAAGTGACGAGACGGATACGCCACAGGTTGAAACCGGTGGGGGCGAGCGTGAGCGGGGTGGCAGGGGTCGTGGACATAGCAGTTCTTCTAGGGATTACCTGAAGGGTACGCATGCCGCCTTGACCAGTAAAACGGGTAATATCGTTATGACTTACCGTTATTATCGATAAAGCCATGGAGCAACGCCCGCTTCGCCTTACCTTGCGCCAGTTGCAGGTCTTCGTGGCCGTGGCCCAGCACGGCAGCACCACGGCCGCGGCCGAGTCGCTCGCGATGTCCCAATCGGCCGTCAGCGCGTCGCTGGCCGAACTGGAACGTGCGCTGAACGGCCCCTTGTTCGACCGCGTAGCGCGCCGCCTGAGCATCAACGAAACCGGGCGCCAATTCTTTCCGCGCGCGCTGTCCCTGCTCGACCAGGCGCACGAACTCGAGCGATTTGCCTCGGAAGGCGGCGTGCAGCTGCGCATCGCGGCCAGTAACACCATCGGCAGCTACATCCTCCCTGCCCTGCTGGCGGGGTTCCGCAATGCGCAGACCGGGCCGTGCGAACTGGACATGCGCATCGGCAATACGCAGGACGTGCTGCACGCCCTCCTCAAGTTCGAGGCCGATATCGGCCTGATCGAAGGGACCAGCCATGAGCGGGACTTACGCAGCATGCACTGGTGCGATGACGAGATGGTGGTGATCGTGGGGCCGGCGCATCCGCTGGCGATGGTGGCCGAGCAGCCCGAGTTGCTGCACGACATGCTGCGCGAGGCCGACTGGATCGTGCGCGAGCCGGGCTCCGGCACGCGCGAGATCATCGAATCGCGCCTCGTGCCCGCCCTGGGCGCGCTGCGCTTTGCGCTGGAGCTAGGCAACACCGAAGCCATCAAGCGCGCCGTCATGAGCGGATTTGGCGTCAGTTGCCTGTCACTGCATGTCGTCGGCGATGAAATCGCGCGCGGTGAGTTAGTACCGCTGCGCGCCGGCCTGCCGCGCGTGATCCGGCCGCTGCAACTGGTCGTGCATCAGGACAAATTCCCGACTCAGGGGCTGCTCGCCTTTACCGAATACCTGCGCGGCGCGGCACCCGTGCTGTGTGCCTGAGCTGCGATACCGGCGTTAGAACAACTGAACGGCTAGAACGCAAAACGGCGCCACAATGGGCGCCGTAGGCTTGAAACGTCGGTAAAACTTGGAGGCGGAGGTCGGAATCGAACCGGCGTACACGGCTTTGCAGGCCGCTGCATAACCACTCTGCCACCCCGCCAGGTGACGATGCAGGATTGTACGACAATCCTGTCAAACAAAAAGGGAAGCCACGCTTCCCTTTGGGATTGGAGCGGGAGACGAGTCTCGAACTCGCGACCTCAACCTTGGCAAGGTTGCGCTCTACCAACTGAGCTACTCCCGCGTACAAACTTTCTACTACTTCACTACCAGCCCGACGATAACGCTGTCGAACTTTACTAAACCTGGAGCGGGAGACGAGTCTCGAACTCGCGACCTCAACCTTGGCAAGGTTGCGCTCTACCAACTGAGCTACTCCCGCAGGGCCCTGCATCTTACAGAAAAGCAGACTATCGCGCAACTTCTTTTAAACACGCAGCTTTGTGCTGGTATTTCGCGCTAAGTACCGCTTATCTTGCTGCTTTCGTCTTTCGTCGTCAGCAGCGAGAACGAGATTATTGCAAAGAGGGGGCCGGGGCGTCAAGGACTTTTTCGCGCAACGCTTCACTTTTACTTCTGCGCGCCCGCACTACCCGTGACATTGCTGCGCTCGCGGATCTGCGGCCACGCCAGCTTCATGTAATAGAACATCGACCACAGCGTGAGCACCGCCGCCAGATAGATCATCCAGCCGCCGAGCAACGAGGCATCGATGCCGAACAGCGAGTCGTTGAACAGCAGCAACGGAATCGCAATCATCTGCACCGTGGTCTTCAGCTTGCCGAGGAAATTCACGGCGACGCTCTTGGACGCGCCGATCTGCGCCATCCATTCACGCAGCGCGGAAATCGTGATTTCACGTCCGATGATGACCAGCGCGATCAGGTCCGCCACGCGGCCCAGCGCCAGCAGGGACAGCAGCGCCGCGGTCACCATGAGCTTGTCGGCCACCGGGTCCAGGAACGCGCCGAACGACGAGGTCTGGTTCCAGCGTCGCGCCAGGAAGCCATCCAGCCAGTCCGTCGCCGCGGCGATGACGAAGAACGCGGCCGCGGTCACGTTCTTGGTATGCATCGGCAACCAGGTTTCAGGCAGGTAATAGACCCCGACCACGAGAGGGATCATGGCCACGCGAAGCCAGGTCAGCAGGATGGGAATATTCAGGGGCATGGGCGGAGCGTTGGAAAAGGAACGGGCCGATCCGGCGATGGTCTGGAAGGCGAATGCCGCGATTGTCGCCGATTTCCAGCCGAACCCGCCAGTTTCGGGCTGAAATGGCTGGCAACCGGCCGGGCGGGCCGGTCAATGCAACTGGCGGTAGATCTCCTCGGCCAGGGTGCGCGAGATGCCTTCCACGCTGGCAAGTTCGTCGATGCTGGCAGCCATGACGCCGCGCAGGCCGCCGAAACGCGTCAGCAGCTTTTGCCGCCGGCGCGCGCCCACACCCTCGATTTCCTCCAGCCGCGACGTGTTGCGCGCCTTGGCGCGCCGCGCCCGCATGCCGGTGATGGCAAAGCGGTGGGCCTCGTCGCGGATCTGGGCGACGAGCATCAGCGCTGCGCTGCCCTGCCCCAGTTCCAGCGACGGGCGGCCATCGGCGAAGACCAGTGTCTCCAGCCCCACCTTGCGGCCTTCGCCCTTCGCCACGCCGACCAGCAGGCCGATGTCGAGCCCAAGCTCCTCGAACACCTGGCGCGCCACCTCGACCTGCCCCTTGCCGCCGTCGATCAGCACTACGCGCGGCATGCGCGGCACGCCGTCCGGGGCGCCTTCTCCGCCCAACTCGCCGCCATCTTCCTGGATCTGCTCCACCAGCTTCTGGTACCGGCGCGTGAGCACCTGACGCATGGCCGCATAGTCGTCGCCGGGCGTGATGTCCTGGATGTTGTAGCGCCGATATTCGCTGTTCTGCATCTCATGGTGGTGGAACACCACGCAGGATGCCTGGGTGGCCTCACCCGCCGTGTGGCTGATGTCGAAGCACTCAATGCGGAGCATCGTCAGGTCTTCCATATCCAGGGCGATGGTCTCGGCAAGCGCACGCGTGCGCGCCTCCTGGCTGCCCTGCTCCGCCAGCCGGCGCGCCAACGCCAGCGCCGCGCCTTGCGTCGCCATCTCGAGCCAGATCTTGCGCTGGCCCTGCGGCTGCCGCACCAGCGCGATCTTGCGGCCTGCCTGCATCGACAGGGCCTCCACCAGCGCGGCATCGGCTGGCAGATGGCTCACCACGATGATCGGCGGCGGCGCCTGATCGAGATAGTGCTGGACCATGAAGGCCGACAGCACGCGGGCCGCGATGCGGTCCACGGACAGCGGCCCGGCTTCCGGCACCACCTGCTCGCCTTCGCCCTCCCCGGCATCGTCGCTATCTTCGACGATCATCGCCGCTTCGTCGGCATGCGCGGGGAAATAGGCTTTGTCGCCAAGATGGCGGCCCCCGCGCACCATCGCCAGATTCACGCACGCACGCCCACCCTGCACGGCCACGGACAGAATGTCGATGTCGCGCGCCTGCCCCACCTCCTCCACAGCCTGCCGCTTGAGCACCGTGGAGAGCGCGGCGATCTGGTCGCGCACAGCGGCGGCCTGCTCGAAGCGCAATTGCACCGCGTGCTCTTCCATCTTGACCTGGAGGCCGTCGAGCACCTCGGTCTCGCGGCCCTGGAGGAAGCGCGCGGCGTTATGCACGTCGCGCGCGTAATCTTCTTCGCTGATCGCCTTCACGCACGGCGCCGTGCAGCGATGAATCTGATGCAGCAGGCAAGGCCGGGTGCGGTTGTTGAACACCGTGTCCTCGCAGGTGCGCAGCTGGAACACCTTCTGCAGGATCTGCATGCTTTCGCGCACCGCGTAGGCACTCGGGAACGGGCCGAAGTACTGGTGCTTGCGGTCCGTCGCCCCCCGGTAGTAGGCCATGCGCGGGAACTTGTGGCCGGTCAGCTTGAGGAATGGATAAGACTTGTCGTCGCGGAACAGGATGTTGTAGCGCGGGGCGAGTGCCTTGATGAGATTGTTCTCAAGCAGCAGCGCCTCGGCCTCGGTCCGGACCACCGTGGTATCGATGCGAGCGATCTTCCCCACCATCATCGCGATGCGCGGCGACAGCTGGGTCTTGTTGAAGTAGCTCGAGACACGCTTTTTCAGGTCGCGCGCCTTACCCACGTAGAGCACGTTGCCGTCGGCGTCGAAATAGCGGTACACGCCCGGCAGGCCGGGCAGCCGCGCCAGGATCCGCCGGGGGTCGAATGCCGGGATGTCGGCGGGGGCCTCGGCCGGGAGATCCACGCGGACCTCGGCGGGTGCATCGTTCGAAGCGTCGTTCGGGGAAACCGGTTCCTGCTCGGGCATCGGGGGACAAGAAAGTTTGGGCGGCAAGGCGCGCAGGGGCTGGCCTCGCTCTAGAATCGCAAGTTTAGAGCAAATCTTCCGCGTGCCCTCGCGGAACGGGACGCCGCCATGCCCATTCAATCCTGCGACATCTTCTGCACGGTCGTCGATAACTTCGGCGATATCGGCGTTTGCTGGCGCCTGGCGCGCCAACTCTCACAGGAGCACGGCCACGCGGTGCGACTCTGGGTGGATGACCTGGGCAGCTTCGCGCGGCTGGCGCCGGAGATCGACCCGGCACGCGCCTGCCAGCACCTGGGCGGCGTGGAGGTGCGTCGCTGGGATGCCTCTCCCGGTGCCCCGTTCGAGCCGCTGCCGCCGCACGACCTCGTCATCGAGGCGTTCGCCTGCCACCTGCCCGAGCCCTTCCTGGCCGCGATGGCCGCCGCGCCGCGCCCGCCGGTATGGATCAACCTGGAATACCTGAGCGCCGAGGCATGGGTCAGCGAGCACCATGCGCTGTCCTCGCCCCATCCGAAGCTGCCGCTCGTGAAGTACTTCTTCTTCCCCGGCTTTGCGCACGGCACGGGCGGGCTGCTGCGGGAGTCAATGCTGGGCGCGCAGCGCGATGCCTTCCTATCCAGCCGCGCCGCGCAATCGACACTCTGGTACCGGCTCGGCACGCAACCCCTGCCAGATGCGTTGCGCGTAAGCCTGTTCGCCTATACGAATCCCGCCCTACCCGCCTTGCTGGCCCAATGGCGCGACGGCGCCACGCCCGTGCAGTGCCTGGTGCCGCAAGGCCCGGCAGCGCAGCAGGCGGCCGCGTGGTTCGGCGCCCCGGCGGAGCAGGTGGCCCCCGGCACCTCGCTGACGCAAGGCAACCTGACCCTCCAGGTGATTCCGTTCGTGAGGCAGGAAAACTACGACGAACTGCTCTGGGCCTGCGACGTGAACTTCGTGCGTGGCGAGGATTCCTGCGTGCGCGCGCACTGGGCCGCGCGGCCCATGGTCTGGCACATCTACCCGCAGGACGACGTGGCGCACCATGTGAAGCTCGATGCGTGGCTCGAGCGATTCAGCCGGTGCGGCGTTTCGCCGGAGGCTGCCCAGGCCATGACCGCCTTTTGCCATGCCTGGAACGGCCATGGCGCCACCCCGCACGCGCCCGACTGGGCGCAGTTCCACGCACAATTGCCTGCTCTCGCTACGGCCATGGACCGCTGGCAGCGGCAATTGCAGCACTTGGGCGACCTCGCGGCAAATCTGGTGGTCTTTTGCGAAAATCGGGTAAAATAACGGGTTGATTTTGATGATGGCGAGCCAAAAAGAGCAACTGCCGGCCGCGCGCCTTCGCCATACCGCATATCGCGAATCGGGGTCATGAGCGCCCCGGATTACTTTTTTCAGGAAGATAGTTCAGATGAAGATCGCACAAGAACTCCGCGTCGGCAACGTGTTCATGATCGGTTCCGACCCGATGGTCGTGCAGAAGGCCGAGTACAACAAGTCGGGCCGTAACGCCGCCGTCGTCAAGATGAAGTACAAGAACCTGCTGACGGACGCCCCGGGCGAGTCGGTGTTCAAGGCTGACGACAAGTTCGAAGTGGTGATGCTGGATCGCCGCGAATGCACCTACTCGTACTTCGCCGACCCGATGTACGTGTTCATGGACACGGACTACAACCAGTTCGAAGTCGAGCAGGACAGCATGGGCGACGCGCTGAACTACCTCGAAGACGGCATGAACGTGGAAGTGGTGTTCTACAACGAGAAGGCCATCTCGGTGGACATGCCGACCACGCTGGTCCGCGAGATCATCTACACGGAACCGGCCGTCAAGGGCGACACGTCGTCGGGCAAGGTGCTCAAGGGCGCCAAGATCAACACCGGGTTCGAGCTGCAAGTGCCGCTGTTCTGCAACATCGGTGACAAGATCGAAATCGACACGCGTACCGGCGAATACCGCAGCCGCGCCAACTAAGGCGTCGCCGCGAGACAGCAAAAAGGGCAGCTTCGGCTGCCCTTTTTGTTTTTGCCCGCCGACGTCGACGTGTCAGGCGATCAGGTCATGCTCGCGCAGCAGGCGCAGTGCGGCACGATAGTCGGCATCCTGTTGCAGTTTGTTCCAGTCCAGCGGACGCTTGCGACCGAACAGCTTGCGGATGCGGCGTTGCGACACCTTGTCGCCCTTCAGATCGTCCAGTTCCTTCAGCAACTGGTCGGCGCGCTCCGGATGGTTGCAGATCAGCACCATGTCGCACCCCGCATCGAGCGCGGCTCGCGCGCCCTGGGTCACCGTGCCGGCCACGCTGGCGCCTTCCATGCTCAGGTCGTCGCTGAAGATCACGCCCTCGAAGCCGAGTCGCGTACGCAGTACATCCTGAAGCCAGAACGGCGAGAAGCCGGCCGGGTTCGGGTCGACCTTCGGATAGATCACGTGCGCGGGCATCACGGACGCCAGCGCATTGCCCATCCAGTCATACGGACGCGCGTCGAGGGCCAGAATCTCTTCGACGTCACGCTCGTCGACCGGCACGGCCACGTGCGAATCAGCCTCGACGAAGCCATGACCCGGGAAATGCTTGCCGCAGTTGCTCATGCCAGCCAGCAGCAGGCCGTGCGTGAGATGGTTGGCCAGCATCGTCACCACGCGTGGATCGGCGTGGAACGCGCGGTCGCCGATCACGGCGCTGCGGCCATGGTCGAGATCGAGCACCGGCGTGAAGCTCAGGTCGATGTCGCACGCGCGCAGTTCGGCGGCCAGCACGTAGCCGCACGCGATGGCGACCTTGGTGGCCGTCATCACATCGCGATCCCACAATTCGCCGAGTTTTGCCATCGCCGGCAGGTGCGTGAAGCCATCGGTCTTGGCGCGCTGCACGCGGCCGCCTTCATGATCGATGCAGATCAGCACGTCCTCGCGCACCGCGCGAATCGCCCGCGTCAACGCGGTCAACTGGGCGCGCGACTCGAAATTCCGTGCGAACAGGATCACGCCGCCCGTCAGCGGATGGGCGATGCGACGCATGTCCTCGGCGTCGAGCTGCTTGCCAACCACGTCGAGCACCACCGGGCCCGGATGCTTGCCGGAAACTTTCTTGATCATAGGAATATCTTGAATTCAGGCTGCGTAGGTTCAGGATGCGGTGTCGGCCGGCTGGCCGCCCCGCTCCGCGATGGCGAACGCCACCGCGTACTCGTGTTCGTCACTGACACTGACCCGGATGGTCAGCCCGCGTTCCTGCACCCAGTCGGCCAGCTCACCGGTGCATTGCGGCGTGGGCTCGCCCGACGGCAGGTTCAGCAGTTCCATGGCGCGCCACGTCATCGGCCAGCGCATCCCCAGGCCGATGGCCTTCGAGAACGCCTCCTTGGCCGCGAAGCGCGTGGCCAGGAAGGCCAGCCCGCGCTTCTCCGAGCGCGCCTTGCGCGCGTGATAGACCTTCAGCTCACGCGGGCCGAGCACCTTCTCCGCGAAACGGCCGCGCGTGCGCTCCATCACGCCCTGCACGCGATCGATCTGGATGATGTCGGTGCCGATGCCGTAGATCACGCCGCCTGTCCCGGCACGGGATAACGGGTGCCCAGGCGCGCGGCCACCATGATGGCCTTCATCTCGCGCACCGCGTTCTGCCAACCGACGAACACCGCATGCGCAACGATCGCATGGCCGATGTTCAGCTCCTTGATGCCGGGCAGTGCCGCGATCTGTTGCACATTGGTGTAGTGCAGGCCGTGGCCGGCATTGACGACGAGGCCCTGGCGGATGCCTGCGTCCACGCCTTCGGACACACGACGAAATTCCGCCGCCTGCTCCTCGGGCGTATGGGCGTCGGCGTAGCGGCCGGTGTGGATCTCGATGACCGGCGCCTTGCACGCGGCCGCGGCCGCGATCTGGTCCGGATCAGGATCGATAAACAGCGAGACGCGGATGCCCGCATCCGCCAGTTGCCGGCAGGCAGCGCTGACCTGCTCGAAATGGCCGGCGACGTCGAGACCGCCTTCGGTAGTCACTTCCTCGCGCTTCTCAGGTACGAGGCAGACGTCCTGCGGACGGATTTCGCAGGCGATATCGAGCATTTCGCGTGTGATTGCGCATTCCAGATTCATCCGGGTGGCGAGCTTCGGGCGCAGTGCGCGCACGTCCGCGTCGCGGATATGGCGGCGATCCTCGCGCAGGTGCAGCGTAATCACGTCTGCGCCGGCGATTTCCGCCTGGAGGGCGGCCTCGATCGGGTCAGGGTAGGCGGTGCCGCGCGCATTCCGCAGCGTGGCCACGTGGTCGATGTTGACGCCAAGGTCGATGACGCCGGGATTCGCGTGAAAAATCATGGCTTTACAGAAATTGCAGGTCGATAAGGATTTGCCGCGTTTTCAGCGGCGCACCCTGCAGATAATAATGCAGCAGGAAACGCATCAGGGCGCGGCTTTGTGTGGCGGTCTGGGCGCGGCCGTAGTCGTCCCGCCCCATGTCCAGCAAGGTCTGGCCGGACACCACGGGCCAACTCGACGGATCGCTCGGCTGCGCGCGGCGCACGCCGCGTTCGGGGTGATACACGTAGTCGAGGCCCGGTTGCACCGACTCCCCGGTGCTCACGCACTGGTCGAACGCCACCGCGAACCCGGTCTCCTGCAGCAACACGCGCTCGAAGCTGCGTAGCACCAGACTGGCCGGCTCACCATGCGCGAGCCGCGTCAGCGTGATCATGTAGTGCTTGAACAGCGCCGGATGTGCATCCTCGCGCGGGCAGAAGCGCAATAGCAATTCGTTGAGATAGAAGCCCGATAGCAGCGCATCGCCGGCCAGCGGCAGCATGCCGCCCATGTATTCGGCCTTAGTCAGCGTCTTGACCTCGCCGCGGCCGGTCCAGGAGAGCGAAATCGGATGGAAGTGCTGAAGCACCGAGCGCAGCGCCGAATGCGGCCGCTTGGCGCCCTTCGCCACCATGGCCATGCGGCCGTGGTCGCGCGTGAAGACGTCCAGAATGAGACTGGTCTCACGATAGGGATAGGCGTGGAGCACGAAGCCGGACTCGTTGGTCACGCGCAGCTCGGTGCGTGCGGGCACGATCCGCATGGCCCGGTCCATCATCTCGCGGCCGGCGGCCACGGCCGGGGACAGCCCGGTACCGCCCTGCACTTCCAGCAGTTCGGCGGCCTCCTCGGCGATGGGATCGGCGCTCCGCGCGCGCCTGGGCGCGGCTCGGGGCGCGTCAGGTATCTTGCTCACTCGTAGCCGTAGGCCCGCAGTCCGGCTTCGTTGTCGGCCCAGCCGCTCTTGACCTTGATCCACATCTCCAGGTAGACCTTGCCGTCGAACAGCTTCTCCATGTCGAGGCGCGCCTCGGTGGAGATCTGCTTGAGCTTGGCACCCTTGTTGCCGATGATCATGGCCTTGTGCGCGTCGCGCTCGACCAGGATCGTCGCAAACACGCGGCGCAGCCGACCTTCGGTCTCGAACTTGTCGATGATCACGGTGCTCGTGTACGGCAGCTCATCGCCAGTCCAGCGGAAGACCTTCTCGCGGATGATTTCCGAGGCCAGGAAGCGCTCGCTGCGGTCGGTCATCGCATCGGCGTCGTACATCGGCTCGCCTTCGAGCAGGTACGGACGGATGATGGCCAGCAGCCGCGTGATGTGATCGTGCGTCTTCGCCGACATCGGCACCACTTCCCGGAACGGGAACAGCTGTCCCATCTTTTCCAGGAACGGCATCATCACCTCGGCGCGGTTCTCGCCCAGGCGATCGAGCTTGTTGGTGACCAGCAGCACCGGCACGTTCTTCGGCAGCAACGACAGCACCTTCTCGTCATCGGCGCTGAAATAGCCGGCTTCCACGACGAACAGCACCAGATCCACCGTAGACAGCGTGGACGTGACTGCGCGGTTCAGCGAGCGGTTCAGCGCGCTGGCGTGGCGGGTCTGGAAGCCTGGCGTATCGACGAAAACGAACTGCGCGTCATCGGTGGTCTGGATACCGACGATGCGATGGCGCGTGGTTTGCGCCTTGCGGGACGTGATGCTGACCTTCTGGCCGACAAGTGCATTCATCAACGTGGACTTGCCCACGTTGGGGCGGCCAACAATGGCCACCGTGCCGCAGCGGAACGCCTTGGCATCCGAGGGTGCCTGGGCGTCCTGCTGCGGAGGGGTAGATTCGGTCATTCCTTCAACCTGAGAGACAACTGGGGATCCGGTGGCACCGGCTGCTTGCGGGTCTTGCCCGTGCGCTCGGCCCGGCTGCGCTTGAGCAGCTGGGGCACGAGCTTCTGCACCTCATCCAGCGCGAGCTTGGCCGCCGCCTGCTCGGCCGCACGGCGCGAGGCGCCGGTGCCGAACACGCGCACCTCCAGTTTAGGCACGGTGCATTCGACTTCAAACTGCTGGCTGTGTGCGGCACCGTGTGTGGCGATGACGTTGTACTGCGGCAGGGCGATCTTGTGGCCCTGCAGATACTCCTGGAGCAGGGTCTTGGCGTCCTTCCCCAGCGTACGGGGGTCCACCTGCTCCAGAATGGGGATATACAGCTTGCGGATCAGCGCCCGCGCGGCGTCAAAGCCGGCATCGAGGAACACTGCGCCGACAATGGCCTCCAGCGCATCCGCCAGAATCGATGGACGGCGGAAGCCGCCGCTCTTCAACTCGCCCTCGCCCAGGCGCAGGGCGTCGGAGAGCTGGAGCATCTGGGCGATCTCGTACAGCGCCTGCTGCTTGACCAGGTTGGCGCGCACGCGGGAAAGATCGCCCTCATCGAGCTTGCCGAACATGCCGTAGAGCATGTCGGCCACGGCGCAGTTCAGCACCGAGTCGCCCAGAAATTCCAGGCGCTCGTTGTGATGGGCGCTATGACTGCGATGGGTGAGCGCCTGCTGCAGCAATTCGGGCTTGCTGAATCGGTAGCCGAGACGTTGCTGCAAGGCGTCGAGGATCATGTCGTTACTGCGTTCCCGAATAGGTAATCAATAGACTCATCGGACCATAGACGGGAATCTCGGTCCGGTACGAAAAACCAATGCTGCGTATCCTGCCGGCTTCGTCCTCGATCACGTCGAGATCGTCGCCCTTGAGCGCCTCGATGCGATCGATCTGGGCCTGCTTGTCGAAGTTGGCCGCCACATCCTTGCGGTTGACCGACCGATCCTTCGCGTAATTCACTGCCCGCTTGACCGAGAAGTATTCGAGCATGCTGGGAATCGCCTTTACCGCCGGCAGCACCACCGCAATCACGATAATGATGACGATCAGCAACGACCCCAACGAAAATCCACGTGATCTTTCAAGCACACCCACGCGGATATTTCCCCTCTTCCCCGAAAAACCCAACTTCTGACCCATTTTGCGCTTCCCTCGTTTTTTGAGTGTATTTGCGCTGCGCGAGGCGTCCGACCGTTACTTGAACGACCCCACGCGCCCAAAATTGCCGAGGTTCATCCAGATCACGAACGCCTTGCCTACGACGTTCTTGTCCGGGACGAAGCCCCAGTAACGTGAATCCAGGCTGTTGTCACGGTTGTCGCCCATGACGAAATAGTGCCCTTCCGGCACTTTACACGTCAGCCCCTGCTGATTGTAAGTGCAGTTCTCGCGGAACGGGAAATCGGGATCCGCGCCCGCCACGAACGCCGGACGGTCGGCATCGTTCAGGATGCCATGCGCCACGCCGCCCGGCAGCGTCTCGGTGAAATGCTTCGAATAGGACAGCCGCTCCTCGTCGAGGTAGTCGGGCAAGGCGCTGTACTCGGCCGGCTTGCCGTTCACGGTCAGCTTCTTGTTCTCGTAGCGCACCATGTCGCCGGGCACCCCTACCACGCGCTTGATGTAGTCGAGCGACTCGTCCTTCGGGTAGCGGAACACCATCACGTCACCGCGCTGCGGCGTGCCAACGTCGAGGACCTTCTTGTTCACCACCGGCAGGCGGATGCCGTAGTCGTACTTGTTGACGAGGATGAAGTCGCCGATCAGCAGCGTCGGGATCATCGAGCCGGACGGGATCTTGAAGGGCTCCACCACGAAGGAGCGAAGCACGAACACCGCGAGGATGACCGGGAAGAAGCTCGCCGAGTACTCGAGCCACCACGGCTGGCGCAGCTTTTCCTCGGCCAGCCGGGCGCGCGAGGCGTCCAGCTCGGTGCTACCGTGCACCGCCTGCATGTCGCCGCGGCGCGCGTCGAACTCGGCCAGGGCCAGATGCGCCACGCTACGGCGCTGGCGCTCGAAGACCAGCTTGTCGGCAACCCAGGCAATGCCTGTAATGACCACCAGCACAAAAAGGATCAGTGCAAAATTCATGACGGCTTGGCGTTGATTTTTTAGAAGATCGTCTTGTCACCCAGCCAGCGGACTTGGCGCTGGCCTGCGGCTTACTTGTCATCCACCTGCAGGATCGCCAGGAAAGCCTCCTGCGGGATCTCCACGGTGCCCACCTGCTTCATGCGCTTCTTGCCCGCCTTCTGCTTCTCCAGCAGCTTCTTCTTCCGCGAGATGTCGCCGCCGTAGCACTTGGCCAGCACGTTCTTGCGCAGCGCCTTCACGTTCTCGCGGGCGATGATGTTCGCCCCGATCGCCGCCTGGATAGCCACGTCGTACATCTGGCGCGGGATGATTTCGCGCATCTTGGCAGCCACCTCGCGCCCGCGATATTGCGAGTTCGAGCGGTGCACGATCACGGACAGCGCGTCGACCTTGTCGCTGTTGATCAGGATGTCCACCTTCACCACGTCCGATGGGCGATATTCCTTGAACTCGTAATCCATCGACGCATAGCCGCGCGACACCGACTTCAGCCGATCGAAGAAGTCCATCACGATCTCGGCCATCGGGATCTCGTAGGTCAGCTGCACCTGCTTGCCGTGGTAGCTCATGTTGATCTGCGAGCCGCGCTTCTGCGTGCAGAGCGTGATCACGGAGCCAACGTAGTCCTGCGGCATGTACAGGTTGACCGTGACGATCGGTTCCAGGATCGCCTCGATCCGACTCGGATCGGGCATCTTGGCCGGATTTTCCACGGTCAGCACCGTGCCGTCGCGCATCTGCACCTGGTAGACCACCGTCGGCGCGGTGGTGATCAGGTCCATGTCGAACTCGCGCTCGAGGCGTTCCTGCACGATTTCCATGTGCAGCAGGCCCAGGAAGCCGCAGCGGAAGCCGAAGCCCAGCGCCTGGGACACTTCCGGCTCGTATTGCAGCGAGGCGTCGTTCAGGCGCAGCTTCTCGAGCGATTCGCGCAACGCCTCGTACTGGTTCGATTCCACCGGATACAGGCCGGCGAACACCTGTGGCTTGACTTCCTTGAAGCCCGGCAGCGGCTCGGTCGCCTTGCGCGCCATGGTGGTAATGGTATCGCCCACCTTGGCCGCCTTCAGTTCCTTGATGCCCGCGATCACGAAGCCCACCTGCCCCGCAGAGAGCGACTCGCGCGGCATCGACTTCGGCGAGAACACGCCCACCTGCTCCACCAGATGCTGCGCGCCCGTGGCCATCAGCAGGACCTTGTCCTTCGGGCGCAGCGTCCCATTGACCACGCGCACCAGCATGACCACGCCGACGTAATTATCGAACCAGGAGTCGATGATCAGCGCCTGCAGCGGGGCCGCGGGGTCGCCCTTGGGCGGCGGCACCTTGGCAATCATCGCCTCGATCACGTCTTCCACGCCCTGGCCGGTCTTGGCCGAGCACGGCGTGGCGTCGTGGGCGTCAATGCCGATCACGTCCTCGATTTCCTGGATCGCATTGGCGGGGTCCGCCTGCGGCAGGTCGATCTTGTTGAGCACGGGCACCACTTCCACGCCCAGTTCGATGGCCGTGTAGCAGTTGGCCACGGTCTGGGCTTCCACGCCCTGCGAAGCATCCACCACCAGCAGCGCGCCTTCGCAGGCGGACAGCGAGCGGCTGACTTCGTAGCTGAAGTCCACGTGCCCCGGGGTGTCGATCAGGTTGAGGTTGTAGACCTGGCCATCGCGCGCCTTGTAGCTAAGCGCCGCGGTCTGGGCCTTGATGGTGATGCCGCGCTCCTTCTCGATGTCCATCGAGTCGAGCACCTGCGCTTCCATCTCGCGATCGGACAGCCCGCCACACCGTTGAATGACCCGGTCGGCCAGGGTCGATTTCCCATGGTCGATGTGGGCAATGATCGAGAAATTACGAATGTGGTCCATCTAGCGTTCTGGGGAGCGCCGGCGCGCCAGGTGGGACGGGGGCGCGGGAGCATAAATAAGGTGGGGCGCAATGCGTGCGCCAATCCGCGATTTTACCGGATTTTCAAGGACTTCCGGCGCGGTAAATGGTGTCGGAACCGTGATCGGCACTTTCCGTGCAGGCGCCCGAAAATGGCGTATCGCGCACCTGAAAACACATCGCGCCGGACATCGAGTCCGGCGCGATGGGTGGTTCTGGCCCGGGGACTCCCCCGGACCGTCTTACCGCGCCTGACTCGGGCGCAGCGTCAGCACCTGGGTAGCGTCGCCACGGCGCACGAACACGGCCGCCATCTTGTTCTTGTCCAGCGCCTTCACCATGTCGTTGAACTGGCGCGCGTTGGTCACGTCGGCGTCGCCCAGGCGCAGGATGATATCGCCCGGACGGATGCCGGCACGTGCCGCCGGGCCGTCTGCCGCCTCCACTTCCACGCCGGACTTGATCTTCAGCTCCTTGAGCTTGGTCTCGGCTATGTCGGTGACGATCATCCCCAGCGCGTTCGGCTTGGCGGCCGGCGCGGCTTCGTCCGCGCTACCGCCCCGCTTGTCGCCCCGGCGCGCCACGGCACGGGCATTGTCCGGCTCGAGTTCGGTCACCGTCACGGAAACGTCACGCGTCTGCCCCTTGCGCCACACCTGCAGCGGCACACGGGTGCCCGGCTTGGTGTCGCCGACCATGCGCGGCAGGTCCGACGCCTTTTCGATGTCGCGGCCGTTGAACTTCAGGATGATGTCGCCCGCCTCAATGCCAGCCTTCTCGGCCGGTCCGCCCGGCTCCACGCTGCCGACCAGTGCGCCACGCGCACGGCCCAGGCCCAGCGAGTCCGCCACTTCCTTGGTCACATCGCCGATGGCCACGGCGATCCGGCCACGGGTCACCTTGCCGGACGACTTAAGCTGCTCTGACACGCGCATCGCTTCGTCGATCGGAATCGCGAACGAAATGCCCATGTAGCCGCCGCTACGGCTGTAGATCTGCGAATTGATGCCGATCACTTCGCCGCGCAGATTGATCAGCGGCCCGCCCGAATTACCGGGGTTCACGGCCACGTCGGTCTGGATGAACGGCAGGTAGTCGCCCGTGTCGCGGCCCTTGGCCGAAACGATACCGGCGGTCACGCTGTTGTCGAGCCCGAACGGCGAGCCGATGGCGAGCACCCACTCACCCGGGCGGATCTTGTCCGAATCGCCAAGCGGCAGCCGCGGCAGGTTGTTCGCTTCCACCTTGATCAGGGCCACGTCGGTGCGGCGGTCGGAGCCGATCAGCTTGGCCTTGAATTCGCGCTTGTCGGGGAGCGTCACATAGATGGTCTCGGCGTCCGCCACCACGTGGGCGTTGGTCATCACGTAGCCATCCTGGCTGATGATGAAGCCGGACCCTACGCCACGGCTCTGTTCCTCGCCCTGCGGCGGCTGGCCACGGCGCGGCGGGGTCGGCCCACCCGGTGCGCCCGGCATCGGCACGCCGAAGAAGCGACGGAAGAACTCGGCCATCTCGTCGTCTTCGGGCGAATTGCCACCACGCGAGCGGATGCGCTCGGTGGTCCGGATGTTGACGACGGCCGGGCTGGCCTTCTCCACCAGGTCGGTGAAATCGGGCAGGTTGTAATTCGAGGCAGCCGCCTGGGCATGCCCCACCTGGGCAACAGCCGGACCCAGCACGAGCATGGCAGCCATGACCATGGTTCGCACCAGGGCTGGGGATTTGGAAATCATCGACAACTCCCGGGAGATCAGCGAGAAACGGATGCCTTGCCGGACGTCGGAGCCGATCGACCCCGCAAGGCGGAACTTCAAGCGCTACTGGCCTGCACCAAGCGGCCGGCCCGGGGTTCGCTGCCCCGGCGCCAGCGCGCTCATGCGCTCAGTGTACCGTCTTGGGCGGGCGGTACTCCACGCCGGCGGCGAACTGCCTGACCGTGGCGGCCGGCACCTCGCCCACCACCGTGATCCAGTAGTCAGCCACGCGGCGCACCACGACCTGCGTGGCGCCGAGCGAAGCCACGCCTTCTCGGCGTGCGCGTTGTTCCGATACGGGTTCGATAAAGATCGACAACCCGGTCAGACCGTCGCTGTAGACGATCTGAAGCACCTCGAAGACCTGCCCCGGCTTGCTGCCCTGGGCGGGCGGGCGCAAATCGCCCAGCGGGCGGCGCACTTCGCGGATCTTCTGGAAACCCTTGAGCGGCGAACCGATGATCCACCCCTCGTCGGCCACATTGGCCGGCTGGTAGGTGACTTCGTAGCGGTTCCACGACTGCGAACTCTTGATGGCGGACAGGATGCGTTGCTTGTCCGACGGCACGCCGATATCGACCTGCGAGAACGCCACCTGCTCGAGCACCTTGCCGCCCTCGCCGATGGTCTGGGCGCGCATCAGCAGACCCGAGCCCTTGTCGGCCCACAGGCGCACCGCGTAGCGCGCGGCGTCGTGCGGTTCGAGCGAGAACACCTCGCACTCGACGCCCGCCACGCGCTCGCCGGGCAGCTTGCGCATGTCGTACAGCTCGAGCACATCGCTCTTGTTGGTGGCGAGCAGCGCCGGGAAGCGGTCCTTCGCCTCCTGTTTCTCCACGACCACGAGCTTGGCTTCCGGAATCAGGCTGTGCACGACGTCGTTCTGGCGCAGCACCTCGCGCGGTTTGCCGTCGAGCGTTTCCAGGCGTTCGTACTCGTTGTGGACGAGATCGCTGTAATGCTGGATTCGCGACGCATGCATGACGCTGCCCCGCTGATAGATCAGCGTGCCGACATAATTCTCGCGCTGGGCGGCACGGTGGATCTTGTTGAGCCACGCCGTGGCGTCGCGTCGGTTCAGCGTATTGTCAGACGGCTGCGCCGTTGCGGCGGCAGCGGTCAGACACAAGGCCAGAAAAAAGGACCTGCGCAGGCCCTTCCTTCTGTGTACGCCCGCTACGTCGGCGAGCGACATTCCTTTATGCATGTCCGGCATTATTCCTGCGAATTTTCCTGTGAGAAGTTTGCGCCATTCGCCACTGTGCGCATGGTCGGCACAAAGGCTTCGGTCGCGACCGACGTGCGATGGGCACGCAGGTATTCGTCAAGGCGCGGATCGCGAATCATCTGGGCGCTGTCAGCAGCCACGGTCACGATCGAACCGGCCTTGGCCGGCGTGGCGGATTGCTCGACGCGGGCCACGACGGCATCGGGCGTACCGATATCACCCGGACCACGCATCTGCGGCACCACAACCCAGCTCACGGCCGCCACAGCGGCGGCGATGGCCGTGCCCGGCATCACGCGGCGCACCCACGACGGGCGCACCAGCAGGCGTTGACGGCCAGCGGCAGCCACGGCGGGCACGAGCACATGGGGCTCGGCTTCCAGGCGTGCGGAGAATCGGGAAAGAAACGCATCGGTCGATCCAGCGTGCGTCAGCTCTTCCGAACGCAGCGTGTCACCGATCAGCTGGTAGACGGTCCAGTCCGTCATGCCGGTGTCGCTCTTCGCGAGACCCAGCACGGCGTCCACTTCGTTCGGCGCCAGCTCGCCATCCATCAAAACGGAGATTTGCTCCGATGCTTCCACTACATGAACCGACTGCTTATGAGCCTGACCCATTTCCCACCCCAAGAAATTCCATTGAACACCGATAAATCCCGTACTGCTGCTTGTCGTTTATCGATGCAGGAATTGGCTGCAACGCTGGCTGCACGACATTCTTCAACTTGCTACCTCTACCACCGCTTGCCCTCGGCTGTTCCCAGCAGGGGGCGCAACTTGTCGGCAATCGCCTCGCGGGCGCGGAAGATCCGTGACCGCACGGTGCCGATCGGGCAACCCATGGCTTCGGCGATTTCCTCATAGCTGAGGCCCTCGATTTCGCGCAGGGTGATGGCGGTACGCAATTCCTCCGGCAGCGCCTCCATCGCGCGGTTGACCGTCTCGGCCACCTGACGCGTGTGGAGCATGGACTCCGGCGTATTGATATCCCTTAGTTGCTCGCCGTCTGCAAAAGTTTCAGCCTCTTCGGCGTCAATATCGCTGGACGCCTCCGGGCGGCGGCCCTGCGTGGCCAGGTAGTTCTTGGCGGTGTTGACGGCGATGCGGTACAGCCACGTGTAGAAGGCGGATTCGCCCCGGAACTGGGGAAGCGCGCGGTATGCCTTGATAAAGGCATCCTGCGCCACATCCTCCACTTCAGCGGGATCGCGGACAAGGCGCGAAATGAGCCGGATGATCTTGCGGTGGTATTTGGCCACCAGCAACTCAAAGGCTCGTTTGTCGCCCTGCTGGACGCGTTCAACTAGAAGCTGATCGGCTTCGCGTTCGCTCACGAATGGTTCACCTGCAGTGTATCTCTTGGTTTTGTCGTCACGACAAACGTTGTATTTTACCTACGAATCGGGACCCACCGGGTGTCGCGAAGCGCATTCTGTGACCGCCCGTCCGCATGTTTGGTTCCGCATGCCGAAATGAAGCGGGGCTCGCCGTGGCGAGCCCCGTGATACCCGTCGCGGTCAGACGCGGCGGAAAACAAGCGTACCGTTGGTGCCGCCAAAACCGAAGTTGTTCTTCACGGCCACGTCGATCTTCATCTCACGTGCCGTATTCGCCACGTAGTCAAGATCGCATTCCGGATCCTGATTGAAGATGTTGATCGTCGGCGGCGAAAGCTGGTTGTGGATCGCCAGCACGGTGAAGACCGACTCGAGGCCACCGGCACCGCCCAAAAGGTGACCGGTCATCGACTTCGTCGAATTGACCACCATCTTGTAGGCGTGTTCGCCGAAGGCCAGCTTCACGGCGTCGGACTCGTTCTTGTCGCCCAGCGGCGTGGACGTGCCGTGCGCGTTCAGATACTGCACTTCGTCGGCATTGACGCCGGCGTTCTTCAGCGCGGCCACCATGCAACGGCGCGGGCCGTCGGTGTTCGGGGCGGTCATGTGGAACGCGTCGCCGCTCATGCCGAAGCCGATCAGCTCCGCATAGATTCTGGCGCCACGTGCCTTGGCCGACTCGTACTCCTCGAGCATCATCACGCCGGCACCCTCGCCCAGCACGAAACCGTCGCGGTCCTTGTCCCACGGACGCGAGGCCGTAGCCGGGTCGTCGTTGCGGGTGGACAGCGCGCGGGCCGCGGCAAAGCCGCCAATGCCCAGCGGCGAAACCGTCGACTCCGCACCGCCGGCCAGCATCGCGTCGGCGTCGCCAGCCTGGATCAGGCGGGCGGCCAGGCCGATGCTGTGCAGGCCGGTCGTGCAGGCCGTCACGGCCGCGAGGTTCGGGCCCTTCAGGCCGTGGTAGATCGACAAATGGCCCGAGATCATGTTGATGATCGAGCCCGGAACGAAGAACGGCGAAATCCGGCGCGGGCCGCGATTGGCCAGCTCCATCTGCGTATCTTCGATCATCGGCAGTCCGCCGATGCCGGAGCCAACCAGCACGCCGATGCGCTCGGCGTTTTCCTCGGTCACTTCCAGGCCGCTATCCTTCAGCGCCTGGGTACCCGCCGCGATACCGAAATGGATAAACGTATCCATACGGGGGGCTTCCTTCGCCGGAACATATTCCTCGACGTTGAAACCCTTCACTTCGCCAGCAAAATGCACGGCGAGCGCGGAGTGATCGAATTTGGTAATGGTGGCGATGCCGGACTTGCCGGCAACCAGGTTGGCCCAGCCTTCGGCAACCGTGTTTCCGACCGGAGACACAAGGCCAAGCCCAGTGACGACGACGCGACGACGGCTCACTATGATTTCCTACGAGTGCGTGAAGCGGAATTGGATTGATTCAGGATCTCGCCGATCGGGCCGTTAGTCATTGCATGCGGCGCGCAATACGGTTTGAGATCATTCCGATTCTGCTTCTTCGAACAGACGAAAGCCACAGAAAACAACCGGACAGGACCGTGACGGCCCCACCCTTGTGCCTTCTGTGGCTCGGAATACGAAGACGACGGCTTAGGCCTTGACGTGCGCCGTGGCGTAGTCGATGGCCTGTTGCACGGTCGTGATCTTTTCGGCTTCCTCATCAGGAATTTCCATGCCGAATTCATCTTCCAACGCCATCACGAGTTCAACCGTGTCCAGCGAGTCCGCGCCGAGATCGTTCACGAACGACGATTCGTTCTTGATGTCTGCCTCGGCCACGCCAAGCTGTTCAGCCACGATTTTCTTGACGCGTTGTTCGATATTGTCCATGTAACCCTCCAGGGAAGTTCGACAAAAAGTGGGCGCATTTTAGCAGGTTTGGACCACAAAAAATCCGCCTGCCATCTATTGCAAGAATCGCGCCCGTTCGGTTTGAAAAACAACTGCTTCGCCCGCCATCTTTCGGCTTCTTCGCCGAAATGTACGTCGGGCAATGCAATCAATTCATGTACATGCCGCCGTTCACGTGCAGCGTGGTGCCCGTGATGTAGGCGGCCTGCGGACCGGCCAGGAACGCCACCGCATGCGCGATGTCTTCCGGCTGGCCGAGTCGTCCCAGCGGGATCTGGGTCTTGAGCGCCGTATGCTGCTCGTCCGACAGGACCTTGGTCATGTCGGTGTCGATGAAGCCCGGCGCCACGCAGTTCACGGTGACGTTGCGGCTGCCGATCTCGCGCGCCAGCGCGCGGGCCATACCCTCCACGCCGGCCTTGGCCGCCGCGTAGTTCATCTGGCCCGGGTTGCCCGTGGAGCCCACCACCGAGGTGATGTTGATGATGCGGCCGGTACGGGCCTTCATCATCGGGCGCAGCACGGCGCGCGACAGGCGGAACACCGCCGTCAGATTCGTGTCGATGACGCTCGTCCAGTCATCGTCCTTCATGCGCATCGCCAGCTGGTCCTGGGTAATGCCGGCGTTGTTCACCAGCACGGCCAGGCCGCCGTGGGCCTTCACGATCTCTTCGATCACGGCTTCGCAGCGTGCGGCGTCGTTCACATTCAGCACCACGCCACGGCCCTGCAGGCCCTCGGCCGTCAGGTATTCGCCGATGGCGGCCGCGCCGGACTCGCTCGTGGCGGTGCCGATCACGGTGGCGCCCTGACGCGCCAGTTCCAGGGCGATGGCCCGGCCAATGCCGCGCGACGCACCCGTCACCAGGGCGACCTGATTTTCCAGAGTCTTGCTCATGTTGCGATGTTCCTTGGCTTACTTCAGCAGCGCCAGCGTGTCTTGCAGCGATGCGGGGTCGAAGATCGCGCCGCCGACGAGGTTGCCGTCGATGCGCTTGGTCATGCCGGCCAGCACCTTGCCGGGGCCGCATTCGATCACATGGGTCACGCCTTCGGCGGCCATCTTCTGCACGCACTCTACCCAGCGTACCGGGGCGGCGGCCTGGCGCACCAGGGCGTCCTTGATCTGGGCCGGGTCGTTGGCGATGGCCACGTCCACGTTATTGATGACCGGGATCGACGGCGCCGAGAACGCCAGCCCTGCCATGCGCTCCTTGAGGCGGTCCGAGGCGGGCTTCAGCAGCGACGAATGGAACGGCGCCGACACTGGCAGCGGCAGCGCGCGCTTGGCGCCCTTGGCCTTGGCAATCTCGCAGGCCTTTTCCACGGCGGCCTTGTGGCCGGCGATCACCACCTGCGAAGGGGCGTTGAAGTTGACGGCCTCGACCACGCCGGCGACGGACGCCTCGGCACAAGCCGCACGCACGTCGTCATCGGACAGGCCGAGAATGGCGGCCATGCCGCCCTGGCCCACCGGCACGGCTTCCTGCATCGCCTGTGCGCGGAAGCGCACCAGCGGCACCGCATCGGCGAACGGGATCACGCCTGCAGCCACCAGCGCTGAGTACTCGCCCAGGCTGTGGCCAGCCACCAGGGCCGGGGCCGGGCCGCCGCCGTCCAGCCAGGCGCGGTACACGGCCACGGCGGCGGTCAGCATCACCGGCTGGGTGTTGGTCGTCAGGTTCAGTTCTTCCGCCGGACCTTCCGCGATCAGGCGGCCGATGTCCTGGCCCAGCGCCGTGGAGGCTTCCTCCAGCGTGGCGCGGACCACCGGGTTGTCGGCGAACGCGTTGAGCATGCCGACCGATTGCGAGCCCTGGCCAGGGAAAACGAATGCGAATTTCATCGGGAATCCAGTCTTAACGATTCAGACGAGCGTGTCGGGGCGCACGCGCCCTCTCAGGCACGCCGCGCCGGACCGCATCTTACATGCGCAGCAGCACCGCGCCCCAGGTGAAGCCGCCGCCAACGCCTTCCAGCATCACGGTCTGGCCCGGGCGGATGCGGCCGTCGCGTACGGCCACATCGAGTGCCAGCGGGATCGACGCCGCCGACGTATTGCCATGCTCGTGCACCGTGGCGATCATCCGCTCGGCCGGCAGGCCCAGCTTGCGCGCCGTGCCCTGCATGATGCGGATATTGGCCTGGTGCGGCACCAGCCAGTCGATTTCATCCGACTGGATCTCGGCCGCAGCCATGGCCTCGCGCGCCACTTTGTCCAGCACGTTCACGGCCAGCTTGAACACCGCCTGGCCGTCCATGTGCAGGAAGGCATTGCCGGTGATGGCGCCGCCCGAGACATTGCCCGGCACACAGAGGATGTCCACGTGACTGCCATCGGCATGCATGGCCGACGACAGGATGCCCGGCTCGTCCGAGGCGGTCAGCACCACGGCGCCGGCGCCGTCGCCGAACAGCACGCAGGTCGTGCGGTCGTTGAAATCGAGGATGCGGGAGAACACTTCGGTGCCGATCACCAGCACGTTCTTGTGGGAGCCGCTGCGGATGAACTTGTCCGCCGTGGAGAGCGCGTAGACGAAGCCCGAGCACACGGCCTGCATGTCGAAGGCCGCACAATGGTTCGTAATGCCGAGCTTCTGCTGCACCAGGCAGGCGGTGCTCGGGAACACGAAGTCGGGCGTGGAGGTGGCCACGATGATCAGGTCGATGTCCTGGCGCTCGATGCCGGCCGCCTTGATCGCCTGCTCGGCCGCCTGCACGGCCAGGTCGCTGGCCGTGACGTCCGGCTCGGCCCAGTGCCGCGCCGAAATGCCGCTGCGCGAGACGATCCACTCGTCGCTGGTTTCGATGCCACGCTCGGCCAGCTGTGCTGCCAGCTCTTGATTGGTGACACGCCGCGGGGGCAGGTAGCTCCCGGTACCGATGATTTTTGCGAACTTGGTCATGTCTGTCGGATCGTGATGCTCACCCGGGCCGCCCTTGGACAGCCGCCACGGCCCCCGCCACTCAGGGGGCACGAAGCTTCAGGCGGCATGGGTATCGGGATGTGGGTCCGGTGCGTCGGTCTCCGGGCCGCCGGTCGCGGGCGCCGCGGCGCCGGACTTGTTGGCGAAGACCCTTGCTATACGTTCGATTACGCCGTTTCTGGCCGCATCATACCCGCGTTTGATCGCCCATTCAAAAGAGTGGGCGTCGGCGGAACCGTGACTCTTGATCACCAGCCCGCGCAGGCCCAGCAGCGAGGCGCCGTTGTAGCGCGCAGGGTCCAGCCGGCGCGCCAGGCGCGACAGCACGGGCATGGCCACGGCGGCCAGCAGCTTGGTGAACCAGGAGCGCGTGAACTCTTCCTTGATCATGCCGCCGATCATCTTGGCCAGGCCCTCGGTGCTCTTGAGCGCCACATTGCCGACGAAGCCGTCGCAGACCACGATGTCCGTCGTGCCCTTGAAGATGTCGTTGCCTTCCACGTTGCCGTAGAAATTCAGCTCGGAAGCGCGCAGCAACTCGCCGGCGGCCTTGACCACCTCGTTGCCCTTGATCACTTCCTCGCCGATATTGAGCAGGCCCACCGTGGGGTGATCCTTGTGATCCACCACGGACACCATGGCCTCCGCCATGCGGGCGAACTGGAGCAGGTGCCCCGGCTCGCAGTCGGCGTTGGCGCCCAGGTCGAGCACCGTGGTGCCCCAGCCCTGCTCATTGGGAATGGTCGTAGCGATGGCTGGCCGCTCGATGCCCTCGAGCGTCTTCAGCACATAGCGCGACACGGCCATCAGCGCGCCGGTGTTGCCGGCGGAGATGAGCGCGTCGGCGCGGCCTTCCTTGACCTGCGTGGCCGCCACGCGCATCGAAGAGTCCTTCTTCTTGCGCAGCGCCACTTCCACCGGGTCATCCATCGTGATGACCTCGGTTGCCGCCACCACGGTGACGCGCGGATGATCGGTGGCATGCAGCTTCTTGAGCTGCGCGCCGATGGCGTCGGGCAAGCCGACGAGGATCATCTCGGCGTCATCGTGACGGGAAAGAAAACTGATCGCCGCCGGCACGGTCACGGACACTCCGTGATCGCCGCCCATGCAGTCGATAGCGAGCTTGATCGTCATTGTTTCCAGATACGGAATGCGCACCGGCATCCGCCGCCTCGGTTTGCGGGGACGCAACCAGCCGGACGCGCGGATACGTTGCCGGGTGGGCGCCGAGCGCCCAACAAAAAAGCGGCAACGAGCTTGCCGCTTTCCTGTTTTACACCTGACAACGTGCGCGAGCGAGACACAGGGTCACGCCAGACGACCTGGTCAGTCGTTCTTGGTCTTGATGACCTTGCGGCCACGGTAGTAGCCGTTCGGGCTCACGTGGTGACGCAGGTGGGTCTCGCCCGTGGTCGGCTCAACGGCCAGGGGTGCGACCGACAGATGGTCGTGCGAACGATGCATGCCGCGCTTGGACGGCGACTTCTTGTTCTGTTGAACTGCCATGATGACTCCTTCGAGAATTTTCCGATATTAACACACGCATCCTGCGCGAGGCGTAGCCGGGGCCCGGCCGGATGCTTGACCTGCTACCCGAGGACGGGTGCGCCGGCCGCTCTGTTGCGGCGTCAGTGCTTCGTCTTCAGGCCGGCCAGCGCCGCAAAGGGCGATGGCCGCTTTTCCTCTTCGGGCGGAGCCTCAGGCTCCACCTCACCGTCCGCGCCGGTCACGAGCGACTCGTGCACGGCCGGACAGACCATATGCTTGGGTGCCGACGGCAACGCCAGCAGCACCTCGTCTTCCATCAGTTCCAGCGGCGAAAACTTCTTCGACCCGACGATCACGTCGACGTCGTCGTCATCCATGGGTGCCGAATCCGCCGCTTCTTCGCTGGCCATGACCTCGAAGCGCATCGACGTGTCGATCGGCTCCGGGTAGACCTGCAGGCAGCGCTGGCAATCGAGCCAGACCCGGCCTTGCACGGTCACGTCGACGAACAGCCGCTGCGACACCGCTGCGCCAACTTCCACAGCTTCCTCGCGCATGAAGCCGGTGAGCGTGTAGTGAAACGTCTCGTCCGGTGCCGATGCTGGCGCATCCGCGGCCGTCTCGGCTAAGATGCGCGGCAAATCGCGCGTCGCCACGTCGCCCGCCACGCTGCCACCCTTGCGGCAGAAGGCGAACAGATCGGTTTCGCGCAGATCGAATGCCGCGGCGGACGCCGCTGGCTGGGTCGGCTGACTCATGTACGCTGAATCGCTGGAAAAATGCCTTGTTTGCCACACCTGGGACGATCCACGCCATCGAGGGCGGATACGCCTGCCGCGATGGCTTCCGATCACGGCCGGGCACGAATGTGCCTGTGTGGCTAAACGCGCGATTATAAGCTGAAAAACGGGAGCCGGTCAAAGTATACAACCGACCATTCCCCTCTCCTTCCGACGCTACCTCTATATATATGTCGTCCTCCGCTATCCACCCGCCCCTGATCCTCGGGTCGAGTTCTCCATACCGGCGCGAACTGCTCGCGCGGCTGCGCATTCCGTTCGACGTGGCCGTGCCGGACATCGACGAAACCCCGCTGGCCGGCGAGGCGCCTGAAGCCACGGCCCTGCGCCTCTCGCGCCGCAAGGCCGAGGCGATCGCCGCGCGCCACCCCGGCGCGCTGGTTATCGGCTCGGACCAGGTCTGCACACTCGACGGCGCCCAGATCGGCAAACCCGGCAGCCACGAGAAGGCACTGGCCCAGCTGCAGCAGATGCGTGGACGAACCGTCACATTTCATTCGGCGCTATGCCTGCTCGACAGCCGCACCGGCGAAGCCCAACTGGCCGATGTGCAGACCCGGGCGACCTTCCGCGACCTGCCCGATGCCGAACTCGACGCCTACCTGCGCCTGGAGACCCCCTACGACTGCGCCGGCAGCGCCAAGGCCGAGGGGCTGGGCATCGCCTTGCTCGCCCGCGTGGAATCGGACGACCCCACCGCGCTGATCGGCCTGCCGCTGATCGCGCTGACCGGCATGCTGCGCGCCGCCGGCTACCCGTTCTTCGGAGCCTGAACGATGGCCGGTACCCTGTTCCTGATCCCCAACACGCTCGGCAAGCGCGACGAATTCGATCCGCTGCCCGATGTCATCCCCGCCGGCGTGCAGCAGATCGCCGCGCGGCTCGACTACCTGGTGGCCGAGAACGCCAAGACGGCGCGCGCCTTTCTGAAGAAGCTGGGCGAAACCAGCCCGCTGGCGCACCCGATCCAACAGATCGAGATCCGCGAACTGAACGTGAATACGCGCGCCGAGGCGCTGGCCGCACTGCTGGACCCGATCGTCGGGGGCCGCGATGGCGGCCTGCTCTCCGAAGCCGGCGTGCCGGCCGTGGCCGACCCCGGCGCGGACCTCGTCCGGCTGGCCCACGCGCGCGGCGTGACGGTGCGGCCGCTGGTGGGGCCGAGTTCGATCCTGCTGGCGGTGATGGGCTCCGGGCTGAACGGCCAGAGCTTCGCGTTCAACGGCTACCTGCCCGTGGACGCCGACGAGCGCGCGCGCAAGCTGCGGGAACTGGAAGCGCATTCGCGCAAGGCGCGCCAGACGCAGGTCTTTATCGAGACCCCGTACCGCAACGCCGCGTTGCTGGAAGCGCTGCGCCAGCATTGCGCCGGCACCACGATGGTATCGGTGGCCGTCGATCTGACGCTGCCCACCGAAACCATCGTCACGCTGCCGCTGTCGGCCTGGCGGCCGGAGCGGGTTGCCCTGCAAAAGCGGCCGGCGATCTTCTCGCTGCTGGCCGCCTAGTCGTGCTTACCGGAGCGACTGCGCGCCGGTCGACATCATCATGGTCTTCATCGCCGCGCTGCCCATGGCCGCGCCGAACCGCTTGGCCACGCGCTCGGCGATGTTTTCCTTGACCGTGTAGTCGACGATATCCTCGGCCTTGAACAGGTCACGCGCCACGTAGTCGGTGCTGCCCACGCCATCGGCCAGACCCAGCGCCACGGCGCGCTCGCCGGACCAGAACAGGCCCGAGAACAGGTCCGGATCGTCCTTCAGCCGGTCGCCGCGGCCTTCCTTCACCACGTCGATGAACTGCTGGTGGATCTCCTTGAGCATGGTCTCGGCATAGACCTTCTGGCGCGGCACCTGCGGCGAGAAGGGGTCGAGCATGCCCTTGTTGGCGCCCGCGGTGTACAGCCGGCGCTCCACGCCGAGCTTCTCCATCAGGCCGGTGAAGCCGAAGCCATCCATCAGCACGCCAATCGAGCCGACGATGCTGGCCTTGTCGACATAGATCTTGTCAGCCGCCGCCGCCACGTAGTAACCGCCCGAGGCGCAGATTTCCTCCACCACCACGTAGAACGGCTTGCCCGGATACACGGTGCGCAGGCGCTTGATCTCGTCGTTGATGATGCCCGCCTGCACCGGCGAGCCGCCCGGCGAGTTGATCTTGAGGATCACGCCGGCCGCATTCGTATCGGCGAAGGCGGCCTGCAGCGAGGCATTGATCGATTCCGCGCCGGCCGGCGTGCCCGCCGCGATCTCGCCTTCCAGCGACACCATCGCGGTATGGCGCCCCGTGGTGCTGGCGATACCATCGCCCTTGAAGTCGATCACCGCATACAGGATCAGCGCCAGGATGCCCAGCCCGACCAGCCGGAAGAAGATCTTCCAGCGCCGCGCCGCGCGCTGCTCGCGCAGCGTGGCCATCAGCACCTTCTCCAGCACGTCGCGCTCCCAGCCGCCGGTGGCGCTGCCAGCGCCCACCGGGGCGGCAGTGCCCTGCCCGCTCAGCCGCGCGCGGCGCTCGTCGGCCTCGCGCCGCGCCGCGTCGTCCCCGGCGCGCAGCTCGTGCTCGAGTGGAAAATCGGCCTGCCGGGCCGTTTCCAGGCGCTGGCTATCGTCGGCCTGTTGTTCGTGTTCGTCTTGCGTTTGACCCGGTTCGACCGGCGGTTTTTGCTGTTCTGTCATGCGATGGACTCGATAAAGTCAGACGGCGGCCCGGCGGATCATTCAGGTGGCGTCGGGCGGGTAAAAAGGCGGTTCGGGGAGCCAGTAGACAGCACCCTCACGTTCCTCGGTCCGGAGCTTGGCCAGCGCGGCGCCCCGGCAAGGGCCGCCCACGCAAAGGCCGGTGTCTGGCGCATAAACCGCGCCATGTGTCGCGCACATCAAGTATAGGCCCGCGCTATCGAAAAACTGCCCCTCCTGCCAGTCCAGTTCCATCGGCACGTGCGCGCACTGGTTTAGGTAGGCATGCGCAACGCCGTCGAAACGGACCACGAACGCGCCGATCTCGCGCGCTTCCACGCGCACCGAGAACCGCACGCCGGCGCCGCCATCGACGAGTTCGTCGCTGGCGCACAGGCGGTGCGGCGGCAGGCTGGCCTCAGGCATGCGTGAGCAGCCATTCCTGGAGATCGGCGATCGACGTGGCGCAGTGCACCGGCGCCATCGCGCGCAGCGAATCGGCCGGATGCGCGCCGTAGCAGACGCCCAGCCCGTGCGCGCCGGCGTTGACCGCCATCTGCAGGTCATGGGTGGTATCGCCCACCATGACCGTGCGCGCCACGTCCTGGCCCAGCTCTCGCGTCAGTTCCTGCAGCATGGCCGGGTGCGGCTTGGAGAACGTCTCGTCGGCGCAACGCGTGCCATCGAACAGCTTGCCGAGGCCGGTGGCCGCCAGCGCCCGCTCCAGGCCCACGCGCGTCTTGCCCGTGGCCACGCCGAGGAAGTAGTGCTCGCCATGCAGGGCCTCGAGCATCTCGCGCACGCCATCGAACAGCACGAGGTCCGCATCGCGCGTGAGGAAGTGGTAGCGGTAGCGCTCGGCCAGGCGCGGATAGTCGGCCGGGTCGAGCGTGGGCACGGCATAGGACAGCGCGTCCTTCAGCCCAAGCCCGATCACGTGGCTCGCAGCGCTGTCATCCGGCACGGGCAGGCCCAGGTCGCGGCTGGCCAACTGGATGCATTTGGCGATGGTCGGGGTGGAATCCATGAGGGTTCCATCCCAGTCGAAGACGATCAGGTCGAAGCGCTGCCTGGCCATTGAGGTCCTTGGTCGATGCGGAAAGTGGTGTGGCGGCTGCAGAGGCGGCGATGCGACGCGTCAGTCCGCAGCGCGGTGTTGACGCAATTGTTGCAGAAAATCAACACACTCGGCGGGTAATGGCGCCGAAACGGTCAGCGGCTCGCCCGTGGACGGGTGCGCCAGCGTCATCCGGTGCGCGTGCAGGAACATCCGCTTGATGCCGGGCTTGGCATTGCTGCGTGAAAGTGCCTTGTTGAGCGCAAAATCACCGTACTTCTCATCGCCGACGATCGGGAAGCCGGACGCCTGCAAGTGCACGCGGATCTGGTGCGTGCGGCCGGTCTTCAGTTCGGCCTCGAGCAGGGTGTAGCCCGGGAAGGCCTCCACCTTGTTGAAGATGGTGTGCGCGGTCAGCCCATCGGCCTGCACGCGCACGCGCCGCTCGCCGTCGGGCGTGCTGTATTTATATAGCGAGAGCTTGACGTGCTGCCGCGTGTTCTGGAATTCGCCGGCCACGCACGCGAAGTAGCGCTTGTCCATGCCCGTGCCGCGCATCTGCTCGTGCAGGTGCACCAGCGCCGAACGCTTCTTGGCCAGGATCAGGATGCCGGACGTCTCGCGGTCCAGCCGGTGCACCAGTTCCAGGAACTTCGCCTCGGGCCGCGCGCGGCGCAACTGCTCGATCACCCCGAACGCCACGCCCGAGCCGCCATGGACGGCCACGCCGGCCGGCTTGTCGATAATCAGCAGCCAGGCGTCCTCGAACAGGATCGGGAATTCCGAGGACGGCACGAAAGCATCGGCATCCTGTGCCTTTTCCGCCACCCGCATGGGCGGGATCCGGATCACATCACCCAGCTTCAGCCGGTAAGTGGCGTCGATCCGGCCCTTGTTCACGCGTACCTCGCCCGAGCGCAATACCCGGTAGATATGGCTCTTGGGCACACCCTTGGAGACCTTCAGCAGGAAGTTGTCGATGCGCTGGCCCTCGGCACTTTCGTCCACCGTGACGTACACCACCTGGAGCGCGCCGGGCGCGACGCGCGGCTCCTTTTCAATTTGATGGCGTAACTCATTCATTTTCAATATAATTTCCCGGCTGTTCCGGCCAAAGACCGGCAGCGCACGACCTGTGTAAGCGATTCTGTGAGCAATATAGGCGCGGGCCCACGTTGGGCTGGCGGGTGGCGAGACCGATGGGGATTGCCACCAATATCCGCGCAGGATCACGCATTTTACACTTCGGGTTGCCATCAACCCGGCCCGTCTCCCGCATTTTGCGTACCCCGCAGGCGCCAGATGGGCAAATGGTGGAAATCAGCAGCACGCACGCGCCGCGCCGGCGCGCAGGAAGTTGCCCAGAGGCAGCTTCGGCGAGAAACGGCGGGCACGTGGAAACAGAGTGATCCAGGTAGAACAGAATTCAATGTGGATGCCCGACAGGCATCCACATCGGTGAGAGAAGACCGCCCGCACCGGGAACTCGGTGCCGGCCGGCAGGCGAGCCTGCCAACCGACCTGCAATATCGGCTAGTCGTATTACCGGCGCCCGGTCGCAGAACTCCAAGAAGCAGCGGCGCGCCCGCCAGGAGACAGGTCAGGTTGACATTCGGCCCCGCTTGCCGCGTCCGGAAAACTTGCTCTTTGACGCGTCTTGGCCATTCCCGGCCGGCCGCGATGCCGCGAAGCCAGTGCCGTTTGCATTGTGCGTTGCCGCATCGCCCCCGGCCATTCCGGGCATCCGCCGCAAGTCGCTGTATCAGGAGCAGTGCCATGGCGCTCTCCCCGACCCAGCGGACGCCTGCCTAGACGTCGACAGCCTCTCTCTTTCACCCGCGCCCCGCCCGGCCGCGTTGTATTGCGCGCCGGCGACTCCGGCAATTCTCCCGCCCCCGCTCTATTTCCTCGCGTGCTCCATGGATCGTCGCGGACACCTTTCGTGTGACTTCCGCGACACTGGAATGAGGTATTGCGATGAAACGCATGCTGTTCAACGCGACGCAACAGGAAGAATTGCGCGTCGCGATCGTCGATGGTCAGAAACTGATCGATATCGACATCGAAACCGCCGGGCGCGAGCAGCGCAAGGGCAACATCTACAAGGGCGTCATCACCCGCATCGAGCCCTCGCTGGAAGCCTGCTTCGTCAACTACGGCGAAGAGCGCCACGGCTTCCTGCCGTTCAAGGAAGTGGCCCGCGCGTTCTTCAAGGACGGCGTGGACGTGCGCAACGCGCGCATCCAGGACGCCCTGCACGAAGGCCAGGAACTGATCGTCCAGGTCGAGAAGGAAGAGCGCGGCAACAAGGGCGCCGCCCTGACCACCTTTATCTCGCTGGCCGGCCGCTACCTGGTGCTGATGCCGAACAACCCGCGTGGCGGTGGCGTATCGCGCCGCATCGAGGGCGAGGACCGCCAGGAACTGCGCGAGACGATGGGCCAGCTGACCGTACCGGACGGCATGAGCATCATCGCCCGCACCGCCGGCATCGGCCGCGCGGCCGAGGAACTGCAGTGGGACCTGAACTACCTGCTGCAGCTGTGGAAGGCCATCGACGGCGCCGCCGGCGACAACAAGGCCCCGCTGCTGATCTATCTGGAATCGAGCCTGGTCATCCGCGCCATTCGCGACTATTTCCAGCCCGATATCGGCGAGATCCTGATCGATACCGACGAGATCTATGAACAGGCACGCGCTTTCATGAGCGTGGTCATGCCTGACAACATGAACCGCGTGAAGAAGTACCGGGACGACGTGCCCCTGTTCTCGCGGTTCCAGATCGAACACCAGATCGAGTCTGCCTATTCCCGCATGGTGATGCTGCCGTCCGGCGGCGCCATCGTGATCGACCATACCGAAGCCCTGGTTTCCGTTGACGTGAACTCGGCCCGCGCCACCAAGGGCGCGGACATCGAGGAAACGGCGCTGCGCACGAACGTGGAAGCGGCCGACGAGATCGCCCGCCAGCTGCGCCTGCGCGACCTGGGCGGCCTGATCGTGATCGACTTCATCGACATGGAGTCCAGCAAGGCCCAGAAGGACGTGGAAACGCGCCTGAAGGACGCCCTGCGCCACGACCGCGCCCGCGTGCAGATGGGCAAGATCAGCCGCTTCGGCCTGATGGAACTGTCGCGCCAGCGCCTGCGTCCTTCGCTGTCGGAAGGCTCGCACATCACCTGCCCGCGTTGCAATGGAACAGGTCACATCCGCGATACCGAATCGTCCGCCCTGCAGGTGCTGCGCATCATCCAGGAAGAGGCGATGAAGGAAAACACGGCCGCCATCCACTGCCAGGTGCCGGTGGAAGTGGCCGCTTTCCTGTTGAACGAAAAGCGTCAGGAAATCAACCTGATCGAGCTGCGCTTCAAGGTGAACGTGCTGTTGATCCCGAACAAGCACCTGGAGACGCCGCACTACAAGCTGGAGCGCCTGCGCCACGACGATCCGCGCCTGGAGGAATCCACGGCCAGCTATCGCATGGCCGAGGCCGCCGCCAAGGAACTCGAGGCGGACACGAGCTACAGCAGCCGCAAGAAGGAAGATGCGCGTCCGCGCCAGGAAGCCGCAGTCAAGGGCATTACGCCCGACGCGCCGGCCCCGGTGTCGGTGCCCCGCCCCGAGCGCGCTCCGCGCCCGGAAGCCGCTGCGGCAAGGCCGGTACCGGCCACGCAGCCCGTGGCAGCCGGCGGTTTCATCGCCTGGCTGAAGGGTCTGTTCGGCGCACGTCCGGCCGCCGCCCCGGTGGCCGAGCCGGCCAAGCCGGCCGCTGACGCCCAGGCACGCGGCGACGGTCGTCGCGAACGCGGCCAGCGTGGCGAAGGTCGCGGCGAAGGCCGTGGCCAAGGTCGTGGCGAACGCGGTGAACGAGGCGAACGCGGTGATCGCGAACAACGTGGTGAACGCGGCGAGCGTGGTGAACGCCAGGGCCGTGGCCAACGCGGTGAACGTGGCGAGCGCGGTGAACAACGTGGCGCCGAGCGTGGTGAGCGCGCGGAACGCGGGGATCGTGCAGAACGTGGCGAGCGGACTGAGCGTGGTGAACGCACCGAGCGCACCGAGCGCACCGAACGTGGTGAGCGTCCGGCACGCGCCCCGCGCGACGGCCAGCAGGCCACGCCGGCCATCGCCCGTCAGCCCGAAGGTGGCGAAGCCCGCCAGGAAGGCAACCGCCGCGAGCGCAACCAGGAACGCCGCGAGCGTCAACGCGAACGTCAACGTGAGCGTGGCGATACCCGCGAGACCGAGGAAGCCCTGAACGCCGAAGGCGCGCCGCAGACCGCATTCGAAGCGGCGCAAGCCGCTCCGGCCGTGGCCGTGGTGGCAGCCGCCGCCGCGACGGAACTGCCGGAAGGCGTGGAAGCCGTGGCGACGGAAGGTGCTGAGGGCGAAGAACGCCGCCGCCGTAACCGTCGTGGCCGTAACCGCTATCGCCGCGAGCGCGAAGATGGTGTGCAAGGCGCCGATGGCGAAAACGGCGAGAATGGCGACGCCAACGACACGTCCAACCTGGCCGAAGTGGCCGCAGGCGTGACCGAGACGGAATTCGCCCCGGTGGCCGCCCAGGCTGCACCGCAAGTCGTGGCCCAGCCGGAACCGGTTGCCGTGGCCCAAGTGGCTGAAGTCCCCCGCGTGGCCCACGTGGCGGAAGTCGCCGAAGTCACCGAAGCCGTGGAAACGCGTGAGACGGTGGAAACCGTGGCCCGTGTGGAACCGGCCGCCTACGCCCAACCGAGCCAACCGGCCCAGCCCGTGAGCCCGGCCCCGGTGGCCGAACCGGTGTTCGCACCGGTCAGCGCCCCCGAAGCCGCGCCGGTCGTGACGCCCGCACCGGTCTACACCGCCCCGGCGGTGGAAGCCCCGGCACCGGCGCCGGTCGAAGCTGCGCCGGTCGTGGCAGCCCCGATCGTGGCCGCCCCGGTTGCCGAGCCGGTCATCGCGACGCCTGCCGTCGCGCCGACCCCGGTGGCAGCACCGGCCGCCGCCCCGCTGCGTGCCGATGCCCTCGAGCCGATGCTGGCTTCGGCCGGCCTCCAGTGGGTGCACACGGACACCGCCAAGCTGCAATCCGCCCAGGCCGCCGCCGCCAACGTAGCACCGGCCCCGCGTGTGCAACGCGAGCGCAAGCCGCTGCCCCCGCTGCCGGAAGGTCCGATGGTCATGGTCGAAACTGACGCTCAGCGCGACCAGCAGCAGCAACAGCAGTAAGGTCGGCCAGCGCAAGCTGGCAGCCCAAAAGGGAAAAGGGACGGCCGAAGCCGTCCCTTTTTTCATGGGGCGCCACATATGATGCGGGCATCACACCGCTGTACTGGCGCCGCCACCGCCCCACTGTGCCCCTGCGAAGTGCACGGTCGCCGCCGGCGCGTCAGCCACCTCGGCTAGAATGGCAGACAGAACCGCCCCGGATGCACACATCGCGCCGGAGAGCGGCGTCGCCACCCCCAGGCCATGACCGACACCGTCATTCCCATCCTCGACCTGCGCGACCATCGCTATCGCTCGATGGTGCCAAGCATTCCGTCCCGCCTCGACACACCCTCGGGCCTCGTGGCGGACACCCGCGGCCGGCCGCTGCACGATCTGCGTATCTCGGTGACGGACCGCTGCAACTTCCGCTGCGTGTATTGCATGCCCAAGGAGGTGTTCGACAAGGACTACACCTTCCTGCCGCATTCCGAGTTGCTGAGTTTCGAGGAGATCGAACGCACCGCGCGCCTGTTCGTGTCGCAGGGCGTGGAAAAGATCCGGCTGACCGGCGGCGAGCCGCTGCTGCGCAAGAACATCGAAAAACTCGTGGAAATGCTGGCGCGCATCGAGACCGTCTCGGGCAAGCCGCTGGACCTGACGCTGACCACCAATGCGTCGCTGCTGGGGCGCAAGGCGCAGTCGTTGCGCGATGCCGGCCTGTCGCGCGTGAGCGTGAGCCTGGACGCCATCGACGACGCCACGTTCCGCAAGATGAACGACGTTGACTTCGCGGTGCGCGACGTTCTGGACGGCATCGAGACCGCCCAAGCCGTCGGCCTGGCGCCGATAAAGGTCAACATGGTGGTCAAGCGCGGCACCAACGACGCCGAAATCGTGCCGATGGCCCGCCATTTCCGTGGCAGCGGCATCATCGTCCGCTACATCGAATTCATGGACGTTGGCGCCAGCAACCACTGGCAAATGGACGAAGTATTACCCTCCGCCGACGTGGTGCGGCGGATTGACGAAGTATTTCCGCTCGAGGTGATTCCCGCCAACTACTCGGGCGAGACGGCCGAGCGCTGGCGCTATCGCGATGGCGCGGGCGAAATCGGCGTGATCTCTAGCGTGACGCACGCGTTCTGTGGCGATTGCAGCCGCATCCGGCTGTCCACCGAGGGCCGCCTGTACCTGTGCCTGTTCGCCACCGAGGGCTACGACCTGCGCGCGCTGCTGCGCGGCGGCCATAGCGACCTGGAAATCGCCAATGCCATCGCCCAGGTCTGGCAAGGCCGCACCGACAACTATTCCGAGCAGCGGGGCGATCCGGCCGTGCGCCTGGCGCGCGCCGAACGCAAGATCGAGATGTCCTACATTGGCGGCTGACCCGGGCCATCCCGGCCCCCGGCGCCGCCTCACAACTTTCCGAAAGTCATGATCGCACGCGAAGACATCACGGGCCTGATCCTGGCCGGCGGCCGGGGTAGCCGCATGGGTGGCACCGACAAAGGCCTGCAACCGCTGCGCGGCGTGCCGATGGCGATGCACACGCTGATGCGCCTGACACCGCAGACCGGCGCGATGCTGATCAACGCCAATCGCAACCTCGCCGCCTACGAGTCGTTCGGGGTGCCCGTGGTCACCGACTCCGTGCCCGATTTCGCGGGCCCGCTGGCCGGCATGATGGCCGGGCTCGAGCAGTGCAGCACCGGCTGGCTCGTCACGGCGCCGTGCGATACGCCGTTCCTGCCCACCGACCTCGTCGAGCGGCTGGCGCAGGCGATCGAGGCCGAAGGTGCCGAGATGGCGATTCCGGTCACGGTGGATGCCGACGGGCACCGGCAAACCCAGCCGGTGTTCTGCCTGATGCCGGTCACTGCGCTCGATAGCCTGATCGCCTACATCAATGGCGGCGGGCGCAAGATCGAAACCTGGGCGGCCAGCCACCGGCTCGCGGAGGTGCCGTTCGCCGACGCCGACGCGTTCGCCAACATCAATACGCTGGACGAACTACGCACACACGAGGCCCGCTGAGCGCATCGCACGGGTTAGACTCGGGCATCCGCCCTTAACCGCGTTTTCACCCGCGTTTTCCGCCATTTTTCGCTGTTTTCGCTTCTTTTCGCCGCAGACTGCTCATGCCATCCCTGCAATCCGTCATCTCCTGCCTTTCTGACTACGACCCGACCGCCCTGCCCGTGGCCCAGGCCAACGCGATCATCGGCCAGGTGATCGAGCCGGTGCGCGGCACCGAGCAACTGGCGATTCGCACCGCGCTCGACCGCGTGCTGGCCGAGGACGTGATCTCCTCCATCGACGTGCCCGCTCACGACAACTCGGCGATGGACGGATACGCCTTCCAGAGCGCTGCGCTGGCAGCCGGCGGCGACGTGGTCCTGGAAGTCATCGGCACGGCCTACGCCGGCAATGCGCTCGACGCGGCGCCCACGGCGGGCCAGGCGGTGCGCATCATGACCGGCGCGATCATGCCCGATGGCTGCGACACTGTGGTGCCGCAGGAATTCGTGGATGTGCAGGCGGGCGGCAACCAGATCCGTTTTGCGGCCGATGCCGTGCGCCCCGGTGACAACCGCCGGCTGCGCGGCGAAGACCTGGCCCGCGGTCAGGCGGCACTGGCCGCCGGCCGCATTCTCCAACCGGCGGACCTCGGCCTGCTGGCATCGCTCGGCGTGGCCGAAATCAAGGTCCGGCGCCGGCTGCGCGTGGCGTTTTTCTCCACCGGCGACGAACTGCGCTCGATTGGCGAGCCACTCGGCCCCGGCTGCGTCTACGACTCCAACCGCTACACGCTGCACGGCATGCTGCGGCGGCTCAATGTCGAGTTGATCGACATGGGCGTGGTCCGCGACGACCCCGCCGCGCTCGAAGCCGCATTCCGCAGTGCCTGCGAAAACGCCGATGCGGTGATCACGTCTGGCGGCGTGTCCGTGGGCGAAGCCGACTACACCAAGCAGATCATGGCGCGGCTGGGCGATGTCACTTTCTGGAAGATCGCCATGCGTCCGGGCCGCCCGATGGCATTCGGACGCATTGCATCGAACGGTCGGGAGGCCCTGCTCTTCGGCCTGCCCGGCAACCCCGTGGCCGTGATGGTCACCTTCTACCACTTCGTGCGCGGCGCGTTGCACCGACAGATGGGCGCCAACGTGCCGCCGCTGCCGCTGATGCGCGTGCGCAGCGCGGCAGCCATCCGCAAGAAGCCCGGCCGCACGGAATACCAGCGCGGCATCCTGGCGCCGGCGGCCGATGGCGGCTGGGAAGTCCGTATCACCGGCCAGCAAGGCTCGGGCGTGCTGCGGTCGATGAGCGAGGCCAACTGCTTCATCGTGCTGGGCCACGAGCAGGACGCCGTCGCGGCTGGCGATCTGGTCGAGGTGATGCTGTTCGACGGGCTGATGTAATTCGTTGCAATCCGCCATGCGGAACACCCAAGGCATAGGTGCGCCGCATTGATGAGCGGAATCAATGACCGAATCGGCGGTCGTCGTATGACAGCGCACGTTGCGGTGTCGTTTTTTGTGCGCCCCGCGAGTGACGGACTATGCGTCGCAAGCCCCAGTCGCTACACTTGCAGCACGAAAAATCAACTCCCCAATATCTTGTCTGTCGTCATGAATCAGGAGATCGCGTACCTCCACCCCGTCAAGACCGCGCGCGCACTGGTCCTGGTCTATTTGTGCTTCTCGGTGCCAATCGTGGCGATGGGCCTGTTCGTGGCCTTTATCCGCTATGGCGACCTGCCGGGGATTACGGTTTTCACCGCGCTGATCCTGAATGCACTGATTGGCTTCGGCCTGTTGTGGCTCGGCTGCAAGGCCTACAACTGGGTAGCCGCCCGCTTCGGCGGTATCGAAGTGCACGTGCGCGAACTCACGCCCGAAGATCACCAGTAACGTCGCCGTTGGCGGCTTGCGCCCCGCCGGCGTCCTCCTGGGACGGAGGTGCTTGCACTTCCTCCGGTGATCCCGCCGTTGCGGCGGTTCCCAAAAGCTGTTCGGCGAGTTCCCCGGGCAGCGCCTCCACCGTGCGCAGCTTGCGCTCCATCTGACGGGTCCGCACCTCGGCCTGTTCGATATTGCGCGCCGCGCGCACCAGCGTATCGCGCGTCTTGGCCAGCACCTCGCCAAACTTGCCGAATTCGGTCTTGACGGCACCCAGCACTTCCCACACCTCGCTGGAACGCTTTTCCAGCGCCAACGTCCGGAAGCCCATCTGCAGGCTGTTGAGCAAGGCGGTCAGCGTGGTCGGCCCGGCCACGGTTACGCGGAAATCGCGTTGCAGCAGGTCCGTCAGGCCCGGGCGGCGCAGCACCTCGGCGTAAAGCCCCTCGGTCGGCAGGAACAGGATCGCGAAGTCAGTGGTGGCCGGCGGCGCCAGATATTTCTCGGCAATCGACTGTGCCTCCCGGCGCAGCGCCACCTCGAGTTCACGGCCGGCCACGGCCACGCCGTCAACGTCACCGTGCTCCTGGGCATCGACAAGGCGCTCGTACTGCTCCTTCGGAAATTTCGCATCGATCGGCAGCCAGACCGGTCCCCTGGACGGGTCACGGCCCGGCAACCGGATCGCGAACTCGACCCGCGCCCCCGAGTTGCGCACGGTCTCGACATTCTTGCCGTACTGGTCTGCCGTGAGGATCTGTTCCAGCAGCATCTCAAGCTGCACCTCACCCCACGTGCCGCGCGACTTCACGTTGGTCAGCACCCGCTTGAGATCGCCCACGCCCTGCGCCAGCACCTGCATCTCGCCCAGCCCACGATGCACCTGCTCCAGACGGTCCGACACCAGCTTGAACGACTCGCCGAGCCGCTGCTCGAGCGTCGCATGGAGCTTCTCGTCCACGGTGCGTCGCATTTCCTCCAGTTTCGCGGCGTTATTTGCCTCGATGTCGCGCAGCTTCTGCTCAAGCGTGGCCCGCACCTCGGCCAGCCTGCGATCGTTGGACTCGGACATCTGCGCGATTTGCTGGTTCTGCACCGTGGCAATACTGGTCAGGTGCGCCGACAAGGTCTGCTGGAAGCGCAGCATCTGCCGACCAGACTCGTCGCGGCCATCCCGGGCGGCCGCGCTCACTTCGCCACGCAACACGCGCTCGAGCCGGTCGAGGCCATCAAGCAGTTCCGCGGATGCCGCCCCGGCGCGCGCGCGCCACAGCAGCACCGCCAGCAGGATCACCGCCACGAGGGTGGCGGCAAGCGTCAGGACGGAAATCAACGTCATCAATTCAGGAATATCCGATTCAGCGGCGGCGCGCCATGACCTCTGGGTTGATCACCGAAGGCGGGTTGCCTGCCTTGGGGCCGGCATCGAGTGCCGCGATCAGGTTGTCGGCGGCCAGATTGGCCATCGCGCGACGCGTCTTTTCCGATGCGCTCGCGATATGCGGCGTCAACACCACGTTTGGCACGGTCAGCAGGTCTGGGTGGACGCTCGGCTCGCCCTCGAACACGTCCAGGCCGGCCGCGAAGATCTGGCCATCGCGCAATGCGGCGGCCAGCGCGGCGTCGTCGACGATGCCACCGCGCGCGAGGTTGATCAGGGTGGCGGTCGGCTTCATCGCCGCCAGCTCTGCCGCGCCAATCGCGTGATGGCTCTCCGGGCTGTACGGCAGCACCAGCACGAGGTGATCCGTCTGAGCAAGCAGCTCCGCCTTGCTGACGTAGCGCGCATTGAGCGCGCGCTCGGTCTCCGCCGGCAGCTGGCTGCGGTTGTGATACAGCACGTTCATGCCGAAGCCGGCCGCGCGGCGGGCCAGCGCCTGTCCGATACGACCCATGCCAAGGATGCCGAGCGTGCTGCCGTAGACGTCCATGCCCACGAGCATGTCGTAGCTCCAGCGCTTCCACTTGCCGGCCCGCAGGTAATGCTCGGACTCCGTCACGCGGCGGGCGGTGGCCATCAGCAATGCCCAGCCGAAGTCGGCCGTGGTTTCGGTCAGCACGTCGGGCGTGTTGGTCGCCACCACGCCAGCGGCGGTCAGGGCCGGTACGTCGAGATTGTTGTAGCCGACCGCCATGTTGCACACCGCGCGCAGCTGCGGCAGCGCGGCAACGACCGCGCCGTCGATCTTGTCCGCCGCATTGGCCAGCACGCCGGCCTTGCCCGCGAGGCGGGCCTTCAGTGCGGCGGCGTCCAGCACCAGGTCTTCCTGGTTGCTGTCGACATCGAAATATTGCGAAAGACGTTCGATGACGTCGGTGTAGATCGCGCGGGTAACGAGGACGGAGGGCTTCATGGCAGTCACACGTGGAAAAAGAGGAACGTCATCACCAGGAACAGCGGCAGCAGCACGGCGCCGGACCATGCCATGTAGCCGAAGAAACTCGGCATGCGCACGCCGCGGCTTTCGGCAATGGCCTTCACCATCAGGTTGGGGGCATTGCCGATATAGGTATTGGCGCCCATGAACACCGCGCCGGCCGAGATGGCGGCGAGCGTCGAGGCGTCGCGCGTCATCAGGGTGGCGGGGTCGCCGCCGGCGGTGTTGAAGAACACCAGGTAGGTCGGCGCGTTGTCCAGGAACGAGGACAGGATACCGGTCGCCCAGAAGTACATGCTGTCGATGGGCTGGCCGGAGGAATCGCTAACCGCGTGGATCACCGCCGCGAACGCGCCGTCGGTGCCGGCCTTGAGCATCGCGATGACCGGGATGATCGTCAGGAAGATGCCCGCGAACAGCTTGCCGACTTCGAGGATCGGCTCCCAGTTGAACTCGTTGCCGCTGCGCGCGCTATGCGGCGTGGCGACCAGCGACACGATGGTAATCCCCACCAACAGCACATCACGGATCAGCGCCGGCAGCGTGACCTCGGTGCCCATCACGTCGAACACGATGCCCGGCTTCCACAGCCCGCTCATCAGCACCAGTGCCAGCACGCCCACCAGCAGCAGGAAGTTGATCTTGCCGTCGATCTGAAGGCGCGTGGAATCCGGCGTGGGGTCCTGCGCCCGCGGCAGTTCCTCTTCCTTGTTCAGGAAGTAGTGGCGGTCGACCACATAGAACAGCGCCAGCAGCGCCACGCACAGGAACACCGTCTCGGGGAAGATGTTGCGCAGCGTCCATGTGAACTCGACGCCCTTCAGGAAGCCCAGGAACAGCGGCGGATCCCCGAGCGGCGTCAGCGAACCGCCCGCGTTGGCCACCAGGAAGATGAAGAACACCACCACGTGTGCCACATGGCGGCGGTTGTCGTTGGCGCGCAGCAGCGGCCGGATCAGCAGCATGGCCGCACCGGTGGTGCCCATCAGGCTGGCCAGCACGGTCCCGAGCGCGAGGATGCCGGTGTTCAGCCGGGGCGTGCCGTGCAGGTTGCCACGCACGCAGATGCCGCCGGCCACCACATACAGCGACCCCAGCAGCACGATGAACGGGATGTACTCGCCTAGCAGCGCGTGCACCGTGTTGGCCACGGCGGCATGGACGCCGAACTGCATGGCGAACGGCACCAGGAACAGCGCGCCCCAGGCCGCGGCCACCTTGCCGTAATGGTGGTGCCAGAAGTGCGGGGCCAGCAGCGGGAACAGCGCGATGGACAGCAGAACGCCGGCGAACGGCACGCCCCAGAGCGGCGACAGCGTGGCGCCATCAATCTCCGCGGCACCGGCCATGGACGGAAACAGGGCGATGACCGCAAGCATCGCGGTGGGCCACGGTGCCAGGGCACGTCGTGCGCGTCGCATCATCGGGCAGGTTCTCCTTGTCTCGAAAGCGGCCAGTGTAAAGCAAACCCCTTTGAGACTGGTCTGAAAATGCTGCTGGAATTACCCGGAATGTGACGCCCGGCGGCCCTCGGATTGGACCTGCGCTGTCCCTCAGTCCTGGTCGACGAGGATCACGTGCACGCGGTACGGGCCATGGGCGCCGAGGACGATGGTCTGCTCGATGTCGCCCGTGCGTGACGGGCCGCTGATGACATTGGTGGCGCGCGGCAGCTGGCCATGCTCGGCACGCATGCGCGCGAAGGCTTCCTCGAGGTTCGCCACGATGCGCGAAATCGGCACTACGGCGATATGGGTCTCGGGCAGCAGCGCGGCCGAGGCGAAGGTCTGCGGCCCCGACAGCAGCATCAGCGAGCCGGTCTCGGCAATCGCCACGAAGCAGCCGGTGATGCCGACGAGGTCGCCATGATCATGATCGACCTGCGGATCGCGCGCCGGCGGCCGGCATGCCACGTCCAGCCCCTGCGCCTGCCACGGCAGGTCGCCCAGGCTGTCCCACGCCACGGCGCGGCGCACGAGGCCCAGGCCATCCAGATAGCGCGAGACGGCGCCCGGCACGTCGGCCAGCGTGGCCACGCGCTCCACGGTGGACGCCATCTTCTGCGCCTGCAGGCTGAACGCCTCGATGCGATCGGCGGCGATGTCCGGCTGTGGGCCCTGCGGATGGCGTGCGAGATAGTCGTCCACGGCCTCGCGCTCGCCGGTGGTCACCTTCGCCCCCCTGCCCTGGGCGGCGCGGATGCGGGCGAAGATGCGGTCACGGGCGGCGTTGGTTTCCATGGCGTAAGGGGTTGGTTCCTGGGGCTGGCCGATTATAGAAGGCCGCGCCGGCACGCGGGCGCCGCCGGGCGTGAATGTTGTTAAGCCGGGGGCTGAATCGCGAACACCTGGCGCAGGTAGGCCAGGTAGCCGGGGTCGTCGCACATGGTCTTCTCGGGCGTGTCCGAGAGCTTCGCCACGGGCTGGCCGTTGCATCGCACCATCTTGATGACGATCTGGAGCGGCGTGTAGCCGAGGTCGTTGGTCAGGTTGGTGCCCACGCCGAACGCCAGCTTGCAGCGGCCGCGGAAGCGCTCGTACAGCTCGATGACCTTGGGGATGTTCAGCGCATCGCTGAAGATCAGCGTCTTGCTGCGCGGATCGACGCGGTGGTAGGCGTAATGCGCGAGCATGCGCTCGCCCCACTCGAGCGGATCGCCCGAATCGTGCCGCACGCCATCGAACAGTTTGCAGAAGAAGAGATCGAAATCGCGCAGGAAGGCATCGAATCCATAGGTATCGGACAAGGCGATGCCCAGGTCGCCGCGATACTCCTGCGCCCAGTGGTCGAGCGCGTAGACCTGCGAGTCGCGCAGGCGCGGGCCGAGCGCCTGGCAGGCCTGCAGGTACTCGTGGGCCATGGTGCCGAGCGGGGTCATATTGTGCAGCCGCGCGAAGTGGACGTTGCTGGTACCGGCGAGCTGCGCGCCAAGGACGCCGCGCGAGGTCAGCAGCACCTCTTCCTGCCAGCCGCCCGAGAAACGCCGGCGGGTGCCGTAGTCCGCAATCACGCAGTCGGCGTACGGTGCCGCCTTCAGCAGCGCGAGCTTGGTCTCCAGGCGCCGACGACCCTCGGCCAGATCCGGCTCCGGTTGGGTACGGCGGAAATAGACCTCGTTGACGATGGCCAGCAACGGCACCTCGAACAGGATCGTGTGCAGCCACGGGCCGCGGATCGTGATGTCGATTTCGCCGCCGCCCTTCTCGGACGCCGTGATCGCGACGTGCTTTTCGCTCAGGTGGAACAGGGCCAGGAAATCGACGAAATCGCTCTTGATGAAGCGCATGCTGCGCAGGTAGTCGAGCTCTTCCTCGGTGAAGCGGAGCTGGCAGAGGCTGGCCACTTCGGCGCGAATTTCGTCGATATACGGGGTCAGGTCGACGCCCGCGTTGCGGCATTTGAACCGGTACTCGACCTGGGCCTGCGGGAAGCGGTGCAGCACCACCTGCATCATCGTGAACTTGTACAGGTCGGTGTCTAGCAGGGAGCGGATGATCATAGCGTGGCGCAAACGGCATGCCGGGGACGAGGTCCACATGCTAACCGAAACTGGCCGAATGGCCAGGGAAGGCCCCGGGATGGACTAGCTGCCATCGAGCCAGCGCAGGCCCGGCTGCGTGCCCGTCGGCACCCCCGGCTGCGCGCCCGACTGCAGGCACCAGAGCGGCGCGCCGCCGCCATCGGCGCAGGTGACCAGCGTGGCCCGCGCGCGGGTGACCGCGGAGGGCAGCGGATCGGCAAAATTGCCCAATGGCACCATGATCCGCTCCTGATAGACCTGCTGGCCGGCCCGGTCGAACCGCAGCACCTGCACCTGCGTGCCCGGCGGCGGATGCAATTCCGGCCCGCACGGCACCAGGCCCTCGCGGCTGCAGTTGGCCATGCTGTCGCCGGCCGGGGCCCGCACCACGCTGAAACTGTCCCAGTCGAAGGCGGTCAGCGCGGCCAGCGCCACGGGCTGGTCGGTGCGCGCCCGCCATGCCACGAGCCGCGAGACAACGCTGTCGGCCATATTCCCGCCGCCTCCGCCCATCGGCTGCGCGCCGGCGGCCGGCGCCAGCGAAATGGCGATCAGCAGGCAGGTCAGGCGGTACGAAATCGGCATGGCGCGTCCCGAAAATCGAGCTAGAAGGCGAAAAAATGACCCGAAAGCCCCCGGGCCACACAGGGGAATACTAGTCCGTTGCGGGCCTTTCGTGGCGCAACAGGCGGTTGCGAGGCCGATTCTGGGCCATTTTTGGCCGGTTCGCGCCCAAAAGCACATAAAGAAATAAGAAAACTATCTGACCCGGCTATATAGACTCGCTATCCTTGCGGGAAGGCTCGGATACAATATCGGTCTTTGAAAGGCCACGGCCCCCGTGCGCCCCGACTTCCACCGATTGACATGCGCGTGCGCGCGTGTCCGGCGGCCGGGCGCGGCGGCATCACAAGTGGCCTGAACTGTTTCCCATCGAAGACCGATCCGCTTTTTGGAACCGAAATGACTCACGTTGTCACCGAATCCTGCATCCGTTGCCGCTACACCGACTGCGTTGATGTGTGTCCGGTCGATTGTTTCCGCGAAGGCCCGAACTTCCTGGCCATCGACCCTGACGAATGCATCGACTGCGCCGTGTGTGTGGCCGAGTGCCCGGTCAACGCGATCTATGCCGAGGAAGACGTCCCCGGCGATCAGCAGAATTTCATCGATCTGAACGCCGAACTGGCCCGTTCGTGGCCGTCCATCACCAAGACCAAGGCCCCGCTGGCCGAGGCCGAGGAATGGAAGGACGCCACCGACAAGCTGCAATACCTGCAGCGCTGAGCCCGGCAACACCACAACAAGAAAGCCGCCCCACGCGCTTTCCGCAATACCGGGCACAGCGTGCCCACAAACGTATCAGGACGAATATGGACTTGAGCATTCCAAATCCCGTGGCCGACGCGACCCAGCAGGCCGGCGGCAATCCCGGCGGCCAGCCGCTGGAAATCGACGCGCTGATCGTTGGCGCCGGCCCCGTTGGCCTGTTCCAGGTCTTCGAACTGGGTCTGCTCGAAATCAAGGCGCACGTGATCGACTCGCTCAAGGTAGTGGGCGGCCAGTGCGTGGAGCTGTACCCGGACAAGCCCATCTATGACATCCCGGCCGTGCCCATCTGCACGGGCCAGGAGCTGACCGACAACCTGCTCAAGCAGATCGAGCCGTTCGAGCCCACGTTCCACCTGGGCCAGGAAGTCGCCGTCGTGGAGCGCCGCGAGGACGGCCGTTTCTTCGTCGAGACCTCGACCGGCACGCGCTTCATCACCAAGACCATCTTCATCGCCGCCGGCGTGGGTTCGTTCCAGCCGCGTACCGTGAAGGTGGAAGGCATCGACAAGTTCGACGGCAAGCAGCTGTTCTACCGCGTGAAGGATCCGAGCCGCTTCCACGGCCGGAACCTGGTCATCGTGGGCGGCGGCGATTCCGCGCTGGACTGGACGCTGGACCTGGTTGGCAAGGCTGAATCGGTGGTGATGATCCACCGCCGCGACGGCTTCCGCGCCGCGCCGGCATCGGTCGCCAAGATGAAGGAACTGTGCGAACAGATGGAGATGCAGTTCCTGGTGGGCCAGATCAGCGGCTACGAGGAACGCGACGGCCTGATGACCGAAATCAAGGTCACGGGTGCCGATGGCGTCACGCGCCGCCTGCCGCTGGACGACCTGCTGGTGTTCTTCGGCCTGTCGCCGAAGCTTGGCCCGATCGCAGAGTGGGGCCTCGAGCTCGAGCGCAAGCAGATCAAGGTGGATACCGAGAAGTTCCAGACGAACATCCCGGGCATCTTCGCCGTGGGCGACATCAACACTTACCCGGGCAAGAAGAAGCTGATTCTGTCGGGCTTCCACGAGTGCGCGCTGGCCGCGTTCGGCGCCGCCCCGTACATCTTCCCCGAGAAGAAGATCCACATGCAGTACACGACGACTTCGCCGAAGCTGCACAAGATCCTCGGCGTGGAATCGCCGGTGTTCGACTAAGCTTGTCGAGTGCCGATGCAGAAAGACCGCCCTCGGGCGGTTTTTTTGTTTGCACAAATCAAAAAGCTCGCTATAATGCGGCCTCGCTGTCGAACACGACACGCAGCAATCGGCGGAAACGCCCGCTGCAGGCCGGTTTCGAGGCGAACCAGAGTTTTTGCAGCAGCTTTCGATGGATAATAAAACGTTGAAAAGTTGTTGACGAAACGAAGAGAGGCTGGTTATAATTTCCTTCTCAGCTGTTCCCCGATAGCTCAGTTGGTAGAGCGCCGGACTGTTAATCCGTAGGTCCCTGGTTCGAGCCCAGGTCGGGGAGCCAAGAAATACAGAAGCCAGCAGGTTAGCGCCTGCTGGCTTTTTTGTTTTCTGCTTGCCCTTCGCAGCACCCTCCCCTCTCAGTAGTTTCCCAAACCCCGGACCCGCACGACCTCGGTGCCGCTGAAGCGCCTGGCGACGAGTTCATCGATCGCGCGCGCCTGGGCCTCCGGCGCGAGACTGCTGTCCGCGCGTATCGCATCCCGCTCTGCCTGATAGCTCACCAGACGTTGCTTCCAGTGGGCCTGCTGCTGGTCGAGCGCGCGGAATCGCTCGGCGGCCTCGGGGCCGAAGCGCTCGGTTCGCAGGCGGTCGATCGCTTCCTGGCTGGCACCGCTTGCGCGCAGTGACTCGGTGTCCTGCGCCAGCTGCGAAATCTTGCGCGTTTGTGCCAAAGGCCGGGACAGCGACTCGGGTAACTGCTGCGCCAGCGCATCGAGGCGCTGCTTGCGCTCATCCGGGCTCAGCGTGTCATCCGCCAGGACCCGGCGCTGCTCGACGGTATAGCGATCCAGCGATTCCTGCTCGGCGAAGAAGCCCTCGGCCATCACTTGACCCAGATGCTGACGGCGCAACAAGGCGAGGGTCTGATAGACGCGTTCAAGATCGCCGGGCGATTGCGACGGTAGTTGCACGTGGGACGCCGCCTCGAGATAGGTCATATAGCGATCGAACGCCGCCATGACTTCGTCTCGCGCGGTTGCTGGCGTGGCCTGCTCCAGCAGCCACGTCCGGAGGCTCTCCCGCACGCCAGACAGCCGCGCGGGATCCCCCTCGGCCATGCCGATCATGTGGTGAAACAGGTTCTTGAGCTTGCGATTGAAGATCAGACTGCCGTTGCGATCGAGGTCGACCCCACCGTCGACTGCCACGCCCCGCAGGTGGGACGGAATCGGCAAGGAAGCAGCCGTCGCGTCATCGTCCGATGCCACCTGCCCCATCGCTTGGGGCACGGCGGCAGCCGTCGTCGCAACGGGTGTGGCGGGCGGCGATGCCGGGTCGCCTGGCAGCGACCGGATCGCCACCACGGCCACCACCGCAACGACGGCCCCAGTCATAGCGCGCGTACGGATGCCCATACCGATTACAGCCCTGCTTGCTGCAGCCGGTTGGCGTGCTGGCGATAGATGGTGATCGGATTGGTCTCGAACACGTTGCTCAGCCCTGCCAACTGGTTGATCTCGTCAAGGTGGTTGAGGTGATAGGCCTTGATGAACTGGCCGAGGTGCATGCTGCAGGTCGGGATCGCGCCGTCACTCGTCTCGGTGTTCGCCGCGTTGAGGGCGATCAGTGCGGCGTCGCTGGCATCCGCGCCGTTGGTCACCACGCGGTCCCCACCCCACGAGTAGTAGCGCACCCCGTTGGCGACGGGCGCGCCGGTGCCGCAGTATGTGCTGGGAAGCCCACCCGGGAACTGGGCGTTGAGCGCGCTCATGCCGGGCGTCGACAGGGAGGCCAGCGCCGCTGCCGAACTCTGTGGCTGGCCGCCACCCGACAGCAGGTCGATCAAGGTGCCGACAGCCGTCGTGACGCTGTTCACCACGGACTGGCTGAAATTGCCGAGGCCATTGGCGGCGTCGGCGAACGGCACCCCCCAGTTCGGCGCGCCGACCGCCGTGACCGACGCCACCAGATCGGGGCGCACGCCGGCCACATAGCGGGAGGTCGGCCCGCCATGGCTGTGGCCGATCAGGTTGACCTTCTCGGCGCCCGTCGCGGCCAGGATCTGCTGGATCTGCTCGAGCGCCTGCTCGCCGCGCGTCTCGGTGCTGTTGACCGCCGACACCTGCAAGACATACACGTCGGCGCCATCGGCCTCCAGCGCCAGCGGAATGCCGTAGAAGTAGCTGTAGAAGCCGGCGAGGCTGTCCCAGCCGCCCCAGCCGTGGATCAGGACAATCGGATACTTGGTCGTGGTGTAGCCGGCATGTGCCGGGCTGGACACCGTGAACAGGCACCCGAGTATGCCCAGCGCGCATGCGCTCTGACGCAGCAACTTGCGAATCATGGCCCTTCTCCTCGTCTTGTTGTGGTTAGCGAGAATCCATGAAAGCACAGCGGCAGCCTTCGCCTGCCCCCTCGCGGCGGGTGGACTGGAGGTGGCCGGGGCCCCTCCATCGGCGCCATCCATCCCACCTTCGCACGTCCTATCGGGCACTTTTCCACGCATTTTTCGCGGATATGCGGCCCGTGCGCGCCTTGATCTTGACTCCGGGCTCGTATACCTGTAAAAGCTTACCGGCGTATCATTTGCGCAATATCCAAGGAAACAGGTATCTCGCCAAGTTTTTTACTACGTAGGAAAATTTGGCCCTTCACCCCTGACACTGGCAGTCCGGACCCCGGTCCAAGCTTGCAGGTTCGACGGGGGCGCACCTCGGCATTCGCCGCAGCGTGCAATACCACCGTCGCAGAAGGCTCCGGAGCCCCACAGCGACGACGTTTCCCCCTCGTATGAACCCGCCGCCCCGCGGCATTCCCTCAAAGGACTGAGTTGACTAAGATCGTTCTGAAGCCGGGTGAACCCGTTGAAGTTGCAATGCGTCGTTTCCGTCGCGCCATTCTGCAGACTGGCCTGATCGTGGAACTGAAGAGCCGTACCGCCTACGAAAAGCCGACGACCGAGCGCAAGCGCAAGAAGAAGGCTGCCGAGTCGCGTCTGCGTAAGCGTCTGCGCATGCAAATGCTGCCGAAGAAGCTCTACTGATTCGCGCATTGCATAAAAAACCGCCAGCATGCTGGCGGTTTTTTTTCGTCCCAATTCACCTCACCCCATCAAGTGCGCGTGGCGATCAGCGCGCCGGCCCCGATCAGGGTGATGCCGCCGGCACGTTGCACATTGGCCTGCGCACGGCGCGTGGTCAGTCGGGTGGCCAGGGAGCGCGCCAGCAGCGCGTAGACCATGGCGTTGGCGCTGGCCAGCACCACGAAGGTCGGGATCAGCACCGCAGCCTGCGGCCAGAACGCCTGATGCGCGTCCAGGAACTGCGGCACGAATGCCACGAAGAACACGATGCTCTTCGGGTTCAGCGCCGTCACCAGCCACGCCTTGGCGAAACGCTGCCCCGCGCTGCCTGCCTGCGCCGGCACGTCGAGCGCGCTGGCACGGCTGGCCGAGCGCAACGCCTGCACACCCAGATAGACCAGATAGGCCGCCCCGGCCCACTTCAGCGCCGTGAACAGCGTGGCCGAAGCCGCCAGCACCGCGCCCAGTCCGGCCATCGACAGCGTGAAAGCCGTCAGATCCCCCGCCGCTACCCCGGCCACCGTGGCAAACGCGCTGCGGCCTCGGTGGGCGAGTGCATCGCCAATCACAAGCAAGATCGTCGGCCCCGGAATGACCAGCAGCACCAGGCTCGTCAGCGCGAACGCCAGCCAGTGTTCAAACGTCATGATGTTCTCCTTGTTGTTGTTGGATCTGGGTCGCGCCCCGCTCAGACCGGCAGCGGAAATACCAGGCACGTGGTGGTGGCGTAGGCGTAGAGCTTGCCCTGCGCGTCCGTGAGCCGCCCTTCGGCAATGCCGATCTGGTTGGTCAGGCTCACGACGTTGCCCTCCGCGCGCACAGGGCCGGTGCTACTGGTCAGCGGGCGCACGTAGTTCACCTTGAGTTCCAGCGTCGTATAGCCCTTCCCGGCCGGCAACATGCTGTGTACGGCACATCCCACGCAGGAATCGAGCAGCGTGGCCGCGTAGCCGCCATGCACGGTGCCGAGCGGATTGTAGTGCTCCGGCCCCGGCGTGCCCTGGAACACCACGCGGCCCGCCTCGAACGCCACCGGCACAAAGCCGACCAGATTGCCGATGGGGATGCCCGGCAGCTTGCCAGACAGGATATCGTCGAAAAACTCCGCCCCGGAGCGCGCGCGCAGCTGGTCGCGCGTAATCAGCCCCACCGGTGCCAGTTGTGCCCGAACACGCTCCTCGTCGGCCTGCCACTGGGCCAGCACTTCTTCCACACTCATCTTGTCTCCCCTGTCATCGCGGAGGATTGGCCCCGCACTCCGGAACGATACCCGCAAACCGGCATAATGGCGGGATCGCACTCACCGGGCCTTCGCCTTGACTGCTGCTACCCCTCCCATCCTGCAGATGCGCAACGTGCGCAAGCTGTATGGCGACACGGTCGTCGTCGACAACCTCGACCTCGAAGTCCAGCGCGGCCAGTGTTTCGGCCTGCTCGGCCCCAATGGCGCCGGCAAGACCACCACGCTGCGCATGCTGCTGGGCCTCACCACGCCGGCCTCCGGCACGCTCATGCTGTGCGGGGAGCCGATTCCGCAGCGGGCGCCACAGGCGCGCATGCGCGTGGGGGTGGTGCCGCAGTTCGACAACCTCGACCCGGATTTTTCCGTGATCGAGAACCTGCGCATCTTCGGGCGCTATTTCGGCCTGTCATCCGCCGAGATTGCACGGCGCGTGCCGATGCTGCTGGAGTTCGCGCGGCTGGAGAACCGGGCCGACGCGCAGGTACGCGACCTCTCCGGCGGCATGCGCCGCCGCCTGACCGTGGCGCGGGCACTGATCAACGATCCGGACCTGCTGGTCATGGATGAGCCCACCACCGGCCTGGACCCGCAGGCGCGCCACCTGATCTGGGAGCGATTGAAGTCGCTGATCGCGGCGGGCAAGACCATCCTGCTGACCACGCACTTCATGGAAGAGGCCGAGCGCCTTTGCAATCACCTTTGCGTGATCGACGGTGGCCGCAAGATTGCCGAAGGCAAGCCCCACGAACTGATCGACCGGGAAATCGGCTGCGATGTGGTGGAGGTCTACGGCGACGAACTGGAGCCGCTGCGCCAACGCGTGACGCCGCTAGCCGAACGGACGGAGATGCGGGGCGAGACGCTGTTCTGCTACGTGCGCGAACCGGGCCCACTGCTGGCCGCGCTGCACGGGAATGGCAGCGTGCGCTACCTGCACCGGCCGGCCAACCTTGAGGACGTGTTCCTCAAGCTGACCGGCCGCGACATGAGAGACTGAAATGAGCGAACAGGACCCCCGCACGCCCGACGTGGCGGCCACCGTGCCACGCCCCGCGCCGCCACCCCGCCAGCACTATCCCCAACCGCTGCTGCCACGCAATGCGCGCAACTGGATGATGGTCTGGTATCGCAACTACATGGTGTGGAAGAAGCTCGCCATTCCGTCGATGATCGGCAACCTGGCCGACCCGATGATCTACCTGTTCGGCCTCGGCCTGGGGCTGGGCCTGCTGGTCGGGGAGGTGCACGGGGTGTCGTATATCGCCTTCCTGGCGGCGGGCACCACGGCGTCAAGCGTGATGATGTCGGCGAGCTTCGAGTCGATGTATTCCGCGTTCTCCCGCATGCACGTGCAGCGCACGTGGGAGGCCATCATGCATGCCCCGCTGACGTTGGGCGACGTGGTGCTGGGCGAGATCCTCTGGGCGGCCAGCAAGGCCGTGCTGTCCGGCGTGGCGATCATGCTGGTGGCGGGCGCGCTCGGCTACGCGCAGTTCCCGGGCGCGCTGGCGGCGCTGCCGGTGATCGTGCTGGCGGGCATCGCCTTCGCGAGTCTGGCGATGATCGTCACGGCACTGGCGCCGAGCTACGACTTCTTCATGTTCTACCAGACGCTGGTGATGACGCCGATGCTGCTGCTCTCGGGCGTGTTCTTCCCGTTGGAGCAATTGCCGGCCGGCGCCCAGGCCGCGACGCAGGTCTTGCCGCTGGCCCACGCGGTGGCGCTGATTCGCCCCCTGATGCTGGGTCGTCCGGTGGAACATGGGGGATTGCACCTGGCCGTGCTGGCGGTGTACGCCGTGGCCGCGCTGCTGGTGGCGCTGGTGCTGCTGCGGCGCAGGATGCTGCGCTGAGGGGTACGCCCTCTCCCGGCACCGGGAGAGGGGTTAAAACGATACGACTTACTGGCTTACTGGCCGAGCCCGCGCAGCAGGTCGGCCTTCAGGTCGACCACCGATTCCAGTCCCACGGACAAGCGGATCAGCCCTTCGGTGATGCCCGCCGCCGCCTTCGCTTCCGGCGCCACGCGGCCGTGCGTGGTGGTGTACGGATGCGTGATGGTCGTGCGCGTGTCGCCGAGGTTGCCCGTGATCGAGCACACCTTCGTGCTGTCGATCACTCGCCAGGCATTGGCGCGCTGCTGCTCGGGCGTGGCGCCCTTCAGCTCGAACGAGACGATCGCCCCGCCGCCGCTCTGCTGGCGCATGGCGATGTCGTACTGCGGGTGGGACTTCAGCGCCGGGTGGTACACCTTGGCCACGGCCGGGTGCGACTCCAGGAACTCGGCCACCGCCAACGCGCTCTGCGAATGCCGCTCCATGCGGATGGCCAGCGTCTCCATGCCCTTGAGCATCACCCACGCATTGAACGCGGACAGCGTCGGGCCGGCCGTGCGCACGAACGGGAAGAGCTTGCCCATGATGTAGTCGTGCTTGCCGACCACCGCGCCGCCCAGCACCCGCCCCTGGCCGTCGATGTGCTTGGTGGCCGAGTGCACCACCACGTCCGCGCCGAACTTGATCGGCTGCTGCAGCGCCGGCGAGCAGAAGCAGTTGTCTACCACGAACAGCGCGCCCGCATTGTGGGCGATGTCGGCAATCGCCGCGATGTCCGAGACCTCGGTCAGCGGATTCGACGGCGTTTCCAGGAAGAACAGCTTCGTATTCGGGCGCACGGCGGCGCGCCACGCGGACAGGTCGCCCGTGTCCACGTAGGTCGTCTCCACGCCGAACTTGGCAAGGATCGTGTTGAACAGCGTCATGGTCGAGCCGAAGATCGACCGCGAGCTGACCAGATGGTCACCCGATTGCAGCGACGCCAGCGCCACGGAGAGGATCGCGCTCATGCCCGATGCCGTGGCCATGCACGCCTCGCCGCCCTCCAGCGCCGCCAGCCGCGACTGGAACATCGACACCGTGGGGTTGGTGAAGCGCGAGTACGTGTAGCCCTCTTCCGAGTTGGCAAACCGCTCGGCCGCCTCTGCGGCGCTGTGGAAGCAGAAGCTCGAGGTCAGGTACATCGCCTCGGAGTGCTCCATGAACTCGCTGCTGCGCAGCGTGCCGGCGCGCACGCCGAGGGTATCGATGCCGAGGGACTCTGGTTGGAACGGTTCGCTCATGCTGCTGGCTGTCTTCTGATCGGATTAATCGTGGTTGCCCGAGCGCTGCAAATGCAGTTGCGAGCGCTCCGTGTCGGCATTGGTGCCGTCGCGGTCAGCCTGGCTGCGCGCCGTCTCCAGGCGCACCAGGTATTCCTCGTCGATATCGCCGGTGATGTAGCGGCCATCGAAGCACGAAGCGTCGAAGTCGCGCAGCGCCGGATTGATGTCGCGCACGGCCTGCTTCATCGCTTCCACGTCCTGGTACACGAGCTTGTCGGCGCCGATCATCTGCGCCACTTCCTCGTCGGTGCGGCCGTGGGCCACCAGTTCGCTGCGCGTGGGCATGTCGATGCCGTACACGTTCGGGTACTTCACCGGCGGCGCGGCCGAGGCGAAGATCACCTTGTTGGCGCCGGCGTCGCGGGCCATCTGGACGATTTCGAGCGAGGTGGTGCCGCGCACGATGGAATCGTCGACGATCAGCACGTTCTTGCCCTTGAACTCCACGCCCATGGCGTTGAGCTTCTGGCGTACCGACTTCTTGCGCACGGCCTGGCCCGGCATGATGAAGGTGCGGCCCACGTAGCGGTTCTTGAAGAAGCCCTCGCGGTAATCCACGCCGAGCGAGTTGGCCACCTGCATGGCGGCCGGGCGGCTCGAGTCGGGAATCGGCATGACCACGTCGATGTCGCCGGAGGACACTTCGCGGCGGATCTTCTCGGCCAGGTAGTCACCCATGCGCAGGCGCGCGTCGTAGACGGGCACGCCATCGATGCACGAATCCGGGCGGGCCAGGTACACGTACTCGAAGATACAGGGCGTCAGCACCGGGTTCTCGGCGCACTGCTTGCTGTAGAACTTGCCGTCCATGTCGATGAAGATGGCCTCACCGGGCGCCACGTCGCGCTCCATGCGATAACCCATGCCTTCCAGCGCCACGGATTCCGACGCGATCAGGTATTCCTTGCCCGTCGGGGTGTCGACGCTGCCGATGCAGAGCGGGCGGATGCCGAACGGGTCGCGCACAGCCAGCAGGCCGTAGCCGGCGATCTGGGCGGTAATCGCATAGGCACCCTTCACGCGGCGATGCATGCCGGAGACGGCCTTGAAGATCGCCTCGGGGTCCAGGGACAGGCCGTCGCTGCCGCGCTGGAGTTCGTCGGCCAGCACGTTCAGCAGCACTTCGGTGTCCGAATGCGTGTTGATGTGGCGACGGTCGCGGCGGAACATCTCCTCGCGCAGCTGTTCCGAGTTGGTCAGGTTGCCGTTGTGGGCCAGGATGATGCCGTACGGCGCGCTCACGTAGAACGGCTGGGCTTCTTCCTCGCTCGAGGCGGAGCCGGCCGTCGGGTAGCGCACCTGACCGATGCCGGACGTGCCCGGCAGGCCGCGCATGTTGCGGGTGCGGAACACATCGCGCACGAGGCCGTTGGCCTTGTGCATGTGGAAGGTGCTGCCGTTGGCCGTGGCGATGCCAGCTGCATCCTGTCCGCGGTGTTGCAACAGCAGCAGGCTGTCATAGATCAATTGGTTGACAGGGCTGGTGGAAACCACGCCGACGATACCGCACATGCCGCACTCCCAGGAAAGGCAACTTTGATTCAGGGGCGCGGTCCCGGCTGCAATCCGGTAGGAGGCGTCGGGACCCGCGTTGACTTCAGGTCTTTACATACTTGGCCAGGTCCGGCGGCAGCCATTGCCGCAACTCGTCCATGGCCTGCATCACATAGGGGCGCGACACCGCGTCGCGCCAGAATTGTTCTTCCGGCAGCTTGGTGAGCCCGGCCAGCACCACGACCAGCATCACGATCAGCACGCCGCGCGCGAGGCCGAATACCAGCCCCAGGCCGCGATCCGCGGGCTTCAGGCCCGTGGTTTCCAGCAACTGGCCGAGGATGGCGCCGGCCAGTGCCGACACGATCCAGGTACCCAGAAACACTGCGAGGAAGCCCAGCGCACTGCGCGTGAGCTGCCCGCCGGGCAGCGTTTCCGGCATCCACTGGGCTGCCATCGCGCCGAAGTGGTAGGCCAGCAGGAAGGCCACCACCCAGCCCACCAGGGCCAGCACCTCGCGGACCAGCCCGCGCAGGATGCCGATCAGGCCCGAGGCCACGAGGATGAAGGCAACGCCGTAATCGAAAAAAGTAAAAGCCATGCGTCTGGCGCTTGTTCCTGGCAGATGACCCGTCAGATGGGGGCGATTTACAGTTCCACCACCTTGGAGGTCAGGCCCACGGCCTTGACCTTCTTGTCGGCCGCATCGGCGGCGTCACGATCGGTGAACGGGCCGGCGCGCAGCAGGATCCGCTCGCCGTCGGCAAGCGTCTTTTTCTCCACATAGGCCGGCACCTTGCTCGCCTTGAGCTTGGCCAGCCAGTTCTTCGCACGCTCTTCGGACGAGAACGCGCCAATCAGGATCATGAACTTGCCGCTGCCGGTGGCCTTGTCAGCCGGCTTGTCGGCGGGCTTGGTCTCGGCGACCTTGGTATCGGGCCTGGCTTCTGGCTTGGCATCGGCACGCGGCTTGTCGGCCGCGGCTGGCGCGCTGACGAGTTCCTCGCCGGCGTCCAGCGCGGCGTCATTGCGCGTGGCGGACGGCGTGGGTGGCAGCGGATCGGCCTTGCGCGCCTCCACCTTCGGCTTCTGCGTAGCGCCCTGCCCGTTGGCTACCTTGACCGCCACGTCCTCCGATACCGGACGGGGCTTGTGTTCGAAGACGATAGGCAGCACGATGACCGCCGCCACGAGCAGTACCACGGCGCCAATCAGGCGGCGCCGCGCGCGTTGCTTCTGCGGGAAGTCGGGGTCGAGGGTGTCGTCGGCGTATTCCTCGTTCAACCGGCGCGACGCGCCGACGCCAGCGCCCACATCCGCGCGCGTACGACGACCGCGCTCCGGTGCCGGATCAGAGCCCTTGCGGGACGAGAACAGCGAAAGCAGGCCCATGGATGCCGATGCCTAGAGAGTGATTCGGTGCGATGTCATTCCGGCGGCGATCAATTCGCCTGCGTGGCGCGATACGCGAGCACGCCGGCCACCGTATAGAACGACCCGAAGACCAGGATTCTATCATTCTCGGTCGCTCTCTCGATGGCATCGCGATACGCCAATTCCGGACTGGAGAAGCACGCGGCCGTATTGTCCGGGCCCTCGCGGAAGCCGCCTGCCTCAAGCTGCTCGCGCAGGTCCGCCGCGCTGGCGGCGCGGTCGGTGGGCAGGTCGCAGAAGCACCAGTGGTCCACCTTGTCCGCCACGTGGCTTAGTACGCCGGCAATGTCCTTGTCTGCCATCGCCCCGAACACCGCGTAGGTGTAGCGAAAGAAGCCCATGTTCTCGAGGTTCTGACCCAGCGTGGCGGCTGCATGTGGATTGTGCGCCACATCGAGAATCACCGCCGGACGGCCCGGCATCACCTGGAACCGGCCCGGCAATTCGACGAAGGCGAGCCCGTTACGCACCTCCTGCGCGCTCACCGGCAGGCGCGGACGCATGGCCTGCAGCGCCGCGAGCGCCGCCGAGGCGTTCAGCAGTTGGTTGGCGCCGCGCAGCGCCGGGTAGCCCAGGCCGTTCAGCTTGCGGTCCGGACCAATCCAGTCCCATTGCTGCCGTTCCTGCCCCTTGGCCGCCTGATGGTGGAAATCGCGGCCCACGAGCCACAATTCCGCGCCGATGGCTTCCGCATGGTCGATCAGCGATTTCGGCGGCATCGGGTCGCCGCAGATCGCCGGCACGTTCGGGCGGAAGATGCCCGCCTTCTCGAAGCCGATTTTCTCGCGCGTGTCGCCGAGGTACTGGGTATGGTCGATGTCCACGCTGGTGATGACCGCGCAGTCCGTATCGATCACATTCACCGCGTCCAGCCGTCCGCCGAGGCCCACTTCGAGGATGATGGCGTCGAGCCCGGCCGCCGCGAAGGCGTGGATGATGGCCAGCGTGGTGAATTCGAAATAGGTCAGGCTGACCGGATCGGCAAAGCTCGTGCGGGCGCGCTCGACGGCTTCGAAGTGCGGCAGCAGCTGCGCGTCCGTGGCCATCTCCCCGTTGATGCGCGCGCGCTCGTTGAACGTGATCAGGTGCGGCGAGGTATGCATGCCGACCTTGTAGCCGGCCTCGAGCAGGATGCACTCGAGCATCGCGCACGTCGAACCCTTGCCGTTGGTGCCGCCCACGGTGAAGACCACAGCGTCGATGCGCAGGCCCAGCGCTTCCTTGACGCGCGTGATGCGGGTCAGGCCCATGTCGATGCCCACGGGGTGGGCGCTTTCCAGATGGGTCAGCCAGTCGGGGAGATTGTGGAAGATGGGCATGGGAAAACCAGATTCAAAACTGGAAAAACAAAATGGCGCGGGTGGGGGCACCCGCGCCATTGTCCTGCATTCACACGAATCGCGTCAGGCTACCGCGTCCGCCGGTTGCTTCTGCAGCAGCGCCAGCAGTTGCGCCAGCTCGGCGCGCAGCTTGCGACGGTCGACGATCATGTCGATCGCGCCCTTCTGCAGCAGGAACTCGGCACGCTGGAAGCCTTCCGGCAGCTTCTCGCGCACGGTCTGCTCGATCACGCGCGGGCCGGCAAAGCCGATCAGCGCCTTGGGTTCGGCAATCACCACGTCGCCCAGGAAGGCGAAGCTGGCCGAGACGCCGCCCATGGTCGGGTCCGTCAGCACGCTGATGAACGGCAGCTTGGCGTTGGCCAGCTGGTTCAGCATGGCCGTGGTCTTGGCCATCTGCATCAGCGACAGCAGGCTTTCCTGCATGCGCGCGCCGCCCGTGGCGGTAATGCAGATAAACGGCACCTTCTGCTCGAGCGCCGCCTGCGCGCCGCGCGCGAAGCGCTCGCCCACCACGGAGCCCATCGAACCGCCCATGAACTCGAACTCGAAGCAGCTCACCACCACCGGAATGGTGTGGATGGCACCGCCGATGACGACCATCGCATCGGTCTCGCCAGTCTCTTCCATGGCGGCCTTGATGCGGTCCGGGTACTTCTTGGTGTCCTTGAACTTCAGCGCGTCCACCGGCACGATTTCCTGGCCGATTTCATAGCGGCCTTCGGCGTCCAGCAGCGCGTCCAGCCGCTCGCGCGAGCGGATGCGCATATGGTGGTCGCACTTCGGGCAGACGTGCAGATTGGCCTCGACGTCGGTCCGGTACAGCGTGGACTCGCACGCCGGGCACTTGACCCACAGCCCTTCCGGAATGCCCTTGCGGGTGGAGGGGTCGGTCTGTTGAATCTTGGGAGGCAGGAGTTTATCCAACCAGCTCATGAAAGCTCCTTACGGATAGCCGCCGCCCGCGCGCCAGCCTGCATGCGCAGGCGCTGACGGTGAGACGGCAGGGAATCAGGCCGCGAATTTACCATGCCGGGCCGGTCTGGCCGAAGCAAATCGCGTCGATTGTGATACATCGATCACAATCAAGCCATGTCGATGTCGGCATGGCGTCACGTTTTGCCGCGGCTCAGGCGTCCAGGGCCTCGCGGATTTCGGCGATGAAGTCGCGCAGCGCGGTCACTGCCTGGTCGCGCGGGGCGTCTTCCAGCAGTTGCACCAGACGGCTGCCGATCACCACGGCGTCCGCCACGCTGCCGATGGCGCGCGCGGTCTGGGCATCGCGGATGCCGAAGCCCACGCCCACCGGCAGGTTGGCGTGGCGCTTGATCAGTGGCAGGCGGCTCGCCACGCTTTCCAGGTCGATCGTGGCCGAGCCGGTCACGCCCTTCAGCGACACGTAATAAAGATAGCCGCTGGCGACCTTCGCCACCGCCTCGATGCGCGCATCGGTGGAGGTCGGGGCGAGCAGGAAGATGGGATCCATCTCATTGGCGCGCATCAGGGCGGCAAACGCCTCGCACTCCTCGGGCGGATAGTCGACCACGAGCACGCCGTCCACGCCAGCCGCGCGGGCGGCCTTGGCGAAGGCCTCGTCGCCCATCCGCTCGATCGGGTTGGCGTAGCCCATCAGCACGACGGGCGTGCTGGCGTCGGTTTTTCGGAATTCTGCGACCCAGGCGAGCACCTGCGTCAGCGTCACGCCCTGCGCGAGCGCCCGCTCGGATGCGCGCTGGATCACCGGGCCGTCGGCCATCGGGTCCGAGAACGGCACGCCGAGTTCGATCACATCGGCGCCACCGGCCACCAACGCGTGCATCAGGTCCACGGTCAGGCCGGGCGCCGGATCCCCGGCGGTGATGAACGGAATCAGGCCCTTCTTCTGCTGCGCGGCCAAGGCCGCGAAAGTCTTCTGGATGCGGGACATGTCAGGAATTAGATAAGGCGTTGGACGGCGGCATCGGCTTCCGCGGCATCGTCATTGGCGGCGGGTACTGCGGGTTGAACCGGATCCGGCACGGCGGGCGTGACCAGCGGGATCGCCGCCTCCACCCGCTGGCGCACCAGTTGCGCGTACTCAGGATTCATCTCATAGCCGACGAAGCGCCGGCCATGGCGCACGCAGGCCACGGCGGTGGTGCCGCTGCCCGTGAACGGATCGAGCACGAGCCCGCCCGGCGGGCAGCTCGCCAGCACCATCCGCTCCACGATCTCGAGCGGCTTCTGGGTCGGATGGTCGGCGCGCTCGGGGTCCTGGCGATGGATGCGGGACACGCTCCACAGGTCCTTCGGGTTGTATCCCACCTCGAGCCACTTCTTGCCCTCGAAGCGCGGCCGGCTGCGCGCCTTCTTGGTCTCGGCATCGTACGGTATCCGTACCGGGTCGAGGTCGAAGTAGTAGTCGCGCTGGCGGGCGAAGAAGCCGATGTTGTCATGCACCGACGAATACTTGCGCGTGGTGCCTCCCATGCTCGGCACGCGGCGGTCCCAGATGATCTCGTTGATCATGGTCAACCGTTGCTTGAGCATCACGAACAGCTCGGGCGAGTACTGCCACGTGCAGAACAGGTAGAGCGAGCCGCGCGGCGCGATTTTCGGCACGATGGCGTCCATCCACCGCTCGGACCATTCCAGGTAGGCCTGGCCCGAGAGGCGGTCGGAATCGTTGCCGTAGTCCTTGCCCAGCCCATAGGGCGGGTCAGCCACGACGAGATCGATGGAGCCGTCGGGGATCTTGGAGATCCCTTCCAGCACGTCTTCCTGATAGAGCCGCAACGCGGAGGAGTCCAGCAGGTCGGATTCGGGAGGCAGCACTTGCATCAGAGCTTCAGCCCCGCACGTTCGGCCACGGTGTGCATGTCCTTGTCGCCCCGTCCGGAGAGGTTCACCAGCAGTAGCTTGTCCTTCGGCAGCGTCGGCGCCAGCTTGCAGGCGTAGGCGATGGCATGGCTCGACTCCAGCGCCGGGATGATGCCCTCGATGCGGCAGCAGTCATGGAAGGCCTTGAGCGCCTCGTCGTCGGTAATCGGCACGTACTGCGCGCGGCCGATGTCCTTGAGCCACGCGTGCTCGGGACCCACGCCCGGGTAGTCCAGGCCGGCCGAGACCGAATGGGTCTCGATGATCTGGCCGTTGGCGTCCTGCAGCAGGTAGGTGCGGTTGCCGTGCAGCACGCCCGGCGAGCCGCCGGTCAGCGACGCCGCGTGGCGGCCCGTCTCCAGGCCGTCGCCGGCGGCTTCCACGCCGATCAGCTGCACATCGGGATAGTCGATATACGGATAGAAGATGCCCATCGCATTGGAGCCACCTCCCACGCACGCGATGACCGCGTCTGGCTGGCGGCCGGCCAACTCGGGCATCTGCACCTTGGCTTCCTCGCCGATCACGCACTGGAAGTCACGCACCATCATCGGGTACGGGTGCGGGCCCGCCACGGTACCGATGATGTAGAACGTGGATTCCACGTTGGTCACCCAGTCGCGCATCGCTTCATTGAGCGCGTCCTTGAGCGTGCGCGAGCCGGACTCCACGGGCACGACGGTGGCACCGAGCAGCTTCATGCGGTAGACGTTGGCGGCCTGACGCTGCACGTCCTCGGCCCCCATGTAGACCACGCATTCCATGCCGAAGCGCGCGGCGATCGTCGCCGTGGCCACGCCGTGCATGCCGGCGCCGGTTTCGGCAATCACGCGCTTCTTGCCCATCTTGCGGGCCAGAATCGCCTGACCAATCACATTGTTGATCTTGTGCGCGCCGGTGTGGTTCAGGTCTTCGCGCTTGAGGAAGATCTGGGCCCCGCCGAGCGTCTCGCTCCAGCGCTGCGCATGGTAGATCGGCGACGGGCGGCCGACGAAGTGCTTCAGCTCGCGCCGGTATTCGGCGTCGAACGCGGGATCGTTCTGGGATTGCGCATAGGCTTCGCGCAGCTCGTCCAGCGCGTGAACCAGCGTTTCGGAAACGAAGGTGCCGCCATAGGGGCCGAAATGGCCACGGGAATCGGGCAAGTCGTACATGTCCAGGCTCTCAGGATGGCGCACCGGCCCGGTTCGGGCAGGGGCGCTGAAATTCGGGGATGCGGCCGGCAGGCGGCGGGAACGGGTCCGGGAGGCCCCGGGTCACCCTGCTTCCGCCATGCGCACGGCACGCACGAACGCGGCAATGCGGGCGTGGTCCTTCACGCCCTTCGACGCCTCCACGCCGCTGCTCACATCCACGGCGTAGGGGCGTACGCGCTCAATCGCGCCAGCGACGTTTTGCGCGTTCAACCCACCACTCAAAACGATGCGAGGAGCGCCGTTTGCGTTCGGGCTGCCCTTGGGGGGCACGGAGGGTGCCGGCTGCGAGGTGGAAACCAGCGCCGGATCGGTCGGAAGCCATTGGCCGGGAATCAGGGTCCAGTCGAAGACGTGGCCGCCACCGCCATAGCCTTCCACGAAGGCATCGAGCAACAGGCCGGCGGCGTCACGGTATTGATCGGCGAATTCTACCAAATCGAGCCCCGGACGAACACGGGCCGCACGCATGAAGGGCAGCCGGCAGCGCCGGGCGATCTCCGCGCACTGCTCGGGGGTCTCGTCACCGTGGAACTGAAGTAGCGTCAACGGCACTCGCTCCGCCACGTGGGCCACTTCCTCGGCATCGGCATTGACGAACAGGCCAACCACCGAGACGAACGGCGCGACTCGCTCGGCCAGTGCCGCCGCGCGCGCCACGTCCACATAGCGCGGGCTGCCGGCGTAGCAGACCAGGCCGATGGCGTCGGCGCCGGCATCCACGGCGGCGCGTACGTCGTCCTCGCGGGTCAGGCCGCAGATCTTGACGCGGGTGCGGCCGGGCATCTGGCTGAAATCAGGCGCCGTCATCGGTAAAGACTCCGTGGAAGAAGCTCGCGGACGGGTCCGCGGCGGGCAGCCGGTACGGCTCAGGATACTTCACGCCGGCCAGGTAGAGGCCATCGGGCATGAAGGTGGGCGCAGCCAGACGGCGGTCGCGGCCGGCCAGCACTTCGGCCATCCAGCTCACCGGATAGCGGCCCCGCCCTACCGCTACGAGGGAACCCATCAGGTTGCGCACCATGTGGTGCAGGAAGGCGCTGGCGCGGAAGCGCAGGAAGACCCAGTTGCCGTCGGCCCTCAGGGTCACGTCGTACATCGTCTTGATGGGCGACTTGGCCTGGCATTCGGCGGCGCGGAAGGCCGAGAAATCGTGCTCGCCCAGCAGGCAGCTCGCGGCGGCGCGCATGGCGTCCACGTCGAGCTGCTGGCCCGGCGGGAGCATCAGGTAGCCGGCGCGGCCATGCAGCATTGGCACGCGGTGCGGGCCGGTGTAGAGCGCGTAGTAATACTTGCGCTCGAACGCCAGGAAGCGCGCGTGGAAGCCCTCGTCCACCGGCTCGGCCCATTGCAGGGCGACCGACGGCGGCAGGAAGGCGTTGATGCCGCGCACCCAGGAAAACTTGTCGCGCGAGAGTTCGGTATCGAGATGAATCACCTGCCCGAGCGCATGCACGCCGGCATCGGTACGCCCCGCCACCGTGGTCAGCAGGCGAGTCCCGGCAAAACGCTCGATGGCGTCTTCCAGATGGTCCTGCACGGTATTGCGGTGCGGTTGCGCCTGCCAGCCCGAGAAGGCCGACCCGTCGTACTGAAGCCCGATGGCGATGCGATTCATGGATCCCAAAAGAAAATGCGCCGGAAGGGACGCTTCCGGCGCATCGCTTCGGGCCGCAACGGCGTGGCGCCGTGCAAGCCCTCCATCATACCGGCCTTTGCAGGCCGTTTTCCGACGCCTGACCGCTACCGGTCAGGCCACCTCGCGCAGCAGCGTGCGCGCTTCGGCCTGGAGCGGGTCTTGCGACTGATCCACCACTTCCTGGAGTAGTTCGCGGGCCCCTTCCTTGTCGCCGATCTCGATGTAGGCACGCGCCAGGTCGAGCTTGATCTGCATGTCGCGGCCGCCGTCCATGCCGTTGGCGGACAGGGTGCTGGCGGACACGCCGTGGGTGGTGTCACCACCGCCCTCGGACGTCACGCGACTCAGGTCGATCGGCTCGGCCAGACGGCCGTTCTGCAGCATCGTCGGCGCCGGGAGCGGCACCGAGTCGGCCAGCGGGTCGTTGCCCGCCGACTTGCCGGCGCTGCCGGGGTTCAGGTCGAGCGAGATGCCCGACATGTCGAACTCCAGCGGACGCGAACGCGTCGGGGTATCGAGCGCCGGCACCTCGGCCAGGTGGCGGCTTTCCAGGTCAGCCGGCATGTCGAGGCCGGTGTCGTGGCTTTCGTCGAGTACGTCATCCAGACGTGCCACCGGTTCCGCTTGGAATTCGTTACCGAATACCAGCGAGGCCGACTCCGGTGCCACGATGGGCTCCCCCGGCGCGGGCGCCGGGAAGGCGTCGAGCGGCAGCGCCAGATCCGCCATGGCGGGCTCGCGCGGCGGTTGCTCGAGGTTGTGCGCGGGGTCCTGCGTGCGCCATTGGTCCGCGACCGGCGTGGTGGTATCCACTTCGGCCGTGGCGTCCGGCGCTACCGACAAATACAAGGCATTGCTCGGGTCCAGCTTGCGACCCATTTCGGCGGCCTGCAGCCAGTCCGCGCCTTGCCCGCCCGTCTGGGCGAACATTTCTTCTGCAATCACTCGGAAACCTTCCACATCCTGGCGAGTGTTGTAAATCTCCAGCAGCTTCAGGCGAATGGCCTGACGCTCCGGGCTCTGTTGCAGCGCTTCGCGCAGGATTTCTTCGGCCTGCACGTCGCGCCCGTAGGCGATATACACCTCCGCCTCGGCGATCGGGTCCACCTCGGTAGCTTCCGGCGAGTTGTTGCCGATCCGGAAATCGGCGCCGAACACGCTGTGCTGCGAGGTATCCACGCTCTGGCCGCCGGCGGTGCCGAACAGCGAATGGCCACCGGCCATCACCGTGCTTTCCTGCGACAGGATGCTGTCGCCGAAGCCGCCGTTGTCAGCGGTCTTCTGCTTCTGGCGGCGACGATAGACGGCATAGCCGCCCAGCAGCGCGACCAGCAGGCCGGCGCCCGGCAGCAGCATCGGGTTGCCCAGCAGTTCGTCCAGGAACGAGGGCTCCGGTACCGGTGCGGGCTGCACGCGCGGCGCGGGCTTCTTCACGGCCACAGGGGCGGAAGCGGCGGCGGCCGGGGCGGGTGCGGCGGCGTCTGCCTGCGGCGCCGAAGCGGCGGCCGTTGCAGCCACAGCGGCTGCGGCCGGCGCGGCGGCATCGGCTGCGGAGGCCGGTGCAGCTGCCGTGGCGGCCGGAGCCGGCGTCGGCGTGGCCGTGCTCGTCGCGGCAGTCGCCGTGTCAGCGGGCTTGGCCGGCTCGGCGGGCACCACGGTCGGCGCGGTGCTGGCCGCCGGCGTGGCCGGCGCAGCAGCCTGGGCCGGAGCCGCCTTGGCCTGGTTCAGCTTGGCGATCTCGGCATTCTTCAGCTCCATCAGGCGCTGCATGTCCGTGACGTTCTTCTCGAGCTGGGCCAGCTTCGACTCGGCGTCCTTCAGCTTGCGCTGCGAGGCCACTTCGGCTTCGGCCTGGGCTTGCGCCTTGGCCTGCGCGGCGCGGTCTGCCTTGCTCAGCTTCAGTTCGTCGCGCGGACCGGCGGCGGGCACCGTGGTGTCCTGCACGCGCGCCGTCACGTTGCCGGACTGCTCACGCCCCGAGCCCGCTTCCACGGACTTCGCGGCAGCGGCGGCGGCCAGACGGCTGCGGTAGCTGTCGAAGCCCTGCGTGCGCGCCACGACCTCGCGGCGAGCTTCGCGCGGGCTCACGGACTGCGCCTGCTGGGCGCTCGGCACCTTCAACACCGCGCCGGACTTGATCCGGTTGATGTTGCCGCCGATGAATGCATTCGGATTATTCCGATACAGCGCGAGCAGCATCTGCTCGAGCGACACGTCCTGGCCCTGCGCGGCATCGCCGGCAATGCTGGACAGCGTGTCGCCGCGCTGGATCGTGTATGGCTCGCCGGCGGCAGCGCCGTCGGTCGATGCGGGGGCCGCCGGGGCGGCGGCGCGGCGCGGCTGGCGCGGGGCCGGAGCCGGACGAGCGGCCTCCGACGACGCGGCGGCCGGCACCGGCGCGGCGGGCTTGGCCGCCTGCGCGGGGGCCTCGGCCGGGGACGCATCGGGCGTAGCCGCCTGCACCACCGTGGTCGGGGCGAAGCTCTGGTTGGACTTCGCGCCCGCTGGATCGAGCAGGAACGTGTAGGCGCGCGTCACCTTGCCGCTCGACCAGCTCATGTCGACGAGGATGTCGACGAACGGTTCGCTGATCGGCTGGTTGGAACGGACGGTTGCCACATAGGTGCCGTTGGGGCGCTGCTCCACCTGGAGTCGCACGCCGGACACGGCCGGCAGGTACGTCAGCCCTGCCCTGGCGTAGGCGGCCGGCGAGGCAAGCTTGACGTTGAGACTGTCCGCTTCCTCGGCCGAAACGCCGCTGATATCGATTTCAGCCTGGAGCGGTTGCCCCAGATTGGACTGTACCCGTAATTGTCCGAACCCCGCGGCGTACGCGGCGGGCTGCATCAGCAGCAAACCGAGAGCCGTGACGGCCAGCGTTGACCAGCGCTGACGGACAGTAGGCGCATCTTTCCGGCGATGTAGGCTCACACTCACCTCGTGCTCCATTTATGTTTCTAGTAGCGAAAAATAAACCCGACCCAAATGCCTGGCAGGCGGGCGGACGGCCGGTGCGGACGAAAAAAACGTCGTGCCCGATTGTCTCACCCCTTCGCCGCAATGACGCGACGGTGACCCCTTGGCCAGGCGAATGCCGGCTGTATTGTGACGCAAGCCTGGGAAAAATAGGGGTCCGAACGTAACAACGCCGCGCTGGGGCGCGGCGTTGGCAGGAAAGCGGCGGATTCTGTTGCCTCCCCGCAACGAATGCCGGGGAGACTCAGTACCTGCTTACTTCTCGATCAGAATGCGCAGCATACGACGCAGCGGCTCGGCGGCGCCCCACAGCAGTTGGTCGCCCACCGTGAAGGCCGAGAGGTACTCGCCGCCCATCTGCATCTTGCGCAGGCGACCCACCGGAATGCTCAGCGTGCCGGTCACGGCAGCCGGGGTCAGGTCGGTCATGCTCGCTTCGCGCGTGTTCGGCACCACCTTGGCCCACGGGTTGTGGGAGGCCAGCATGCCTTCGATCTCGTCCAGCGGCACATCCTTGCGCAGCTTGATGGTCAGCGCCTGCGAGTGGCAGCGCATGGCGCCAATCCGCACGCACAGGCCGTCCACGGCGATCGGGGTGGCCCCGGTCGCGCCCAGGAAGCCATCGCCGCGACCCAGGATCTTGTTGGTCTCGGCGCCGCCCTTCCATTCTTCGCGCGACACGCCGTTGCCCAGATCCTTGTCGATCCAGGGAATCAGGTTGCCGGCCAGCGGCACGCCGAATTGCTTGGTTTCGTCCGCCGACAGGCCGTGCTGCGTGGCCAGGATGGTGCGGTCGATCTCGAGGATGGCCGAGGCGGGGTTGTCCAGCAGCGGCTTGACCGAGGCGTTCAAGGTGCCGAACTGCGTCAGCAGCTCGCGCATATGCTGCGCGCCGCCGCCCGAGGCCGCCTGGTAGGTCATGGAGGTCATCCACTCGATCAGGTCGTTCTCGAACAGGCCGCCGAGGCCCATCAGCATGCAGCTGACCGTGCAGTTGCCGCCGATGAAGTTCTTGACGCCCTTCGAAAGTGCATCCTTGATCACGTCATTGTTGACGGGGTCGAGCACGATGATCGCGTCGTCCTTCATGCGCAGCGAAGACGCCGCATCAATCCAGTAGCCGTTCCAGCCGGCCGCGCGCAGGCGCGGGAAGACATCGCTGGTGTAGTCGCCGCCCTGGGCGGTGAGCACCACGTCGCACTGCTTCAGTGCGTCGATGTCGTTGGCATCTTTCAGCGTGGTTTCGTTCTTCGCCATGGCCGGGGCCTTGCCGCCGGCGTTGGACGTGCTGAAGAAAACGGGCTCGATATGGTCGAAATCGCGCTCTTCCTGCATGCGTTGCATCAGGACGCTGCCGACCATTCCTCGCCAACCGACGAGACCTACAATCATGACTTACCTCGGATGTGATGAGTACTTCCCCGCCATTTTCCTCGCCCGGCGTACGCTGCGCGGGGAAGACGGGCAGGCACGACGAACGATCTTAGGGGATCGTTTTGGTAGTAATGGTTTTAATCGTCGCGGTATGGTCGCGCGAACCCACGCCGGCCGTGATGACGGCAGCGATGGCAGTAGCGAGGAACTGGGGAATTCGGACCATTCGCGGAGTCTACACGATTTTCTTGCGCCAACGGGGCCCGAAGGCCCCGTTTTTGGCACGAACTGGCAAAAACGGCCGATTACAGCGCAGCCAGCACGGCTTCGCCCATCTCCCGCGTGCCGACCTGCTTGCAGCCCGGCGTGAGGATGTCGCCGGTGCGGTAGCCCTGGGCCAGCACCTTCTTGACGGCGTTCTCGATGCGGTCGGCCTGGTCGGCCTTGTTCAGCGAGTAGCGCAGCATCATCGCGGCGGAGAGGATGGTGGCCAGCGGATTGGCCACGCCCTTGCCGGCGATGTCCGGCGCCGAGCCGTGCGACGGCTCGTACAGACCCTTGTTGTTGGCATCGAGCGACGCCGACGGCAGCATGCCGATGGAACCGGTCAGCATCGCGGCCTCGTCGGACAGGATGTCGCCGAACATATTGCCGGTAACGATCACATCGAAGCTCTTCGGCGCCTTGACCAGCTGCATGGCCGCGTTGTCGACGTACATGTGCGACAGCTCGACGTCCGGATATTCCTTGCTGACATCGATCACGATGTCCTTCCAGAACTGGAACGTCTCCAGCACGTTGGCCTTGTCCACGCTGCACAGCTTCTTGCCACGCTTGGCTGCGGCCTGGAACGCCACGTGGGCGATGCGGCGGATCTCGGGCTCGCTGTAGCGCATCGTGTCGAAGGCTTCGCGGGCGCCCTTGAACAGGCCGTCCGGGGCCTCGCGCATGCCGCGCGGCTGACCGAAGTAGATGTCGCCGTTCAGCTCACGCACGATCAGGATGTCCAGGCCGGCCACCAGTTCGGGCTTCAGGCTCGAGGCGCCGGTCAGCTCCGGGTAGCAGATCGCCGGGCGGAAGTTCGCGAACAGCTGCAGGTGCTTGCGCAGGCCCAGGATGGCCTGCTCCGGGCGCAGCGGGCGCTCCAGGCTGTCGTACTTCCAGTCGCCCACGGCGCCGAACAGGATGGCATCGGCCTCCTTGGCCAGCTTCAGCGTGTTCTCGGGCAGCGGATGGCCTTCGGCCTCGTAGCCGGCGCCGCCGACCGGCGCCGTTTCCAGTTCGAATTTCTCGTCGAGGGCGTTGAGCACCTTGACAGCTTCGGCAACGATCTCGGGACCAATGCCGTCACCCGGCAGGACTGCAATCTTCATCTGTCTTCCTGTATTGGAGTGTGTCTTGCGCGGTCAGCCGACCAGGCGATTGCCCAGCCAGGGCATCTTCGTCAGGCGCTCGGCTTCGTACGCCTTGATCTTGTCCTTGTGGCGCAGCGTCAGCGCCACGTCGTCAAAGCCGTTCAGCATGCAGTACTTGCGGAACGGGGCGATGTCGAACGGGTAGCTGTTGCCGCCCGGCGTGAGCACCACCTGCTTGTCCAGGTCGATGGTCAGCTGGTAGCCCGGGAACGCGTTGGTCTCGTTGAACAGGTGGTCGACCTGGAGGTCGGTCAGCGACACCGGCAGCAGGCCGTTCTTGTAGCAGTTATTGAAGAAGATATCGGCGAAGCTCGGCGCGATGACGGCGCGGAAGCCGTATTGCGTGAGCGCCCACGGCGCGTGCTCGCGCGAGCTGCCGCAGCCGAAGTTGTTGCGTGCCAGCAGGATGCTCGCGCCCTGGTAGCGCTGCTGGTTCAGCACGAAGTCCGGGTTCAGCGGGCGCTTGCTGTTGTCCTGGCCGGGCTGGCCGACGTCCTTGTAGCGCCATTCGTCGAACAGGTTCGGGCCGAAGCCCGTGCGCTTGATCGACTTCAGGAACTGCTTCGGGATGATGGCGTCGGTGTCGACGTTTTCGCGGTCCAGCGGCGCCACGAGGCCGCTGTGTACGGTGAACTTGTCCATGAGTATGTCCTTACTTGCGCGCCGCGTTCTCGAGGGAACGCCCGGCGGCCTGCGTGTCCTTGCCGATGCCAGCCATCGTGTTGCAGCCAGCCAGTTGCAGCATGCCCAGGCATGCCAGGAACGTGATCACGATCTTTTTCATGTTCTGCTTATTCGATTAGCCGTGTACGGATGCCGTTGCGTAACGCCTCAGCCCAGCTTTCGGATGTCGACGAAATGACCCTCGATGGCAGCGGCGGCGGCCATCGCCGGGCTGACCAGGTGGGTCCGGCCGCCGGCGCCCTGGCGGCCTTCGAAGTTGCGGTTCGAGGTGGAAGCGCAGCGCTCGCCCGGCTCCAGCCGGTCGGCGTTCATCGCCAGGCACATCGAGCAGCCCGGCTCGCGCCATTCGAAGCCGGCGGCCTTGAAGACCTTGTCCAGCCCTTCGCGCTCGGCTTGCGCCTTCACCAGGCCCGAGCCCGGCACCACCATCGCCAGCTTCACGTTGCCGGCTACCTTGCGGCCCAGCTTCTGCACCACCCAGGCGGCGGCGCGCATGTCCTCGATGCGGCTGTTGGTGCAGGAGCCGATGAACACCTTGTCGATCTGGATCGACTCCATCGGGACGTTCGGCTGCAGGTTCATGTACTCGAGCGCGCGCTCCATGGCGTTGCGGCGGTTCGGGTCTTTTTCCTTCTCGGGATCGGGTACGCGGTCCTCGATGCTGACCACCATCTCGGGCGACGTGCCCCAGGTGACCTGCGGACGGATGTCCTCGCCGCGCAGTTCAACCACCTTGTCGAAGTGGGCGCCTGCGTCCGAATGCAGCGTGCGCCAATAGGCCACGGCCTGGTCCCATTCCACGCCCTGCGGCGCGTACGGACGACCCTTCACGTATTCCAGCGTCACGTCATCCACGGCCACCATGCCGGCGCGCGCGCCAGCTTCGATCGCCATGTTGCAGACGGTCATGCGGCCTTCCATCGTCAGGTCGCGGATGGCGGACCCGGCGAATTCCATGGTGTAGCCCGTACCGCCAGCCGTGCCGATCTTGCCGATGATGGCCAGCACGATGTCCTTGGCGGTGCAGCCGCGCGGCAGCTTGCCTTCCACGCGGATCAGCATGTTCTTGGCCTTCTTGCCCAGCAGCGTCTGCGTGGCCAGCACGTGCTCCACCTCGGACGTACCGATGCCGTGCGCCAGCGCGCCGAACGCGCCGTGCGTGCTGGTGTGCGAATCGCCGCAGACCACCGTCATGCCCGGCAGCGTGGCGCCCTGCTCCGGCCCGATCACGTGGACGATGCCCTGGCGGTGATCGTTCATCTTGAACTGGGTGATGCCGAAGGCGTCGCAGTTGGCGTCGAGCGTATCGACCTGAAGCTTCGAGACGGGGTCGGTGATGCCTTCCGTACGGTCCGTGGTCGGGACGTTGTGGTCGGACACGGCCAGGTTCGCGCTGATGCGCCACACCGGACGCTCCGCCAGCTTCAGCCCCTCGAACGCCTGCGGGCTGGTCACTTCGTGCAGCAGGTGGCGATCGATGTAGAGCAGCGTCGTGCCGTCTTCCTCGACGTGGACGGTGTGGTCATCCCAGAGTTTGTCGTAGAGCGTCTTGGCCATGATGCAGGGGGGGCGAACCGTCCGTCCGGGCAGGAACGGCGCAGGTCCGCGCAGTGGTTTGCAGGGGATTGTTATTTACCGGATGCCTTCGCGGGTCGGCGCCGCTATTGTGCCGCGCCTCCGGCGTGGCCGGTGATTGCTTGACATCGCAATCGATTATGCCACGCGGGGGCCCGCCCAAGCGGTCAGACGCTGCCAACCGCCCGGTAGTCATTGGCGAAAGGGGGATTTCGCGGTTGGCGAAAAGGGGTGGGTGGCGGCAAGTCCGGGGCGGCGGCGCCTTTCGAACTAGTTCTATAGATCACTTCTTTGCCGATCGATAGGCTCCCTGAGTTGTTTCTCAACCAACGACGGGAGCATCTGATGGCGCAGGACATTTTCTTGAAGCTGACAGGAATCGAGGGCGAAGCGACGGACGCCAGCCATTCGAAAGAGATTGAGGTTCTGACGTGGGAATGGTCGGTGAAGCAGCCATCGAACATGCACGCAGGAAGGGGCGGCGGCGCAGGCAAGGCGACCGTTGAGGACCTGACGTTCGAACACTATGTCGACCGCGCCACGCCCAATCTGATTCAGTACTGCCTGACCGGGAAACATATCGGCAGCGCAGTGCTGACGATGCGCAAGGCGGGTGGCAAGCCGCTTGAGTTTCTTAGGATCACGATGGAGGACGTCCTGATCACGCAGGTGAAACCGGCTCACAACATCAATATGCGCGCGCCCCGGGAAGAAGTCAGCCTTTCATTCTCGCGAGTGAAGCACGAATACGTCGTGCAGAACGCCTCCGGCGGCAGTGCCGGGACGGTCAGCATGGGTTATGACGTGAAGGTAAACAAATCAATCTGACTGGGAGACACATATGTTCTTTATCGACAAGAATGGTCGAGTCGACGCTGAACGCGTCAAGGTCAAGATCTTCCCGAACATTGAGCGGGGGCCGATGGACAGGGTAAATGGGATTATCGTTCACCAGACAGATGGCTCTACAACTGAAAGTACATTCAGCAGCTATCGAGCGAAAGGCGCGCTCGGCGCCCATTTCCTGATCGACAAGGACGGGACGATATATCAAACAGCTTCGCTGAAGAAAATTACCAGACACGTGGGAAAGCTACAGTCACGCTGCATTGTTACGCACAAATGCTCGCCTGCTGAATTGAAGCTGACCACTGCAATTCAACTTCAATATACAAAGCTATCGATACACGAACACAAGAAGCCTTGGCCCGAGCGCTACCCTTCCAGCGACGACTCCATCGGTATCGAAATCGTGGGGAAATCCATGCCGATTGATCCAGCCAGCGACAGCAAGACCGCAAGGGTCTACGAGAACGTCACCACCCAGCAGAATGCGTCTCTCCGCTGGCTCATCGCGGAACTGGTTGCAACGTTCAAAGTTCCGACCGGAGAGATTTATCGACATCCTCAGGTCTCATATAAGAACTTAACCGAGGCGAGCACAGCAGAATGGTAAAGCTCGGACTGATCAGTGTCTCTATGATGGCCGCACTTTACGCGTTACCTGTAACGGCCCAAGAGAGAACAGTGACAAAGGTAGTCATCAAGGAAACGGGTTTAACCTCGCACACTGACGACGCCAGCCTCACGGAAAACTGTAAGACCTTCAAGCCAACAGTCAGCCAAGTGAAACGGTATTTCTCCAAGGCCTATCCGATAGAGAGCCGCATTCTGACGCACGAGCGTTATTCCCCATGCTTTGCAGTGGGTGAAGTATCGTTCAGCGACAACACTTCAGGCAGATTCCGGCTCTACTCAGGAGGGACCGCCACATTATTCTGGTTAGGAGGCAATACGGTCGATCTGCTCTACAAACGCAACAAATGGCATGACCCGTTCGCATGTGCATATGGTTTGAGCGACGAACCCGAATGCTGATGATGGAAGGCTTAGGCACCAATCTAGTAGCGCACCATCCCGACGCTCCAGAACCGCCCTGGATCATCTTCCCTAACATCAAGCCAGATGAACTGGCGGCACACGTTCAACAAGGAATTTCCGAACCTTGGTTCGATCGGGTGTGGAGGCCATTCTGGACACCCCTGACTTCAAGACAGCAGGACCGCTACCTAGACGACTGGCAGGCCAGTCCCGAATGGCGAGAGGCGATCGTTTTCGTCTTCGATTCTTTCTCTGACCTAGATGTCGATCAGGATGCCAGGGAGTCGGAGGAGTACCTCAGGACGCTTGGAAAAACCACGCAAGAAAAGAAACGCTCGTTTCTGAGCCGACTCCTCAGGCGCCGCTAGATGGTAAGTGCTCCTACAGCAGTTATCTTGGTGACTCTCCTCCTTGCGCTACCCGCAACGAGTGACGCCAGAACCGTCAAGAAAGTCATCATCACCGAGACCGGGCAAAATGCCGAGCCGGACGACGTGGACATGACCGAGCGCTGCAAGATATTCCAACCAACGGTGGCACAGGTAAAACGATACTTCTCGAAAGCCTATCCCGTGGAAGGCTACGTTATTACCACGGAACGCTATTCGCCCTGCTACGCGACGGGCGTAGTGAAATTCAGCGATAACAGTTTTGGCGAATTCCGACTGCGCTCAAGTGGAACCGCCACCTTGTATTGGAATAGAGGCGACTCTGTATATTTACTTTACAAGCACAATAAATGGGGCGATCCGTTGGCTTGCGGCTACGGCCTTAGTTCCGAAGGAGAGTGCTAGGAACAAGACGCCACGGAATCCAAAGCGTAGTTAAAGTCCTGCGGTTAGCCATCGCAGGCGAGTGGCGGTGCTTTTTTACCCAAGGCTCCGCCACCTACCCTCCCCCTCACCCACCCAAATACGCCGCCCGTATCCGGTCATTCGCCAGCAAATTCTCCCCGGTATCTGCCAGCACCACCTTCCCGGTCTCCAGCACGTAGCCCCGGTCGGCCACCTGCAGGGCCTTGTTGGCGTTCTGCTCGACCAAGAACACTGTGACGCCTTCATCACGGATGGTGCGGATGATGTCGAAGATCTGGGCGATGATCAGCGGGGCGAGGCCCAGCGTTGGCTCGTCCAGCAGCAGCAGACGGGGGCGGCTCATCAGGGCGCGGCCGATGGCCAGCATTTGCTGTTCGCCGCCGGACATCGTGCCCGCACGCTGGCCCGAGCGCTGGTTCAGCCTCGGAAAAAGCTTGAAAACGTGCTCGATGCCGGCCTCGATGTCGTGCCGGCTGGCGAAGAACGCGCCCATCTTCAGGTTTTCCAGCACGGTCAGGCTCGGGAACACTCGCCGCCCCTCCGGCGAGATCGCCATGCCCATGCGCATGATCTCGTGGGTATTGCGCTGCGTGATGTCCTGCCCCTCGAACGACACGCGGCCGCTCGAGGCGCGCGGCGAGCCGCACACGGTCATCATCAGCGTGGTCTTGCCTGCGCCGTTGCTACCGATCAGCGTGACGATTTCGCCCTTGTTCACTTCGATCGATACGCCGCTCAGCGCTTCCACGGCGCCATAGTGGGTATGGACCTGTTCCAGCTTCAGCATCAGTCCTCTCCCAGGTAGGCCTTGATCACGCGCGGGTCGTTGCGCACTTCGTCCGGCTTGCCGATGACGATCGGCTTGCCGTGCTCCATCACGAGGATGCGGTCGGACACGCCCATGACGAGGCTCATGTCATGCTCGATCAGCAGCACCGAAATGTTGAATTCGTGGCGCAATTTGTCGATCAATTGTTGCAGTTCGATCTTTTCCTGCGGATTCAGGCCCGCCGCCGGTTCGTCCAACATCAGCAGGCGCGGCTTGGTGATCATGCAGCGCGCGATCTCGAGCCGGCGCTGGTGTCCATAGGACAGCGTGCCCGCCTCGCGATTGGCCACCGAGGTCAGGCCCATGCGTTCGAGCCAGACGGCGGCGCGCTCCAGCGCCTCGCGCTCGGCGCGGCGGTAGGCCGGCGTGGCGAACAGCCCGCGCAGCAGGCCGGCCTTGACCTGCAGGTGCTGCGCCACGAGCAGGTTCTCCACCACGGTCAGCGACTTGAACAGGCGAATATTCTGAAACGTGCGCACCAGCCCGCGCCGCGCCACCTGGTGGCTCGGCAGGCCGGCGATGGCCTGGCCGTCCAGCGTGACTTCGCCGCCGGTGGGCTTGTAGAAGCCGCCCACGCAGTTGAACACCGTGGTCTTGCCGGCGCCGTTCGGGCCGATGATGGCGAAGACCTCGTCGCGACGCACATCGAAATCGATGCCGTCCACGGCCAGCAGCCCGCCAAAGCGCATCTGCAGGCCGGATACTTTCAGCATTTCCGCGCTCATTGCGGCAACTCCACGTGGGGACGGCTCGCGGGCAGCAAGCCCTGCGGACGCCACATCATCATCAGCACCATCACCAGGCCGAAAATCAGCATGCGGTATTCGGCAAAATCGCGCGCCACCTCGGGCAGCACGGTCAGCAGGATGGCTGCCAGGATCACGCCCAGCTGCGAGCCCATGCCGCCCAGCACCACCACGGCCAGGATCAACGCCGATTCGATAAACGTGAACGATTCCGGATTGACCAGCCCCTGGCGCGCCGCGAAGAACGCGCCGGCCAGCCCCGCGAACGAGGCGCCCAGCGTGAATGCCGACAGCTTGATGCGCGTGGGATTCAGGCCCAGCGAGCGGCAGGCGATCTCGTCGTCGCGCAGCGCCTCCCAGGCGCGGCCCATCGGCATGCGGATCAGGCGGCTCGTCACGAACAGGGTGAAACCGACCAGCAGCAGCGCCAGCAGGTACAGGAAGATCACCATGTGCTGTCCGGTGTAGTCGAGCCCGATCATTTCGTGGAACGTGCGCGTGCCTTCCACGCTCGCGCTACGCGCCATCTCGATGCCGAACACGGTCGGCTTCGGAATGCCCGAGACGCCGTCCGGGCCGCCAGTCAGGCTGGTCAGATTGTTCAAGAGCAGGCGGATGATTTCACCGAAGCCGAGCGTGACGATGGCCAGGTAGTCGCCGCGCAGCCGCAGCACGGGGAAGCCGAGCACGAAGCCGAACAGCGCCGACATGCCCGCAGCAATCGGCAGGCACTCCCAGAACGTGAACCCGAAATACTGGTTGAGCAGCGCATACGTATAGCCGCCCACCGCGTAGAAGCCCACGTAGCCCAGGTCGAGCAGGCCAGCGAAGCCCACCACGATGTTCAGGCCCAGGCCCAGGATCACGTAGATCAGGGCAAGCGTGGCCACGTCCACCGCGCCGCGCGAGCCAAAGAACGGCCAGACCAGCCCCACCGCCAGCAGCACCCAGATCACCACGCGCTGCTGCTGCGCGCCCATCGCCGGCGCGGCGGGCAGCTTCACGGCGCTACGGGCCCGCGTGAGCAGCGGCTTGAGCAGCTGAAAGACGAAAACGGCCGCCACGGCGATCCAGACCGGCCGCCAGTGTGGCTCCAGCACCACCTTGTAGCCGTCCAGCTTCAGTTGCAGGCCCAGCACGGGAATGGTGAGGATGGCCGTCATCACGGCCGCCGTCACCGCGTTTTTTATCGTCTGCGCGACGGAATGCGAGACGGATTTTTGATACATCGCTTGTGTCATGGGGCGCCCTCCTCAGACCTTTTCCACATCCGGCTTGCCAAGCAGGCCGGTCGGACGGAACAGCAGCACGAGGACCAGCAGGCCGAAGGCCACCACATCCTTGTACTCGGCCGGCATGTAGCCGGAGGCGAAGGTTTCGGCCAGACCCAGCAGCACGCCGCCGAGCATCGCGCCCGGAATGCTGCCGATGCCGCCCAGCACGGCGGCCGTAAAGGCCTTGATGCCGGCAATGAAACCGATGAAGGGATTGAGCTTGCCGATGGTCAGCCCGATCAGCACGCCGCCCACGGCGGCCAGCATCGCGCCGAGCACGAAGGTGAACGAGATCACGCGGTTCGTGTCGATGCCGAGCAGGTTGGCCATGCGCATGTCCTCCGCACAGGCGCGGCAGGCGCGGCCCATGCGCGAGTGGCCGATGAACAGCGTCAGCGCCACCATCAGCACCAGCGTCACGCCCACGATCAGCAGGCGCGAATACGGCACGGTCACGACGAAGTCACTGCCCATCTGGAATTCGATGGCACCCGAGATCAGCACCGGCACGGACACGTCGCGTGCACCTTGCCCGATCTGGACGTAGTTCTGAAGAAAAATCGACATGCCGATGGCCGAGATCAACGGCACAAGGCGCGGCCCGCCACGCAAGGGGCGATACGCCACGCGCTCCACGGCAAAGCCATAACAGCCGGTGACGGCCACGGACACGATCAGCGCAGCACCCAGCACCAGCGGCAGCGGGTAGCCGGCCTGCGCGCCGATGGCGGTCAGGGTCACGAGGCCCACGTAGGCGCCGATCATGTAGATCTCGCCGTGGGCAAAGTTGATCATGCCGATGATGCCGTAGACCATGGTGTAGCCAATGGCGATCAGCGCATAGATCGCACCCAGTGTCAGGCCGTTGACCAGCTGCTGGGTGAACTGTGGAAGGAATTCGTTCATGCGGGGGACCTTGTGGATCGGGGAGCCCGATGCGGCGCGCGGGCCATCATGATGTGACGACTATCCGACATCGAACCGATACCAAAACGCCCCGCTCCCTATGCGGGAGCGAGGCGTTTCGCCAGACTGGCGCCGGACTTAGTTGGCGGCGGTCTTCGTGGCGTCCTTGTGCCACGTGTAGACGACGAACTTGAACGACTTCAGATCGCCCTTCTCGTCGTACTCGACCTTGCCGATCGGCGTGGTGAACGCATTCTTGTGCATGTACGCGGCCACCTTGGCCGGGTCCGTGCTCTTGGCGCCGGCGATGGCGTCGCCGATGATCTTCACGGCGGCGTAGGCGGGCATCTGGAACGGGCCGTTGGCGTCGCGCTTCTTGTCGGCGAAGGCCTTCACCAGCGCGGCGTTGGCCGGGTCGGCCGAGAAGTCGGCCGGCAGCGTGACCAGCATGCCTTCCGACGACGGGCCGGCGATGGCCGTCACGTCCTTGTTGCCCACGCCTTCGGGGCCCATGAACGTGGCCTTCACGCCCTGCTCGCGCGCCTGGCGCAGCAGCAGGCCCATTTCCGGGTGATAGCCGCCGAAGTAGACGAAGTCCACGCCCTGCGACTTCAGCTTCGTGATGACAGCGGAGTAGTCCGAATCGCCGGCGTTGATGCCTTCGAACACGGCCACGGGAATCTTGGCCGCTTCCAGGTCCTTCTTCACCGACGAGGCGATGCCCTGGCCGTACGACTGCTTGTCGTGCAGCACAGCCACCTTCTTCGGCTTGACCTTGCCGATGATGTACTGGGCAGCGGCAGGACCCTGCTGGTCGTCACGGCCGATGGTGCGGAAGATGAACTTGCGCTTCTTGTTCTCGGTCAGCTGCGGCGCGGTGGCCGACGGCGTGACCATCACGATGCCTTCGTTCTCGTAAATATCCGATGCCGGGATCGTCGAGCCGGAGCACACGTGGCCAATCACGAAGCGGATGTTCTGGCTCACGACCTTGTTGGCAACCGCCACGGCCTGCTTCGGCTCGCAGGCGTCGTCCATCAGCACCACTTCGAGCTTGTTGCCACCGGCACCGCCCGCGGCATTGATCTGTTCGATGGCGGTCAGGGCACCGGCCTTGACCATGTCGCCGTACTGGGCGACCGAGCCGCTCATGGGGCCGGCGATGGCGATCTTGACGGTTTCGGCGTGGGCCAGGCTGGCGGCAGTGAGGCCGGCGGTGGCAATCACGGCGGCCATGGCAGTGGACGTGAGACGGGACAACGTCATCAGGAGCTCCTCGATTATGTTTAGGTCATTCCGGGCAGAGGCGGCATGACCAGCGCAATCGAACAACACCCGCGGGGAGAGCCGCCAGAGGTGGCAGAGGGACGACCCGAAGCGGAAGACGGGCCTGCGATGAAGACGTGAAGCGATGCGGGGCCCGGCATGTGTCAGCGCCCGGAAGCCCGTGGCGCCAAAAGTTCGGAAAGACAACGTTGATGCGTTCTCTATTGCGCAAGCGCTTCGCCTGCCCCGCCTTGCCTCGCGACGTGCCGGAAGGGTGGCCCGGCTGCCGGTGGCAAAAGCAGCCCGCATTATAGAGGGAAGTTGCAACCCGTTGGGGCGATAGTTCCCGACTTTGCCGAAAATCAGACAACAAATGTAGACAGTTGCAACCTTCGCATGGCAGGAATCGTCGCAAAAATGGCCTTTCACAACTGTTGTGCATAGCTGCGCAGATGACCCTGGCGCGGCGCCGCACAACGCCACGCCGCCGGAAACACAAACGCCCCGGCAAGCCGGGGCGTTTGTGTTTGCTGCAGTGCAAGGCGACTAGGCCACCCTGCGCTCGCGCGGCGGGATCAGCGCTTGGCCATGTCCGGCACTTCGCGGGCGGCGTTGCCGTTGAAGAGCTGGCGCGGACGGCCGATCTTGTACTCGGGGTCCGTGATCATCTCTTCCCACTGCGAGATCCAGCCCGGCGTACGTGCCAGGGCGAAGATGCAGGTGAACAGCGAGGTCGGGATGCCCAGCGCGCGCTGCACGATACCCGAGTAGAAGTCCACGTTCGGGTACAGCTTGCGGCTCACGAAGTACTCGTCTTCCAGCGCGATCTTTTCCAGTTCCATGGCGAGCTTGAACAGCGGGTCGTTGTGCAGGCCCAGTTCGTTCAGCACTTCATGGCAGGTTTCGCGCATCAGCTTGGCGCGCGGATCGTAGTTCTTGTACACGCGGTGGCCAAAGCCCATCAGGCGCACGCCCGAGTTCTTGTCCTTGACCTGCTTGATGAACTCGTTGATGTTGTCCACGCTGCCAATCTCTTCCAGCATCTTCAGCGCAGCTTCGTTGGCGCCGCCGTGGGCCGGACCCCACAGGCAGGCCACGCCAGCGGCGATGGCGGCGAACGGGTTCGTGCCCGACGAGCCAGCCAGGCGCACCGTCGAGGTCGAGGCGTTCTGCTCGTGGTCTGCGTGCAGGATGAAGATGCGGTCCAGCGCGCGCTCGAGCACCGGGTTCACGGTGTACGGGGCGCACGGCGTGCCAAACATCATGCGCAGGAAGTTGCCCGAGTAGGACAGGTCGTTCTGCGGGTAGATGTACGGCTGGCCGATGTTGTACTTGTATGCCATGGCCACGAGGGTCGGCATCTTGGCGATCAGGCGGATGGCCGAGATCTCGCGCTGGTGCGGATCATCGATGTCCATCGCGTCGTGGTAGAACGCGCTCATCGCGCCCACGAGACCCGTCAGCACGGCCATCGGGTGGGCATCGCGGCGGAAGCCGCGCAGGAAGAATTGCAGCTGCTCGTGAACCATCGTGTGGTTCATCACGCTGTTGACGAACTCTTCCTTCTGCTTGGCGTTGGGCAGTTCGCCCTTCAGCAGCAGGTAGCAGGTTTCCAGGTGATCGCACTTGCCTGCCAGCTGCTCGATCGGATAGCCGCGGTACAGCAGTTCGCCCTTGTCACCGTCGATGTAGGTGATTTTGGAGTTGCACGACGCAGTCGACATGAACCCCGGGTCATAGGTGAACTTGCCGGTCTGTCCGTACAGCTTGCGAATGTCGATCACGTCGGGGCCAACGGTACCCTTGTAGATCGGCAGCTCAACGCTGGGGGAACCATCGGAAAACGATAGCGTGGCTTTCACATCGGACGGCGTCATGTCGGTTCCTTCAAATGCTGTGAATAATAGTGTTGACCAAACTCAGACCGAACGCAGCAGGTCCAGGACCCGGTGCATCGGGGGCGTGTCGAGCTCACCGTCCAGCTCCTTGCGGACAAGCAGCAGGTCCATCAACTCGTTGTCGCTGAGCTCGAACAGCTCGCCCAGCGATGCCACGTCCTCATCGGACAGGCTCTCCTCGTAACGGTTGAAGAAACGTTCGACGATGATGTCGTTCTCCAGGAGGCCGCGGCGGGCACGCCAGCGCAACCGGGCGCGCTTATGCGGATCGGCCTGATGGGAGAAAGTGGTGGAAAGACTCATGGTCAGCCTTCTTGCGATCGGCGCGTCACCTGATATACCTCAACAGGCTGACGCGCCGCTTACTTCAACTGCAGACTGCGATACTGCAGCCTCCCGCGTGGTGGCAGGAGGCAGTTTATACCGCTGGTTTATACCGCGCGGCGAACCATCAGTTCCTTGATCTTGCCGATGGCCTTCGTCGGGTTGAGACCCTTCGGGCACACGTCGACGCAGTTCATGATGCTGTGGCAGCGGAACAGGCGGTACGGGTCGTTCAGGTTGTCCAGACGCTCGCCGGTGGCCTGATCGCGGCTATCCGCGATGAAGCGGTAGGCTTGCAGCAGGCCGGCCGGGCCGACGAACTTGTCCGGGTTCCACCAGAACGACGGGCAGGACGTGGAGCAGCTCGCGCACAAGATGCACTCGTACAGGCCGTCCAGCTCGTCACGTTCCTGCGGCGACTGCAGACGCTCCTTCTCGGGCGGCGGCTCGTCGTTGATCAGGAACGGCTTGATCGAGTTGTACTGCTTGAAGAAGTTCGTCATGTCGACGATCAGGTCGCGCACCACCGGCAGGCCGGGCAGCGGACGCAGCACGATGCGGTCCGGCAGCTCGCGCATGTTCGTCAGGCAGGCCAGGCCGTTCTTGCCGTTGATGTTCATCGCGTCCGAACCGCACACGCCTTCACGGCACGAACGGCGGAACGAGATGGTCTCGTCGAGCTTCTTCAGCTTGACCAGCGCATCGAGCAGCATGCGCTCGTGACCGTCGAGTTCTACCTCGTAGGTCTGCATGCGGGGCGCGTCGTCCTTGTCCGGATCGTAGCGGTAGACTTCGAAAATACGCTTCATTTCTGTGGGTCCTGTTGTCTCTACGATGCGGGGCTCAGAAGGTACGGGCCTTCGGCGGAACCGATTCCACTGTCAGCGGCTCCATCTTCACCGGCTTGTAGTCGAGGCGGTTGCCTTCGCTGTAGAACAGCGTGTGCTTGAGCCAGTTGTTGTCGTCGCGGTTCGGGAAGTCGCTGTGGGCGTGGGCGCCACGCGATTCCTTGCGGGCCGCGGCCGAGATCATCGTCGCCTTGGCCACTTCCACCAGGTTCGACACTTCCAGGGCTTCCACCAGCGCGGTGTTGAAGACCCTGGACTTGTCCTTCAGGTGGATGTTGTTGGCACGCTCCGCCACTTCCAGGATGCGCTCGACGCCTTCGTCCATCAGCTTCTGCGTACGGAACACGCCGGCATGCGACTGCATGTTGCGGCGGATGTCGTTGGCCACGTCCTGGGTGTATTCGCCCGAGGTCGTGCCCTGCAGCTTGGCCAGGCGCGACATGGCGCGGTCCGCGGCGTCAGCCGGCAGCGGCTTGTGTTCCTTCTGCTTGTTCGCGTTGGCGATGATGTGGTTGCCGGCCGCACGGCCGAACACCACCAGATCCAGCAGCGAGTTCGTGCCCAGGCGGTTGGCGCCGTGCACCGACACGCAGGAGCATTCGCCGATCGCGTAGAAGCCGTTCACGATCTCGTTCGGGTTGCCGTTCTTCGGCACCACGACCTGACCGTGGAAGTTCGTCGGGATACCGCCCATCTGGTAGTGGATGGTCGGCACGACGGGGATCGGTTCCTTGATCGCGTCGACGTTGGCGAACTTCATGCCGATTTCTCGGATCGACGGCAGGCGCTTCATGATGGTCTCGGCACCGACGTGGGTCAGGTCGAGCAGCACGTAGTCGCCGTTCGGGCCGCAGCCACGGCCTTCCTTGATTTCCTGGTCCATCGAGCGCGACACGAAGTCACGCGGCGCCAGATCCTTCAGCGTCGGGGCATAGCGCTCCATGAAGCGCTCGCCATCCTTGTTACGCAGGATGCCGCCCTCGCCACGGACGCCTTCCGTGATCAGCACGCCCGCGCCGGCCACGCCGGTCGGGTGGAACTGCCAGAACTCCATGTCTTCCAGGGGTACGCCGGCACGTGCCGCCATGCCCAGGCCATCGCCCGTGTTGATGAAGGCGTTGGTGGAAGCCGCGTAGATCCGGCCCGCGCCGCCGGTGGCGAACAGGGTAGTCTTGGCTTCGAGGATGTAGACCTCGCCGGTCTCCATTTCCAGCGCGGTCACGCCCAGCACATCACCGTCTTCGTCGCGGATCAGGTCCAGCGCCATCCATTCGACGAAAAAATGTGTCTTGGCGCGCACATTACGCTGGTACAGCGTGTGCAGCAGCGCGTGGCCGGTACGGTCAGCCGCGGCGCAGGCACGCTGCACGGGCTTCTCGCCGTAGTTGGCCGTGTGGCCGCCGAACGGACGCTGGTAGATCGTGCCATCGGCATTACGGTCGAACGGCATGCCGAAGTGCTCGAGCTCGTACACGACCTTCGGCGCTTCCCGGCACATGAACTCGATGGCGTCCTGGTCGCCCAGCCAGTCCGAGCCCTTGATGGTGTCGTAGAAGTGATAGTGCCAGTTGTCCTCGCTCATGTTGCCGAGCGAGGCACCGATGCCACCCTGCGCCGCCACGGTGTGCGAGCGGGTGGGGAAAACCTTCGACAGCACGGCCACGTTCAGGCCGGCTTCCGCGAGCTGGAGGGATGCGCGCATCCCGGCGCCGCCCGCCCCGACGATGACCACGTCAAACCGACGACGCGGCAATCCAGTCTTGACTGCGACCATTTATTACACCCTCCAGAGAATCTGAGCAGCGTAGCCCGCACAACCGACGAGCCACAGAATCGTAAGAACTTGCAGCACGAGGCGCACGGCCATCGGCTTCACATAGTCCATCCAGATGTCGCGCACGCCAAACCAGGCGTGATACAGCAGCGAGAGGATGGTGAGGAACGTCAGGATCTTCATCCACTGGTTGGAGAAGAGACCTGCCCAGCCTTCGTACGACGGATTGCCGAAAGCCAGGTACACACCCGCCAGGATCACGGTGAACAGCACCATGATCACGGCGGTCACGCGTTGCGCCAGCCAGTCCTTCAGACCGTAGTGCGCACCGACGACAAGACGCTTGGGACCGATATTATTGTTTGCCACCTTGATTCTCCTCAGAACAGGCCGAATAGCTTCAGCCCGAAAATCAGGGTGAGCAGCAGGCTGACGACGAGCACCGCGACGGCCGACTTTGCAGACGTGGGCTTTGCCACGCCGACGTGCACGTCGAGCAGCAGGAAGCGGATGCCAGCGCAGAAGTGATGCAGGTAACCCCAGATCAGCGCCAGGATGACCAGTTTGACGAAGCCGTTGGACAGCAGTGCCGAGAACTTGGCGAAGCTCAGCTCGGACGTGACGCTCTGCTCAAACAGGTACAGAACGAACGGAAGGAGGAGGAACATCAATGCACCGCTGACGCGATGCAGGATGGATACCTTGCCGGCCCAGGGCAACCGATAACGCGCGATTTGCGCAATACCGATGTTCCGGAACTCCGGCCTGGCTTGTTTGACGGCTTCAGCCATGCGAGACCCCATTTGCGGTAGAAAAAAAACTGCAAAAGAACGAAAACTGCCATTGCTCCGGGTTTCACCGGATCGCTACACGATTGCGCAGTGACGCGACTCCGGGTACCTTGAAGGCACGGGACACACCCGCCTTCCGGTGCGCACCGGTTTGGATCCTGCGCGTGGGTTGCGCTGGATGCAAATGAATGCACTGGAGCAAATCCAGATGATTTTAGCGCCTTTGTTGCGCGCCGCACCAATAATTTTCAGCTATCGCGCACCAACCCGGCGTGCCCGACAATCGCACGCAATACTTCGCGCACCACGCCGGATCGGACTTCTCCCCGGCGCATTCCCGATGATTCCATTCAATGGCCGCAACGGTCAGCACAGGTCATCTGCAGGCGCCGCAATAATCGCGCTCCGACCCCGGCGAGCATCGCCACCATGCATTAACTCAAGTCATTCTGGTAATAGTGCCGGGTGGTCACATAGAGGCCGCGGCGGACTTCCACCGGACGATCGCCATAGGTGAACGATACCCGCTCCACCGACAGCAGCGGCGTACCCGCGGCCACGGACAGCAACTCGGCCGCCGTATTATCGGCAGAAACCGCCCGAATCTTTTCCGTGGCGCGGATCATGCGCGTGCCGAACTCGGCCTCGAACAGCGCGTACATCGGGCCCTTCCACTCGTTGAGCTTCTCGGCCGTCAGTCCTTTGAAATTGGTACCCAGCAGCCAGATCTCGTCCAGCACCGTGGCTTCATTCGAAAATGTCAGCACGCGGCGGATCTGCACGACGCTGTCGCCGGTACGGATATCCAGCAGCCGTGCGATCTCGGCCGGCGCGCGCAGGCGCTTGCATTCCAGCACCCGGCTCGCGCCATAGTGCGGCTCGCCCTCGTCGGGTACCAGCCGCAGGAAACGGAACTTGACCACGTCCTCATAGTGCGTGGTCACGAAAGTGCCCTTGCCCTGCCGGCGGGCCACCAGGTTCTCGGCAGCCAGTTCGTCGATGGCCTTGCGCACCGTGCCCTGGCTGACCTTGTAGCGCGCGGCCAGGTCCATCTCGCTCGGGATCATTTCGCCCGGTTTCCATTCGCCGGACTGCAGGCTCTGGGTGATCAGGGCCTTGATCTGCTGATAGAGGGGACTGAACGTGGGCGAGGGATTGACCGGGCCGGCCGGCGCATTGGCGGCGGGCGGCTGCGTCCCGGCACCGCTCTGGGGGGCGCCAGATTCCGGCGCGCCGTTGCCGGCTGCGGCGGACAGGGACGTGGGCAGGGATGACATAGCCCGGATTTCACCACAAAATCGAGAATCGCGTCCAGCACGCTATGAAATGTCTTATGTCTTATATAAGACATATAAATTGACAGTCACGGAGGCCCGTCCTACACTCGCGCAGTCCGCGCCGCCGCCCCCGGCCGCCATCCCCCGCAAGACCCGGATTCGGGCATTGCGGCACCGTTCGGGATGCGGCGCACCACATAGCAGTAGTAGACTTACGCCTTGTCGCCCCCGACGCGGCGGACGCCAGCCTGCCCCGTGGCGACACGCGACGCGCCCGCCCCGTGCGGCAGGCGCCACTGACCGGTTACCCCTCATTTCGTTTGGAGATTTACTCATGGCTAAAGCCCCAATGCGCGTCGCAGTGACCGGCGCCGCTGGCCAGATCGGCTATTCCCTGCTGTTCCGCATCGCCAATGGCGACATGCTCGGCAAAGACCAGCCGGTTATCCTCCAACTGCTCGACCTCCCGCAAGCCCAGGCCGCCGTCAAGGGCGTGGTGATGGAACTGGAAGACTGCGCGTTCCCGCTGCTGGCCGGCGTGGTCATCACCGATGACCCCAAGGTTGCCTTCAAGGACGCCGACGTGGCCCTGCTGGTTGGCGCCCGTCCCCGTAGCAAGGGCATGGAACGCAAGGACCTGCTCGAAGCCAACGCCCAGATCTTCACGGTGCAGGGCAAGGCGCTCGACGAAGTGGCGAGCCGCAACGTCAAGGTGCTGGTGGTGGGCAACCCGGCCAACACCAACGCCTACATCGCCATGAAGTCGGCCCCGAGCCTGCCGCGCGAGAACTTCACCGCGATGCTGCGCCTGGACCACAATCGCGCGCTGTCGCAGATCGCCGCCAAGACCGGCAAGCCGGTGGCGTCGATCGAGAAGATGTTCGTGTGGGGCAACCACAGCCCGACCATGTACGCCGACTACCGCTACGCCACCGTGGACGGCAAGAGCGTCAAGGACATGATCAACGACCCGGTCTGGAACAACGACGTGTTCCTGCCGACCGTTGGCAAGCGCGGCGCCGCCATCATCGAGGCCCGTGGCCTGTCGTCGGCTGCCTCGGCCGCCAACGCCGCCATCGACCACGTGCACGACTGGGTACTGGGCTCGAACGGCAAGGTCGTCACGATGGGCATCCCGTCGAACGGCGAATACGGCATCCCGGCCGACACCATGTTCGGCTACCCGGTGACCACCGCCAACGGCAAGTATGAAATCGTGAAGGGTCTGGAGATCGACGCCTACAGCCAGGAAAAGATCAACATCACCCTGAAGGAACTGGAAGAAGAAAAGGCCGGCGTGCAGCATCTGCTGGGCTGATCTTCCGGAGCTTCCCGCGCATGACGAACCGGGGTCCCGCATCGATGCAACAATCGGCGCGGACCCCGGTTTTTTCATGGGCGCGGGCTTTGTCTCGTCAATTACCCCCCACTCCATAAGTATTCAACGTGCATCCTTCCGAGGTCTTGTTCCAGGGCGAAGCCATCCCGGTCCAGTTGCCGGTGTGTGACCACTATGCCGGCAGCGAAAAGCTCATGCGCAAGTCGCTGGCCCTGCAGCAAGAGCTTGGGCCCGTGTTCGACATCACGTTCGATTGCGAGGACGGCGCCGCCGTCGGCCTGGAGCGCGAGCACGCCACGCTGTGCGCCCAGCTGATCAACAGCCCCGCGAACGTCCACAATCGCGTGGGCGTGCGCATCCACGACCCGGCCCACCCGCACTGGCGCGAGGACATCGACATCCTGGTCGCCGCCGCTGGCGCGCGGCTGGCCTACGTCGTGGTGCCGAAGGTGACCGATGTGGTGGAAGTGGCCCGGGTGACCGACCACGTCAACCACGTGGCGCGCAGTGCCGGCATCGCCCGGCATATCCCGATTCATGTGCTGATTGAGACACATGCAGCACTCGAACAGGTCTTCGATATCGCCGCGCTGGTCCAGGTGGAGTGCCTCAGCTTCGGGCTGATGGACTTCGTCTCCGCGCACCACGGCGCCATTCCGGGCGATGCGATGCGCTCGCCGGGCCAGTTCGAATACCCGCTGATCCGCCGCGCGATGCTGGAGATCTCGGCGGCCTGCCATCGCCACGGCAAAGTGCCGTCGCACAACGTCAGCACGGACGTTCAGCATCCGCAGCGCGCCGGCGAAGACGCCAGCCGCGCCCGCGCCGAGTTCGGCTACCTGCGCAAGTGGAGCATCCATCCGGGCCAGATTGCCCCGATCGTGGCCGCTTTCCGCCCCACCGACACCGAGATCGGCGCGGCCAGCGAGATTCTGCTGGCCGCGCACGAGAACAACTGGGCGCCAATCCGCCATGACGGCCAGTTGCACGACCGCGCCAGCTACCGGTACTACTGGGCGCTGTTGCAGCGTGCTCACGCGACGGGCACCCACCTGCCGGCAGCGGCGGCCGAGCTGTTCTTCGACTGAATGACCCGGGTGACGCCTCAGCGCGCGGATACTGCCCTTTTCCGGCCTGAAGTGCCCCATGGCAAACCAGACATTTCCGATTGTGTAACCAATAGATGACGGACTTCGCCCTGTCAGGCAAATCGTAGAGAATAGCGGCGGAAAGTTGCCGGGCGTCCGCACGGGCACCCGGCCCCGCCCAATATCAGAGCCCCCAAGTAATCATTCAAAATCCGGAAGGAATACCCATGAAAAAGATCGTGCTTGCCTCCTTGCTCGGCGCCCTCTCGCTGACCGTCGCCTCCACCGCCATGGCTCAGGAACCCGCCAAGAAGCCGGCTGCGACCAAGAAAGCGCCCGCCAAGTCCAGCAAGAAGGCCACGACTGCTGCCGCCGCCCCCGCCACGCCGTCCGGCGAGAAGTGGCAGTGCGAGCTGGGCAACGTCATCTATATCAATGGCAACATGCTGCGCGACGAAGTGCTGACCGTGCACTGGCAAGGCCGTGACTACCGCCTGCCGCGCCAGTCCACCGTGACCGGCGCCGACCGCTACTTCGACCAGCAATCGGGCCTCGACCTCGTCGTGATCCCGGGCAAGGCCATGCTGTTCAACAAGAACCTGGGCCAGCGCCTGGCCGACGAATGCCAGAACGCCGACATGCAGGCCGGTGGCTCGGCCCCGACCCAGGCCGGCGCCCTGCGCGCACCGGTGGCCACGCCGCTGCTGATGGCTCCGGCCCCGGCCGCCGAAGCCCAGCCCGCCCCCGCCGCCCAGGCTCCGAAGCAGTAAAGTCGTAAATTTGCGATCATTGCAGTACTTCGCGCGGCCCCTCGCCGCGCGGCAGTTGAGTTTGTTGTCACGGTGCGCGTCCGGGGAATCTCCGGCCGCGCCGCGTCAAGGCGGCGGAACCCTCTCGTGCACCGGGGTCTGAAGAAGAAGAAAGTTTAGAAAATCGCGTCCCGCGTCATCCCTCGATTGGAGTCAGGCAATGCCCCACAATCTCAATAAAACTCTCAAGGAATTCAAGCTCGCCACCGGCGGCCGCGGCCAGTACTACTCCCTGCCGCAGCTGGGCAAGGCACTGGGCGTGAAGATCGAACGGCTGCCGATTTCGATCCGGCTGGTGCTGGAATCGGTGCTGCGCAACTGCGACGGCAAGAAGGTCACCGAGGAACACGTTCGACAACTGGCCAACTGGAAGCCCAAGGCCGACCGCGTGGACGAGATCCCGTTCGTGGTAGCCCGCGTGGTGCTGCAGGACTTCACGGGCGTGCCGCTGCTGGCCGACCTGGCCGCAATGCGCAACGTGGCCGAGAAGATGGGCAAGAACCCCAAGAAGATCGAGCCGCTGGTGCCGGTGGATCTGGTGGTCGACCACTCGGTGCAGATCGACCATTTCCGCGAGAAAAAGGCGCTCGACCTGAACATGCAGCTGGAATTCAAGCGCAACAACGAGCGCTACCAGTTCATGAAGTGGGGCATGCAGGCCTTCGACACCTTCGGCGTGGTGCAACCGGGCTTCGGCATCGTCCACCAGGTGAACCTCGAATACCTGGCGCGCGGCGTGCACAAGAAGGACGGTGTCTACTATCCGGACACGCTCGTTGGCACCGACTCGCATACCACGATGATCAACGGCATCGGCGTGGTGGGCTGGGGCGTGGGCGGCATCGAGGCCGAAGCCGGCATGCTGGGCCAGCCGGTCTACTTCCTGACGCCTGACGTGGTCGGCGTGGAACTGAAGGGCCGCCTGCGCGAGGGCGTGACCGCCACCGACCTGGTGCTGACCATCACCGAAATGCTGCGCCGCGAGAAGGTCGTCGGCAAGTTCGTCGAGTTCTTCGGCGAAGGCACCGCCAGCCTGACCACCCCGGACCGCGCCACCATCGGCAACATGGCGCCCGAGTACGGCGCCACGATGGGCTTTTTCCCGGTGGACGAGAAGACCATCGACTATTTCAAGGGCACCGGCCGCACCGCCGAGGAAATCGCCGCGTTCGAGGGCTACTTCCGCGCCCAGGAGATGTTCGGCGTGCCGATGGCCGGCGACATCGACTACAGCACCACGCTGACGCTCGACCTGGGCTCGGTGGCGCCGTCGCTGGCCGGCCCCAAGCGCCCGCAGGACCGCATCGAGATCGGCAACGTCAAGAGCACCTTCGCCTCGCTGTTCTCCAAGCCGGTGGCCGAGAACGGCTTCAACAAGAATGCCGATGACCTGGACCGCGAGTACACCAACACCGACGGCGTGAAGGTGAAGAGCGGCGACGTGCTGATCGCCGCCATCACCTCGTGCACGAACACCTCCAACCCGAGCGTGCTGCTGGCCGCCGGCCTGCTGGCCAAGAAGGCGGTGGAAGCCGGCCTGAACGTGGCGCCGCACATCAAGACGTCGCTGGCCCCGGGCAGCCGCGTGGTGACCGAGTACCTGACCGCCACCGGCCTGCTGCCGTACCTGGAGAAGCTTGGCTTCGGCGTGACGGCCTACGGCTGCACCACCTGCATCGGCAATGCGGGCGACCTGACCCCGGCGCTGAACGAGGCCATCGTCCAGAACGACATCGTCGCGGCCGCCGTGCTGTCGGGCAACCGCAACTTCGAGGCCCGCATCCACCCGAACATCCGCGCCAACTTCCTCGCCTCGCCGCCGCTGGTGGTGGCCTACGCCATCGCCGGCAACGTCACGCGCGACCTGATGACCGAGCCGGTGGGCAAGGGCAAGAACGGCAAGGATGTCTGGCTGGGCGATATCTGGCCGACGTCGGAGGAAATCCAGGCGCTGCTGAAGTTCGCGCTGGACGCCGAGGTGTTCAAGACGAACTACGAGCAGGTCAAGAAGCCGAGCAAGCTGTGGGCCAACATCAAGGGCACCACGGGGCAGGTCTATGACTGGCCGACTTCCACCTACATCGCCGAGCCGCCGTTCTTCCAGGACTTCCAGCTCGAGCCGAAGGCTGCCTCGGCCAGCGTGCGCGGCGCGCGGGCGCTGGGCGTGTTCGGCGACTCCGTGACGACCGACCACATCTCCCCGGCCGGCTCGATCAAGGACACCTCGCCGGCGGGCAAGTACCTGCTCGCGCACGGCGTGCTGAAGGCGGACTTCAACAGCTACGGCTCGCGCCGCGGCAACCATGAAGTGATGATGCGCGGCACGTTCGCCAACGTGCGGATCAAGAACCTGATGATTCCGCCCAAGGCCGACGGCTCGCGCGTGGAAGGCGGCCTGACGCTGCACCAGCCCACCGGCGAACAGATGTCGATCTACGACGCCGCCATGAAGTACATCGCCGAGGGGACGCCCACGGTGGTAATCGGCGGCGAAGAGTACGGCACGGGTTCCTCGCGTGACTGGGCGGCCAAGGGCACGCAGCTGCTGGGCGTGAAGGCCGTGGTGGCGCGCAGCTTCGAGCGGATCCACCGTTCGAACCTGGTCGGCATGGGCGTGCTGCCCCTGCAGTTCAAGGGCAGCGACAGCGCGCAGTCGCTCGGCATCATCGGCAACGAGACCTTCGACGTGGAAGGCATCGAGGGCGACCTGAAGCCGCAGCAGGATGTGGTGCTGGTGATCCATCGCGCCAACGGCGACACGCAGCGCGTGCCGGTGCTGCTGCGCATCGACACCCCGATCGAGGTGGACTACTACAACCACGGCGGCATCCTGCCGTTCGTGCTGCGCCAGCTGCTGGCCGCATAAGCGGTCCCGGCCCCGGCCAGGAAGTGACAACGGCGCACCCCACGGTGCGCCGTTTTTCATTGCTGGGCGCCGCGCGGCCGGGCCAGCTTGCGGGTTATCCCCGATCCGGCACGTAAGTTCCACGCAAGGCTGCACTGCCAGACTGGTCCCTACGCAATTCGGCGTTCATCCCTATAAGCGGGCGCGGCCACGGCACGCCCCCGCACCGACTGGAGACACCATGGTCAAGATCCTCATCGCCTTCATCGTCGTCGCCGGCGCCGCCCTGTATCTGCTGACGAAGGGTGGCGGCGACGTCTCCATGGGCGGCGAACAGCACGGCGCCGAGACCCACGCCCCGGCCCCCGCCGAGGCCCCGGCAGCGCCCGCACAGAAATAAGACGGAACGCCGCCAGGCGCGGTGTTTGTCAACGCAGCGAGTAGAATACCGTTTTACGTAAAACGGACGGTCTTCACATATGGCAGGTTTTCGCCCCAAGTCTTCCCCCCGACTCTCGCCCGATGCCGAGCGACTGGTGGCCGACGCGCTTGCGCTCGACGCCTCGGGCAGCCGCATGGAGGACGGGTATTGGGAGCGGCGGCTGTCGCAGCGCCTGGGCCGCCTCCTGAAGAACGGCAGCCAGACCGCCCTCGACGCCGCGCTCGAACACCTGTTCAAGCACAACGCGGATGCCTCCGACGTGCTGGCCGAGCAGGCCGAGACGCTGGCCGAGTCCGCCACGGTCGAGATCGACGGCGTGCAGCATGACGCCCTGCTGATCGCCGCGCCGATCCTCGCCCATACCCGCTACGCGATTCCGTCCGGCGCGCTCAAGCCCGAGCTGGCCCAGACGCTGGCCGTGCACCTGCAGGCCCACGTGCTGGCCACGCAGACCCAGGTGGCGCTGTCGCCGTATCTATATAGCATCGACCAGCTCCCGCGCACTCATAGCGACACCTTCGCCCTGACCCACAAGCTCGCCTCGGCGGCGCTGGCCGGCACGGTGCCCAAGGTGGATCTGCGCGACCTGCCCGAAACCGCCCCGATCCTGGCCGATCCGCGCTACCTGCTGGCCGTGGTGGTGGCGCCGCACGAAGGCGCCCTGTTCCGCTGGCAGGAAGATGCCAAGGAGCACCACGCCGAGCGTTCCACCTGCCTGGAGCAATGGCGCCAGCAGGTGCAGCCGTCCGTGGCCGTGCTGCTGCCGGGCTGCGAATTCGAACTGCTGCTGCCCGATGCGTTCTTCCTGTCGTGCCGCGAATCTGACAAGAGCATCCGCCCGCTGACCGTGCGCGCCGCCGTGAACTACCTGTGCGGCACGCTGGACGTGCCCGCCGGCCAACTGGCGGCCGTGGTGGCCTCGTTCGGCGAGGAAGTGGTCGAGGAATACCGCGTCGGCTTCACCATGCGCGGCGAGAAGGACGTGATCTACGGCATCGTCTGGCCCGTCTATGGCCGCGAGGCCGGCGAAGTCGATGCCGAGGAAAAGGGCAACCCGCTCGAGCAGATCTGCGAGGAACTGCGCAACGCCGGCGTGGAGGAGATCTTCCGCCACGCCGCGCTGTTCGACCCCGAGTACTGCGAAGACTGCGGTACGCCGCTCTATGCGGACCGTTCGGGCGAGATCGTCCACGCCGAACTGCCCGAGGACGCGCCGACCCAGCAGCCGCTGTTCCACTAAGCTGGCCGCCGACTCATAAAAGAACCCGCGCAAGCGGGTTTTTTTATCGGCGCGAAGCGGTGGAAGGTGCCGCCAACCGGAAGTGCCGAAAACACCCCATACCCGTGCCATCGCCCAGGAAGTCCCCCAACCCACGCAGGCGTGTACGTTTGACGGCACAATGCATGGCATCCCATCCCACATCCCGCACCACCCGAGGAGCCTGTCGATGAAAGCGAGCCATCGTTCCGCCAAGATCCGCCATGCCTTGCTGGGCACCCTGCTCTCCGTTGCGATGTCCGCCGGGGTGACCGTGGGCGCCGCGCACGCCGAGGACCTGCGCATCGGCCTGGCTGCCGATGTCACCTCGATGGACCCGCACTGGAACAACGCGGGCCCGAACAACGCCATCGCGCTGCATATCTTTGAGTCGCTGGTGTTCATGGACAAGAACGCGCGCTATATCCCCGGGCTGGCGCTGTCCTGGAAGCCGGTGAACGCCATCACGTGGGAAATCAAGCTGCGCCCGAACGTGAAGTGGCATGACGGCACGCCGTTCACGAGCGAGGACGTCAAGGCGTCCCTGGAGCGGCCCGAGAAGCTGACCAACAGCCCCGGCTCGTTCACCAGCTATACCAAGCCGATCGCCCGCATCGACACGCCCGACGCGCTCACCGTGCGCCTGACCATGAACGTGCCGAATTACGCCAACCTCGCCAACGACCTGAACAGCGTGCCGATCATGCCGAAGAGGGTCGCGGCCACGCTGACCCAGGCCGATTTCGACTCGGGCAAGGCGATGATCGGCACCGGGCCGTTCAAGTTCGTGCGCTTCGCGCGCGGGCAGGAAATCGTGATGGCGAAGAACCCCGACTACTGGGGGCCGAAGGTGGACTGGGACCGCGCGGTGTTCCGCATCCTCACCGACAACGGCGCACGCAGCGCGGCGCTGCTGGCCGGCGACGTGGACGTGATCGAGAGCGTGCCCTCGGCCGACGTGGCGAAGCTCAAGCAAAATCCGAAGTTCAAGATCGAGCAGACGGTGTCGTGGCGCACCATCTTCTGGCAGATGGACCAGTCGCGCGACAACTCGCCGTTCGTGACCGACAAGGCCGGCAAGCCGCTGGCCAAGAACCCGTTCAAGGACGCCCGCGTGCGGGAAGCGGTCAGCAAGGCGCTGAACCGGGACGCCATCGTCAGCCGCATCATGGAGGGGCTGGCGGTGCCGGCCTCGTCGATCGTCTCGCCGCAGATCTTCGGCCATCCGGGCACCAAGCCGGACGCCTACGATGTCGAGGGCGCCAAGAAGCTGCTGGCCCAGGCAGGCTACCCCGATGGCTTCGCGCTGACGCTGCACGCCACCAACAACCGCTACCTCAACGACGGCCAGGTGGCGCAGGCCACGGCCGGCATGCTGACGCGCATCGGCATCCAGACCAAGGTGGAGACCCTGCCCGTGGCAGCCTACTTCACGCGCGCGCGCCAGGGCGAGTTCTCGTTCCAGATGCTGGGATGGGGCTCGGCGGCGGCCGATGTGGCGCTGCGCTCGATCACCGGCACGCCCAACCCGAAGACCGGCTATGGCACGTGGAACTGGGGCAAGTACAGCAATCCGCAGCTCGACAAGCTGATCGAAACGTCACTGACCACGGTCAGCAGCGACAAGGCGCGCGAGGAAGCCGCGCGCGCCGCGGCGAAGGTCGCGCTGGCGGATCACGCCATCATCCCCTCGCACAGCCAGCTGGCGATGTGGGCGATGCGCAAGGGCCTGCGCTACGAGGCCCGCACCGACGAATGGTCGCTGGCGCAGTTCTTCCACAAGGAATGACCGTTTTCCCTCAGAAAGCGATCAGATCACCAGCCGGTCTTCCTGATTGGCATTGGCCGCGCGCAGCTTCTTGACCCAGTCCCGGGCGGGCAGCTGGGTCGCGGCTTCCACCACGTCCGCGCGCGCTTCCAGCGTCTCCCAGGAGACGTCGATGGCCGGCCCGTTGAACGCCATGGCGATGATGTTGCCGTCATGCACTTCCGGGAACACCAGCACGCGGTTGTCGAAGGCATCGCAAATCCGCACGATGTTCTTCGGAAAGCTCTCGTGGTCGCCGAACAGGTTGATCGTCATCACGCCGGGGGTCTTCAGCACGCGGCGGCAGGCGCGGTAGAACGCCGTGGTGTCCAGCACCGGGCCGCGCGCGGTGGCGTCGTAGAGGTCCACCTGGAGCGTATCGATGGCCGCCGTGCTGGCGCTGTCCATCACGAAGTCCCAGGCGTCCTGCTCGCGCACGGTCAGGCGCGCGTCATCTTCGCGCAGGCCGAACATGCTGCGGCCGGCCACGATCACGGCCGGATTCAGCTCCACCGCCGTCACCTTGGCGCGGGCGAACTGCCGATGGCAGAACTTGGTCAACGCGGCAGCCCCGAGGCCCAACTGCACCACGTGGAAGTCATCGACCGAGGGCGACTGGAACAGCAGCCAGGCCATCATCTGCTGCGCGTATTCGAGCTCGATGGCGTCCGGCTTGCGCAGGCGCATCGCGCCCTGGACCCATTCCGTGCCGAAATGCAGGTAGCGCACGCCGTCCATCTCGGAGAACGTCACCGGCGCGAAGCGCGGCTTCATGCGGGCTTCGTGACGGGGGTCCTGCCGGGAATCCTGCCGGGCGTTCAGGTTGCCGCGCGATGCGTCACGGTGTCCGCGGGCGGGACGGCGCGAGGCCACGGCCTCGATCGATTTGCGTTTCAGAAGCGTCATAGCGGAGAAAAAGGCGCCAAGGGCGCGGATCATGGGGGCGAATCATTGGCCCAGCGCGGTCTGGGCGCGCTGGAGCCATTCGCGATTGTGTTCGCGGGCATGGCGCGGCCAGTGGCGCGCGTCATGGACGATATCGGCATAGAGCGCTTTCGCGCGCTCGCGGTCGGCGGCATCGGGCTGGGCCGTCAGCCAGTCGGCAAACAGGCAGCGCGGCGCGGCATCGCTGGCGCTGGTCAGGGCCTGCTCGAACGCAGCCCGCGTGCCCGGCGCGCCGGTAGCGGCCAGCGTCTGCGCGTACAGCAGCGAGGGCGTGGCCTGCTCGCGCGCCTGCGGGTGGTGCGAGAACAGCGTCTCCAGCGTGGCCTGCGCCGGCCCGGGCTGGCCGGTGGCCACCTGGGCGCGCGCCAGCCCTTCCAGCAAGGCCGGGTCGGAGGCGAACGGGCCGTTGGCGGCCGTCTGGTAGTGCGTCAGCGCCTCGGCCGGCTGGCCGGCATCGAGCAGCGCGGCGCCCAGGCGCATGCGGTGGTCCACGGTGGGTGCCCGGTCGAAGGCGTCGCGGGCCTCCCGCACGGCACGGTTCGGATCCACGATCTGCCGGATCGCCCGTCCCGCCGCCCGCGCCCCGCGCGTCTGGCGCAGGCTGGGCAGGTAGACCGCGAAGAAATAGACCACGCTGCCGAGCCCCGGGAACAGGAACAGCAGCAGGAGCCAGTACATATTCTGGTGCGTGCGCACCGCATGCACCGCGAAGAAGATGGCGACGATGACATGCAGGCCGATGCCACCAATACCGCCAAGGCCGAGACTGGACATAGGAATTTATCGAAATGGGAGGCCGGCCCGCCGCGCGGGGCGAGCCATGGCCGCGATTGTGACAGAAGTGACTGACGGTGAGACTTGTTCGGTACGCCTAAAGTTTTGCGGATTTGCGCCGAAGAAGGGGTGGGCTCTCTCCCGATCGGAACCACGCATATGACAACAATCAGCAGCGTTACCCCTCAGATCGTCACCGCCAGTGACGCCAACGTAACCAACACCCGCCGCTTCACCGCGCCGGCTGACGACGCGGCGCAAGCCGCCGCCGCCAGCACGGACGGCAGCGCGTCGGCCTCCTCGGCTTCCTCGGCCAGCGCCAGCGGCGACATCAAGGGCCCGGGCGGCGCCGGACGCCTGGGCGGCGCAGGTGCCGCAGACGCCAGCGCGGCCAGCAGCGAAGACAGCGACTCGGCGGTCATCAAGGCGCTGAAGCAGCAGATCGAGGCGCTGCAGAAGCAGCTGGCAGCCCAGATGCAGCAGCTCCAGGCCGCGCAGAACAGTGGCGCGGACGACAGCACCAAGGCCAGCACCGTGGCCGCGCTGCAGGCCGGTGTCACGTCGACCTCGGCGTCGCTCCAGCAGGCCGTCGCCAAGCTGGCCGAAGCCATTCAGCAGGCCGGCGCCTCCAGCACCGGGAACATCGTCAACACGACGGCCTGAACGGCGTCGCCCCTTCGTCATCGAAAGAAGACGCCCCACGCCTGGCTGGGCGATTCAGTCCAGCCAGGCGCGCAAGGCCTGCCACGCGACCCGCTTTTCCGCATAGGCCAGCGTATAGGCCGGGCTGCTCGACGGCAGCCGCAGGATGGCATGGCGGTCGCCATGCGCCCCCAGCGCCCCCAGCGCCTTTTCCCCGATCTTCGCCGCCGTACCGCCGTTGAAGGCAATCGCCCGCAGGCTCGGCAGCGTGCCGATCAGCCCGAGCAGGTCGTTCCCGGCATGGTCGCGGATATTGCTGTCGAGGCTGCCATCGCGCCGCGCCTCGGCCACCACGTCCCACAGCCCCACGCCGTACCCAAGCAGCGCTTGCAGGCGGGCCGGGTAGTCCTGGCCGACGAGATCGACCCCGAGGACATCGCCCATCAGGTGCCAGAAGCGGTTCTGCTTGTGCGCGTAGTACTGGTTCTGGGCGAGCGAGACCTCGCCCGGCAGGCTGCCGAGCACGAGGACGCGGGTGTGGGCATCGACGACCGGCGGGAAACAGCGTTTGGTGGTCATCTTGGGAGGGTCTTCGCTGGCGGCCCCTCCCCCGCAGGCGGGAGCGGGGCCGCAAACCGGCCTCAGGCCAGCAGGCGGTTCACGCGTTGCACGTAGGTGGCCGGATCTTCCAGCATGCCGCCCTCGGCCAGAAGGGCCTGGTCGAACAGCACGCTGACGCGGTCGGCGAAGGCTTCGTCGCCGGCCACGTCGCGCAGCTTCTTCACCAGCGCGTGCTCGGGGTTCAGCTCCAGGATCGGCTGGGCGTCGGGCGCCTTCTGGCCGGCCTGCTTGAGCAGGCGCTGCAGGTAGCCGCTCATGTCGCCATCGTCCGACACCAGGCACGAAGCCGATTCAGTCAGGCGCAGCGTCACGCGCACGTCCTTGGCTTTGCCTTCCAGCACGCCCTTGGCACGGTCGACCACGTCCTTCCAGTCGGTTTCGGCCTTTTCCTGCTCGGCCTTCTCGGTCTCGTCGGCCAGCGCGCCGAGGTCCAGGTCGCCACGCGCCACGGACACCAGTTCCTTGCCGTCGAACTCGTGCAGGTAGGACAGCATCCACTCGTCCACGCGCTCGGTCAGCAGCAGCACTTCGATGCCCTTCTTGCGGAAGACTTCCAGATGCGGGCTCGACTTGGCGGCCACCCAGGTGTCGGCGGTGACGTAGAAGACCTTGTCCTGCCCTTCCTTCATGCGGCTCACGTAGTCGCCCAGCGAGACCGACTGCTCGGCCGTGTCGCTGTGGGTGGACGCGAAGCGCAGCAGCTTGGCGATGCGCTCGGCGTTGGCCTGGTCCTCGCCCATGCCTTCCTTGAGCACCTGGCCGAACTGCTCCCAGAAGGTCTTGTACTTGGCGCGATCGGCTTCGTCCTCGCTGTCCGCCAGCGATTCGAGCATCGACAGCACACGCTTGGTGCTGCCCTCGCGGATCGCGCGCACATCGCGGCTCTCCTGCAGCAGCTCGCGCGAGACGTTCAGCGGCAGGTCGGCCGAATCCACCACGCCCTTGACCCAGCGCAAGTACGCCGGCAGCAGTTGGTCCGCGTCGTCCATGATGAACACGCGCTTCACGTACAGCTTCAGGCCGGCCTTGTGATTGCGGTCCCACAGGTCGAACGGGGCGCGCGCCGGGATGAACAGCAGCTGCGTGTACTCGCTGCGGCCTTCCACGCGGTTGTGGGTCCAGGTCAGCGGGGCTTCCTGGTCATGGGCGATGTGCTGGTAGAACGCCTGGTACTGCTCGTCGGTGATGTCGGACTTGGCGCGCGTCCACAGCGCGCTGGCCTGGTTCACGCTCTCCCACTCGCCGGTGGTCTTGTGGGCGCTGGCTTCGGCATCCCACTCTTCCTTGGGCATGCGGATCGGCAGCGAGATATGGTCCGAATACTTCTGGATGATGTGGCGCAGCCGGTACGACGACAGGAAGTCGTCCTCGCCCTCGCGCAGGTGCAGCGTGATGGTGGTGCCGCGCTCGGCGCGCGAGATGGCGTCCACCGTGAACTCGCCGTCGCCGGTGCTTTCCCAGCGCACGGCCTCGTCGGCGGTCGCGCCGGCGCGGCGCGTCTCCACCGTGACCTTGTCCGCGACGATGAAGGCCGAGTAGAAGCCCACGCCGAACTGGCCGATCAGCGCGGCGTCCTTCTGCTGGTCGCCGGACAGTTGCTGGAAGAATTCCTTGGTGCCCGAGCGCGCGATCGTGCCGAGGTTGCGGATCGCCTCGTCGCGGCTCATGCCGATACCGTTGTCGGTGATCTTCAGCGTGCGGCTGGCGGCGTCGGCTTCGATGCGGATGGCCAGGTCGGCATCGTTCTCGAGCAGCGACGGGTTGGCGATCGCCTCGAAGCGCAGCTTGTCAGTGGCGTCCGAAGCATTCGACACCAGCTCGCGCAGGAAGATCTCCTTGTTGCTGTACAGCGAGTGGATCATCAGGTGCAGCAGCTGCTTCACTTCCGCCTGGAAGCTCATCGTTTCGTGCGGTGCGGTCATGGTTCTCCTCTTGAAAGCTTGAAAACAAAGCGGGCACATCCGGGGTTGCCCCGGGCGCGGTGCGCGGCGGGGTCGATGGCCCTTCAAATCGGGATGGACGGACGGTTTTTCAAGCCCCCGGGGTGGCGGGGGCATGGGCGGTATGGGTGCCAGAGGCCGGCTGGCCGGACAATCGCTCGATCTGCGCGGCCAGGAAACGCAGCATGCCGGGATCGGCGCTGCTGGCCACGTTGAAGCGCGTCCAGGTGGATGGCATCTGGCTGGGCGAGAACAGGCTGCCCGGGGCGAACAGGTAGCCCTCCTCGTGCCCGGCCGTAGCGATGACATTGGTGTCCACGCCCGTATCGGCCCACAGGTACATGCCGGCGTGCTGGCCCGGGAACATCCGCAAACCCAGCCGTTCGAGTTGGTGGCGGGTCTCGTCGCGCGCCCGGTCCAGCCGGCCGCGCACGCGCTCCACGTGCTTGCGGTAGTGGCCCTCGGTCAGCACCTTGTAGACCACGCGCTCGTTGATCTCGGGCGTGGCCATGCCGGTCAGCAGCTTGCTGTCGGTCAGCGTCACGGCCAGCTCCGGGCTGGCGGCGATGAACCCCACGCGCAGGTTGGCGGCCAGCGTCTTGGAGAAGCTGCCGAGATAGATCACGCGCCGGAGCTGGTCGAGGCTGGCCAACCGGGTGGCGGCGTGGCCGGGCGGGCAGAGATCGCAATAGATATCGTCCTCCACCACCAGGAAGTTGTACTGCTCGGCCAGTTGCAGCAGCCGGAACGCCCGGGCGGCGGAGAGCGAGGTGCCCGTGGGGTTGTGCAGCACGGAATTGACCACGAACAGCTTGGGCCGATGGGCCTGCACCACGCGCTCGAGCGCGTCCAGGTCCGGGCCATCGGCCGTGTACGGCACGCCGATCACGTGGGCGCCCTGCGCGGCGAAGCGCGCGAACATCACGAACCAGGCCGGATCGCCGACCAGCACGGTATCGCCGGGGTGCAGGTATTGCCGTGCGATCAGGTCGAACGCCTGCGTGATGCCGGAGGTCATCACGATCTGGTCCGGCGTGACGCCGATCTCCAGCTCCTCCAGCCGCGTGCGCAACTGCTGCCGCAACGGCAGGAAGCCCTGCGGCGTGCCGCTCGACAAAAAATGGTTGCCCGGTTGCCGCCCCAGGCTGCGCAGCGCGCCGGACATCAGCTCGCCGTCCAGCCACTCGTTCGGCAGGAAGCCCCAGCCCGGCGCCTTGTGGCTCTCCGCCGAATGGAACATGCTGCGCAGCAGCCAGGTCACGTCGATATTGCGGATGGCGTCCGAAGGCGGCGTGGCGGCCGTGGACGGATGTGCCACGCGCTCCCGCACATAGAACCCCGAGCCGCGCCGCGACTCCAGGTAGCCCAGCGCCACCAGCCGCTCATAGGCTTCCACCACGGTGAAGCGCGAAATCCCCTTCTCGGTAGCCAGTTGCCGGATCGACGGCATGCGCATACCGGCCCGGAACACCCGTTCGTCGATGCGCAGCCGTGCCCATTCAGTCAATTGCTCGACCAGCGTCATCTGGGCCGAAGGAATCGGGTCCGGCAACTGCTCGTGGCCGGCCGTCGGCATCACCAGCCTCAAAGGCCGTGTGCCGCCCGACGCACCCGAGCGGCCTCCGCTATCCTTGCGGTCTGGCCCGGGGTGCCGCCTTTCGTCCGCTTCGCTGCCTTCCATGTGGTGCTCCCGCAACTGTACTGAATACGATCTGCTGAACTGTATCGGTACTGTACCGATAACCTTGTCTACCATCAACCGACAATGACGCTCGCCATAGACCACCTCGTGATCGCGGCCCCGGATCTGGAATCCGGCGCGAACCATGTTGCCGACCTGCTCGGCGTTGCCCCGCAAGGCGGCGGCGCGCACCCGCGCATGGGCACGCACAACCGCGTCATGGGGCTGTTCGGCGGGATGTACCTCGAAGTGATCGCGATCGACCCGGCCGCCCCGGCGCCGGATCGGCCGCGCTGGTTCGGGCTGGACAGCGAAGCCATCCGCGAGCGGCTGGCCGACGGCCCGTTCCTGGCCCACTGGGCCGCCCGCGTGGAACGGCCGATCGACCTGTCGCGCTGGCAGGCGCAGTACCCGGACCGCATCGCCCCGGCCATTCCGATGACGCGCGGCGCGCTGCACTGGCGCCTGACCGTGCCCGACGACGGCAGCCTGCCGGCCTGGCCGGGTGAGGCGACGCATGCGGGCGATGGCCTGTTCCCCACGCTGATCCAGTGGGACGTGCCCAACCACCCCGCCATCAGCCTCCCGCGCCAGGACCTGGCGCTGCGTCGGCTGCGCGGCAGCCATCCACAGGCGGAACTGCTGCGGCAGGGGCTGGCGTGGATCGGCGCAGCAGACCTGATCGAGATCGAACAGACCGATGGGCCGCCACAACTGGTGGCCGAAATCGACACCCCAGCAGGCACCAAGACCCTGTGCTGACTATATAAATACCCCCGAAGGAGCCCCCGACGATGTCCGCCACCACCACCAAGCGTTTCGACGACGACGCCTATCTCGACCACTGCAACGCCACGGTCGTGGCCGTGAGCGAGGCCGGCATCGAGCTGGACCAGACCGTCTGCTACGCGCGCAGCGGCGGGCAGGCCGGGGACACCGGCACGCTGGTGCTGGCCGATGGCCGCGTGGTGGCGCTGATCGACACGATCTACGCCGAGGACCGCACCCGCATCCTCCACGTGCCGGCGCCGGACGCCCCGGCGGTGCAGCCCGGTGACCAGGGCGAAGTGCGCGTCGACTGGGCGCGCCGCCACAAGCTGATGCGGCTGCACACCTGCCTGCACCTGCTGGGATCGCTGATCCCGGTGCCGGTGACTGGCTGCAGCATCTCGCCCGATTCCGCGCGCATCGACTTCGACCTCCCCGAATCCACGCTGGACAAGGCCGAACTGACCGAGCAGCTCAACGCGCTGATCGGCGCGAAGACCGATGTGCGGATCGACCGCATCACGCCCGAACAGCTCGCCGCGCAGCCCGATCTGGTGCGCACCGTGGGCGCCGCGCCGCCGGCCGGCACGTCCACCATCCGCATCATCGAGATCCCCGGTGTGGACCGCCAACCCTGCGGCGGCACCCACGTGGCCAATACGGGCGAGATCGGCGCGGTCACCGTGACCAAGATCGAAAAGAAGAGCCGCACCAACCGCCGCGTGGTGGTCAACTTCGCCGCGCTGGCCTGAGGTCGCCGTCATGGATGCCAACTGGCTGACGGGCCTGTCGATGGCCCAGTTCCTCGCATTGATCACGCTGCTGGCCGTGGGCGCGTTCACGCCCGGCCCCAACACCACCATCGCCGCCGTGACCGGGGCCAACTTCGGGCTGCGCGCCACGCTGCCGCATTGCATCGGGGTGGCGTTCGGCTTCGCGAGCATCGTCGCGCTGTGCGCCACCGGCGTGGGCGCCCTGATACAGGCCAGCCCGATGCTGGCGCGCGCCATCCATGTCGTCGGCGTGGCCTACCTGCTCTGGCTGGCGTGGAAGATTGCCCGGAGCGCCTCGCTGGCCGAGAAGACCGTGCTCAAGCCGATGAACGTCTGGCAGTCGGCCGCGTTCCAGTACGCCAATATCAAGGCGTGGATGCTGGCGCTGGCCGTGGCGGCCTCGTACATGGCCGGCGCGCCCTCGCCCGCGCAGCGCATCGCGCTGGTCAGCACGGTGTTTGGGGTCTTCGGCTTCTTCAGCAACGGCGCCTATGGGCTGCTCGGCGCCTCGCTGCGGCACTGGCTGGCGCAGGGCAACCGCGTGCGCTGGTTCAACGGCACGATGGGGCTGGCGCTCGGCGTGACGGCGGTCTGGATCGCCCTTGCCGCGCAGCCGCACTGATCTTCCCGGGCCTCCCCATCATGGCAAATCCTTCTGCTTCTGCTTCTCCCTCCCATCCGCCCGCTTCCGGCGGCATGTGGCTCGGCTTCATCGGCGTGGCGATCTTCAGCCAGACGCTGCCGTTCACGCGCATGGCCGTGGCCGAGCTGGACCCCATCTTCGTGGCGCTGGCCCGCGCGGTGCTGGCGGCCTGCCTGGCGCTGGGCCTGCTCGCCCTGCGCGGCGCGCTGGCCCCGGCACGGCGGCCGCGCGGGCGCCAGTGGGCACGGCTGGCCGTGACGGCGCTGGGCGTGGTGGTCGGCTTTCCGCTGTTTTCGTCACTCGCCATGCGCGAGGTGCCGGCCGGCCATGGCGCCATCGTGATTGGCCTGCTGCCGCTGGCCACCGCCGTGTTCGCGGCGTGGTTCGGCAGCGAGCGCCCTTCCCCGGCCTTCTGGCTCTCGGCCGTGGCCGGCAGCGCGCTGGTGATCGCCTTCGCCCTGTGGCAGGGGGCCGGCGGCCTGCAACATGCCGACTGGTATTTGTTCGCCGCCGTGGTACTTGGCGCGCTGGGCTATGCCGAGGGCGGCAAGCTGTCACGGGAGCTGGGCGGGCTGGAAACCATCAGCTGGGCGCTGGTCGTGTCCCTGCCGGTACTGGTGCCCGTGGTGGCGTGGCTGGCCCTGGCGCACGCGCCCGAGATCGGCGCGGCATCCTCCCGGGCGTGGCTCGGCATGGCCTATGTATCGGTCTTCTCGATGTTCATCGGCTTCCTGTTCTGGTACGCCGGACTCGCAAAAGGCGGCGTCGCCCGCGTAGGCCAGATACAATTGCTCCAGCCGTTCCTCACGCTGGCGGGCGGCGCCGTGATCCTGGCCGAGCCCCTCGACGCCCCCACCCTCGCCTTTGCCGTGGCGGTGATTGCCGTGGTGGCCCTTGGCCGCCGCGCCGCCGTGCGCAACACGGCACCCGCCACGCCACCGGCCGCCACCGCGGCCGAAGGGGCGCCCCCCATATTTCCAGGACGACTTCACTAACAGGAGCCATGCATGTCCGTATATGACACCCTCGCCCGCCTCGGCGTGGAACTGCCCCCCGTCAGCGCCCCCGCCGCCGCCTATGTCATGGCCGCGACCAGCGGCAACACCGTCTTTCTCTCGGGCCACATCGCCCGCAAGGACGGCAAGGTCTGGGCCGGCAAGCTCGGCAAGGACGTCGACACCGAGACCGGCAAGGCCGCCGCGCGCGCCATCGCCGTCGACCTGCTGGCCACGCTCCACGCCCATATCGGCGACCTGAACCGGGTCCAGCGCATCGTCAAGGTGATGAGCCTGGTCAACTCCACGCTGGAATTCACCGAGCAGCACCTGGTGACCAACGGCGCATCCGAGTTCCTGGTCGAGGTCTTCGGCGACAAGGGCCGCCATGCGCGCAGCGCGTTCGGCGTGGCCCAGGTGCCGATGGGCGCCTGCGTCGAGATCGAAATGATTGTCGAAATCGCATAATTCGTATTTTTTCCACCACGCAGTCCAAGATTCACCCCACCAGAGACAGATCATGAAATGGGCCATCTCCCGCCGAGCACAGCAACTGACCAGCTCGGCCATCCGCGAAATCCTGAAGGTCACCGAGCGTCCGGAAGTCATTTCCTTCGCCGGCGGCCTGCCGTCCCCGGCGTCGTTCCCGGTAGCGGCCATGGAAGCGGCGGTGGCCCGCGTATTCGCCGATAACCCCCAGGGCGCGCTGCAATATGCCGCCACCGAGGGTTATCTGCCGCTGCGCGAATTCGTGGCCAAGCGCTACAACGTGGAGGTGGAGCGCGTGCTGATCACCACCGGCAGCCAGCAGGCGCTGGACCTGATCGCCAAGGTGATGATCGACCCGGGCAGCCCGGTGCTGGTGGAAACGCCGAGCTACCTCGGCGCCCTGCAGGCGTTCTCGCTGTTCGAACCCGAGTTCGTCTCGGTGCCGACCGACGAGCGCGGACTGGTGCCCGAGGCGCTGACGCCGGAGCTCACCGCCGGCGCCCGCTTCCTCTACGCCCTGCCGAATTTCCAGAACCCCACCGGCCGCCGCCTGCCCCTGGAGCGCCGCCAGGCGCTGGTCAAGCGCGCGCAGGAACTGAACCTGCTGCTGGTGGAAGACGACCCCTACGGCGAACTGAGCTACACCGGCGACATCCTGCCGACACTGCTCTCGATGAACCCGGACGGCGTGATCTACATGGGCTCGTTCTCGAAGGTGCTGGCCCCCGGCCTGCGCCTGGGCTTCGTGATCGCCCCGCCCGAACTGCACTTCAAGCTGTGCCAGGCCAAGCAGGCATCTGATCTGCACACGCCGAGCTTCACCCAGCGCATGGCCTACGAGTCCGTGCGCGACGGCCTGCTCGAACGCCATATCCCGACCATCCGCGCGCTCTACGGCAAGCAATGCGAAGTGATGCTTGACGCACTCAAGCGCCACATGCCCGCCGGCGTGACGTGGAACCAGCCCGAAGGCGGCATGTTTATCTGGGTGGAACTGCCCGAGGGCCTGGACAGCATGAAGATCCTCGAGGAAGCCGTGCGCCGTAACGTGGCCTACGTGCCGGGCGCGCCGTTCTATGCGGGCAATCCGCGCATGAACACGCTGCGCCTGGCCTTCGTGACGGTGCCGCCGGAGCGGATCGAGCAAGGCGTGACGATCCTCGGCGAACTGTTCCGCGAAGCCATCGCCAAGGCAGCGCCGCAGCCGCGCGCTGCCTGAGGCTAGCCCCGGAACCCTGAAGGAGAGCCGATCGCCATGGACGTGGAGGAGCCGCAAGGCCTGTTGCGCATCTGGGGCCGCCTGTCGTCGATCAATGTGCAGAAAGTGGTCTGGTGCGCGCGCGAGCTGCACCTGGACCACGAGCGCATCGACATCGGCAATCACCAGGGCGAGCTGGACACCGAGGCCTACATTCGCCTGAATCCGAATCGCCTGATTCCGGTGATCGAGGATTTCCGCGATACGGACGTGGCCGGCGAGCCCTTCGTGCTGTGGGAATCGAACGCCATCGTGCGCTACCTGTGCGCGCGCTATGGCGAAGGCACGCTGTGGCCGTCCGACGTCAAGGAGCGCGCCTCCGCCGACCGCTGGATGGACTGGCAGACCACGGCGTTCAGCCCGGCCATGGTCTCGGCCTTCCTGCAGATGGTGCGCGTGCCGGTCGAGAAGCGCGACGAGGCGGTCATCGCCAAGTCGTGCGAACGGACCGAGCCGCTGGCCGCGATGCTGGACAAGGCGCTCGCCAGCCGCGAGTTCATCGGCGGCGACCGCTTCACCATGGCCGACATCGCGCTGGCCTGCGCGGCACACCGCTGGATGGGCACGCCCGTGCCCCACACGGCACGGCCCAACCTCGAACGCTGGCTGGACGACATGCGCGCCCGGCCGGCAGCCACCGGCATCCTCGTCCTGCCGCTGCGCTGAATCGTCCTGCGCCTTTGGTCGATCGGTTTTTGTCCGATCTGACTAGCGGCGCAGGCGTCACTTTTCCTGGCCGCACTCGACGGCCACGCCAAATTCGAACGTCCGTTTTAGGAGTACCCTCGCCCGAGAGTTGTGAGGTGCGCTCTGCTCCCCCCGAACAAACCCTGATCCCTGAATCCGATTCATCGACCCGGTGACCGGATTTAAGCGATTGCGGGGAACTCGCGTCCTTACAATCGCCTTTCTGTGCGCAGCGATGCGCTTGCCGCCGCACGCCCAGTTGCTATGCAGTAGCGGCAGTCCAGGCCCGACAGAGGCACGGCTGCCTTCCAAACCCAGAGGAGGATTCAATCGTGTGGAGTCAAATCTATGACCCGCTCGGCAATATGGCGCTGTCTACCATTGCCGCGGGGGTCCCTGTGGCCGTGCTGCTCGCAGCGCTGGCGTTCTTTCACATGCAGGCCCACATCGCTGCCGGACTGGCGCTGGCGGTCGGCATCGCGGTGGCGTCGTTCGTGTTCGGCATGCCCGCGGCCATGGCCGGCAAGGCGGCCGGGCTGGGCATCGTCTCCGGGCTGTTTCCGATCGGGTGGATCGTCCTCAACATCATCTTCCTGCACCGGCTGACCACACTTAACGGGTCATTCAGGGTGTTGCAGAACTCGATCTCGGGCGTGACCGAAGATCGCCGCCTCCAACTTCTGCTGGTGGCCTTCAGCTTCGGCGCGTTCTTCGAGGGCGCAGCCGGCTTCGGCACGCCGGTGGCCGTGACCGGCGCCATCCTGATCGGCCTGGGCTTCTCGCCGCTAGCCGCTTCTGGCCTGGCGCTGATCGCCAATACCGCTCCGGTGGCGTTTGGCGCACTCGGCGCGCCAATCATCGGCCTCTCGTCGGTGACCGGCATCGAACAGACCGTGCTCTCCGCGATGATTGGCCGCCAACTGCCGTTCTTCTCGGTGCTGGTGCCGTTCTGGCTGATCTGGGCGTTCGCGGGCTTCCGCGGCATGCTGGCCATCTGGCCGGCCATCCTGGTGGCGGGCGTCAGCTTCGCCGTGCCGCAGTTCCTGGTCTCGAACTACCACGGCCCGTGGCTGGTGGACGTGATCTCCGCGCTGATCTCGATGGGGGCCCTGACCGCCTTCCTGAAGATCTGGCATCCGAAGGAGATCTGGACCTCCACGCGCATCCTGGGCCGCCACGACGACTCGAAGGTCGATCACCCCGAAGCCCTGGAAGCCGAAGCCCGCGCCAACGCGGCGTCGGTCGGCATTTCGGTGGTCAAGGCGTGGATGCCATGGGTCATCCTGACCGTGTTCGTGTTCGTCTGGGGCATTCCCGAGTTCAAGAAGCTCGTGGACGGCATCTGGCAGTACAAATTCCCGATCCCGGGCCTCGACAAGGCCATCATCAAGGGTCCGCCGGTGGTGCCGAAGGAAATCGTCGAAGGGGCGGTGTTCAACTTCAACGTGCTGTCGATGGCCGGCACCGGCATCCTGGTGTCGGCGCTGGTCGGCGGCCTGCTGATGGGCTACTCGGTGCCGCGCCTGCTCAAGGAGTACTGGGAGACGATCAAGCTGGTGCGCTACTCGCTGCTGACCATCTGCGCCATGTTCGGCATCGGCTACCTGACCCGCTACTCGGGTCTCGACGCCACGCTGGGCCTGGCCTTTGCGCAGACCGGCGTGTTCTACCCACTGTTCGGCACGATGCTGGGCTGGCTGGGCGTGGCACTGACCGGTTCCGACACGGCGTCCAACGTCCTGTTCGGCGGCCTGCAGAAGACCACGGCGGAGCAGCTGGGCCTGTCGCCGGTGCTGATGGCGGCCGCCAACAGCTCGGGCGGTGTGATGGGCAAGATGATCGACGCCCAGTCGATCGTGGTGGCCTCCACCGCCACCAAGTGGTACGGCCACGAGGGCGAGATCCTGCGCTACGTGTTCTTCCACTCGGTCGTGCTGGCCATCCTCGTCGGCCTGTTCGTGACCCTGCAGGCGTACGTGCCGCCGTTCACGCACATGGTGATTCACTGATGGCGATTCACTGATATTGCCTGCTCGACCAGGCATGCAGACAAGCCCCGCCTCATGGCGGGGCTTTTTGTTGGGCGTATCTCTCATGTCCGCACGCCTCCGCCATTTCCAAGGGTCGATTTCGTCAGATGATGAAACGCTCCCTATATCACTACAATTCAAATCTCTTCATTTTCGCGCACCAAATTGACTTCGGATATATCGCGCGGATGCCCGGTCTCCCTCTCGCTCCAATTGTGCAGCAACCCTCTCATACAAGGCTATATTTATGTCTCGGGAATTAGCGCATGCAAGGATGTTTTGAACACCCAATTTGCTTTCAATAAGCCCAGATAGAGAGGAATGCCCACCCTCCATTTTTCCGCTTTGATAATCTTCCCATATCAAATTAACATCCAGACCCTGCATCTCCGTCATGGCAGCAGTAGCGTCAAAATCACCACTTTCTCCGCCAACGTGCCACGTATCCACTGCGCCATCCCATCTACCCCCGCAAATCCCTCCGGTTTGATTACTCAGTATGCATCCGGAATGCGTGTCGATCGCCGGGCAATATTGTCGATCTACGATCCTGTTTGGCTTCTTGAACTCTCTGAGAACGCCGACGCGCAGAGTTATGAGAACAGCAAATCTCCCGCTTGGCGAAACTAAAACATCCTGCACCCCAGAGAATAAAATTCCCCCGTTACGGTTCAATCGTTCCATGGCAAAGAGGTCGAACCTGGAACCGTCAGATCTCACAAAGGTCGCCTTCTTCAATCCGGGTCCGAAAAGGGATCGCTCTCTCGCTAGAAGGGGTTTTGAGAATTCAATTCGTGTACCTCCATCAAAGGTAACGTATTCATGCGCTTGCGCCACGAATGACCAGAGTGCCAACATAGCAACCAGATATCTTTTCTTAGCGTGCATCTCTGCGCCCCTTCAATTCAATCTCGCTGCCATGGCGCGATACCGCCCCGGTGCAACTGACTGCGTTCCGATAACAGCCATTCGGCGATTGACGCCGTAGTCCTCCACAATCTCCCTCTCATATGCAACTCTATTTGCGCCCCACTCTGCGGGATTTTGAGATACGTTAGGATGCCGATCAAAGAAGCGTCGCACCGCACTTCCTATGTCTTGCCTCACCCAGGCAGGCCGATTTACATGGTGATCAAGCGCCGTAGCGCGCCCGAGGTCAGATTGAAAATAGTCGCCGATCGGGAAACGGCAATTCGACGGCACCTCCGGTAGAATCTGGATGCGCAACCTAGTCATGAAATCCATCAATTGCAGGCGCTCATATCGTTTGTCCATCATCGCATGGACAATTGCTGCTAGCGGTACGTTGTCAACTTTCTTCCGAAATGAATTGGCGGAGCAATTTTCCCTGATTTTGTCCTTTAACTCCCTGCCCGTTATTTTCTTCCCATTTGTCAATAGTGGATGCGAGTAATACATCCTCGTCTCTTCACCTCTCCCCTCGACGCTCCAACCGCATTTTTCGAAGAGCTCTTGGTATGCATCCTCATCCGCAGCTCGAAAATGCGCAACTTGCCGCGGAAGCTCTCCAAATCCGTCCCGGTTTATTGTTTTTTGCATTGCTCCCGCGGTAACAATTTCGCTGTCATAGGAATGGACAGAATCAAGATTCCCCTCATTGGGTGACATCCCCACCATTATGCGTCGCTCGCTGGTGGTTATTGTGCCGCTCTCCGCCAACTCCAGAAGCACCTCTGATCTTTCCAGTGGCCTATTCCCAAAGTACACCGGCCCATATTGAGAACCGAGGCGAGTCACTATAAATTTATCGACGTAACACCCTCCACATTCGCAGTCGTCAGTAGCACCAAAATTTCCCACCATCCCGATCGGATGAATATGAAAAACCTTTGGATCTGGCAAGGCGGGATAATGTGCTTTTACCTCGGTCCACCACGTTAGCGCCTGAATTCGCCTGTGTTCGGCGGTGAGCGCTTCGCGGTTCCGGCTTATCTTTTCGAACTCCGCGATCAGTGGGGTCCACTTTTCAGGATTGGCCCATTCACTCTCGTGCTTGACGATCAACCTCGACGCGCCCACGGCAGTCCACGGGTCCTGTGAAGCGACGCATAGATCGTTGGCCGCCTGCAGGCCGTCGCCCCGCTTGTATAAATGCTGACAAGCCATTTGCATCAAGGGGCTCAGCTTGTCCCGGGCTCCGGGATGCGGTACGTTCGCACCGGTGATGTAGTCGAGATATCCGGCGGTGGTGGCAAAAATAGTGTGGGTCTGGTCGTGAGCGGCGTCCAATAGCTCGAAATCCACCCACTTCTGGGCAAACTCCCGAGATATGCGGCCTCCGGGAAAGTTCTCCTCACGAACCCAGCCAGAAATGTCCTGACGTCGAACGTCCGCGCTTTCCACCTTCCACCAGCGACGCTTCTTGCCGTCGGTACCATTACCGTCTTCCGTGAACGGTTTGTCCGTGCGGCGCTCCAGTTCCGCCTGCGTAAATGCCCGGACAACGTCGGTCTCGGGCGCGTCGCGCCCTTCCCGATGGGGTTTCTTATAGAGTTTGGTTTGCCGATCGATCCGCAGGATCGTGGGTGCTGCTGATAGTCCAAGCTGCTCCCACGCCTTTGGTTTCGCCGCATTCTCTGCAATCCAGCTTCGCCCCTTGTCGATAAACGACCGGATGCTGTTGTCGCAGAACATTTCGAGGTGGACGCCCCGGATGACCTGCATCTCGGCCAGGGAGTCGTCTCGCCCGAGATGACCAATGAGCGCGCCAGCCTTGATCGGTACGGGCTTTCGCGGCACGACCACGCGGTCCACAGCCGTCTCAGGAACGAATGCTTCGACAACCGCTGCACTACCGTCCTTGCCGAGAAAGACCCATCCCTTATGGGCAGCCGTTGGGTCGACATACCCGCCGACCTTGGACGGGACCATTGATCCCACATGTATGGCGTCGATCTGCGCCCAGTCGCCTTCCCGCTTCAGGACGCTGAACTGGGCACCATGCGGCAGGATGCCCAGAATCGTGCCCCCGGACTTAGTAGCCAGGACTTGCAGCCCGACCTGTGCGGTCTGCAATCCCGGATGAGTGCTCCCTGCAGTTTGCCTATTCCTTGCGCCCGATGTCACCTTGAACCACGTTGTCCAGTACGCCGGCCTTGGCAGAGTCTTGTCGGACTCATAGCCAGCGAGGTCCTGCAGGTGCATGTAGAGGCTATGGAACGTTAGCGTGCAATCCTTCGGAAACTCCATGACATGACGCACCAGCGCAAATCCCGAACTGTATTGCGCACTGAATGCCGGAAGGTCGATTTTCAGATAATTCCGATTGACTCGCCATGCCACGACTTCGCCGTCGGCCATGCAACGTACGCCATGCTTCAAATCAAAGGATTTGCCTGCGCCAGCGTCCGAAACGTGGACACCCCCATGCCACAGGCCCTTGCGGCTGACGGCGTAGGCGCCGAGAGATTCCTTGCGCAACAGGCTCAGGAATTCATGCTGGTCGGTAAAGGCAACGGACGGCTTTCGAGGGTCGGACGACGCCCTGCGGAATGGAAACGCGAATTCGAGACGCTTGACGGTTGTGCGAGCCGGTGGACGGGACGGTGCGGTAGCCATGGATGGAGATGTGATCGCTCAGTAACGATTCGAGAGCGTAGTAGCCCCTATCCCGTCTCCACAATCGCAGATCTACGAAAATGCGAAACAGTGCCAAGCGCGTATCATCACCGGTTCACTCCAACAGACGAGATGAGGGACCGCCGTATGCCGATTCGCCGCCTGGAAAGATTGATCGATCCATTCCGGAACATGCCGGATACGCAGCCGCCGGCCAGCATCTGGCGGTTCTACGCGTACTTCCTGCGCGAGGTGCGCGGGGTGTTGTTCGCGCTGCTGGTGGTGGGCCTGATCGCCGCGCTGATCGAGGTGTCGCTGTTCAGCTTCCTCGGCCGGATCATGGACCTCGCCAAAGGAACACCGGACGGGCAGTTCTTCGCGCGCCATCAGAATGAATTGCTGTGGATGGCCGCCGTGGCGCTGCTGCTGCGCCCGCTGTTCTTCGGCCTGCACGATGTGCTGCTGCATCAGGTCATCAACCCCAACCTGGCCAACCTGATCCGCTGGCAGAACCATCGCTACCTGCTCCAGCAGAGCCTGTCGTTCTTCCAGAACGACTTCGCGGGGCGGATTGCCCAGCGCATCATGCAGACCGGGTTCTCGCTGCGCGACTCGGCCGTGCATGCGCTCGATGCGCTCTGGCACGTGATCATCTACGCCATCAGCGCGCTGATCCTGTTCGCCGAGGCGGACTGGCGGCTGATGATCCCGCTGATCCTGTGGATTGCCGGCTACATCGCCGCCCTGGCGTACTTCACGCCGCGCGTGAAGCAGCGTTCCGTGGTGGCCACGGAGGCGCGCTCGCGGCTGATGGGCCGCATCGTGGACGGCTACACCAACATCACCACGCTGAAGCTGTTCGCCCACACGCGCCACGAGGAAAGCTACGCGCGCGACGCCATGGCCAGTCACACCGACAAGATGCGCATGGCAGGGCGGATGGTCAGCGCCATGGACGTGACCATCACGGCGATGAACGGCGCGCTGATCGCCGGCACGACCGGGCTGGCGCTGTGGCTGTGGAACCAGGGGCTGATCTCCACGGGCGCCATCGCACTGACGACCGGGCTGGTCATCCGCATCAACAATATGTCCGGCTGGATCATGTGGGTGGTCAATGGCATCTTCGAGAACGTCGGGCAGGTGCAGGACGGCATGAAGACGATTGCCGTGCCGCGCAACGTGGTGGACCGGCCGGACGCGCAGCCGCTGCGCATCGCCCGGGGCGAGGTGCAGTTCGAGGACGTGGGCTTCCACTACGGCAAGGGCGCCGGGGTGATCGAGCATGTCAACCTGACCGTGCAGCCGGGCGAGAAGATCGGGCTCGTGGGGCCGTCCGGGGCCGGCAAGTCGACGCTGGTCAACCTGCTGCTGCGGCTCTACGACGTCGAAACTGGCCGGATTCTGGTCGATGGCCACGACGTGGCCGGGGTGACGCAGGAGAGCCTGCGCGCGCAGATCGGCATGGTCACGCAGGATACGTCGCTGCTGCACCGCTCGATCCGCGAGAACCTGCTCTACGGCAAGCCGGACAGTAGCGATGCCGACCTGGGCGAGGCGCTGCGGCGTGCCCGGGCGGACGACTTCATCGGCGATCTGATCGATGGGAACGGCCAGCGGGGGCTCGACGCGCTGGTGGGCGAGCGTGGCGTGAAGCTGTCCGGCGGGCAGCGGCAGCGCATCGCCATCGCCCGGGTGCTGTTGAAGGATGCGCCAATCCTGATTCTCGACGAGGCCACCTCGGCGCTCGACTCCGAAGTGGAGGCGGCCATCCAGGAGAGCCTGGAGGCGTTGATGGAGGGCAAGACCGTGATCGCCATCGCCCACCGGCTCTCGACCATCGCGCGGATGGACCGGCTGGTGGTGCTCGACGGCGGCCATATCGTCGAGACCGGCACCCACGCCGAACTGCTCGCGCGCGGCGGGCTCTATGCCCGGCTATGGGCGCACCAGACCGGCGGCTTCGTCGGCGTGGACTGATCGGACCGGGTCAGGCCGGGGTCAGACCAACCCGAGCAGCCCCGCGCCGGCGCCCAGCGCCACCAGCATCAGCGGATGAACCCGCGTCTTCAGCATGAGGGCGATGGTCAGCAGCGTCACCGCCACGGCGGTCCAGTTGTGGTCCACGCTGCTGGCCAGCACCCAGCCCGTGGACATCAGCAGGCCGATGGTCAGCGCGGACAGGCCGCGCTTGATCAGCCCCGGCCAGCGCGCGTGCGGCGAACGGCCGGCGAAGTACTCGAAGCCGAGCGCGATCAGGCTCGACGGCCCGCACATGCCGACCATCGCCGCGAACGTGCCGCCCGCCCCCGCTACCTGCCAGCCGAACAGCGCCACGAACAGGATGTTCGGCCCCGGCGACGCCTGCGAGATGGCGTAGAGCGCCGCGAACTGGCCATCGGTCATCCAGCCGTTGGCTTCCACGAGGTAGCGGTGCATGTCCGGGATGACGGTGCCGCCGCCGCCCACGGCCAGCAGCGACAGCATGCCGAAATGCCCGAGCAGGCTGCGCAGGATCTCCGGGGAACTCATGCCTGCCCCCGGCGCTTTTCGGCGCGATGTTCGAGCACCAGCGCCACCGGCACCAGCACCGCCATCACCGGCAGCAGCGGCCAGCGCAGCAGGCCGATGGCGACAAACGCCGCCACGCCGACCACCACCGCGCGCACCGTGCGCGGCTGGCTTTCCGCCAGCTTGACCCCGGTGGACAGCACGAGCCCGGCCGAGACCGCCGTCATGCCGGCCAGCATCTGGCGCACGGCGGTGACGTCCTGGTAGCGCAGGTACAGCGCCATGGCGCACAGCACCACCACCATCGGCACCAGCACCAGCCCGCAGAAGGCCGCCACGGCGCCACGCAGGCCGGCGAAGCGCAGGCCCAGCATCAGGGCCAGGTTGATAACGTTGGGGCCGGGCAACACCTGCCCGAGGCTGAGGATCTCGACAAAATCCCGGTCGTTGAGCCAGCGGTTGCGCTCCACGACGGCGCGCCGCACGAACGGGAGCACCCCGCCGAAGCCGGAAAGCCCCATGCGGGCAAATTCGAAGAACAGGGTGCGGGCGTTGGGGGGCGGAGCCAGGGCAGGCTCGGAGACGTCGGGCAGCGGGGCGGCAGACATGATAGGCGGCGATAAATGCCCACGCAGGGGGTGGCGCGGGCTGCCGACATACTACGGCAATCGCGACGGCCCGCGTGGCACGCGGTCATCACGGATGCGCAAGAGGGGGTCAGGGACGGTGATGTGGGTTGCTCCCCTCCCCCCTGGGAGCGCGGAGCAACCCGGCGGCTGCCTTAGCTCCCGCCGTCCACCTTCACCGGCTCGATCTTCACTTCCTTGAGACGTGGCTCGACCGCCTTGCCCTTGCGGGCGCGCTTGCCGACGTACGGCAGCAGCGTCTTGCCAGCCAGCTTCTGCGGCGGCATCTTGCCGCCCCGGACGCCGGTGCCGGAGATCAGCAGCCCCGGCGCGCCCACCGTCACGGCGTGCGTCAGCGGCTCCTTGGGCTCCAGTTCCATCAGGATCACGCCCCGGCCGCCGGCCGACAGCACCTTCACCTCGTCCAGCCCCACCAGCAGCAGCCGGCCATTGCCCGAGAAGCAGGCCACGTGCGTGGCTTCGTCGGCAATCGGCGTCGGCGGCAGCAGCGTGTCACCCTCATCCAGCGTGATGAAGGACTTGCCGCCCTTCTGCCGGCTGATCATGTCGCCGACCTTGGTCACGAAGCCGTTACCGCCGGCCGTGGCTACCAGCACGCGCTGCTCGGCGCCACCCGCGAAGGTGTGGGCGATCTGCGAGCCCGGCGCGAGGTCGATCAGCGTCGTCACCGGCACGCCATCGCCCCGGCCGCCGGGCAGCCCGGCCACCGCCACCGAATAGACCCGGCCGTTGCTGCCGAAGGCCAGCAGCGTGTCCACGGTGCGGCACTCGAAGGTGTCGTACAGGCTGTCGCCCGCCTTGAAGGTGAACTGCTGCGTCTCGTGGCCGTGGCCCTGGCGCGTGCGCACCCAGCCCTTGCCCGAGACGATGACCGTCACCGGCTCGTCCACCACGCGCACCTCGGCGGCGGCGCGGCGCTCTTCCTGGATCAGCGTGCGGCGCGGGTCCTTGTCCTCGGGGCTGTACTGCTTGGCGTCCTGCTCGATTTCCTTGATGATGCGCCGGCGCATCATCGTCTCGGACTTCAGCAGCACGTCCAGTTCGGCCTGCTCGTCGCGCAGCTTGGCCAGTTCCTGCTCGATGCGGATGGCCTCCAGCCGCGCCAGCTGGCGCAGGCGGATTTCGAGGATGTCCTCGGCCTGGCGGTCCGATAGCTGGAACGCCTCGATCAGCGCCGGCTTGGGCTCGTCGCTCTCGCGGATGATGCGGATGACCTCGTCGATCTTCAGCAGCACCAGCATCCGCCCTTCCAGGATGTGGATGCGGTCCTCGACCTTGTTGAGCTGGAAGCGCGTGCGCCGCGTCACCGTCTCGAAGCGGAACCCGATCCACTCCCGCAGGATCTCCTGCAGCCCCTTCTGGCGCGGCCGGCCATCGGTGCCGATCATCACCAGGTTGATCGGCGCGCCGGACTCCAGGCTGGTATGCGCCAGCAGGGTCTGGATGAACTCCTGCTGGTCCACGTTCTTGCTCTTGGGCTCGAACACCAGCCGCACCGGCGCATCCTTGCCGGATTCGTCGCGCACCGCGTCCAGCACGGCCAGCAGCGAGGTCTTCAGCTGCACCTGCTCCGGCGTCAGCGCCTTCTTGCCGGTGCGGATCTTCGGGTTGGTGATTTCCTCGATTTCCTCGAGCACCTTCTGCGCCGAGGTGGCTGGCGGCAGCTCGTGCACCACCATCTGCCACTGGCCGCGCGCCATTTCCTCGATCTTCCAGCGCGCGCGCACCTTCAGGCTGCCCCGGCCGCCCTCGTAGATCTGGGCGATATCGGCCGCCGGCGAGATGATCTGCCCGCCGCCCGGATAGTCCGGGCCGGGCATCAGCGCCAGCAGCTCGGCCAGCGAGATGGCCGGGTTGCGGATCATCGCCACCGTCGCCCCGGCCACTTCGCGCAGGTTGTGCGGCGGGATTTCCGTCGCCATGCCCACCGCGATGCCCGAGGCGCCGTTCAGCAGCACGAACGGCAGGCGCGCCGGCAGCAGCCTCGGCTCTTCCTCCGAGCCGTCGTAGTTGGGCAGGAAATCCACCGTGCCGAGGTCGATCTCATCCAGCAGCAGCCGCGAGATCGGCGTCAGGCGCGCTTCGGTGTAGCGCATGGCCGCCGCGCCGTCGCCGTCGCGGGAGCCGAAGTTGCCCTGGCCGTCGATCAGGGGGTAGCGCAGCGAGAAGTCCTGCGCCAGACGCACGAGCGCGTCATAGGCCGACTGGTCGCCGTGGGGGTGGAATTTACCGAGCACCTCGCCCACCACGCGCGCGGACTTGACCGGCTTGGCGTCGGCACGCAGGCCCATGGCCGCCATCGCATAGAGGATGCGGCGCTGCACGGGCTTCTGGCCATCGGCCACCTCGGGCAGCGCACGGCCCTTGACCACGCTCACCGCGTAGTCGAGGTAGGCCCGCTCCGCGTAGCGCGCCAGGGTCAGCGAATCGGCGGGCTCTTCGGGTTGAAACGAAATGTCTGGTTGATCCATGGTCGGCAAGAATGCGGCACGCGGGCGCCGGGCGGCGCCTCGCAAACCCTGTGGGTCGGCTTGTCAGCGTGGGATTCTAACGAAACTCGGGCGCCCCGCAGGAAAGTGAGGCCCGATCGATGTGACAGCGGGTGTCACAAGGGGGTCATTCCGGCATGTTGCGCCGGCCGCCGATCACCATTTTCACGCGTCCGGCGTGGCTGCCGGTGCGCACCACGGCCACCCCGGACGGCTGGTAGATCCGGTAGAACTCCATGACCGTGCTCACGTACTGGCGGGTTTCGGGGAAAGGCGGGATCTGGTTGTTGTAGCGCGCCACGGCGCCCTCGCCGGCGTTGTAGGCGGCCAGTACCAGTTCGAGATTGTTGGGAAACTGGCCCTGCAGCCAGCTCAGGTAGCGCACGCCGGCCGAGATGTTCAGGCGCGGGTCGGTGAGCTTCTGCTCCACCGAGCGGCGCTTGTCGGCGGCGATGCCGAAACGCACGCCGGTGTCCGGAATCACCTGCATCAGGCCGATGGCGCCCTTGGGCGACACCGCGCTCGGGTTGAAGCCGCTCTCGACCGCCATCACCGCCTTGACCAGCGCCGGGTCCACGTTCTGGGCCGTGGCAATCTGGCGGATGATCGGATCGACCAGCGCGATGTTGGGGTGGTTCAGCACATAGCGGAACAGCTTGCCGGCGTCGGCATCGCCCTTGCCGGGCCGCCCCACCATGCGCACCCCGGCCACGCGCGGCATGGCCAGCGTGTCCAGCTTGCCGCCGTCCTTGAGGAACAGCTTGTAGCGATCGTCGATCTTTTCATCGGCGAAGTGGGCCACGCCGTCTTCGTCGATATAGCCATACAGCTCGGCGTGGGCGGCACCGGTCGCGCACAGGCCCGCCAGCGCCAGCCCGAGCGCCGTGACCCGCCTTGCCAGCCGCGCCAGGGCGCGGCGATTGCCGATGGTCCGCATGGTGCTTCTCCGTTGCCGACCGCTGCGCCCGTTGCCGGAGCGGTCAGATATCCGCCTCCACCTCGTTGCCCTTTTCCTCGAGCCACGTGCGCCGCTGCGACGCCTCGCCCTTGCCCATCAGCATGTTCATCATGCTCACGGTCTGGGGCAGGTCGAATTCGCCAAGCGCCACCGGCAGCAGCCGGCGCGTGTCCGGGTTCATCGTGGTTTCCCACAGCTGCTCTGCGCTCATCTCGCCCAAGCCCTTGAAGCGCGAGATCTGCCAGGCGCCTTCCTTGACGCCATCCTTCATCAGCTTGTCCTGGATGGCTTCCAGCTCGCCTTCGTCCAGCGCGTAGAGCTTCTGGGCCGGCTTCTTGCCGCGTGCCGGAGCATCCACTCGGAACAGCGGCGGGCGGGCCACGCAGACGTTGCCGTTGTCGATCAGCTTCGGGAAGTGACGGAAGAACAGCGTGAGCAGCAGCACCTGGATGTGCGCGCCGTCCACGTCGGCATCGGACAGGATACAGATCTTGCCATAGCGCAGGTTGGACAGGTCCGGCTCGTCGTCCGGACCGTGCGGATCCACACCAATCGCCACGGCGATGTCGTGCACTTCATTATTGGCGAACAGGCGGTCGCGCTCGGTCTCCCAGGTGTTCAGCACCTTGCCGCGCAGCGGCAGGATGGCCTGGAACTCCTTGTCGCGGCCCATCTTGGCCGAACCGCCGGCCGAGTCGCCCTCGACCAGGAAAATCTCGTTGCGCGACACATCGGTCGATTCGCAATCGGTCAGCTTGCCGGGCAGCACGGCCACGCCGGAGCCCTTCTTCTTTTCCACCTTCTGCGCGGCGCGGGTGCGCGCCTGGGCCTGGCGGATCACCAGTTCGGCCAGCTTCTTGCCGTAGTCCACATGATGGTTCAGCCACAGCTCCAGCGCGGGGCGGCTGAAGGTGGAGACCAGGCGCACGGCGTCGCGGCTGTTCAGGCGTTCCTTGATCTGGCCCTGGAACTGCGGATCGAGCACCTTGGCCGAGAGCACGAACGAGGCGCGCGCGAACACGTCCTCGCTCATCAGCTTCACGCCCTTGGGCTGGAGTGAGTGCATCTCGATAAAGCTCTTGACCGCCAGGAACAAGCCCTCGCGCAGGCCGGACTCATGCGTGCCGCCGGCCGGCGTCGGGATCAGGTTGACGTAGGACTCGCGCACCGGCGCGCCGTCCTCGGTCCAGGCCACCACCCAGGAGGCGCCCTCGCCCTCGGCAAAGCCTTCCTCGCCCGGATTGCCGTCCGGGTCGGCAAAGTGCTCGCCCTCGAACATCGGGATCACGAGTTCGGACCCGCTGCCCTGCGCCAGCGCCTCGACGAGGTAGCCCTTCAGGCCCTGGTCGTACTGCCAGACCTGCTTTTCGCCGGTCTTCTCGATTTCGAGCGTGACCTTCACGCCCGGCAGCAGCACCGCCTTGCTGCGCAGCAGCCGCTGGAGTTCGGCCTGCGGAATGGTGGCGGAGTCGAAATAGCTGGCATCCGGCCAGACCTGCACGCGCGTGCCGTTCTTCTTCTCGCCGCGTTCGAGCTTGCGGCCGGCGAGCGGCGTGGTGACGTCGCCGCCCGAGAAGGTCAGCGTGGAGAGCGTGCCGTCGCGCCAGACCGTCACATCAAGACGGGTGGACAGCGCATTGGTCACGGACACGCCCACGCCGTGCAGGCCGCCCGAGAAGGCGTAGGCGCCACCCTTGCCCTTGTCGAACTTGCCGCCCGCGTGCAGGCGGGTGAACACGATCTCCACCACCGGCACCTGCTCTTCCGGGTGAATACCCACCGGAATGCCGCGGCCGTCGTCTTCCACGCTAACGCTGCCGTCACGGTGCAGCGTGACCAGGATCTCGGAGCCGTGGCCGCCCAGCGCCTCGTCCGACGCGTTGTCGATCACCTCCTGCACGATATGCAGGGGATTGTCGGTACGGGTGTACATGCCGGGCCGTTGCTTGACCGGCTCCAGGCCCTTCAGGACCCGGATGGAAGATTCGCTGTACTGACTGGTTTTGCTCGCCATGGAGTCGCTACGGAGAAGTGGATCTCCCGGCCGTCGCGGCCGGATTGCGCAGCATTGTAATGGATGACCGGGGCGGGCTCGGTACGCTGGCGCGCGGAACCGGCGGCTTCGGCATAAATACGCCACCCGGGGTAAACTCGCCCGGCTGCAGAGGGAATCCCCCGGCGCCCCCCGATAACCAGAGAAAAGGACTGCCAAAGTCCCGAGCCCGACATGACCGACCGCAAACTCTCCCTGACCACCGTGCTCGTGTGCGGTGGCTTGCTCGTCACGCTATCGATGGGTATCCGGCACGGCTTCGGCCTGTTCAACCTGCCGATTACCCAGGCCCACGGCTGGAACCGCGAGACCTTCGCCTTCGCCCTGGCCCTGCAGAACCTGATGTGGGGCGTCACCCAGCCGATTGCCGGCGCGCTGGCCGACAAATTCGGCCCCATCCGCATCATGCTGGTCGGCGTGGCGCTCTACGTGGCCGGCCTGGTCGTGATGGCGATGGCCACCAGCGGCACGGCGTTCGCCTCCGGGGCGGGGGTGATGATCGGCATTGCCCAGGCGGGCACCACCTACAGCGTGGTCTACGGCGTGATCGGCCGGGTGGCCAGCGCCGAGAAGCGCATCTGGGCGATGGGCATCGCGGCGGCGGCCGGCTCGTTCGGCCAGTTCCTGATGATTCCGATCGAACAGTCGCTGATTTCCTTCGTCGGCTGGCAAAACGCGCTGTTTACCATGGCCGTGATGGCCTGCTTCATGCTCCCGCTGGTGTTCGCGCTGCGCGAGCCGAAGGTGGCGGCGACCACGGGCGGGCATCACCAGACCATTGGCGAGGCCACGCGCGAGGCCTTCGGCAATCGCAACTTCCAGTTGCTGACGCTCGGCTATTTCGTGTGCGGCTTCCAGGTGGTGTTCATCGGCGTGCATCTGACGCCGTACCTGAAGGATCGTGGCTTCACCGATCCCAAGATCGCCACAGTGGCACTGGCGCTGATCGGCCTGTTCAACGTGTTCGGCACCTACACCGCCGGGGCGATGGGCCAGCGCATGCCCAAGCGCTACCTGCTCTCGTTCATCTACCTGGCGCGCTCGTTCGTGATTGCCGGCTATCTGCTGCTGCCGCTGACGGCGGCCAGCACGTGGGTGTTCGCGGCGCTGATGGGGCTGCTGTGGCTGTCCACCGTGCCGTTGACCAACGGCATCATCGCCCAGGTGTTCGGGGTGAAGTACCTGTCGATGCTGAGCGGGGTGGTGTTCTTCTCGCACCAGATCGGCAGCTTCCTGGGCGCGTGGCTGGGCGGGTTCCTGTTCGACCGGACCGGCAGCTACGACCTCGTGTGGTTCATCGCCATCGGGCTGGGGGTGGTGGCGGCGCTGGTCAACCTGCCGATCCGCGAGCAGGCGCTGACGCGCCCGCAGCCGATAGCGGTCTGAGCCATGGACGCCGCACGCCACCATCCCTGGCTCAAGGCCAAGCTGTTTAAGACGGTGGGCCTGCTGGCGCTGGCCGGAGTGCTGACGCTTGGCTTCCTGGCCTACCTGCGGCCGGCGTTCATGGTCGACCTCACCAATATGGTGCTGGCGTGGTGCGGGTAAGCGGCTAGCTTACTGCGCCTCGCCCTTGGTCTTTGCCTCGAGCACTTCCCAGCGCTCGAGCGCCTCCAGCAGTTCCATCTCGATCTCGTCGTGCCGGCTGGCCAACTGGGCCGCGCGGGCGGGGTCGTTCGCGTAGAGCGCGCCGTCCGCCAGCTGGCCGGCCAGCGTCTTCTGCTCCGCTTCCAGCGCGTTGATGCGCTCGGGCAGGCCATCCAGCTCGCGCTGTTCCTTATAGGAGAGCTTGACCGTGCGATTGGCGCCGCGCGCCTCGCGCGTGTTCTGCGTCTTCAGCGCCTCGGCGGGCTTCGCCTCGGCCGGCTTGGCGGCCTGGATGGCCCCGGCCCGGGCCGACTGCGCTTCCCAGTCCGAATACCCGCCGACCGACTCGCGCCACTGCCCCTCGCCCTCGGCGGCGATGGTCGAGGTGACCACGTTGTCCAGGAAGGCCCGGTCGTGGGAGACCAGGAACACCGTGCCGCTGTAGTCCTGGAGCAGTTCCTCCAGCAGTTCGAGCGTGTCGATGTCGAGGTCGTTGGTCGGCTCGTCCAGCACCAGCACATTGGCCGGCCGGGCGAACAGGCGCGCCAGCAGCAGCCGGTTGCGCTCGCCGCCCGAGAGCGACTTGACCGGCGACCGCGCGCGCTCCGGCGCGAACAGGAAATCGCCCAGGTAGCTCATCACGTGCTTGCGCTGGCCGTTGACCTCCACCCAGTCGCTGCCCGGACTGATGGTGTCCGCCAGCGACTTCTCCAGGTCCAGCGCCGTGCGCATCTGGTCGAAATACGCCACCTGAAGGTTGCTGCCGTTGCGCACCGTGCCGCTGTCCGGCGCCAGTTCGCCCAGGATCAGGCGCAGCAGCGTGGTCTTGCCCACGCCGTTCGGGCCGATCACGCCGACCTTGTCGCCACGCATGATGGTGCCGGTGAAGTCACGGACCACCGGCTTGTCGCCGTAGGACTTCGACACATTGGTCAGTTCGGCCACGATCTTGCCGGAGCGGTCCGCCTGCGACACTTCCAGCCTCACATTGCCCTGCACCTCGCGCCGCGCCGCGCGCTCGGTACGCATGGTCACCAGCCGCTGGATACGCGCCACGCTGCGCGTGCGGCGCGCTTCCACGCCTTTGCGGATCCACACTTCCTCCTGCGCCAGCAGCTTGTCGAACTTGGCCTGCTCCACCGCCTCGGCGGCCAGCAGTTCGGCCTTGCGGGCCTGATAGGCCGCGAAGTTGCCCGGGAAGGACACCAGCCGGCCCCGGTCCAGTTCGACGATGCGGGTGGCCACGCGGTCCAGGAAGGCGCGATCGTGGGTAATCAGCAGCACGCTGCCCCGGAAGCCAATCAACAGGTCTTCGAGCCAGCGGATGGCGGTGACGTCGAGGTGGTTGGTCGGTTCGTCGAGCAGCAGGATGTCCGGCTCGGCCACCAGCCCCTGCGCCAGCGCCACGCGCTTCTGCAGGCCGCCGGACAGCGAATCCACGCGCACGTGCGGGTCCAGGTCGAGACGGGCCAGCGTAGTTTCCACGCGGGTGCGCAGCGTCCAGGCGTCGGCGGCGTCCAGTTCGGCCTGCACGCGATGCAACTCGGCCAGCGTGGCCTCGTCGTGATGGGTGTCGAGCTTGGCCAGCGCCGCCTCGTAGCGGGCCAGCAGGTCGTGGGCGGCGCCCATGCCCAGGCTCACTGCATCGAACACGGTCAGCCCGGGCGCGAATTGTGGCTCCTGCGCAACATATGCAGTGGTGACGCCGCTCTGGCGGGCAATCAGGCCGTCGTCCGGGGCGGACATGCCGGCCACGATCCGCAGCAGCGACGACTTGCCCGTGCCATTGCGGCCGATCAGGCCAACGCGTTCGCCGGCTTCCAGCGAGAAATCGGTGTGGTCGAGCAGTGCCACGTGCCCGAAGGCAAGTTGGGCATCGGAAATGGAGAACAGGGCCATGGTGGGGAGACTGGAAACAGGCCCGAATTGTAGTCGACCCCAGGGGCCGGGGCCGCACGGCCCAAAAAGAAGCGCCCCAAAAAGAAGGGCCCGTTAGCAAACGGGCCCAAGAGTCTCTCCTCGGTGCCCTGCTCGCAAGGCACGTTTGAAGAATATCGATTCGGGGGCCGGGCAATAAGTCGGACAACTCCTTAAGGGAAAGCCCCCGTCAACCGCGCGCGAGGCCAAGCGTTGCAGCCCGAGCACGACTACTAGCGCGGCGGTTGTGCGTCGGGCGCCTGCCGTGGAACAATCCGACACACTCAGCGCAATCGGATTAATCCGAAAAGAAGCACAACAAGGCGGTAACAACAAGGCAGTACAGAGCCGGACCCATCCGGCCAACGGGGTTTTCCGGGTTTTCTTTCCAGACAATTTTCGGACGGGTGTCATTCATGACCAATACGGGCCTGCCGCGCCGTGCCTCCTTCAGGAGCACGGCGCTTGTTGTATGTTTCCTCGCCACGCTGCTTGCCTTGCCGGCCCTGCCGGCGTGGGCGGCGTCACCCAACTCGGTGGTGTTGCGCATCCAGCAGACCGGGGCCATCCGCATCGCCCACCGCGAAAGCTCGGTGCCCTTCTCGTTCGTGGCGGACGGCAAACCCATGGGCTACGCCGTGGATCTCTGCCTGAAGGTGGCGGAGGCGCTGCGCACCCAGCTCAAGCTGCCGCAGCTGCGCGTGGAATGGGTGCCGGTGACGCCGGCCTCGCGCATCCCGGCCATCGTGGACGGCAAGGCTGACCTCGAATGCGGATCCACCACCAACAACCGCGAGCGCCGCGACCTCGTCGCCTTCACCATCCCGCACTACATCGCCGGCAGCCGCATGCTGGTGAAGGCCGATTCGGGCATCCGCAAGTGGGGCGACCTGCGCGGCAAGACCGTGGTGTCCACCACCGGCACCACGCCGCTGGCCATGCTCCGCAAGATGGATGAGGCGGGCGCCATGGGCTGGAAGGTGGTGGAGGCCAAGGATCACGCCGAAGCCTTCGGCATGGTCGAGGCGGGCCGCGCCGACGCCTTCGTGATGGACGACGTGCTGCTGTTCGGCCTGCGCGCCAACGCCAAGAACCCGACCGCGCTGGCGGTAACGGGCGACCTGCTGACCATCGAGCCGTACGCGATCATGCTGTCCAAGCACGATGCCGAGTTCAAGAAGCTGGTGGACAAGGCCATGGTGACGTCGATCTACGACCAGGACACCCAGAAGCTGTATCGGAAGTGGTTCCTTAGCCCGATCCCGCCCAACGGCATCACGCTGGACATTCCGATGAGCTACCTGCTGCGCGATTCGTTCAAGTTCCCGAGCGACAAGGTGGCCGACTAAGGGCCTCCCTGCCAGCCCGGGCGGGGAGCCGCGTGGGGGCCGCGTTGGCGCCCCCGCCGCCCCCATCCATGCGAAGATGTCGGCCGTCCGCCCCTTCGCATCGACCATGACTGCCGCCGCCCCCCTCAAGCTGTCCGACCTCTCCCTTTCCACGACGGTGGCCGGGCTGATCGCCATGCTCACCGGCTACACCAGCTCGCTGGTGCTGATGATCCAGGCCGGGCAGGCGGCGCATCTGAGCGATGCCCAGATCGCCTCGTGGATCTGGGCGCTGTCCATCGGCATGGGGGTGACTACGCTGGGACTGTCGCTGATGACCCGGGTGCCGATCGTGGTGGCCTGGTCCACGCCCGGCGCGGCGCTGCTGATTGCCAGCCTGCCCGGCGTGCCCTACCCCGAGGCCATCGGCGCCTTCCTGCTCGCCGCGCTGCTGATGACGGCCGCCGGGCTGACCGGCTGGTTCGACAAGCTGATGCGCGCGCTGCCGGCGAGCATCGCCTCGGCCCTGCTGGCGGGCATCCTGTTCCGGATCAGCGTGGATGTCTTCGTGCAGGCGGAACACCAGACGGTGTTGCTGCTGACCATGTTCGGTACTTATCTAGTGGGACGCCGCCTGTGGCCGCGCTACGCGGTGCCGGGCGTGCTGCTGGTGGGCGTGGCGCTGGCGGGGGTGCTCGGGCAGCTCCATTTCGAACAAATCCGATTTGCGGTGACGCTGCCGGTGTGGACCACGCCGGCGTTCTCGTTGTCGGCCTTTATCAGCATCGGCGTGCCGCTGTTCATCGTGGCGCTGGCCTCGCAGAACATTCCGGGGCTGGCCGTGTTGCGTGCGGATGGCTACCACGTGGCGGCCAGCCCGCTGATCACGGTGACGGGGGTGGCATCGGCCATCCTGGCGCCGTTCGGCTCGCATGGGATCAACCTGGCGGCGATCACGGCGGCCATCTGCACCGGCCCCGAGGCCGACGCCGACCCGCGCCGCCGCTACATGGCCGCCGTAGTCTGCGGCATCGGCTATCTGGTGGCGGGGATCATGGCGGCCAGCATCGCGGCGCTGTTCGCGGCCTTCCCGAAGGCGCTGGTGGTGGCCGTCGCGGCCTTCGCGCTGCTGGGTTCCATCGCCAATGGGCTGACCGTGGCCATGCAGGCGCCGGCGGAGCGCGAGTCAGCGCTGCTGACGTTCATGATCACGGCGTCGGGCATGACGCTGGCCGGCGTGGGTTCGGCCTTCTGGGGCGTGGTGGGCGGCATGCTGGCGCTGGCCGTGCTGCGCCCGCGCCAGCGGGCTGCCTGAGCCAGCTTACATCAGCAGGAAGGCGACGTCCGCGGCAGCCATCTGCGTCACCGGCACGCCCTTGCGGCGCTGGAACAGCACGTGTTCCAGCACGCGGTCGCGGTGTTCGGCAAACCGGGGGGGCTCAAGGCGCAGCGCAGCCGTCGCGTAGTGCTCGGCCAGCAGCTTGTAGACCCGGTGGCGGACTTGCAGGATCTCGTTGTCGGCACGCAGCCGGGCGATCTCCGCGTTGTTGTCGTCTTCCAGCTGGCGCATGCCCACCACCACGCGCGCGTGCATGCCACGGTAGCGATCCACCTCGGCATGGGCCTTGTGGAGTTCGTCGCGGAGTGCACGCACTTCCTGCATCAGCTTGAGATGTTGCTGGACGCCCCGCTGGATGCGGTTCGCTTCTTCCAGCGCATGGTCCGCGGCAGCGATGGTGTTCTGCCAGACGCCTTCGGTGGCGTCATGCGGTGGCAAGGCGTCCGGCGCGCCTTCGATGTCGGCGAAATGCGGCTTCGGCCATGCCGTTGCGGTGTCAATATCCTGCTTCATACTGCTCCCCTTTACCCGTCAGCCAACACCCGCCACCGGCCTTGTTATGGTTGCCGGCATGGTCGGATTAACACCGCGACTGTCTGGACCGCCTCTTTTGCACTGCCCGGGCGACCCTTGCGTCATACGCATACGTCCATTCAAGCGTGCAATGTGCATTTGCACAACCACCGCGAGGGAGGGCACAGCACATTCTGCCTGGCGGCGCGGCGCATAATACCGCGCTATAGCGCCTCCGGCGCCGCTTTCCCGCCGGCCCTTGGCCTGCCCTTGACGTCAATCATCTGCCATGTCGAACGGATATCTATTGCTCGCGCTGGCCATCGTGGCCGAGGTCATCGCCACCAGCAGCCTCAAGGCGGCCGAGAACTTCACGCGCCTCTGGCCCAGCGTGCTGGTGGTCACCGGCTACGTGGCCGCGTTCTGGCTGCTGATGCAGGTCATGAAGACCGTGCCGGTGGGCGTGGCCTATGCCATCTGGTGCGGGGCGGGGATCGTGCTGGTGACACTGATCGCGTCAGTGCTGTACCGGCAGGTGCCGGACCTGGCGGCCTGGGTCGGCATCGGCTTGATCATTGCAGGGGTGGCGGTGATCCAGCTGTTCTCGAAGATGAGTCACTGAATCGCGCCGGGGTCAGGACTTCGGCGGCAGCGCGCGGAGCAGGCGGTTGACCTGCGCCAGCGTCTCGCATTCGTCGGCATTGCGCTTGCGGCGCTGGTCGATGATCTCCAGCAACGCCCGGATCTGGCCATTCTTGGCCTCGCACACCACTTTGTCGGACGCCGGACAGGCCACGTCGATCTCCCCCCGCAGGCTTTCCTGGACGATGTCGATCAGCGCGGTGCAACCAGACGTATCGGCCAGCGCCGGGTCCGGCGTGGCAGCCAGGGCGTGAATGGCGCCGAACATGGCCAGCGCCGGCAGCCAGCGGTGATACGACCTGACAGGGGGCATTTGCGAAAGAAGGCGAACCAGTTCTTTTAGGATTTCTACGACGCGCGAGAGGCGCGCAGGCGACATCATAGCCGGTTGCCGCGCCGCCATGACATCGAACGGTGCGCTGACCCTCGGAAGGGTCTGGGTGGGCGGGAATGCGCCGACCAAAACAAAAAGCCCGCGCGGCAAGCCGGCGGGCTTTCTAATCTGGTTGCGGGAGCAGGACTTGAACCTGCGACCTTCGGGTTATGAGCCCGACGAGCTGCCAACTGCTCCACCCCGCGGGCCGGACTATACGCGGATTGGCGGCGCATTGATACAGAAGAATGCAAAAAGCCCGCTTGCGCGGGCTCTGGACGTAGTGCTGAGGTGAACTTCTGAGAACGACTGCCGACTTGATGATGGTCCCGCCGACAGGAATCGAACCTGTATCTAGCGCTTAGGAGGCGCTCGTTCTATCCATTGAACTACGGCGAGCGGACCGTCTGCACGGTGCGCCAGCCGCCATGGGCCGGCCGAGCCGGAAGACGGGGCGGAGTATAGCAAACTCGGCAAGTTCGGCCCATGGCCGGCGGCGGGTGCTGGTGCGACGGCGCGCGCCTTGCTGGTCACGCCGTCCGCTGGCGGTGGCTCGGGCGGCGCGCCGGTGGCAGGCCCTTGCCTGGCGGCTTTCGCAGCCTACCCAATCGATCAGTCCGCTCATGGCTTGCTCCCTGTTGGTTCGATGGTCCGCTCAGGCGGCGGTCAGGCCGGTGCCGGTGCCGGTACCGGTGCCGATCGATGCCAGCAGGGCGCGCACCATCGACAGGACGGTGTGGACGGCGGCGCGGGGCTGGCGCAGGCAGGCGTCCACCTGTTCGCTGCGGGCCTGGCCGAGCAGGCACCAGGTGCAGAAGTGTTCGCAGTTGTTGGTCAGCAGGTGGTAGTGGTCTTCGCCGAGGCGGGTGCGGGCACGGGCGACGGCTTCCATGCCGAGGTAGCGGGCGCAGGGTTCAACCTTCACCGCCACTGTGTGACCGTGGGCGAACTGGGCGAGCGAGGTTTCCTCGACCGGGGCGGCGTGCAGGGCGTGGCAGAAGCCTGCGTAGTGGATGACGCGGCCGTTGCCGGCGTAGATGCCATGATGGACGTAGCCGTTGCGTTCCGTAACCAGATGGGCGCCGGGCAGGTAGTCGTCTTGTTGTTGGTTTTGGGTGTTCATGGCGGTTCTCGGTTCGGTGTCGGTGGGAGGCAGCCAGTGCTGTGTCGATGCCAACCAACCGCATCAAGCGTGCCAATGCCATCGAACCACGGCAGGACAAGGGGTTGCGGGCGATCGGCACCCCTTCCCGGCCAGAAACCGTGCGCGGCCATCCAACAGTTTTGTGAGCGATGTGTTGGCTGGCGGCCATCAACCGAGCTTCCACCTTGCCCATCCAGAGCCGGATAGCTGTGGCGGGTGCCAGCCGACACCCCTCGTGCCCGGTGTTGGGCCGGTGCCAACGCCGCGGGCCGTCCCGACGCCACGTCGCGCCCGCCATGCGCCCCCGGCATCACAAAGCCCCTGTGGCACACCGATTGCTCTATACAGGCATGGCGCCACGCGCCGCCCCCCGACTCTGGAGACCATCATGGCCACCCTCATCGTCAAGGACCTCGACACCCACCACGTGTTGGATTTCCGCGCCATGTCCTGCATTCGCGGCGGCGGCGCGCCGTGGGTGTTCGGCTGGATCCAGCCCTACGTGGCCTCCCGCCCGAGCGCGTCTCCAGTCGTGAACTTTTACGAGATCAACTACAGCTTCTATGCTGATCAGATGAACAACCAGTTCCAGAACATCGACGTCCAGAACAACGCGCCCAATTCGACCATCACCGTGGACGCCGCGCTGGACGCCCGGAACAAGGGTCGGTTGATCTGAGTCCTGCCCGGTAGCCGGGGGGCACTCCCACCGGCCACCCTTTGATGCTGCCCCGGGGGGCGGCGCTTGCGCGGAGCCGCTTTCTTCCGCGCCGGAGCACACCGTGACCTGCGCAACGGAATTCCGCTGGAGCTCGGCCGCCGCCACGGACGTCGGCCGGGTGCGGGAACGCAACGAGGACGCCTGCCTGGACCTGACCGAACGCGGCATCTGGGCGGTGGCCGACGGCATGGGCGGCCATGCCGTGGGGGACTTCGCCAGCCGGGCCATCGTCCAGGCCCTCTCCGGCCTGGGGCCGCCCGGCAGCCTCGATGGCGCGCTGGACGACGCCCGCACGACGCTGCTGACCGTGAACCAGGCGCTGATCGACGAAGCCGTGCGGATGAAGGTCCGGGTGATCGGCAGCACCGTCGTGGCGATGCTGGCCTGCGAGCGGCGATGCGGGTGCCTCTGGGCCGGCGACAGCCGGCTCTATCTTTTCCGGGCCGGCCATCTGAAACAGCTCACGCGCGACCACAGCCAGGTGGAGCGGCTGCGCGCCCGGGGGCTGATCACGGCCGAGGAAGCCAAGCACCATCCCGCCCACAACACCATCACGCGCGCCGTGGGCGCCGCCACCCGGCTCGACCTCGACGTGCTGACGCTAGAGGTGGGCGATGGCGATATGTTCCTGCTCTGCAGCGACGGCCTGAGCAACGAGGTGGAGGATGCCGGCATCGCGGCGGTGCTGGCAGCCAGCGCGGGGGACTGCGCGGCGGCGGCCAACGAGTTGGTGCAGCGCGCGCTGGTGAATGGCGGGCACGACAACGTGTCGGTTGTCGTACTGCGCGCCGAGGACATCGGCGGCGGCTCCGACATGACGCTGCTCAATCCGGAAGTCTGAGCGAAGCGAGGGGCCCTACTTCCCGCCCTCCGCCGCCCGGTTGCCCCGGAAATCCTTCGAATGGATGCCGTGCTTCTTGAGCAGCATCTGCACGTGCGAGCGATTCATCTCGAAGCGCCGCGCCAGCTCCGCCACCGTGCCGCCCACTTCCTGCAGGCCCCGTTCGAGGAAGGCCCGCTCGGCCTCGTCGCTGGCGGCGCGCTTGGCCTCGGCGAGCGAGGTCGCCGTGGTCACGTCCGCCACGCCGGCCTTCCCTGCCCCCGCCACCACGGACAGCCCCGCCGGCCGGGGGCGGATGTCCTGCGGCAGGTGCGCCAGATCGGCCGTATCGCCGGCCAGGCAGGAGATCCGGTACATGATGTTGCGCAGTTCGCGGATATTGCCGGGGTAGTCGTAGTGCATCAGGAAGTCGCGCAGGCGGGGCGTCAGCTTGACCGGACGGCGCTTGAGCTGCCCAGCGGACTCATCGCCAAAATAGGCCACCAGCAGCGCGATCTCGTCGCGCCGCTCACGCAGTGCCGGCAACGTCACATGAATCACGCTGAGCCGGTAGAACAGGTCTTCGCGGAAGGTGCCTTCCTGGCTCATCCGCCGTAGATCCTTGTTGGTGGCCGCCACGATGCGGGCGTCCACCGAGATCACCTCGTCCGAACCCACGCGCTGGATCTCGTGCGCCTCCAGCACGCGCAGCAGCTTGACCTGCCCGACCAGAGGCAGTTCGCCGATTTCGTCGAGAAAGATCGTGCCGGTGTGGGCGCTCTCGAACTTGCCGCGCCGGTCGTTGGCGGCGCCCGTGAACGCGCCCTTCTTGTGGCCGAACAGTTCCGATTCGAGCAGGCTGTCCGGAATCGCCCCGCAGTTGACCGAGATGAACGGTTTGTCCGTGCGCGAGCCGTTGGCGTGGATCACCTTCGCCATCAGCTCCTTGCCGGTGCCGCTTTCGCCGTCGATCAGCACCGGGAGGTCGGTCGGGGAGGCTTTCTCCGCAATCTCCAGTGCCTCCAGCAGCTTGGGGTTGTCGCCGAAGGTGCCCTCGAAGATGAAGCTGCGCTCCATCAGCGCCTGGCGCCGCTCGCGCGAGGACAGGTCCACCGGCTCCACCTCGGTCACCGCCTCGGGCTCGGCCGAGGCGGCCGCCACGAAGCGCTCCTTGTGTGACAGCCCCATCACCTCGTCGCGCAGCGTGGTGGCCTGCTTGAGCAGCTTCTCGATCTCGGGCCGCTCCAGCCGCGACGACCAGCGCAGCGTCGAGCGCAGGATCTCGATCTTCTCGATCAGCCCGGCAAACGACACCGCGGAGGTAACAGGCGTGCCCTGGTTGAATAGCTTCATGCCGCGCTCAACTGTTTCTGGACCAACTGGTAGTACATGCCGCGGCGCGCGAGCAGTTCCTCGTGCCGCCCCTGCTCCACGATGCCGCCTTCGTACAGCACGAGGATCTTGTCTGCCTGCATGATTGTGCTGAGCCGGTGCGCGATGATGACGGCCGTGCGCCCGCGCAGGATCTCCTGCATGTTGGCGAGGATGTTGCTCTCGGATTGCGTGTCCAGCGCCGAGGTGGCTTCGTCGAACACCAGCAGGCGCGGGTCGTGGTACAGCGCCCGGGCGATGCACAGCCGCTGGATCTGCCCGCCCGACAGGCCGATGCCGCGCTCGCCCACCACCTGCTCGTAGCCGAGCGGCAGCTTGGAGATGAAGGCGTGCGCGTCCGCCATCTTGGCGACTTCCTCGATGCGGCGGCGGTCCGGGCTGTCGTCGCCGCAGGCAATGTTCTCGGCAATCGTGCCCGAGAACAGCAGGTTGGTCTGCATCACATAGCCCACCTGGGCGCGGTAGAAGCCGGCGTCGATCACATTGAGGTCGTAGCCATCCACCGACATCGACCCCTCGCTCGGCTTGTAGAAGCCCACCAGCATCTTGGCCAGCGTGGTCTTGCCGGAGCCGCTGCGGCCCACGATGGCCACCATCTCGCCCGGCCGCATGTGGAAGCTGATGTTTTCGAGCACGTAGGGGGTGTCCTCGCCGCCATAGCGGAAATACACGCCCTCGAAGCGGATCTCGCCCTGGAGGTCCGGCAGCATCACGCGCGAGAGGACGTCCTGAGGCTTCTGCTCGGGTTCGAGGTCGAGCACGTCGCCGAGGCGCTCCATCGCCACACCGGCGTCGTTCAACTGGCTCCACAGCGCCACCAGCCCCATCACCGGGGCCAGCACGCTGCCCATGAAGGCGTTGAAGGCGATCAGCTGGCCGATGGTCAGCTCGCGCTCCAGCACCAGCGTGGCGCCCACCCACAGCACCGCGATGGTCGTGGCCGCGTTCAGGACCTGGCTGACCAGCCCGACCAGGATGTGGAAGGACTGGGCCTGGTACTGCTTCTCCAGCGCCTTGGCGTACTTGCGCTCCCAGCGCAGCCGCACGGGCCGCTCGATGCCCATGCCCTTCACCGTCTCCGCGCCGCCCAGCGTCTCCATCAGGTAGGACTTGGCGTCAGTCGAGGCCGAAAACACGTCGCGCGCGTAGGTCTTCACCTTCGGCGTGACGATGACGGTCAGGGCGGCAATCGGGATGATGAAGGCGATCAGCAGCAGCGTCAGCTTGACGTTGTAGAAGAACATGATGGTGAAGTAGATGAACACCATCAGCAGGTTCAGCGCCGTGGTCACCGTGGACTCGGTCAGGAAGGCCCGGATCGTCTGGTTCTCCTGGAAGCGCGCGAAGATGTCGCCGGTCTTGCGCTTGGCAAAGAACGACAGCGGCAGCGACAGCGTGTGCTTGAAGAAGTGCGACATCATCGCGAAGTCCATGTTGCGCACCATGAAATTGGCCAGGTACGCGCGGACGGTTGCCATCAACTGGGTGAAGATGTTGGAGATCACCAGCCCCAGGATCAGCAGGTGGAGCAGGCCGACGTTCTGGTGCACCACCACGCCGTCGAGGATGTTCTGGATGATCAGCGGCGGCACCACCCCGAGCATCTGGATCACGAAGGTCGCCAGGAACAGGTGCGCGAGGATGCGCTTGTAGGGCGACAGGTAGCCGATGAAGCGCAGCCACGGCGAGCGCGCCACGGCCAGCTCGGTCATGGTCTCGCCGGCCGTGAACAGCAGGCAGGTACCGCTCCAGCCGCGCTCGAACTCCTCCGTGCTCATCTTGCGGAAGCCGATGGCCGGATCGGCCACCCAGACATGGCGCGCCGAGATGCCGTACACCACCACGTAGTGGTAGCCCTCCCAGTGCACGATGAACGGCAGTTCGAAGCCGAGCAGCGCGTCGCGCGTGCATTGCACGCCGCGCGTGGTAAAGCCCAGCGACTCGCCGGCGCGCGCCAGGCTGTCCAGCGTGGCGCCGGACGTGGTTACGTTGGCCAGCTCGCGCAGCTTGCCCAGCGTCATCGGAATGCCGTGGTGCCGGCAGATCATCGCCAGGCACGCCGCGCCGCAATCCATCTCCTCGGCCTGCTCCACCATCGCGAAACGGCGGATGACCCGCTCGCCGAACTCCGGCTTGGAGTGGAGATCGAGCAGCACCGGCCGCTTGCGCCGCTCGGCCAGCTTCTTCTGGCGATGCAGTTCGCGGTCCACGGCGCGGATGCGTTCCTCCAGCACCTCGCGCAGCCGCACGTTGCGCTCCAGGATCAGCTGGACCGTCTTCTCGGGAATCACCAGCAGCCGCGTGTCGGTTTCGGCGATGGCCGAGGCGATCTGCTCCTGCCGCATCACGCAGGCCCGTTCGCCGAAGATCTCGCCCTGGCCGAGCGTGGCGAGCGGGAAGGTATCGCCGTCCTCCTCGCGCACGATCCGCACCGTGCCCTGCCGCACCACGTAGAGGCGGCGGTCGTCGCGGCCGTCCTGCTGGAGGATGGGCTTGCCGGCCGCCACGCGCTTCACGCCCACGCTGCGCACCGCGTCCTCCAGTTCGCTCTTGTCCAGCTTGCCGCGCAGATCGAACAGCCGTGCGACGAAGCCGCCGGCCGAACTGATCGCCACGTAGCTGGTGATGAAGGCCAGCGCGGCCGGGTTGCCGCCCACCACCGGCTCCGACACGCTGCGCGGAATCGTGATCAGCTCGGTCTTGCCCGACGCCCGCACCGACGACTCGTGCCGATAGTCGCGCAGCAGGGCGATGTCGGCGAAGACCTCGCCGGCCTTGCGCACGCCCATGCTGATTTCCTTGCCGTGCTCCTCGTTGAACACGCGCACCGAGCCGGCCCGGACGATGAAGATGCCGTCGGCCGGATCGCCCGCGTTGCAGACCGTGTCGCCGAAGCCGAAGGTCAGCGTGCGGGCGCTGGCGGCCAGCCGTTCGAGTTCCTCGCGCGAGAGCGGCGAGAGGATCTCCACCGTGGCCAGGAAATCGGCCAACGTAGGGGCGCCCAACGTAGGGGCGGCCAACGTAGGGGCGGCCCCTGGCGGGGGCGCCTCGGCGGCGGCATCGCTAGCGGGCTTGGATGACATGTTCCTGAGCCCTGGCCATCAGCCATTCCTCGCGCAGCAGCCGGCGCACTTCCACGGCCACGTCGGCATCGAGCCGCGCCGGATGCTTGGCCCGCACCAGGAACACCTCGAAGAACGAGCGGTCCGCCGCCGGGAACGGCCCCAGCAGGGCGCCCGGCTCGGCATTGAACACCTTGGCCTCGATGTCGCTCTTGAGCGAGCCGCGCAGCACCTTGCCGATGTCGCCGCCCTGCTCGCGGGTGTCGGCGATCGAGTGCTCGCGCGCCATCTCGCCGAAGCTGTCCGGGTCGTCCTGGAGGTAGGAGACCAGCTCGCGCGCCTTGCCTTCGGTATCCACCACGATATGGCTGACCTCGATGCTGTCGAACTTCGGCGAGTTGAGCTGGAAGTAGGTCTCCATGGCCGCGTCGTTGCAGACCTCGGCCAGCATCTTCTCCTGGTAGAGGCTGTCGGTGATGAACGCCTCGAACTCGTCCAGCGTGATGCCGAGCGCGTCGAGGTAGTGGTTCATGTCCGCCGCCCGATGCAGCCCCTGCACGCGGCGGAACTGGTCGGCGCGCTCCTGGATCTCCTCCGGCGCCAGCTTGATGCCGTGCCGCCGCGCCGCGTGGGCGGTCAGCTTGTCACGCACGAGCTGTTCCACCAGCCCCTCGAACTGGCCGGTCAGCTTGAGTACCCTCACGAATTCGTCGACGCCGATCACTTCCTCGTCGATCCGCACGATGGCTGTCATCGCCCTCTCCTTTTTCTTGCTGGAATCTGTTCAGCCCGCCACCTGCCGGAACGGGTCTAGCCCGAGGTCGATCAGGCGGCGCTCGCGCACCACGATCTCGGCCGTGGCGGTCATGCCGTAGCGCAGCGGGTAGCGGCTGCTGGCCACGGCGTAGTAGTCCTGCGCCAGCCGCACACGCCCCTCGTACACGGGCTGCTTGTCCGGCCCCGACGGCTTGGTGGCCGGCGAGATGTACTCCAGCGTCCCCGCGATCAGCCCGTAGCGCTGATACGGAAATGCGTTGAACTTGAGCTTGACCGGCAGCCCCTCGCGCAGGAAGGCGCGGTCGCGCTCGGCAATCTCGATGCGCAGCATCGGCCGGGCATCCTTCGGGGCGATGCCCCCGAGCGGCGCGTTGGCCTGCACCTTGTCGCCGCGCTGGGTGGAGGTGACGTCGGTAATCACGCCCGACACCGGCGCCACGATCAGCAGGAAGTTGTCCTTGTCGATGTTCTCGAACTTGATGCGCGCGGCGGCCTCGGCCACCAGGCGGGCAGTCTGCACCTGCAGGCGCAGCTTGTCCTCGGTGTTGCTGATCTCGCGCATCGCCGCGTCGTACTGGATACGCAGGTTCGCCAGCTCCTGCCCGCTGCCCTCCAACTGCGCGCTGGCCTGCGTGTATTGCTGCGACAGCCGCGCGTCCAGCTCGCTCAGCCGCGACTGCGCCACGCGCAGGTTGTTCTCGGCATCCTGGGTGATGGCGCGCTTGCCTTCCACCTGCGACTGCGACACGCCGCCGCCAGCCGGCAGCGCGAACAGGCGCGCGTAGCGGTCCTGCTCCTGCCGGGCGAAGTCGCGCGCCCGGCGGGCGTTTTCGAGATTGCTGCGCGCCTCCTGCAACTGCGCGCGCTGCTGCTCGGCCAGCCGCGTCGTGCCCTCGGCCATGCGGTTCTCGTGCTGGCGCGTGCCCAGCTCGATCTGCTGCTTGAGCGCCTGCGCGCGGCGCTCCATCAGCACCTTGCGCTCGGGAAACTGCTTCCATTCGCGCTCGGAGTCCTCCAGCTTGAGCTGCGCCTCCAGCGCACTGGCCGCCGCCTCGATCGCGCCGCGCGCGTTGAGCCGCGCCAGCACGTCATCTTTCGACACCGGCTGGCCTTCGGCCACGTAGAGGTCGGCCAGCTCGCCATCGACGGGGGCGTAGAAGCGGCGGACTTCCGACTCCGGCGCAAGCGTGCCGTGGGCCGTCACGATGACATCGGCATGGCCGAAGAAAGACCAGATCAGCGCGCAAATCACCAGCGCGCCGGTGATGACCACGGTCAGCATCGACAGCCGCCACGGCTCCGAACTCAGGATGGCGATGCCTTCGGCGCTGTGGTCCTCGAGCGCCTCGTTGAGCGGGCGCAGCTTGTTGTCGCGGGGATCCTCGCTCATCGCGCGCCTCCGGATGCGGTGGTGCTGGCGGGGGCGCTGGCACCGGCCGACGCGGCCTCCTTGCTGCCCTCGCCCACCAGTTCTAGCTTGGCGCGCAGCACGGCCGGGTCCAGCACCATGCGCAGGTCGTTGAGCGAGCGCCGCTGGAGGTCCACCTCGGCCTGGATCTCGTCGCGCACCTTGGTCCACTCGGCCATGTCGCCGGCCTTGAGCTGGGTGTAGATGCGCAAGCCCTGGCGGGCATCGCCCTGCGCCTCGGCCAGCAGGCGGGCCTGCGCGCGGAACTTCGGCGAGATACCGGCCTCCAGCCGCTGTTCGCCCGCGATCAGCCCGTTGTTGCGGTACTGGCGCCACTGCGTGGCGGCGCGGTTCAGCAGCTGGTTGGCGCGGCGCAGCGCGGCCTCGCGGATGGTGTTGACGTCGGCGTCGATGGCCTTCACGTAATACGCATCGGCATCCGGGTCGAGCGCGGCGTAGAAGGCCAGCAAGGCGTCCTCATAGCCACTGCTGCCCGCCCGGCCCTCCTTGACCTTGGCGAACTGCGCGGCCACCTGCTGCTTGTGCGCCACGTCCTTCGCCACATCGGCCGCCCACGGTCCGCTGTTGATCTGGCGCAGGGCGTCGATGGCCGCCGCGCTGTCGCCGCGCCGCCAGGCATCGTCGGCCAGCGCGTACTGGCGCTGCACATCGGCCGGTGGCAGCTTCTCCGCGCGCAGCGTCTCGTACTGCGTCTTGAACGGCGGCGTGGCGAAGCTGACCTGCCGCATCTGGGCGACGAGCGGCCCCGTGGCGCGCTGGCGCAGCGCCTCGATCAGCGCCGTGTACTGCTTCAGGTCGCTCTCCACGCTGTCCAGCCCGGCCAGGCGCGGGTACTTGTCCTTGTAGTCGGCCAGCATCGCCTGCAGTGCCTCGGGTTGCTCGCGGGCCAGTTCGGTGGCGATAGCGGCATTGAGACGATCGATGGCAGTCAGATACACCGAGTCCTCGTTCTGGAGCCTGCGCAGGTTGCTCAGGCCCTCCGCATAGGCGTCGCGGAACACCGGCACCTGGTTGGCGATGCGGCCCAGCGCGCGCTGGTGCGCCACCGTGTCGGTACCCCAGCGGGCGACCAGCGCGCGGATGCGCGCTTCGTCGGCATACATGCGGATCGGGGCGTCGGGGCCGCCGCGTGCCGCCATCAGCCGCGCCACGCTGGTCACCCACTCCAGTTCGTCGATGAGCGCGCGGCCATCGGCGTTATGGCGGCTGTGGGTGCGCATCTCGGCCAGCACGGCATCGGCGCCGCTGAAGTCCTTTGCGCGCACCCGGGCGGTCCACGGCGGCACCCAGGCACGCATCAGCGCCTCGGTCCCCGTCGCCTGATACTGGGGGTTGTCCGGTTGCCGCGTCAGGTAATTGTCCGCCAGCGCGGCGGCGCGGGCGTACTCGCCCTTATCCATCAGCGCGGTCAGCGAGCGGTCCGGCGCGCCGCGCCAGTACAGGTAGCCGCCGCCGATGGCCGCCAGCAGCAGCGCCACCGCGCCCCAGCGTGCCACGCGCGCCTGCTTGCGCCGGTCATCGATGCCGAAGGTGCGCGCCGCCTCGGCCAGCAGCATGGCCACCTTGCCGCGCGGCGCCGGCTTGTGGGCCGGGGCGTGCCCGCCGTCTGGCATCGGCTCCGGGTTCACCTCGTCCTCCTGCGCGGCGGCGTAGTCGACGCAGAAGATGTCGAGGAAGGAATCAGCGGCGCCGACGAAGGTGGTCTTGTCGGGGTCGACGCCCAGCGGGTCAACGGCGGCGGGAGCGGCAGCGGCCTCCAGGGCAGGCGGCGGCGCCTCGTACACCACGGTGCGCGTGGCCGTGGCGTCGGCATCGTCCTCGCGCTCGATGTCCACGCGGTAGACGAAGTGGCTGCCGCCGAATGCAATCACATCGCCGGGCTCCAGCCGCACAGCCTGGTCCTCGAGCCGCACGCCGTTGACGAAGGTGCCGTTGGTGCTGCCCAGGTCCTCCAGCCACGGCGACCCCGCCTTCAGGAACAGGTGCGCGTGGCGGCGCGAGAGGTAGTTGACCTGATGCGGATAGTCGTCGCGATAGCGTGCAAACGTGTCATCGGCCTTGCTGACCAGGAACGGGAAACCCGCGACGACCACCGGCTGCAGGCCGATTTCCGGCCGGATCGGCGCGAGCGTGACTGCCAGGCGCGGCGGCTCCGGGGTCGGCGGGCGGGGATAGACGCGCACGCGGTACGACAGCGCCGCGCCAAAGCTCACCTCGTCGCCATCGCGCAGCAGTGCCGGCTGCTTGACCACCGCATCGCCATTCACGCGCGTGCCGTTCTTGCTGCCGAGGTCCGCCACGTAGACCGCGCCGTCCTCGGCAAAGATGCGCGCATGGCGGCGCGAAAGTACCGAGACCGTCTCCGCCGGATAGGCGACGAACGGCGCCTCGCCGCGGCCGATGGCGAACAAATCCTCCCCGATCCGGATTTCGCCGAGTTCGGGCCGGGACACGGGCATCAGCAGGACGTCGAACGCCTGCCCCGTTCTCACCGGCATTTCCATGATCAGGGCATCGTCGCGCGTCATGTTTCAACGGAACCAACAGTCGGGCCGGTGGCGCTGTGCCGCGCATGGCCGGATGGGCCGGCCATGGGGGTACGGGAGGTCACGCGTATGAACATAGTAGGCCACGCTTTTCGGGAGTCAATCCGCTGCGGTGCAGCGTTGCGCGAACGCACGCGGCAGGCGGGTTTCAAGGTTGAAACGCTTTGTGCGCGCGTGCGGCTAAGGCGCTACGTTCGCTGTCGTATTCGCACCGTTGGATGGCGCGGCATTGCTGACGGTGGTGCTCGGCCAGCCGCCACCGAGTGCCTTGTACAGCGTGACGGTATCGGCCAGGATTTGTTGGTGCGCCCCCAACAACGCCAGTTGCGCCTGGAGCAGCGAACGCTCGGTCTCGAAGACCTCCAGCTGTGACGCAATCCCTTCCTTGGCCTGTGCCTCGATCTGGGTGGAGACCACGCGCAGCTGATCCACCTGCTGCTGGAGTTCGATGCGCTGCCGCTTGTGGGCATCCACATTGACCAGCGCACTCTCCACTTCCTCGAACGCCGTCATGACCGTGCGGCCGTACTCGTTCTCCACCACGCCGATATTGGCTTCAGTGGTCTTCACGCGGGCGCGCACGTTGGGGTCGAGCATCGGCAGGTTGATGCTCGGCATGAAGCCGAAAGTGAAGGACTTGAGCAGGTCGGACAGCGCGAAACTGGCCGTGCCGCCGCGCGCCGTGAGGCTGATGCTGGGCAGCTGGGCGAGCCGGGCCTGGCCGACGACGTTGTACGCGGACAGCACGCGGTACTCGGCGGCGACGATGTCCGGGCGGCGTGCCAGCAACTGCGACGGCAGCCCGGCCGGCACGACGGGCAGCTTGACCCGATCCTGCAATCGGCCGGCCGGCACCTTGAAGTCGCCGGCGGGCACGCCGACCAGCGTGCCCAGTGCGTTCTCGGCCACGTCGCGCGAGCGGCGCAGCTCGATCAAATCCTTGTTGAGACGGTTGATTTCCGCCTGCTGCTGCATCACGCGGATCTGCGGCAGCAGCCCGTTGGCGAGCATCGCCTTGTAGGTGGTCAGGATGTCGTTGTTGCGCGACACGGTGAGCCGCTGCTGGGCGATCTGCTCGTCGAGCTGGAGCAGCGTGAAGTACGTGATCGACACATCGGACACCAGCGCCAGGTAGCCTGCGCGCCAGTCCGCCTCGGAGGCGCGGTACTCGGCGGTCTGGGCCTGCACGCCCTTTTCCACCTTGCCCCAGATATCGATGTCCCAGTTGACCGTGGCGCCCAGGTTGAAGGTGCGCGTCATGGCCTGGCCGGTGGTCTTGTCGAAACTCGCGCCGGCGCCGATATCGAACACGGGCAGCGCGCCGGCACGGGCTTCGCCAATCTGCGCGCTCGCCACGCGGATACGTGCGGCCAGCACGCGGATGTCGTAGTTGCCGGCCAGCGCCTTGGCCACCAGTTCATCGAGATAGGGGTCGCCGAAGCCTTGCCACCAGTTCGGCACGATGGTCTCGGCCGGCGATACCGTGATCGACTCCGTGCGCGACCAGTCCGCCTTGGCCGGCGTTTCCGGGCGCTTGTACTCGGGGGGGCGAAAATCGGCGCAACCCGCCATCAGCAGCGCGCAGAGCGCGGCGGCAACAGGTTTGGCCAGTGCGGGGGCCGGGGCGAAAGCGAACACGATGACTTCCTGCATGGAACGCCGTCGGACTCGTGCTGCCTGCCGTGGCGCTCGACTGTATTGTGGTGCGAAGCGGAGCCAGCTCCAACCTCGACATGTGTGCGGGGCGAAAAAAAAGGCGCCGGGACGGAGGGGTCCCCGGCGCAATGCTCCCCGTGCGGCTTGGGGCACCGTCGTTCGCGGTGCCCTGCCGATCTGAACCGGCGATAAATCAGAACACGTTGTTCGAGGCGGTCTGCGAGGTCGTCACCGTGTTCTTCAGGTGCTCCTGGAAGGCCGAGCCGTTGCCGAACAGGTTGTTGACTTCCTGCATTTGCTGGTTGCTCTGGTTGATCGTCGTGGTCTTGTCGAAGTCGATCTTCACCGGGTGATAGATCGAGGTGTAGGGGGCGAAGAGGCCGAGGCCGCCAGATACGGCGCTCATCTTCTTGGCGTCAAGGGTTTCGGTCGAGGACAGGTCTTGGATGGTCAGCGTGGTCATTTCAATTCTCCTAGAGAGGAAGAGGTAAGGCTTGGTTGGGTTGAGCATCGGGTTGGTGTCGCGCTCGGTTGTCATATCGCAGCAAGCGTGCCAGCCCGTGCCAGAAGACCGAAAAAAACCCGCCAGCGCCGGCGGGTCAAGGCTTTGCGGATGAGCGCGTCACACGGCATGGGGGGTGGCGGGGCCCCGGCCTGTTGGTGGCGGCACAACGGATGCGGGCCAACTGTCTGGCTGGCGCCAACATCGCGGACGAAAAAAAGGCGCGCATCGCTGCGCGCCCCGTGGAGCAGGCGTTCCGCCCGCCTACTTCACATAGATCGTGATCTTCTTCGAGTACACCGGCGGACTGGTCGGGATGTGCTTCTCGTCGCCCATCAGCAGTTGCAGCGTGTGCTTGCCCGGCGCCAGCTCCACCGTGGTCTCGGTCTCGCCCGCGCCGAAGTGCAGGTGGTTGCGGTCGTTCGGAATCTCCTTGTCCATCGGCGGCAGGTCCACATCGATCAATAGATGGTGGTGGCCGGTGTTCGGGAACTTGACGTCCTTGGGCGCCACGCCCATGTTGCGCAGCCCGAACCAGACCTTGACCGGCTTTCCGGCTGGCAGGGTCTGGTTGTTGTTCGGATAGCCGATATAGAGATAGGCGTTCTTCGGCGCCGGCGTGGGGCCGCTGGCCGGGGTGGCGCCCGCGGCCGATGCCGCCGTGCCGCCATGCGCGGCATGGCCGGCCGAGCCGGCGGGCGCCGAGGCATCGGCGGCCATGGCACTGCCTGCCCACAGACAGCCGGCGGCAAGAACGATCACTGCGGCGACTGGCTTCGTCATGGCTTCCCTCCCCTGCGCGGCGATCATCGCGAATGTGCGCTCACCGCACGGTGATCGTGATCTTCTTCGAATAAATCGGCGGATCGAACGGCACGTGCTTGCTGTCGCCCAGCAATAGCTGCAGCGTGTGCTTGCCTGGCGGCAGTTCGATGCGCGCGTCGGTCTCGCCCGCGCCGAAATGCAGGTGGTTGCGGTCGTTGGGAATTTCCTTGTCCATCGGCGGCAATTCGGCGTCGATCAGCAGGTGATGGTGACCGCAGTTGGGGCGCTCGACACCCTTCGGACAGACGCCCATACCCTTCAGGCCCATGCGGACCCAGAGCTTGCCGCCGTCGATGACGGCGCCGTCGCCGGGCCAGATGATGTACGTCTCGGCGTTCTTCGGGGCGGGGGTCAGCGGCGTGGCAAGGGTGGCGTAGGCAGCCAGTCCCGTGGCAAGCACGGCGGCCGCGAGCACGCGGAGCGGGGATCGTCTGGACATACGCGGCTCCTCCCGGAGATCTGTCCGCTTCACACGGTGCCCGCGCGGGGACACCGGCGAGGCGAGCGGGCAGCGGATCTTGATTAGTGTTGTGGCGGCAGTGCGCTCGGCGATGTGTCCTCAAGCGTAGGTCGGAAGATCGGAAAAAGCGAACGGAAGCTAACCGGGCGGTCTGGCACGGCGCGGCGACCTTTCACGCCACACCTGCTGTGCTATCTTGAAACGAGCCGGATTGCGTCACGGCAACTCCACACCGCGCGCTGCGCAGCACCCACGGGGCCTGAATATGTGGCGGAAAACTCTTGTCGTGTCATGGATTGGCAGTGCTTTGCTCGGGGGCGGCGCGTTCTGTGGCGCCCTCGGTGTGGCGGGTACGATGTTTGCCACGTCGGCCAGCGCCGGCATCTTGCCGAAGAACAGTGACGAGCAGTACGAACTGTCGTTCTGGGACTCCATCAAGAACAGTAACTACGCGAGCGACTACGAGGCGTATCTGAAGCAATACCCGAACGGGCGATTCGCGGCGCTCGCCAAGTCTCGCATCGAGCGCATCAAGGCCACGTCTCCCGCCCAGCCCGCCAAGCCCGAGCCGAAGGTGGAAGCCAAGCCGGCCCCGACGCCCACCCCGGCGCCGACACCCGCCCCGCCGCCTGCCGCACGCGCCCCGGCCACACCCGCCACACCGCCCGCCACGCCACCCACCGCCAACCAGCCGCGCTCGCGCAGCGGCGGGCCCATCGCGCAGGGCACCGTGACCTATGCGAACGAAGGCAAGGAAGGCGCCCCCGCCACCGCGCCGGCCAAGCCGGCCGAAGCCAAGGGCGGCGAGATCCGTGACTGCCCGGCCTGCCCGGTACTCGTCAGCGTCAGCCCGGGCGGCTTCACGATGGGCAGCAGCACCAGCGACCCCGCCGAGCGTCCGCCGCACCGCGTGACCATCAGCCAGCCGTTCGCCATCGGCAAGTTCGAGGTGACCGTCGAGCAATGGAATGCCTGTGCCGATGCCAACGGCTGCCCGCGCATCGCCACCAATCCTGCCGAGGCGAAGGCCGCCCCGGTGCGCGACGTCAGCTGGGATGACACCCAGCAGTACCTCGCCTGGCTCACGAAGACCACCGGCAAGACCTATCGCCTGCCCACCGAAGCCGAATGGGAGTACGCAGCGCGCGGCGGCACCAGCTCCGCCTACTGGTGGGGCGACCAGATGCGCAAGGGCAACGCCAACTGCAAGGACTGCGGCGAGCCGTGGAGCGATGCCGCGCCGGCCAACGTCGGCTCGTTCGCGGCCAATCCGTACGGCCTGCATGACATGAACGGCAGCGTCTGGGAATGGGTGGGCGACTGCTGGCACAGTTCGTACAAGAACGCACCGGTCGATGGCCGCGCCTGGGACGAGGCGGCCTGCACCGCGCGCGTGATCCGCGGTGGCTCCTGGCGGGAGGGGGCGACCTATATGGTGTCTTCCACGCGCTTCAAGTACAGCACCAGCGTGCGCCAGTCGCAGAACGGCTTCCGCGTGGCGCGGGACATGAAGTAGCAGACTTGAAGTAGCGGGCTAGCGGGCTAGCGGGCTAGCGGGCTAGCGGGCGCTGGTTGAAATCTGCACGAGGTCCGCGCTGATGCGGTCCCGGCCGTACTTGCCGGCCATCTGCGCGAGCGGCTTGTCGAGCGCCCGCAGGTATTCCTGCCGGGTCTCGAACTCGGGCCGGCGCGAGTCGAACAGCGGCGCCGGGGTGGTCAGCAGCACCACCAGTTCCGTGCCGAATGGCCGCGAGACCACCCACTCCCCCGCCTCCCCGATCGTGGCGCTATAACTGGCCGGCGCCTGGTGCCCCGGAATACGCTTGCTGGGCACAAGGTGAGCCACCTTGCCATCGACGACGAAGTAATCGACGTAGACATAGGTCTCCTGCCCCGGCGTGTTCAGGTCCATGATCAGCGGCGTGCCCTCGGTCAGCTTGTCGCTGCCCCGGGTGCGCACCACAGCACCGCCGGGCTTGTGCCCGGACCAGTACGGCGCCACCAGGCGCACCACATCGCACTTGTCGGCGGCAAGCGGCTGGGCATCGAATTTCAGGGATTTCACACCGGGGATGGCGTTCAACTGGTCGCGCAGCTTGCGCGTGGCCGTATCCGCGACGTAGCCCTCCACACGCAGCGTGCCGCCATCGACGGCAGCCGTGAGCAGCGAGCAAGGCGCGGCTGCCAGCACGGGGGTGACGGCCTGCAGCGTGAGCTTGGGTTCGGGGGCTTTTGGCGGTTGCTCCGCAGCTTTCGGGGGTGCAGCGGTTTTCGGCGGCTCGGTTTTCGGCGGCTCGACAGCGGCCGGCTCGGTCGTGCTGGCCTGGGTGGCTTCCGTCGGTTCCTTCGGCTGGGCCCCCATGCGCCACACGTAGTAGCCCAGTCCCGCCACGAACGCGGCGCCCGCCAGCACGCCGCCTATCGCCATCGGCACGCTCGACGTCGGCCGCGCCGGCTCGGCGCCCAGCCCTTCCAGGAAGCGCTTCACGGTGGGCGTGCGCGTGGCCCGGTCCAGCGAGAGCGCCTGGCGCAGCGTCTTCCACTGGTTGCGGCTGAGCACCTTCGGCGGCGTCGGCTTCATGTGCGAGGCGCGCGCCTGGTTGGCCGACATCCGCTCGTACGGATGCTTGCCGGTCAGCAGCTCATAGGTCACGCAACCCAGCGCGTAGATATCGTCACGCGGATCGGGCTCGCGGTGCTCGAACATCTCCGGGCTGGCGTAGGCCGGCGTCATGCCGCCCAGCGAGCCGGGATCGAACACGGTCTGGTCCGCGTCATCGGTCGGCTGCTGGAAGCCGCGCGCGATGCCGAAGTCGATCACCTTGACCTCGCCACGATCGGTCAGGAACACATTGGCCGGCTTGAAATCGCAATGCACGAAGCCGCGCTCGTGTGCATAGGCCAGCGCCCGGCCCATGCCGACGATGATCGGCAGCGCCTTGGCGTACGGCAGGCCGGCGAAATCCGGCGCGCGCAGCACGCGGTTGAGGGACTTCCCGGACAGATATTCCATGGTCAGGAAGACTGTCGGGCCGTCGCGGTCGAAGTCGTAGACGGTGACGATATTCCGGTGCGCCAGCGTCTGCGCCTTGCGCGCCTCCCGCTGCAAGGCCATCAGGGACTTGGGGTGCCCGCTGAACTGGAGGTTCAGCACCTTGATGGCGATATAGGGCTTGCGGTCGGACGCCTCGAGCTTGCGCAGGTCGAGCGCCTTGTAGACCGTGCCCATGCCGCCGATGCCCAGGCATTCCTCGAGCACGAAGCGGCCGTTGAGGGTATCGCCAACGCCCTTGCTGGCCCCGGCGGTGACATAGCCACCGGTGTTGCCCGTGCTGCCGGTGTTGCCGTTGTGGCCCGCGGAGGGATGGGAGGAGGCGGAAGGCGACGTGGGCGAAGACGAGGACGATGGCGATGGCGATGGCGATGGCGGCGCGCTGCGGTCCAGCGGATCGGGCGCCATGCGGGTTTCCTCGCCCAGCGGCTCACGCATGGCGTCCCCGATCGGGTCGAACTGCGTGGCCACGCGCGACTCGATGCGGCGCATCACCTCGGCATAGACGCCAGGCGGCAGCGGCGCGCGCGTGTGTTCTTCACTGAGCACGCGGGCGAGCTGGGTCGGCTGTGTCTGGTCGTCCTGGAGGGCCAGGTCGACTGACGCAAGGAACTCGTCACGCGAGAGGCCACCGCGCTGGAAGTTGCGTATCAGGTCGGTCAGGCTAGACATCAAATGCGATCCCGACGAGTGGTTGCGGACCGGCGATGCCGCTACGTCACGAACCATCGCCCACGATGGATACTAGTGCGCACTCTGTCCAACCGCAAACCCGGTACTGCCCGGGTCGTTGGCCCCGCCCCGACAGGCACGGCCGATCTGTTGGCGGCAATCCACCACTCTCCCCTGCCAGCGGCACCGCGCGCCGGCACCGTGCCAGCCCCGACCTCCCCGCAACGCCTTATCCCACGCGGTTTTCCAACTTTTTTCGATGTGCCGGGCCTGCGCTGGCACGCTTGCTGCGATATGACAACCGAGCGCGACACCAACCCGATGCTCAACCAACCACCAAGCTTCACCCTTCCTCTCTAGGAGAACTGAAATGACCACGCTGACCATCCAAGACCTGTCCTCGACCGCAACCCTCGACGCCAAGAAGATGAGCGCCGTATCCGGCGGCCTCGGCCTCTTCGCCCCCTACACCTCGGTCTACAGCCCGTTCAAGCTGTCCATCGACAAGCACACCGAGATCAACCAGCAAAACCAGCAAATGCAAAGCGTGACGAGCGCGTTCGGCAACGGCTCGGCCTTCCAGGACCACATGAAGAACACCGTGACGACCTCGCAGACGGCCAGCAACAACGTGTACGGCCCGGTCTGAGCCCAACGGTCCCGGATCAAGGAGTCCATCATGTCTTCGATCATCGTGCGCGACCTTGCCGCCAGCAAGGAACTCGACCGCAAGTCCCTGTGCGCCATCCGTGGCGGCAATAGCTGGCTCGCCAAGGCCGGCAACATGGGCCCGCTGGCCAACGTGAACATCAACATCAACCAAAGCGTGCAGCAGCTGCAGCAGGTGAACGTGGCTGCGTTCAACAACAACACGCTGGTCGGCGTGGACCTGGGCAACATCAAGCTCGGCGTCAACCCGTCGCAGTGGGGCGGCAACTGGGCGGCGGCCTGACCGGCCACCCTCCAGTGGCGGTGCCGCCACGGCGGCACCGCTGGCCTATACTGAATCGGGCCCGCGCCTGCCCCGGCGCCGCCCGGCCGGCCCCAAACAGACCGGCCATGGCCAGGCCCAAAAGCTGGAGAACGCCATGGCAGTAATCGTCATCAAGGATTTGACGGAGAACATGGACCTCGACCGCGAGGCCATGACCGCCATCACGGGCGGTGCCCGCACCGGAGGCGGCCGCCACTGGCAGGCCCACCGACGTGCGCAGGCGCGCCTGATCCAGTATCCGGAAGGCTTCCCGGGCCAGCCCGAAGCGTCCGGACAGCATGCAGGGCAGGAACGGGTGACCGGGAAGCTGTCGCGCAAATAGGCGCGATACGCCCCGGCAGACAAAGCAAGGCAGTCGCTGCAAAGAAAAGCCCGCCAGACAACTGGCGGGCTTTGGTTGCGGACGGGCCCGGACCACCTGGGTCAACGTCGCCGGCGAATTCCGGTCATTCCTGTGCCAAGCATGTTTTCCCATGGTTCCGCCCATGACGCGGACGTCCATCCGGACCACCCGGATAGTCGAAGAAAACCTGGCAGTGGCATCAATGACCGCAATGCCGGGGGCGAGCGGCAAGCTAACCTTGCCGAAGGCGAATCATCGGGAACGATGGGTGTCCGCCCCATGCGGGCATGGATTGCTCGCGCTCTGAGTATAGGCAGGACGCCCCCGCTTTCAAGCGAGACGCATTCGCAAGTGGCGCCGGATGATTGCCGTGATCCAGATGTGCGCGACACATCTCGTTACGTTTCGCACTGCAACAAAAATTTAATTGTTCTGCTATACTGCGCGCCGTGAGTTTCGCACTGTGAGTTCCGCAAAGCGCCCGGCAATCCTGCCATGGCGCACCCGCTACCTCCCAAGCTCTGCACCCCGCCTCTGTCCTCCAGATGTTCCGTGACAGGTGTTGGCCAGAACGCACCGCTCACCAGACGTCGCCTCGTCTCCGATCCTGATGAACAGCCTGTTTGCCTGCGCTGTTTGCCTGCCAGGGATTAGTAGCCGGTTTATTTAAAAAACCAGCCGCCCACCCTGCCTGCCGCCGTGTTGCCAGCTGAGTCTGTCGAACGGCCTACCGATTGGCGCCGAAGCCTTTTTTAAGACTTTGCACTGCGCCCACCCCTTTGCGCATGACCGCGGGGGTGCCATGCATATTTAATAAGCACGACATGACCCAGCACGATTTCCGTGCGGAGCAATCTTTTGCCTCCGCCACCGACGCATCCGCCACGCCCGCCGACATCAGCCCGCTCGACAAGCTCGACGCCATGCTGACCGCCGGTGACGCGCCCGAAGCGTCCGCAGCACCCGCCCAGGCAGCCCAACCCGTCGACATCGCCGAAAACGGCTTTGCCAAGCTCGGTCTGGACGAAGCCATCCTGCGCGCCCTCTCCGAACTGAACTACCTCACGCCGACGCCGGTGCAGGCCCAGGCCATTCCCCAGTTCCTGGCCGGCCGTGACCTGCTGGTCTCGAGCCAGACCGGCTCGGGCAAGACCGCCGCGTTCATGCTGCCCGCCATCCAGCGCATCAGCGAGAAGGCGGCCCCGAATCGTCCGCGCAGCGACGAACCCGTCAAGCGCATGAAGGGCAAGCGCCCCCGTCCGTCGCCGGCCCAGCCGTCGCTGCTGGTGCTCACGCCGACGCGTGAACTGGCCCTGCAGGTGACCGAGGCTGCCGCCAAGTACGGCCGCCATCTGCGCCGCATCGTCTGCGCCAGCATCCTGGGCGGCATGCCCTACCCGAAGCAGCTGGCCATGCTGTCGAAGATGCCTGACATCCTCGTGGCCACGCCGGGCCGCCTGCTCGATCACATCGAAGCCGGCCGTATCGACCTGTCCGCACTCGACATGCTCGTCTTCGACGAAGCCGACCGCATGCTGGACATGGGCTTTGCCGATGACATCGACGCCATCGTCGCGGCCACGCCGTCCACGCGCCAGACGCTGATGTTCTCGGCCACGCTCGACGCCCGCATCGCCCAACTGGCCTCGCGCCAGCTGCGCGACCCGCAGCGTATCGAGATCGCCGCCGTCCGCGCCGACCAGAGCAACATCGAGCAGCGCCTGCACTTCACCGACGACATGTCGCACAAGGAGCGCCTGCTGGATCACCTGCTGCGCGACGCCTCGCTCAAGCAAGCCATCGTCTTCACGGCGACCAAGCGCGATGCCGATTCGCTGGCCGAACGTCTTTCGGACACCGGTTTCTCGGCCGGCGCCCTGCATGGCGACATGACCCAGGGTGCGCGTAACCGCACGCTGACCGCCCTGCGCCGCGGCAACATCCGCGTGCTGGTGGCGACCGATGTGGCCGCACGCGGTATCGACGTGCCCGACATCACCCACGTGGTGAACTTCGACCTGCCCAAGCAGGCGGAAGACTACGTTCACCGTATCGGCCGTACCGGCCGTGCCGGCCGCTCGGGTATCGCGATCAACCTCGTGAACCATGGCGACATGTTCCAGTGGAAGCGCATCGAGCGCTTCACCAACCACCGCATCGACGCGTCGGTGATCGAAGGCCTCGAGCCGCGTCGCCAGCCCAAGCCGCGTTCGAACTTCGGCGGCAAGCCGGGCGGCAGCGGCGGCGGCTACCGTGGTAACAGTGGCACCGGCGGCGGTTATCGCGGCGGCAACAGCGGTAGCGGCGGTGGCTACCGCGGCAATGGCGGCACCGGCGGCGAGCGCAGCTTCGGCGACCGCAAGTTCGGCGGCGGCGAAAGCCGTGGCTTCGGCGACCGCGGCGGCTTCGGCAACCGTGAAGGCTTTGGTAATCGCGAAGGCTTCGGCAACCGTGAAGGCGCTGCGGCGGCACCGCGCGACGGCAACCGTGGCTTCGGCGACCGTGGCCAGCCGCAACAGCGTCCGTTCGGCGGCGAGCAGCAACGCAGCTTCGGCGGCGAGCGCTCGTTCGGCGACCGCAGCTTCGGCAACCGCGAAGGTTTCGGTAACCGCGAAGGCGCGAACCGTGGCGGCTTCGGCGGCAACCGTGAAGGCGGCGCTCCGCGCGACGGCAACCGCGGCTTCGGCGATCGCGGCGGCTTCGGCGGCCAGCGCAACGGCAACACCCGCTCGCGCTACGAGCGTTGATCGGGTGACCGGGTGACCGGTCGCTACGATCCATGAAGAACGGCACCCTCGGGTGCCGTTTTTTATTGCCTGCGTGCGATGGAATCGACGTCGGGGCCTACACCGCGCAGGACCTGAAGCCGACGAAGGAGACATCGTCCTCGGGCAGCAGCGCCGTGCGCGCCCGGGTATGGCGCTGGCGCGCCGGGCTCGCGAACGAGACGCCGCGCACGGCCTGGTGCGTGCCGAAGCGTCCCACCAGCTCCAGGTCAGCCGGCTGCGCCACAAAGCCCGCGTAGGGCTCGTAGGGTGTGGCCGTCCACTCGCGCAGCGCGCCCCATTGCAGGCCACGATTCTGCGTGGCTGCCAGCTCCCACTCCACTTCCTGCGGCAGCCGCCGGCCGGCCCAGACGCACCATGCCTGCGCCTCGAACAGCGTGACGTGGCGCACCGGCTCGTCGGGATTGAGCGTGCGCTCCGCGCCGAAGCGCGACACCATCCACGCCCGGGTGACCAAGTGGCGCGACCAGTAACGCGGCGCCGAGCGCTCCTGCGTCATCAGCCATTGCCGCCCCGCCGCCGACCACCACGACGGGTGCTCGTAGCCGTGGTCTTCGACAAATTCCAGGAATTGCGCATTGGTGACCAGCGCGCCGTCCATATCGAACGCGGGCACATAGGTCTGCTGGGCCGGCAGCTCGTCCGGCAGCGCGAGGCCGTCCGGGTCATGCCAGCCCTGCGTGAAGCGGCCGCCCGGGAAGTGCAGCGTGCCGTTGTGCGAGACGGAGATCGACGGGCCCACGGCAGCCGGCTCGGCCGGCGCCATGCCCAGCGCCTGAAGCAGCGCGGCGATGGTCTCGCCCTGGGCATCCTCATGGAACAGCGCCCGGCGAAACGGATAGAGCGTGACATCTTCGTCGTCGGGCAACAGCGCGATGCGGCGCAGCAGGCCGTCCAGCACCTGCGTGGCGTACTGCTTCACGCGTGCGACATCGGGCAGCACGATTTCCCAGCGCTCGTCCGGGCCGATGCGGTCCGGGTCGAACCATTCATCGGCGCCGTCGAGCAGCGACGGCTCACTGGCCACCGGCAGCCGCACCCCACCCCGCTCGAGGTGGCGCACGCCGCGCAGGCACCACCATTCGGCATGCCAGGCGATGTGACCGAGGGTCCACAGCGGCGGATTGCAGTCGTACTGGCGCGTGACCATCCAGCCCTTGCGGGTCTGGCCGAAGGCCGCCAGCCACGCCAGCGTGCGATTGCGCGACTCCACCAGCGCCTGCGCCAGCCCTTCGCGCGGCAGCCGGCGCGCGTCAGCCCATGTCGCCTTGCCGCCAGTGAAGTGAAGATCGGGAAGCATGGAGAAGCCGCTCATCGACAGATCCGTGACAGAAGGTAAAAGGGATGCCGGGGCCACCGGCTGCGCGCATTATGACACTGGCGCGACGATGGCCCTTCCCGGGCATTCAATCCCCTGCTTGGGCTGCGGCTTCTGTCGCGGACCCGGCCGCGACGGTCAGCCGCGCGCGTGGAACACCGCGAACCAGCCGTTCGGGTCGGTCCAGCACACCGGATCGGTGAAGCCGGCCGACTCGAGCAGGATCGAGAAGTCCTCCGGACGATACTTATAGGAATCCTCCGTATGGATCTGCTCCCCGGCCGCGAAGCGCCGCTCGCCGTCGGCCCAGCGCACGGTTACGTCGCGCGTGGCCTCCAGATGCATCTGCACGCGCGAGGACCGGGCGTCGAAGCTGGCCGCATGGCGCCAGTCGTCGAGCGCGAAGTCGCTGCCAACGATGCGGTTCAGGTTGCGCAGCACGTTGCGATTGAACGCGGCGGTCACGCCGAGGGCGTCGTCATAGGCCGACACCAGCGTCGCAGAATCCTTGAAAAGATCCACGCCGATCAGCACGCCGTCGCCGCGCCCGGCCGCCGCGCGCAGGCGCTGGAGCAGCGCGAGCGCCTCGATCGGGGCGAAGTTGCCGATGCTGGAGCCGGGATAGAAGAACAGCCGCCGCCCGCGCCGGACGCCGCTGGGCAGGTCGAGCGGGCCGCAGAGGTCCGCGCCCAGGCCCAGCATCGGAATATGCGGATTCTGCTGTTGCAGGCCGGTCAGCGTGCCGCGCAGGAACTCCACGGAAATATCGAGCGCCACGTACTGCGCTGGCTGGAGGCTGGGGAACAGCCGCGCGGCCTTCTCGCAGTTGCCCGCACCGAGGTCGATCAGCACGCAGCCGCTGCCGGCGCGCGCCGCAATGGCGGGCGCCGAGGTGGCGAAGATCGATGCTTCGGTGCGCGTGGGGTAGTACTCGGGCAGGTCGGTAATCGCCTCGAACAGCCGGGAACCGAGCACATCGTAGAAAAACTTCGGACTGATGCTGGCCGGATGCCGGGTCAGGCCAGCGACGATCTCGGCGCGCAGGGCGCCGCTGTCCTCGTGGTACTGCTGGACGAATTCGGGCTGGAGCGCCGCCGGGGCATGGCCATTGCCATTGACGATGACCGGGGATGGCTCGGGCGCGAGTGTGGGGGCGGGGGCGTGGTGGTTGTGATTGGCTTTGGAGAGAGGTCGAGTTGGGTTCAGTGGTGTCGTAACAGCCGGCATGACGCTTCCTTGTTGTCGATGGGGCACTACGTGAATCCCTCAAAACCGCCATGGCTAGCGCCAGGCGACCGTCATCGGAGTCCGCGCCTGTGCAGTCTGACGCGCACCGGCCGAAGCCAGTCCCAATAGGATAGGTGCATATCGATATGCGTGCAGGATGCCTTGCATCGACTTACATCCGCTGACAATGTCGAAATCTCCACCCAAAAGCCTCATGTTAGATACATTCAAATGGCATGTAGGCTGCACAACATTTTTCCTCGCATTTCGCTTATAATCCCGCCCAGCGCGACCGCTCATGCAGTATCTGCGGACGCGTCCCTTCAAAGGGGAGTAGCTTGGGGGCCATTGCCCTTAGCACAATCGTCATTCCGAGACGCGACCCGTCTCCGGTTGTGCTGACCCTGCCGCGCATTCCGCGTCTGTGTGTCGAGCAAGACCTTTGCAACCTGGTTTCACGTTGCAAAGGCGTTTCCAACTCCCGTGCTTCGTGATCTCAGGTGAACAAAAACCCTTGCGGGCCAAATTGGCTTGCAGCTATTCGTTCGTACCCGAGGAGAGTTCATGGAGTGGTTCACCGATTTGTTCACGATGCAGTTTCTGACGGCGCTGCTGTCCATCGTCGTCATTGACCTGGTGCTGGCCGGGGACAATGCCATCGTGATCGCCCTGGCGGCGCGCAACCTGCCGCCGCATCTGCAGAAGAAGGCCATTGTCTGGGGTACCGTCGGCGCCGTAGTGGTCCGTTCGGCCATGACCATCGGCGTGGTCTGGCTGCTCAAGATCCCTGGCCTGATGCTGGTGGGTGGCCTGGCGCTGGTCTGGATTGCCTACAAGCTGCTGGCCGCCGAGGAAGATGGCGACGAGCACGGCGGCGGCGCGACCACGCTGGTGGGCGCGATGAAGACCATCATCATCGCCGACGCGGTGATGGGCGTGGACAACGTGCTGGCCGTAGCCGGCGCCGCGCACGGCAGCTTCCTGCTGGTGGTGCTGGGCCTGCTGATCAGCATCCCGATCGTGGTCTGGGGCTCGACGCTGGTGCTGAAGCTGATGTCGCGCTTCCCGATCATCATCTACCTGGGCGCCGGCGTGCTGGCCTTCACGGCTGTGCACATGATCGTCAAGGAGCCGCTGATCAAGACGTACTTCGAGACGCATTCGATCGTGCAGCTTGGCCTCTATGTGCTGATCATCGGCGGCGTGCTGGGCGCGGGCTACCTGACGCAGAAGCGTCGCGTGCGCACTACCCCGGCCGAAAGCCACTGACACCAGTCAGACCCCGGCGCGCGGCAGCCCCCTGCCGCGGCGCAGCAAAAGACCGCCTCCGGGCGGTCTTTTGCTTTGCGGGTAAAATCCCCGCTCGGGCGCCCCCGGGCGCCGACATCACTTTCTCCCCGCCCTCGCTTCCAAGCCGATGAAACAGTATCTCGACTTCATGCGCCATGTTTACGAGCATGGCACCGACAAGGCCGACCGCACCGGCACGGGCACCCGCTCGGTGTTCGGCTACCAGATGCGCTTCGACCTGAACGAGGGCTTCCCGGTGGTCACCACCAAGAAGCTGCACCTGAAGTCCATCATCCACGAACTGCTGTGGTTCCTCCAGGGCTCGACCAACATCGCCTACCTGAAGGAACACGGCGTGACGATCTGGGACGAGTGGGCCGACCAGAACGGCGAACTCGGCCCGATCTACGGCTACCAGTGGCGCGCCTGGCCGACGCCGGACGGCCGCCACGTGGACCAGATCGCCGACCTGATGCAGCAGATCCGCAACAACCCGGACTCGCGCCGCCTGATCGTCTCGGCCTGGAACGTCGGCGAGATCCCGCAGATGAAGCTACCGCCCTGCCACGCGTTCTTCCAGTTCTACGTGGCCGACGGCAAGCTGTCCTGCCAGCTCTACCAGCGCAGCGCCGACATCTTCCTCGGCGTGCCGTTCAACATCGCCAGCTACGCGCTGCTGACGCACATGATCGCGCAGCAGGCCGGCCTGGCCGTGGGCGACTTCGTCTGGACCGGCGGCGACTGCCACATCTACAACAATCATTTCGAGCAGGTGGAAACCCAGCTCGCGCGCGCGCCGATGAAGCTGCCGACGCTCCAGATCCAGCGCAAGCCGGACAGCATCTTCGACTACAAGTACGAGGATTTCGCGCTGGTGGGCTATGAATCGCACCCCGCGATCAAGGCGCCGGTGGCCGTATGACGCTGCTGACCCTGATCGTCGCCCGGGCACGCAACGGCACCATCGGCCGCGACAACACGCTGCCGTGGCGCCTGCCGGAAGACCTCCAGCATTTCAAGCGTACGACGATGGGCGCGCCGGTCGTCATGGGCCGCAAGACGTGGGATTCCATCGGCCGACCGCTGCCGGGGCGCCGCAATATCGTGGTGAGCCGGAACCGGGACCTGAAGCTGGAAGGCGCCGAGGTGGTGGCATCGCTCGAAGACGCCCAGCGGCTCTGCGTGGGCGTGGAGCAGGTCTTCCTGATCGGCGGCGCGCAGCTCTACGCCGAGGCGCTGCCCAGCGCGGACCGGCTGATCGTTACCGAGATCGACGCCGACGTACCCGGCGACGCGTTCTTCCCGGCCGTGGACCGGACCCGCTGGATCGAACTGACCCGCGAGACGCATCACTCCGAGGCCAACCAGTTCGACTACGCGTTCGTGACGTACGAACGGCCGCCTTCCGGCGAAGAGTAAGCCGAGGCTGCAAAAAAAAACGGCAGGGTTCAAACCCTGCCGTTTTTCGTTGGGCGATCCAGCCCCAGGCCCCAGCCGGTCAGTTCCCGGCGATCGTCATCTGTTCGATCAGGATCGAGCCGGTTTCCTTGGTGCCACGCACCAGCGAGTCCGCGCCGATGGCCACGATTTGCTTGAACATCTCGACCATGCTGCCGGCAATCGTGATTTCTTCCACCGGATACTGGATCACGCCGTTTTCCACCCAGTAGCCCGACGCGCCGCGCGAGTAGTCGCCCGTCACGTAGTTCACGCCCTGCCCCATCAACTCCGTCACCAGCAGGCCGGTGCCCATCTTCTTCAGCATGCCGGCGAAGTCGTCGCCCGGCTGGGTCAGGGTGCTGGTCAGCTTCAGGTTGTGCGAGCCGCCGGCGTTGCCGGTGGTCTTCATGCCCAGCTTGCGCGCCGAGTAGGTGGAGAGGAAATAGCCTTCCACCACACCGTCGCGCACCACGTCGCGCTCGCGCGTGCGCACGCCTTCCTCGTCGAACGGGGCGCTGCCCATCGCGCCCGGCACGTGCGGCGTTTCATGGATCTGGATGTCCGGACCGAACACGGCCTTGCCCAGCGTGTCGTACAAAAACGTCGATTTACGATACAGCGCGCCACCGGACACCGCCTGGACGAACGCGCCGAGCAGGCCAGCGGCCAGCGGCGCTTCGAACAGCACCGGGCACTTGCGCGTGGTCAGCTTGCGGGCATTCAGGCGAGCCAGCGCACGCTCGGCGGCGTAGCGGCCGATGTCCTCGGGCGCGGCCAGCGTCAGCGGGGAGCGCTTGGACGAATACCAGTCGTCGCGCTGCATGCCGCCACCCGAGCCGGCGATGGGCGCGCACGAGATGAAATGGCGGGAATACGGGTAGCCGCCGGAGAAACCGCGCGAGGTGGCCAGCACGAATTGCGAATGCTGCGCGGAAACGCTCGCGCCGTCGCTGTTGCGGATTTTCGGCGAGACCGCGAACGCGGCCGCTTCGGCGCGACGGGCGATGTCGATGGCGCCCTCGGCGTCCACCGTCCACGGGTGGAACAGGTCCAGGTTCTGCGGATTCTTCTCGAGCAGGTCTTCCTCGGCCAGCCCGGCGCAATCGTCCTCGGCGGTGAAGCGGGCGATGTTGTAGGCGGCCTCGGCCGTGGCGCGCAGCGCCGCCGGCGAGAAATCGGACGTGCTGGCGTTGCCGCGCCGCTGGCCGATCATCACCGTAACGCCAACCACCTTGTCGCGGTTCTGCTCGATCGTCTCCACCTGGCCCTTGCGCACCGTCACCGACAGGCCGCTGCCCTCCGAGATCTCGGTAGCGGCGTCGGTCGCCCCAAGCTCGCGTGCCACGCGCAGCACATCGGCCGCCATGGCCTTGAGCTGGTCCTGGGAATAGGTGAAATGCGAGGTTTTGTCGGCAATCTGGTCCATGCGGTGGTCCATGTGGGCAAGCGTGATCAAAAGTCCAAACGGGAATCATAGCAAGATAAAATGCCGGCTATGACGCGAAATACCCGTAGCCCCTCCAATTCCCGTTTCCCCGGTGGCTTTGCCCCCGAGCCGGACGACGACCTGCCCAAGAGCAAGTCGCAGCGCAAGCGCGACATGACCGCGCTGCAAGACCTGGGCGTCGAGCTCGAAGCCCTGGCCAAGGACCGCCTGGCGCGCGTGCCGATGCCTGAGTCGCTGGCGGACGCCATCCACGCCGCCCGCAAGATCAACAGCCACGAAGGCAAGCGCCGCCAGATGCAGTTCGTCGGCAAGGTCATGCGCGGGCTGGACGACGACGAACTCGACGCCATCCGCGCCGCGCTGGAAGGCTTCAAGGGCACAAGCAAGGCCGAGACGGCCCGGCTGCACCTGATCGAACGCTGGCGCGAACTGCTGCTGGCCGACGACGCGATGCTGACCAAGTTCCTCGGCGAGCACCCCACCGTGGACGTGCAGGCCGTGCGCAATATCATCCGCAATGCCCGCAAGGAGCGCGAAATGAGCAAGCCGCCCAAGTACTTCCGCGAGCTGTTCCAGGCCGTGAAGACCGCGCTGGAAGAGAAGGATGCCGCCACTGGCGCCGCAGCCGACGCCGCCACCCCGCCCGCACAGGAGCCCGAGGCATGACCTCTCCCCTGACCACCCAGCCCAGTTCCCCCGCCGTGCGTAAGCATCCCGACGAGCTGATCGTCGGTTTCGTGTCGATTTCTGACCGGGCGTCGTCCGGCACCTACCAGGACGAGGGCATCCCCGCCCTGCGGGACTGGTTCGGCCGCACCCTGACCTCGCCGTGGCAAGGCGTGGAACGGCTGATTCCGGACGAGCAGGCGCTGATCTCGCGCACGCTGATCGACCTGGTGGATGTGGTGGGCTGCGACCTCGTGCTGACCACGGGCGGCACCGGCCCGGCCCGGCGCGATGTGACGCCGGAGGCAACTCTGGCGGTCGGTACCAAGGAAATGCCGGGATTTGGCGAGCAGATGCGGCAGGTCAGCCTGCATTTCGTGCCGACCGCGATCCTGTCGCGCCAAGTGGCCGTGATCCGCGAGACGCCGGGCCGTGCTGCGCTGATCATCAACCTGCCCGGCCAGCCGCGCGCCATCCGCGAGACGCTGGAAGGTCTGCGCGATGCCGACGGCAAGTCCGTGGTCCAGGGCGTGTTCGCGGCGGTGCCATATTGCATCGACCTGATCGGCGGCCCCTACGTGGAAACCGACGAGGCCGTGGTCAAGGCGTGGCGCCCGAAGCACGCCATCCGCGCGAAGTCCTGACTAGATATTTAGAGAGAACGGCTACTTCAGGCCGAGGTAGAGCCCGATGGGCACGAACACCACGGCCCCGATGTTGCCGAGCAGCACGATGGAGGCCACCTGATCCGGCTCTTGCCGGAAATGGTCGGCCACCAGGAAGTTGAGCACCGCCGGCGGCAGGGCCGCGAAGACGAACAGCAGCCCGCGCTGGAGATCGGTCAGCGGGACCCACAGCGCCAGCGGCAACGCCACCGCAATGCCCACCAGCGGGCACACCGCCGCGCCCAGCAACCCCATCCCCCAGTTCCGCAGGCTGACGTCCTTCATCCGCACGCCGAGCGCGAACAGCATCAGCGGCACCGTGGCATCGCCCAGCAGCTTGATCGACTCGAAAACCGGCTCGGGCAGCGTGAACCACGGCCGCGCCAGCGACAGCGCCACGCCGGCCACGGTGGCCAGCACCATCGGGTTGCGGGCGATCTGCGTCAGCGAGGCATGCCGGTTGACGATCTTGAGCCCCAGCGTAAAGTGCATCAGATTCGACGCCGCGAACAGCGCCACCGCCGGCGCCAGCCCGGCCGGGCCGAACGCGAAGACCGACAGCGGCAGGCCCATGTTGCCGCTGTTGTTGAACATCATCGGCGGCACGAAGGTGCGCGGATCGGCCTTGATCAGCCGGGCGACGATCCACGCAAGGATGCCGGAGCCGATCACCACCGCCACCGCGCAGCCAAGCAGCGCCAACTGGTCCGCCAGCACGAAATCCTTGCTGACGAAGGCCGAGACCACCAGCAGCGGCGCGATCACGTCGAGCGTGGCGCGGTTGATGCCGGTCATGTCTGGGTGGGCGCGCCGGCCGTAGAGCCATCCGACCAGGATGATCAGGATGACCGGCGTAATGATCGAAACGATACGGGTGAACATGGCGGAAGGGGCGGCGTAGCCGGGGCCCCTCCCCGTCAAGCGGAAGGACTGGCCGGCCCGCGGGGTTCTTGTTCTGTCTTAGGCTGCCGGGGCGGTGGGCGCAGCGGGCGCCGCCGGGGTTTCCGTGGCGGCCGGCGTGGACGCCTTGATAAAGTGCGTGCGGTAGTAGCGCAGTTCCTCCACCGACTCCAGGATATCGGCCAGCGCCGTGTGCAGCTGGCGCTTGGCGAAACCCTTGTGGATGGCCGGCTCCCAGCGCTTGCAGAGTTCCTTCAGCGTGGAAACATCGAGGTTCCGGTAGTGGAAGAACGATTCCAGCTTCGGCATGTAACGCGCCATGAAGCGGCGGTCCTGGCAGATCGAATTGCCGCACATCGGCGACTTGCCGGCCGGCACCCAGCGCTTCAGGAACGCCAGCAGTTCGGCTTCGGCCTGCGCCTCGGTGAGCGTGGACGCCTTGACCTTGTCGATCAGGCCCGAGCGGCCGTGCGTGCCCTTGTTCCAGTTGTCCATGCCGTCGAGCACGGCGTCGGCCTGATGGATCACCAGCACCGGCCCTTCGGCCAGGATATTGAGTTCGGAGTCGGTCACCACCACGGCAACCTCGATAATCCGGTCGGAATCCGGCTGCAGGCCGGTCATTTCCATATCCAACCAGATGAGGTTGTTTTCACTTTTGACGGAGGTGGCGGCTGGGCTAGTCATCTGGGTACGGCTCGATATTGGGGACAGGAAGAAAACCGGCCGGACAGGCGTCCGGCGCGAACAATTTATAATTCTCGCATATCCGCCACAATTGCCCGGCTGCGTACCCTCGCCGCCGGTCGGCAGTCTCACCGAGCGACTTTCGCGAAACTACTATGGCCTTGCCGATGTTCACGTTGATTTTCCTGGCCGCGCTGGTCGTCATGGTGCTGACCAAGCTCTGGCTGGCCGCGCGCCAGGTGCGCCATGTCGGCCGCCATCGCGGCGCCGTGCCGGCCCGCTTCGCCGACACCATCACGCTCTCCGCCCACCAGAAGGCCGCCGACTACACCATCGCCCGCACGCGGCTGTCGATGCTGGAGGTGCTGGCCGGCGCCGCCGTGCTGATCGGCTTCACCATGCTGGGCGGGCTGCACGCGCTGAACCACTTCTGGCTCGGTGTGTTCGACGGCGGCGGCTACCTGTACGGCGTGGCGCTGATTGCCAGCGTGGCGCTGATCGGCGGCCTGGTCGACCTGCCGTTTTCGCTATATGGCCAGTTCGGCATCGAGCAGCGCTTCGGCTTCAACAAGATGACGTTCGGCCTGTGGCTGCTCGACCTCGCCAAGATGACGCTGGTCGCCTGCGTGCTGGGCCTGCCGCTGCTGCTGGCCGTGTTGTGGCTGATGGAGCGCGCCGGCACCTACTGGTGGGTCTGGACCTGGCTGCTGTGGATGGCCTTCAGCCTGCTGCTGCAGGTGATCGTGCCGACCTTCATCGCCCCGCTCTTCAACAAGTTCGAGCCGCTGGCCGACGAGGGCCTGCGCCAGCGCATCGAGGCGCTGCTGCGCAAGTGCGGCTTTGCCAGCAAGGGCCTGTTCGTCATGGATGGCAGCAAGCGCAGCGCGCACGGCAACGCCTACTTCACCGGCTTCGGCGCGGCCAAGCGCATCGTCTTCTTCGACACCCTGCTCTCCCGCCTGGACGGCGAGGAAGTGGAAGCCGTGCTGGCGCACGAGCTGGGTCACTTCAAGCGCCGCCACGTGGCCAAGATGATTGCTGTGACCTTCGCGCTCTCGCTGGTGTTCCTGGCGCTGCTGGGCTGGCTGTCCACGCGGGCGTGGTTCTACACGGGGCTGGGGGTGCTGCCGAACTTCGGCACCAGCAACCACGCGCTGGCGCTGGTGCTGTTCTTCCTGGCGCTGCCGGTGTTCACCTTCGTGCTCGGGCCGCTGGCCAGCCAGTCGTCGCGCAAGCACGAGTTCGAGGCCGACGAGTTCGCGGCCCATCAGACCAATGCCGGTCACCTCGTGTCCGCGCTGGTCAAGCTGTACAAGGACAACGCGTCCACGCTGACGCCCGACCCCATCTATAGCGCGTTCTACTATTCGCACCCGCCGGCGGCGCAGCGGATCGACCGCCTGCTGGCGCACGCATGAACCGTCACGCGCGCCATCACAACGCCGGCAAGGGCACCGGCCAAGCTTCCGAGACCGCACTGATCATCGCCGCCCATGGCCGCCACTATGTGGTGGAGTTGGGCGACGGATCGCGGATCCACGCGTTCCCGCGCGGCAAGAAGAGCGACTGCGCCGTGGGCGACCACGTGGCCGTGGAGATGGCCGCGGCGGACCAGTGCGTGATCACCGCCGTCTCGCCACGCAAGAACCTGCTGCATCGCTCGGACCAGTTCAAGTCCAAGATGCTGGCCGCCAATATCGACCAGGTGGTCATCGTGCTGGCCACGGAGCCGAGTTTTTCCGAGGATCTGCTGGGCCGCGCGCTGGTGTCGGCGGAGGCGCTGGCGATTCGTCCCCTCGTCATCCTGAACAAGACCGACCTGACCGCACGGCTGGACGACGCCCGGCGGCGCCTGAAGCTCTACCAGGACCTGGGCTACGACACCGTCGAGCTGTCCGTCCATGGCCGCCCGGAAGAGGCGTTGGCGACACTCCAGCCGCGCACGGCCGGGGTGTCGAGCATCCTGATCGGCCAGTCGGGCATGGGCAAGTCGTCGCTGCTGAACCTGCTGATTCCCGGCGTGGAAGCGCAGACGCGTGAAATTTCGGCCAAGCTCGATTCCGGCAAGCACACCACTACGTTCACCCGGCTCTATCACCTGCCGGCCGACTGGGGCACGGTCGAAGGCCGGCCCGGCTACCTGATCGACTCGCCGGGCTTCCAGGAATTCGGCCTCCACCACCTCAGCGAAGGCATGCTGGAGCGCGCGTTCCCCGAGTTCCGGCCCAGGCTCACCGAATGCCGGTTCTATAACTGCCATCACATCAACGAGCCCGGCTGCGGCGTGCTGGCGGCCATCGACGGCGGCGAGATCTCCGAGCGCCGCCATCAGCTGTACACGCAGCTGCTGCACGAGTCCCGGCAGCAGAAGCCGTGGTAACCGTGGAGTAGCCCGATGAAGCTGCTATTGCGGTCCACATCGCTGGTTCATGCCGCGCACTGCGAGAACGTGCTGCGGGCGGCGGGCATTCGCGCCGAGGTCCGCAACACGTGGCTGGGCGGTGCGGCCGGGGACATCCCGTTCCAGGAGAGCGCGCCGCAGGTCTGGATTCTCGACGATGCGGCAGAAGCCGACGCCTGGGCCGTGCTCAACGCCGCCGCCAACCCGCCGCCAGGGCCACGCTGGCAATGCACGGGCTGCGCGGAATGGCACGAGGCGCAGTTTGCGTCGTTCTGGCGCTGCGGGGCGCATCGGGAGTAATCGGGAAAACCAAGGGAATAAAAAAACGCCACGATCGTGGCGTTTCTTCTTGGTGGATCTTGGTCGAAGGCTGCGGTCAGCCCACCCAGAGCGCTAGCGACACCATCGCCAGCAACAGCATCCACAGGATGACCGCGCGCCAGACCAGCCCCACCGCCGATTGCAGCGTGCGCACGCCGGGGTCGGCGCCGTACTCGGGCGGCACCGGCTCGGCGGTGTCTTCCATGCCCGGCGCGTAGTCCACACCGGCCAGACTCGTGCGCAGCATCACGCTGGAGTCGTCCTCGGCCAGCGGCGCGCCAAGCCGCACGCCGAGCGCCCCGCCGCCGCTGGCGAGCAGGATGCCGTTGATCGCATCATTCCACTTGCGCGCGTGGTTGCGCCACGCGTACACGGCATCCTCGAAATTGCCGACGATGGCAAACCCGATCGCCGTCAGCCGCGAAGGTACCCAGTCCAGCACATAGAACGCCTGCGAGGCAAAACGCCCCAGCGCCGGGCTGCGCTCGTTCGACGGCTGGTTCCACTGCCGGCTCAGGAACTCGGCGGTGCGGTACAGCACGACACCACCCGGGCCAATCGGCACCAGAAACCAGAAAAACACCCCAAATACATGGCGATGGACGGCGATGATGGCCGCCTCAAGCGTGTGACGCACGATCTCGCTGACCGGCATGTCGACCGTGTCCAACCCGGTCCACTCGTGCAGCAGCGTGCGCGCGGTATGCGGGTCGTCGCGATTCAGCGCCTCGTGGATATCGGTGAAGAAGTGGCTGAACTGGCGGAAGCCGAGGGTCAGATAGAGCAGCAGGACGTTCCAGGCCAAGGTCAGCGCCACGCTGATCGACGCCAGCAGGTAGTGGACCAGCACGGCAGCCAGCGTGAGCGGCAGCACCGCGGTCAGCCAGGCCAGCGCGGCATCGCGCGGGCGGCCCGTGTCGAAGGCGTGTTCGGCCCGCTCCCCCAGTACGCGCACGATGTCGTAAATAGGGTTATTCCGGCCCAAGGCTCGGAACTGTTCGGCGATCAGCGCCAGAAGAATGGAAACAAAGGTCATCGCGTGACGGTGGCGACGGACGTTGGCGCGACGGCGAAGTGCCGGTCCGGTCGCATTGCGGTATAGCCAGACGATAGCATAGCGTCACGCCGCACCGTCAATGGGAAAGACCTGTAAGCAGGTGTTAAACGCATCCATGAAAAAGCCCGCCGGGGGCACCGGCGGGCGGACGACGACAGGCTAACGTCGCGTTCAGGGCAGGTCGAAGACCAGCACTTCGGCCTTGCTGCCTTGGGTCAGGGTGATGGCCTCGACCGCTTCGAGCTTCGCAGCATCGCCGGCCCCGAGCGCCTGGCCGTTGACCGTGATCGCACCGCGCGCCACGTGCACATAGGCACGGCGGCCCGGGGCGATGGCCAGCGTGGCGGCCTCGTCCCCATCGAACAACCCGGCGTAGAGCCGCGCGTCCTGATGGATCACCACCGAGCCCTCAGCACCATCCGGGCTGACGACGAGGCGCAGCTTGCCGCGCTTTTCCTCGACCGGGAAATTGCGCTCCTCGTAGCCCGGCTCAATGCCGTTCTCGGCAGGAATCACCCAGATCTGCAGGAAGTGCGTGGTGTCGTGCGCGGCGTGGTTGTATTCCGAGTGCCGCACGCCGGTACCGGCGCTCATTCGCTGCACATCGCCCGGGCGGATCACGCTGCCATTGCCGATGCTGTCCTTGTGCGCAAGTTCGCCATCGAGCACATAACTGATGATTTCCATGTCCCGGTGGCCGTGCGTGCCAAAGCCCATGCCCGGCGCCACGCGATCCTCATTGATCACACGCAGCGGCCCGAACTGAACATGACGCGGGTCGTAGTAATCTGCGAAGGAAAAGCTGTGATACGACTTGAGCCAGCCATGGTCCGCATAACCGCGTTCGTCTGACTTACGGATTTCAATCATTTTGATGGCCCTCCTTGTGGCCTCCGAGGTTCCCAAAATTGCCTGTCACAATTGGACTGGCTTGGGTCAGCGGCGTTTCGATGCTAGGCAGTTTAGGGGAGTCGGCGTATATTGGCGGGCACCCAGTTAGAAGAATTCATTCAGATTTTCTGAACATGCCACTCTCCCTCGAATCCCTCGAAGTCCTGGACGCCATCGAGCGCAAGGGCAGCTTTGCCGCCGCCGCCCACGAAATGGGCAAGGTGCCCTCGGCGCTGACCTATGTGGTCCGAAAGCTGGAAGAGGATCTGGACGTCCTGCTGTTCGACCGCCGCCGTCACCGCGCCGAACTGACCCCGGCGGGCCGCGCCCTGCTGGACGAAGGCCGCCACCTGCTCCACGCGGCCGACGACCTCGCGCGGCGCGTCAAGCGCCTCGCCACGGGCTGGGAGGCCAACCTCAGCATCGCCCTGGACGACCTCGTCAACTTTCGCGCGCTGCTGCCGGTGATCCAGGATTTCTATGCCGAGAACACCGCCACGCGGCTGCGCTTTTCGAAGGAAGTGCTAGGCGGCGCCTGGGATGCGCTGGTCAGCAACCGGGTCGATCTGGTCATCGGCGGGGCCTACGAGGCGCCCAGCACGCAGGGCTTCCAGGTGCGGCCGCTCGGGTCGGTGCCGTTCGTGTTCGCGGTGGCCTCGCACCATCCGCTGGCCACCGAGGAAGGACCGCTGACGACGATGCAGATCGCCAAGCACCGCATCGTGGCCGTGGGCGATACCTCGCGCAACCTGCCGGCGCGTACGCACGGCGTGCTGGCCGGGCAGGATGTCCTGGTGGTGCCGACCATGCGTGACAAGCTCGAGGCGCAGATCCGTGGCCTCGGCTGCGGCTGGCTGCCGGCCCCGATGGCCGCGCCCCATATCGAAAGCGGCGTGCTGCTGGCCCGTGAGACCGTGGAAGTGCGCGCGCCCGGCAATTTCAAGGTGGCGTGGCGCACCAGCTCGCGCGGCAAGGCGCTGCAATGGTGGACCAGCAAGCTCGAAGACCCCCGCCTTGCGCAGGCGCTGATGCAGCCGCCGCCAGCCAGCCAGCCGGCCTGAGGGAGTTGCCGATGCCCCGCTATCGCGGGCGCTTTGCGCCCTCGCCCACCGGCCCGTTGCACCTGGGCTCGCTGGTCACGGCGCTGGCCAGCTGGCTCGACGCCCGCGCCCATGGTGGCGACTGGCTGGTCCGCATCGAGGACATCGACTATCCGCGCTGCGTGAAGGGCGCCGATTTCGACATCCTGCAGACCCTGGAACGGCTCGGGCTGCACGCCGACGAGGCGCCCGAATGGCAGAGCCGCCGCGAGTCGCTGTACGGCGACGCGCTGCGCCGCCTCGACGCCAGCGGCCAGCTCTACCCCTGCGGCTGCTCGCGCAAGGAGATCGCCGACTCGCTGATCCATGTGCGCGAGCGCCACCAGACGCTCGGCTACCCCGGCACCTGCCGCAACGGCCTGCACGGCAAGCTGCCACGCGCGTGGCGGGTGCGCGTGCCGGACGGCCCGGCCGCCATGATCTGTTTCGACGACCGCTGGCAGGGTCGCCAGTGCCAGGACCTGGAAACGGAACTCGGCGATTTCGTCCTGCGCCGCGCGGACGGCCTGTGGGCCTACCAGCTCGCCGTCGTGGTCGACGACGCCGCGCAAGGCATCACCCATATCGTGCGCGGGTCCGACCTCCTCGACTCCACGCCGCGCCAGATCCATCTGCAACATCTGCTGGGCCTGCCCACGCCGTCCTACCTGCACGTGCCCGTGGTGGTGAATGCCGATGGCGAGAAACTCAGTAAGCAGAGCGGCGCGCAGGCCATCGACACGGCCGCGCCGCTGGAAGCGCTGCGCATGGCCGGGACGCATCTCGGCATCGCCAATGGCGAGACTAGCGTGCCGGGCTGGCTGGCGGCGGCAACCGGGCAGTGGGCGGTGATGCAGCGCTGACCGGGCGCTCTTCAGAACCTCGCGCACCAAACAAAAATGGCACCCGAAGGTGCCATTTTTTGTTGCCCGGGCAGTCTGTTACGACTTGCGCGGCGCGCCGCCCAGCAGCGCGGCCACGGGACGCTTCGGCGCCGGGCGGCCACGGCTCAGCGCGGCAGCCAGTTGCTCGTCGGCCGGCTGCGCGTTGGCGTGATGGTTCGACGGCTCGTACGGGCGCGAGAAGAACGGATCGTCCGACGGACGGAACGCCTGACGGCCACCGCTTTCGGTGCGGCGACGACGGCCCGGCACGGCTTCCGCCTCCGCCGCCGCTTCACCGCCGTTGTCACGGGTGCGGCGCACATCGGCACGCTGGCGACGACGGTCCGTTTCCTCTGTGCGCGCACGCTCGCCGGTCGGGTCGAAGCCATTCAGCTCGCCGCGCGGAATGCTGCGCTTGATCAGTTTCTCGATATCGGCCAGCAGGCGGTCATCGCCGCCCTGCACGTAGATCGAGAGCGCATCGCCGCTGGCGCCAGCCCGGCCCGTACGGCCGATGCGGTGCACATAGTCTTCCGCGCTGTACGGCAGGTCGAAGTTGATCACGCACGGCATGGCCGGGATGTCCAGGCCACGGGCGGCCACGTCGGTAGCCACCAGGGCGTCGATCGTGCCGGTCTTGAAGCCTTCCAGCGTCTGCATGCGTTCGGTCTGGGTCTTGTCGCCGTGGATGGCGGCGGCGTTGATGCCCTCGCGCTCCAGGTGACGCGCCAGGCGCGAGCAGCCGATCTTGCTGTTGACGAACACGATGCACTGGCGCGAATCGGTTTCCGACGCGCGCTGCTTGAGCAGGTGCACCACGGCGGCCTGCTTGTGGCCGTCTTCCACGCGGTAGACCATCTGGCGCACGTTCTCGTTGGTCGAGTTGCTGCGCGCCACTTCGATCGTCACCGGCTGCTTCAGGTAGCTCGAGGCCAGCCGCTTGATTTCCGGCGAGAACGTGGCCGAGAACAGCAGCGTCTGGCGCTGGGCCGGCAGCAGGTTGATGATGCGCTGCAGGTCCGGCAGGAAGCCCATGTCGAGCATGCGGTCGGCTTCGTCCAGCACCAGCATCTGCACCTGCGACAGGTTCACCGACTTCTGCTGCACGTGGTCCAGCAGGCGGCCCGGCGTGGCGACGAGGATTTCCACGCCACGGCGCAGCGCATCGGTCTGCGGGTTCATGTCTACGCCGCCGAAGACCACGGTGCTGCGCAGGTCGGTATGCTTGGCGTAGCGCGCCACGTTGTCGTAGACCTGATCGGCCAGTTCGCGCGTCGGCGTCAGCATCAGCGCACGCACCGGGTGGCGCGCGGGCGAGGCACTCGCGTTCGACATCGGCAGCAGGCTCTGGATGATCGGCAGCGCGAAGCCTGCCGTCTTGCCGGTGCCGGTCTGCGCGGCGCCCATCACGTCCTTGCCGAGGAGGACCACCGGAATGGCCTGCGCCTGGATCGGCGTCGGCGTGGTGTAGCCCTGTTCGGTCAAGGCGCGCAGGATGCGCGAATCCAGCCCGAAGCTTTCGAACGTTTGCTCTGCGGCTGGGGTCTGGTCTGGGGTGGTCGTCATCGTCATGGTTTCGGTGTCTGGCGGGCGAGGCCCGCGCCAACTGACACGCGTCTCGAGAAAGGCATGCCGGGCTGCGCCAACGCGGGGCGTTGGGTCACGATCGGCAATTGCCCAGAAAATCAAAGACTTGGATTCTACCATCAGTGCCCGGTGCATCGTGAGTATCGCCAGATGTCATGTCAACGCCGTGTCACATGGTGCGGCGACGATACTGGCCCGACGATGTGCCGACAGCGGCCCACCTGACCCCGATTCCAGACCCATTCATGCCGAATACGCCACAACTTGCGCCCTCCCCGACCGATCTGGCCCGTCGGCGCTTCCTGCGCACATCGAGCCGCTTTCTGGGTCTGGGTGTCGGCTTGAGTGCACTAAGCGGCACATTGATCGCCGCACCGGCCGTGGTGTCCTCGGCCCGGCCCAGTGCGCCGGCAGGCATTCAGCTGGGCGATCCCTCGGATGACGGCCTCGTAGTCTGGGCCCGCGCCGACCGCCCGGCGCGGATGGTCGTCGAATACAGCACCGACCCGTCGTTCCGCAACGCCGCCCGCCTCTCCGGGCCGCTGGCCAGCGCCGAGACCGACCTCACCGCCCGCACGCTGCTGACCGGCCTGGCGCCGGGCCAGCCGTATTTCGTGCGCGTGGCGTTCGAGACCCCGCGCGAGCGGCGCGGACTGGGTCCGTGGCTGGACGGCAGCTTCCGCACCCCCTCGCTGGCCGCCGACCGCCCCGTGCGCTTCGTCTGGTCCGGCGATACGGTCGGCCAGGGCTGGGGCATCAATCCGGAACTGGGCGGCATGCGCATCTACGACGCCATGCGCCAGCGCAACCCTGACTTCTTTATTCACAGCGGCGACACGATCTACGCCGACAGCCCCATCCAGGCCGAGCAGAAGGCCGAGGGCGGCCGGATCTGGAAGAACGTCGTCACCGAGGAAGTCAGCAAGGTGGCCGAGACCCTGAAGGAATTCCGGGGCCGCCATCGCTACAACATGCTCGACGAGAACGTGCGCCGCTTCGCCCGGCAGGTGCCGCAGATCTGGCAGTGGGATGACCACGAGGTGACCAACAACTGGTCCGCGTCGAAGGATCTGTCCGGCGATGCGCGCTACACCGAGAAGGACGTCAGCGTGCTGGTGGCGCGCGGCCGGCGTGCCTTCCTCGAGAACGCGCCGATGCGCTGGCACCGCCGGGGGCTGGACGAGCGCGTGCATCGCCGCATCGCCCAGGGCCCCCTGCTCGATGTGTTTGTGCTCGACATGCGCAGCTTCCGGGGCCCGAACGGCTACAACCGCGAAACCGTGGAAGGCAAGGACACGCCTTTCCTCGGCAACGCGCAGCTGGAATGGCTGATGGCGGAACTGGTGGCATCGCGCGCCACGTGGAAGGTGATTGCAGCAGATATGCCGATCGGCCTCGGCGTGCCCGATGGCAAGGATGCACAGGGCCGCGCGCGCTGGGAGGCCATCGCCAATGGCGACGGCCCGGCGCTGGGCCGCGAACTGGAAACCGCGCGGCTGCTGACGCGGATGCGCCAGGCCGGCCTGAAGAACGTGGTGTGGATCACCGCCGACGTGCACTACTGCGCCGCGCACCACTACGCGCCCGAGCGGGCCGTCTACCGGGATTTCGATCCGTTCTGGGAATTCGTGGCGGGGCCGCTCAACGCGGGCAGCTTCGGTCCCAATCCGCTCGACAACACCTTCGGGCCGCGCGTGGTGTTTCAGAAGGCGCCGACCGCGCAGAACCTGTCGCCGCTGGCCGGTTTCCAGTTTTTCGGCGAGATCAATATCGATCCGGCCTCGCGCGCGCTGACCGTGGATCTGCGCGACCTGAACGGCGTGTCGCAGTACGCGCAGACCTTGCAGGCACAGGGCTGAACAACTGGCGGCGCCCCGCTCCCGGAGGGAGAGGGGTTGGAGGATAGGGCCGGAATATCAACGAAGTTCGACATGTTGATCGGCAAAGGTCCGCCCCATCCCCCGCCCCGCTCCGCTCCGGTATAGGCGAGGAACCGCCAAACGGCCGTCTGAATCGACGGCCAGCCTCAGTCGCTCTTGATATTGTTGTCCTTGATCACCTTGCCCCATTTCGCATAGTCGTTGCGCATGCGCGTGGCGAGCTGATCGGGCGGCATGTAGGACGCCACCGTGCCGGCGCCCAGCATCTTCTGCTGGACGGTCGGATCGGCCAGCGCAGCCTTCAGTTCAGCGGAGAGCTTGGCGACGATCTCCTTCGGCGTGCCGGCCGGCACCAGCAGCCCGCCCCACGACGACGCATCGAAGCCCGGGAAGCCCTGCTCCGCCACCGTCTTCACATCGGGCGTGAAGCTGACGCGCTTGGCCGAGCCCACCGCGATCGGCCGCAGCTTGCCGGCCTTGATGTGCGGCAGCGCCGCGATCATGTCCGCGAACATCATCGGCACCTGGCCGGCCAGCAGGTCGGAAATCGCCGGCGCGCTGCCCTTGTACGGCACGTGCTGGACGTCGAAATGGCCGAGGTTCTTCAGCAGTTCCGTCGACAGATGGCCGAAGCTGCCATTACCGGCGCTGGTGTAGTTGAACTCGCCGGGCTTGGCCTTGACCTTGGCGATGTACTGCTGCAGGTCGGTCACATCGGGCATCGACTGCGGATTGACCACCATTACGATCGGCAGCTCATAGGCCGCGCCCACCGGCGTGAGGTCCTTGAACAGGTCGTAGCTCTTGCGCGGAATCAGGTGCGGGGCCAGCAGCGTCGGCGTGGCCAGCATCAGCAGCGTGTAGCCATCAGGCGCGGCCTTGGCCACGGCCTCGGCGCCGATGGTGCCCGAGGCGCCCGGGCGGTTGTCGATCACCACGGTCTGCTTCAGGCTCTCGCCCATCTTCTGGCCGATGATGCGCGCGGCGGTGTCGGTCGGGCCGCCGGCCGGGAACGGCACGATCAGGCGGATCGGCTTGTCCGGGTAGCCCTGCTGGGCCAGCGCGGGCGCGGCGAGCAGCGGCAGCGTGGCGGCGACGGACAGCGCGAGCGCGGAAATCGTAAAACGACGACGTTGGTAATGCACGGTGTTTCCTCCAATGGGCCGGTCGTGGCCGGCTTGCTTCTTCGACTGACTAACTAATAGATACCGCGCGAGATTCAGAGCGTCATCACGCCCGGGCGGAACAGGCGCGGGTCCATCTGGCGCAGGTCATCGGCCACGGCCACGGGGGTGGCGCATTGGTCGAGCACATCGCGCTGCAGGTCCATGCCCGGGGCGATTTCCACCAGCGTCAGGCGCGCTTCGCCATTTGCGTCGGCGCGCATCTCGAACACCGCGCGCTCGGTCACGTACAGCACCGGCACGCCGAGCGAGGCCACGTACGGGCCGTTGAAGCTCAGGTGAGACACCTCGGGCACGATCTTCTTGACGCGGCCTTCGCGCACGATGCGCAGCTGGTCGTCCTCGACGCGGATCTCGAGTCCGCCCGCCGTCAGCGTGCCCATGAAGACCAGCGCGCGGGCGCTCTGGGTGATGTTGATAAAGCCGCCCACGCCCGCGATCAGCGCGCCCTCGCCTTCGCCAAACTTGCTCACGTTGACGTTGCCGTGGCCGTCGAGTTCGGCCAGGCCGAGGATGGCCAGGTCGATGCCGCCGCCCTCGTAGAAATCGAACTGGGCTGGCTGGTCCACCACGGCCTCGGGGTAGGCGGAGGCGCCGAAGCTCAGGCCATCCGCCGGCGTGCCGCCGATGGGGCCCGCCTCCACGGTCAGCGTGAAGCCGCCGAGCCCGGCCTGGTGCGCGAGCGCGCCCACGGCGGCGGGCATGCCCACGCCGAGGTTGACCACGCGCGGCTGGCGGCGCGCGATCTCCATCGCGGCGCGGCGCTGGACGATGGTGCGGGCGTCGAGCGGCGCGGCGGTGGCCGGCAGCGCCTCGGCCTCGCGGGCCGCTTCGGCCGCCGCAGCGGCCTCCCCGCGCCACGGCGTGACATAGGCGGCGTTATAGGTCTCGGCGAACGTCATCTGATGGTGCGCCGGCTCCTCGCTGACCACCACGTAATCGACGAGGATGCCCGGCACGTGAATGGCCTGGAGGTTCTCGTGGTAATCGACGATCGACTCCACCTGCGCGATCACGATGCCGCCCGAGTTGTGCGCGGCCTGCGCCATCGCCAGCAGCTCGTGGTGGAACGCCTCGCGATGCGTGCTCAGGTTGCCGCGCGTGTCCGAGGCGGTGCAGCGGATCAGCGCGCAATGAATCGGAAAGCTCGGATAGAACAGGTATTCGTCGCCCCGGAAATCGACCGCTTCGACCCAGTTGGCGCGGCCTGCCGCGATGGCGTCGTGCGCGCGCTGGTTGATGGCGCCGCCGTGGTAGCGCGCATCCTGCGCGGTGCGCGGATCGACGAAGGTATGGAGGCCGACCTTCGTCATCACGCCCGGCTTGCCGCCGGCGATGGCCCGATACAAGTGGGTCAGCACGCCCTGCGGCAGGTTGAAGCCCTCGCAGTCCTCGTTCATGGCAAGCGTGGCCAGCCGCGTGGCCGAGCGCCAGTGACCGCCGACGATGGTCCGGGTCATGCCGGCATTGCCGAAGTGATTCACCCCGCGCGCGCCGCGGTCGCCCTGGCCGGCCGAATAGACCAGCGTCAGGTCTCGCGGCAGGCCGTCCTGCAGGAAGCGCGACTCCAGCGCCTCGGTCACGCCCTCGGCATGCCCAGCGCCCACGAAGCCTGCGCTGGCCACGGTCCAGCCGCTCTGGACAAGCTCGGCCGCCTGCCGGGTGGTGATCACCTTCATTGCTGTCTCCTGGTTCTTCTTGTGTCGTGGTTTCTACTGACCCACGATTCCCGAACAAATGTTCGCAAAACGCCTATCATACGGATCGGACGCCCGGACGCAAGTGTGCGCCGCATCCCGACAAACCCTGACTTTCCCCTTCGTCTGGCCCTTTATCGGCCCTTCCCGACCCTCGCATGACGCGCTCCGACGCCACCGCTGCCAACGACGTTCCCCACGACGCCCCGAAAAAGGACGAGCTGCTCGATTCGCTCACCAAGGGGCTGGCGCTGCTGCGCCTGTACGCGAGCGGCGTGGAACGGCTGACCATGCAGGAAGTGGCCGAGCAACTTGACGTGACCCGCGCCGCCGCGCGCCGGCTGCTGCTGACGCTCGAGCACAACGGCTACCTGGCGCAGGACGGCCGTTACTTTGCGCTGACGCCCAAGGTGATGGACCTCGGCTATGCCTATTTTGCCTCGATGAACCTGCCGCAACTGGCCCGGCCCTATTTGCAGGCGCTCTGTGCCGAGGCGGGCGAAAGCTGCTCGATCGGCATGTTCGACCGCGACTCGGTGGTGCTGGTGGCGCGCGAGGAGCCGAGCCAGATGCTGCGCGTGGACATGGCCATCGGCCGCCGCATGCCCGCCTACGCCCACTCGCTGGGCCGCGTGCTGCTGGCGGGGCTGGACGACGCGGCGCTGGTGACCTATCTGGAATCCGCCGAACTGCGCAAGCTGACGCCGTTCACGATCGACTCGCGGGCGGCGCTGGCGCGCAAGCTCGAACAAGTTCGAGCGGATGGCTTCTGCACGCTGATCAGTGAACTGGTCGATGGCTTCGCCGGGATCTCCGTGCCGCTACGCGACCAGACCGGCAAGACCGTGGCCGGCCTGGGGCTCAGCATGGTGCTGGGCAGCCGCAACCAGGCCTATCTGGAATCGCACTACTTGCCCCCACTGCGCGCGGCGGCGGAGAAGATCGAGACGATCCTGCGCGCCCGATAGGAAGCATCCGAAACCGGTCCCCGGAATGAAAGAGCCCCGCAGGCCGGGGAGGTCGCGGGGCTGAAGTGGTAGCGGGGCAAGGATCCTGTTGCCCCCGGACTATCTTGCGCGAAGGTCCCTCCGCCGACATCACCCATTTGTGGGGAAATTGGTGGGGTATCGCACCTCCGAACGGGCGCACCTTCAGGCGTGTGGCCAATTGCGGAAAACGTCGAATTGCTCTAAGGCGGCGGTGAATGCCGCGAGCGACGGATGTTGCGCCGGCGTCACCTTTCCCGGCAGCAGCGCCTGGGTGAAGGTCCAGACCACAGCGGTGGTCACGTCCGCCTGGGTCAGCGTGCTGGCATCGGCCGGCACGGCGCAGGTTGAAATTTCCTGTTCCAGCAGCGCATAGGCGCGAGCGAGCTGCCCGTCCACGCGGTCCAGCCAGGGCTGGTGCTGCTTCTCGGCCGGGCGCAGGTTGTGCTCGTAGACATCCTGCACGGCCTTTTCGCACGCGGCCAGCGCCAGGCCGATGTTGCGCAGCGCCCGCTGGCGCGCGCCCAGCTCAGACGGCATGAGACTGCGCCGTGCCACCGCTTCCGCGTAGTCGATGATCAGCGTGGAATCCATCAGCACGGTGCCGTCGTCGCAGACCAGCGAAGGCGCCTTGACCACCGGATTGATCGCCCGGAACTGCTCGAAGGTGCTGAACACCGATACCGATTCATGCCGGAACGGCACGTCGAGCAAGGCCAGCGAGATGGCCGCGCGCCGCACGTACGGGGAATCGAGCATACCGATCAGTCTCATGTTTCTGCGCTCCGTGGAAGGACAGTCATAGGGAAATTCCGATCCCCATATGATGCGTTGGGCACGTACGGATGCCAACGGTTTTGTGGGGCGCTGCTGAATTCCTGTCGACCTTTGTCGACATTGTCAATCGGGGCTTCAGCGGATCAGGTTGGCGACCGTTAAAGGCGTCATCGTCATCAACCTGGCCGTGCCATGTTCAACAAGCTCTCCATCCGCCTACGTCTCAACGCCGCGCTTGCCCTGCTTGGGACCCTGCTCACAGTCATCGGCATCATCGGCGCGGTGGGCATGCGCGATTCCCGCGCCGATATCCACGAGATCTACACCAACCAGCTGGCCTCCACGGCGCTGGTGGCCAAGTCCCAGCTCAACGCCGCCGTGATCCGCACCACACTGGATCGCGCCGTGTTCCACCCGGATGCCGCCGACGTGCCGGTCACCATCGAGAAGGCGCTGACCTATCGGCAGAAGTCCGAGGCCGCGTGGAGCAAATATCAGGCACTTCCGAAAACGGAAGAGGAAAGGCGCCTGACCGCCGAGGTGGAAGGCAAGCGGGCGACCTTCCTGCGCGATGGCGTGGAGCCGCTGATCGCCGCGCTGCGCGCCAACGACGCCGCCGGCGCCGACAAGGCGGTGATGGTGACGATTCCGCCGCTGTTCGTCGCACTGACCGCCGCCGTGGACGCCCTCGAGCGCAACCAGAGCGACCAGGCCAAGGCGATGTACGAGCACGCCACGGCCCGCGCGCAGCGCTTCCAATGGATGGTGGCCGGTGCCATCGGCCTGGGCATCATCGCCGCACTGGGTTGTGCGGTCGGCCTGCAACGCGCGATCTCGGCGCCGCTGGGCCGCATGCTTGAGAACTTCAGCGAAATTTCTCGGGGCAACCTGACCCAGACCATCCGCGTAACCAGCGAGGACGAGATGGGCGCCCTGACGCGCGGCCTGCAGGAGATGCAGCGCGGCCTGGTAAGCGCCATCCAGACCATGCGTGGCGGCAGCGATGCCATCGCCAGCGCCACGCAGCAGATTGCCGCCGGCAACCTCGACCTCTCGCAACGGACCGAGGAACAGGCGAGCGCGCTCGAGCAGACCGCCGCCAGCATGGAAGAACTGACGTCCATCGTGAAGCAGAACGCGGACAACGCGCGACAGGCCAATGCGCTGGCCACGCGGGCGTCCGACACCGCCTCGCGCGGCGGCGAGGACGTGCGCCGGGTGGTGGACACCATGCGCGATATCCAGCTCGCCTCGCGCAAAATTGGCGATATTACGGGAGTGATCGAAGGCATCGCCTTCCAGACCAACATCCTGGCGCTCAACGCCGCCGTGGAAGCGGCGCGCGCCGGTGAACAGGGCCGCGGCTTCGCCGTCGTGGCGGGCGAGGTGCGCGCGCTGGCGCAGCGCTCGGCTACCGCCGCCAAGGAAATCGTGCAGCTGATTAATGAAACGGTGAGCGAGGTCGAAGCCGGCACACGCCAGGTCGACCAGGCCGGCGCGACGATGAGCGACGTGGTCCAGGCCGTGCGCCGCGTGACGGACATCATGGGCGAGATCAGCGCGGCATCGACCGAACAGAGCGCCGGCATCGAGCAAGTCAGTCTGGCCGTGACCCAGATGGACCAGGTCACGCAGCAAAACGCCGCACTGGTGGAAGAAGCCGCCTCGGCGGCGCAGGCGCTGGAGGAACAGGCCGGGGTGCTGCGCACGACGGTGGCATCGTTCCGGCTGCCGGCCGTGGCGGGTTAAGGGTGGTTTGGCGGCTCGGCGGCGCGCTTTCGTAGTTGTGCGATAGGCGCCGCATTTGCGGCGTGATAGCGTCCGCGTTCTTTCCATTCACACCCAGAGCGCGATGACACTCTCCAGGCCGTTTAGCAATGTGAAGACGCTTCTCCTGATTGCCGCCGCCATAGCGCCAGCCGTGAGTTTTGGCTGCGGGGAGCAGGAGTTTCCGCCGTATGTTTATCCGTCGGTTGTGCCGGGCGGGAAAACGGCGGCCGATTTTGTACCGAACGGATGGAAGGTGCTCGGCACTGCCGAAGGTGACCTCAATCACGACGGGAAGCCTGATTTGGCCATCGTCCTCCAAGGTACCGACAAGGCTTACCAATGGAAGAACGAGGGACTGGGCGAGCCAGAGGTAGACCAAAATCCGCGCATGCTGGTCATCGCCTTGGCGAACCCCGCTGGCGGTTTCCGAAAACTCACGCAGAACAACAACTTCATTCCCGTCCACGATAATCCAATGGCGGACGATCCGTTCGACAGCATCGATATTCAGCGCGGCCTGCTCAATGTCCAGTTCAGGATGTGGATGAGTGCGGGCAGCTGGAGCATGAGCACCACCCAATACAAGTTCCGCTACGAAGACGCGGCCATGCGCCTGATCGGCTATGAGTACTATCACCGCCACCGCGCCTCGGGGGCGGAAGACATCGTTAGCACGAATCTGCTGACAGGCATGCAGCGCGCAATCCGCAGCGATGGGGAATCCCAAAAGCCGAAGGAAACCTGGCAAAAGCTGAAAATCGGCAAAAAATGGACGCTGGATACGCTCCGCAGCGGGCCAACATTTGACGAGACGCCGGTGCCCTCGAACCCATAGCGCGCTGCATCCGCAATAAAAAAGGGGTTACGGCATCAACCGTAACCCCTTTTTTACTACCACGTAAGTTGGTGGGCCTCCCGTGAGTCGAACACGGCACCAACGGATTATGAGTCCGCTGCTCTAACCAGGCATGAGCTAGAGGCCCTTGGAGGGCTTAGTTGCCTTCCAGGAAGCTCTTCAGCTTGTCGGAGCGGCTCGGGTGGCGCAGCTTGCGCAGTGCCTTGGCCTCGATCTGGCGAATCCGTTCACGCGTCACGTCGAACTGCTTGCCCACTTCTTCCAGCGTGTGGTCCGTGCTCATTTCGATGCCGAAACGCATCCGCAGCACCTTGGCCTCGCGCGGCGTCAGGCTGTCCAGCACGTCCTTCACCACGTCGCGCATCGAACCATGCAGCGCGGCCTCGGCCGGCGCCAGCGTGTTCGTGTCTTCGATGAAGTCGCCCAGATGCGAGTCGTCGTCGTCACCGATCGGCGTTTCCATGGAGATCGGCTCCTTCGCGATCTTCATGATCTTGCGGATCTTGTCCTCCGGCATCTCCATCTTTTCGGCCAGCGTTGCCGGATCGGGCTCGTTGCCCGTTTCCTGCAGGATCTGACGCGAAATCCGGTTCATCTTGTTGATCGTTTCGATCATGTGCACCGGAATCCGGATCGTGCGTGCCTGATCCGCGATCGAACGCGTAATGGCCTGGCGGATCCACCACGTGGCGTACGTGGAGAACTTGTAGCCGCGACGGTATTCGAACTTGTCCACCGCCTTCATCAGGCCGATGTTGCCTTCCTGGATCAGATCCAGGAACTGCAGGCCACGGTTCGTGTACTTCTTGGCGATCGAGATCACCAGACGCAGGTTGGCCTCGGTCATCTCGCGCTTGGCCTCGCGGGCGCGCTTCTCGCCCTCGGACATCTTGCGGTTGACGTCCTTCAGCTCCTTCAGCGGCAGCACCACGCGCGCCTGCAGGTCGATCAGCTTCTGCTGCAGTTCGTGCACGGCCGGCACGTTACGCTCGACGATCGTGCTGTAGCCCTTGTGGTCGGCCACCACGGTCTCGATCCAGTCCAGGTTCGTCTCGTTGCCCGGGAAGCGGGCGACGAAGTCCGAGCGCGGCATGCCGCACTTGTCCACGACGATGTTCAGGATCGCGCGTTCGAGCTTGCGCACCTCATCCACCTGGCCACGCAGCGTGTCGCACAGGCGCTCCACGTTACGCGCGGTGAAGCGGATGCCCATCAGTTCGGCCTGGATCGCTTCCTGCGCCTTCACGTACGGTTTGGACTTGTAGCCTTCCTTCTCGAAGGCACGGCGCATCTTGTCGAACTGCTCGGCGATCACGCGGAATTTCTCCAGCGCGTTCTGCTTCAGTTCTTCCAGTTGACGTGCGGAAGCCGCGCCGCCAGCAGCGCTGTCGTCCTCGTCTTCCTCGTCGCCGTCGCTTTCCTCGTCGGACTCGACATCTTCCTCCTCGGCTGCCGCTGCGGCCGCAGCCGGGGCTGCTACCGCCACGTCGTCGGCGTTCGGGTCGATCAGGCCATCGACGAACTCGTCGATCTTGATCTCGTCGTTCGCCACGCGCTCGGCGTGCGCCAGGATCTCGGAAATCGTGACCGGGCAGGCCGAGATGGCCATGACCATGTCCTTCAGGCCCGCTTCGATCCGCTTGGCGATCTCGATTTCGCCCTCGCGCGTCAGCAGCTCCACCGTGCCCATTTCGCGCATGTACATGCGGACCGGGTCGGTGGTGCGGCCGAATTCGGAATCGACGGTCGAAAGTGCGGCTTCCGCCTCTTCCTCAGCCTCTTCCTCGCTCGTGGCGGACGGCGCGTTGTCGTTGAGCAGCAGCGTTTCGGCGTCCGGCGCCTGCTCGTAGACGGCGATGCCGATGTCGTTCAGCGTGGCGACCAGCGTGTCGATCGTTTCCGAATCGACCATGTCGTCCGGCAGGTGATCGTTGATTTCCGCGTAGGTCAGGTAGCCGCGCGACTTACCGAGCTTGATCAGCGCCTTGAGCTTCTGGCGGCGGACCTCGAGTTCCTCCTCGGTGCCCTGCTGGGTCGAGGCGAACTCCTTGAGCAGCGCCTTTTCCTTGGCCTTGCGGTCCTTGGCCTTCTGCTTCTCGGTCTTGGGCGCAGCGGTGGCGGCGGGTGCGGCGGCCGCTGGCGCGTCGTTTTCGTAAAACTCTTCAGTCACGTCTTCAGGGGTGCTGTCGTCTTGCTGCATCTCGGCCTTGGGCTTGCGGCCACGCTTCTTGGGCTCCGGCTTGACGGCCGGGGCAGCGGGAGGCTCGGATGCAACGGGTGCGGGAGTCGCGGCACGGGCCTTTGGCGCCACGGCGGCAGCGCCAGTCTTGGCGGCTCCGTTCCGGGTGCTGGCCGTCGTTGCCGCACGCTTGCTCTCGACTTCGGTATTCTGCTGTTTCGCCACGGTGATACTCTTGCCTTTCACGGGTGCAGAAGCGGCATGCATGCCGCTCGTATTGGCGCTATCGCCGCTCTCGCGTGCCGAAGTCGAGGGCTTTGTCTTTTCGGATATGCGATTCCTGGCGGAAGTGGTCCCTGCCGGTGCAGTTGCACCGTGCGCGGGCTTTGCTGGCGCAGACCGGGCTGTTGTCGTCCTGACTGTCGCGGTCGAAGTCTTCGCCGCCGTTGTATTCACGGACGCCTTGCCGCTCCCTGATTGGGGAGCTTTGGAGGGCGCCTTATCGGCTACCCTTTCGGTTGCTTTGGCCTTTGCCATTGGCACGCTCACTTTCGCCAGTACTGGAGAGAGATTTCGCAATCCAAACCGGGCATTGTAGCACGTCACCAACACCCGGCTTCCACTCAGGTAAGGTTTTCACCTGAAAAATCAAGGCTTAAGCACCGGACAAGCGCCAGATATCCCCGTCTGGACACCTACCGTTGTGCACTCAAGCCCCCATTTCACCTTTCCACTGCATCCTGTTCAACACCCTGCCAGATCAGGCTCCATCGGCCGTGGCGGGCCGCAAGCCAAGCTGGCGGCGCCGCTGCACCTCGGCCACCAGCCAGACCATGCGGGTTTTTTCCGCGTCGCTGGCCCCACCGGCCGAAACTGCCTTTTGGAGCGCTTCCAACTCGCGCTGCAGGGGTTCCGCCAGTAATTTGTGGATGGCGCCGTCGAATTCCATCGTCGCCGGCTCTTCCTCGATTTCTTCCTTGAGCACCGCCGTCCGGGCTCCCGCGTAGACCTCGGCATAGGGCGTTTGCGCCAGATGCTCGCTGAATGCCGCGAAGTTCACCGCCCCCTGGAGGCCATCACAGGCATCCACCAAGTGAGCGAGTACTTCGGCCTCCGGCCTTGTACTGTCTAGCAGCAGCGCCCGCGTATCGGCATCGAGACGCCCAGCGAGCGACGGATAGCTCATCAGCAACTGAATCACGCGCTGCTCCAGCCCGGTCGGCGCCTGACGGCGCGCGCGCGGCCTGGGCTGGGCGAAACGCCCCACCCGCGACGAATCGCTGCCCAATCCGCACACGGCCTCGATCTCGGCAGGTGTCGTACCGGTAGCATCGGCAAGTTCGCGCACGATCTGTAGGCGCAATCCGCCGGCCGGCATCGACTGGAGCAGCGGCTTGGCCTCGTACTGGGCACGGGCGCGGCCCTCGGGCTGGCGCAGGTCCTGTTCCTCGGTGACCACCTGGAGCAGGAAGCGCGACAGCGGCATCGCGGTCTGCACTTGCCGGGCGAAGGCATCGGTGCCCTCTTCCCGTACATAGCTGTCAGGATCGTGTTCTGACGGTAAAAACAGGAAACGGATCGTCTTGTTGTCGGCAACGTGCGGCAAACACGCTTCCAACGCCCGCCTCGCCGCGCGCCGGCCCGCAGAGTCGCCATCGAACGAGAACACCACTGCGTCGGTCTGGCGCAACAGCTTCTGCACGTGCACGGTCGTGCACGCGGTGCCAAGCGTGGCCACGGCATTGGCGAAGCCCAACTGGGCCAACGCCACCACATCCATATAGCCTTCCACCACCAACACGTAGCCATTTTCGCGGATGGCGTGCCGGGCCTCGAACAAGCCGTACAGCTCCGTTCCCTTGCTGAAGAGCGGCGTTTCCGGGGAGTTCAGGTATTTTGGCTCACCCTGACCCATCACCCGGCCCCCAAAGCCGATCACATTCCCCTTGGTGTTGCGGATGGGGAACATGATGCGGTCGCGGAAGCGGTCATAGCGGCGCGGCTTGCCGTCGGCATCGCGCTTCTCGCTCGACTCGATCAGCAACCCGCCCTCGACCAACGGGGCAGCCACATTGTCGTCCCGGTAGCTGCCGAAGACGGCTTCCAGGCCCTGCCAGTCGTCCGGCGCGTAGCCCAGGCCAAAATTCGCCGCGATCTCGCCGGTCAGGCCCCGCCCCTTGAGGTACTGGATGGCCTGCGGCGCCCCGCGCAGTTGCTTGCGATAGAACTCGGTGGCGCGCGTCATGGCATCGGACAACGCCACGGTCTTGGCCTGCTGCTCGGCACGCTGGGCCGGCGGCAGGCGGTCGCGCTCCTCGGGCACCGTCACCCCCACGGACTGCGCCAGCTCGCGCACCGCATCGGGATAGGACTGGCCCGAATACTCCATCAGGAAGCCGATGGCCGAGCCATGTGCGCCGCAGCCAAAGCAGTGATAGAACTGCTTCGTCGGCGACACCGTGAACGACGGGGATTTCTCGTTATGGAACGGGCAGAGGCCCATGAAATTGGCGCCGCCCTTCTTCAGCTGCACATACTTGCCCACCACATCGACAATGTCGACACGGTTGAGCAGGTCCTGAATAAAGGATTGCGGAATCACCCGACTGACCGTCCTGATGGAGGGCGGCCTGCCGCGTTGGCGACCGCTTTTCTGTGAATGCGTGACCGGAACGTCGCCCGGTGGCTATCGAATCATTGTAGTGCAGATGCAACGTGGCGCCCGAAAAACCGGGCTTTCATCGCCAAGCCCCGTCAACCTGACGGCTTCTTCGCCCAACGCCACGCCAACATCCAGAATTTGCCGATTGCCAGTCGATCACTTGCCCGTCAGCGCCGCCTTGACCAGCGCCGAGACGGCCGTCATGTCGGCGCGGCCTGCCAGGCGCGCCTTGACCAAGCCCATGACCTTGCCCATGTCCTGCGGACCGGCCGCGCCGGACTCGGTCACGGCCTTCTGGACTTCGGCAGCCACTTCGGCCTCGGACAGCTGGGCCGGCATATAGGCGGTCAGCACTTCCACCTCGGCCTTCTCCTTGTCAGCGAGGTCGGTACGGCCGGCCTGCTCGAACTGCGAGATGGAGTCCTTGCGCTGCTTGAGCATCTTGTCCACGACGGCGGTGATGCCGGCGTCATCCAGCTCCACACGATCATCTACCTCGCGCTGCTTGATAGCGGCCATGAGCAGGCGGATGGTGCCGAGCCGCTCGGATTCACGGGCGCGCATGGCGGCCTTCATGTCGTCGTTGATGCGGGCTTTGAGGGACATGGCAGATTTCCGAAAGAATGGATGGACAGCAACCAGGCGCGCGCCAGCGCGGCGTCGCCCGGACCGATAATTGGACCTTAACGCAAAAACCCGCCGGAGCCATGCCCGCAGCGGGTTCGGAGCTGACGCAAGGCGCGATCAGTAGAGCTTCTTGGGCAGCGTCTGGCTGCGGATGCGCTTGTAATGGCGCTTCACCGCGGCGTCCCGCTTACGCTTGCGCTCGGCGGTCGGCTTCTCGTAAAACTCTCGCGCGCGCAGTTCGGTAATCAGCCCGTTCTTCTCGATGGTGCGCTTGAAGCGGCGCATCGCGACTTCGAACGGTTCATTTTCTTTGAGGCGAATCGTCGTCATTTGGCCAAAAAGGAAAGAAGAGACTGCCGGCTGCCAGCCCTTGCCAGCGTGATGAGAGCGCCGATTGTAGCGCAAGGCCTGTGACGCTGCACGCGCATCGGCCCCGCCTGGACGGACCGTGCCGGCTACGCCACAGCGCTCGCGCCACGTGATGCTTCCGCCACTGCTTCGCCGGCCGCGACGGCCGATGCCCAGGCCCACTGGAAGTTGTAGCCGCCCAGCCAGCCGGTCACGTCGACCACCTCGCCGATGAAGTAGAGCCCGTCCACCTCGCGCGCCATCATCGTGGCGGAGGACAGCCCGCGCGTGTCCACGCCGCCGATCGTCACTTCGGCCTTCTTGTAGCCCTCGGTGCCCGAGGGCACCAGTTGCCAGCGGTTCAGCGCGTCGCCAAGCTGGCGCAGCGCCTTGTCCGGCAGGTCCGCCACCGGCTGGGCGCCTGGCAGGCCGGCCGCCGCGCACCATGCGTCGGCCAGCCGCGACGGCAGGCGTTCGCCGAGCAGGTTCGCCAGATGCTTGCGGCTGCCCTTTTTATGTCCGATCAGCCAGTCGGCGGCATCCTCGCCATCGAACAGATCGATCTCGATCGGCGTGCCGGGGCGCCAGAAGCTGGAAATCTGCAGCACGGCCGGGCCGGACAGCCCGCGGTGCGTCCACAGCAGATCTTCCTTGAACGCGCCGGCCGCCTTGCCGCTGCCGGTGCTGATGTCGACTTCCATCGACACTCCCGCAAGCGGCACGAAGGGCTGCCACGCCTGACCATCGAACGTCAGCGGCACCAGGGCGGGCCGCGTATCGATCATCTTGAGCCCGAACTGGCGGGCGATGCGATAGCCAAAATCCGTGGCGCCGATCTTCGGGATCGACAAACCACCCGTCGCCACGACCACCGCACCGGCGCGGACCGTGCCCTGCGTGGTCAGCAGCAGATAGTCATCGCCTTCGCGGCGAATCTCCTCGATGGTGCAGCCGGTGCGCCAGTGCACGCTGCCCGCGTCACATTCGGCGCGCAGCATCTGGATCACGTCCTCGGCGCTGTCATTACAGAACAGCTGGCCGCGATGTTTCTCATGCCAGCCGATGTCATACCGGCGCATCAGCGCCAGGAAGTCCTGCGGGGTGTAGCGCGCCAGCGCCGACCGGCAGAAATGCGGGTTCGATGACAGGTAGTTGGCCGGGCCGGCCTGGAGATTGGTGAAATTGCAGCGGCCACCGCCCGAGATGCGAATTTTCTCAGCGAGCCGCGTCGCGTGGTCGATCAGCACCACACGCGCCCCGCGCTGCCCGGCCACGGCGGCACACATCATGCCGGCCGCACCCGCGCCCAGCACTGCCACGTCGAACCGCTCGGCCTTGCCCTTCATCGCCCCTGTTGTCATACCTGCCTTTCAAGAAGCGTGGATTGTAGCGAAAAGCCGCGCCGGCGCACCGCCTGCCGCTGTGCTACCCTGCTGTCCTTCCCTATTTATGCGCACTTGCCGGCACGATCGACGCCAATTCAGCGTTTATCGCACTGGCCGTTCCTGTTTTCCATGCTCGTCCTCGGTATCGAATCCTCCTGCGATGAAACCGGGCTGGCCCTCTATGACACCGAGGCCGGCCTGCTCGCGCACGCGCTGCATTCGCAGATCGCCATGCACCGCGAATACGGCGGCGTGGTGCCCGAACTGGCCTCGCGCGACCATATCCGCCGCGTGCTGCCCCTGCTGCGCCAGGTGCTGGACGACGCCGGCCGCACGCGCCAGGACATCGACGCCATCGCCTACACCCAGGGGCCGGGGCTCGCCGGCGCGCTGCTGGTGGGGGCTTCCGTCGCCAACGCACTCGGATTCGCGCTGAACGTGCCCATGGTGGGCGTCCATCATCTGGAAGGCCACCTGCTCTCGCCGCTGCTGACCGACGCACCGCCGCCCTTCCCGTTCATCGCGCTGCTGGTCTCGGGCGGCCATACGCAGTTGATGGAGGTCAAGGGCGTGGGCGACTACACGCTGCTGGGCGAGACCCTCGACGATGCCGCCGGCGAAGCCTTTGACAAGACCGCCAAGCTGCTCGGCCTCGGCTATCCGGGTGGCCCGGAAGTGTCGCGGATGGCCGCGTTCGGCTCGCCGGGCGCGTTCGACCTGCCCCGGCCGATGCTCCATTCGGGCAATCTCGATTTCTCGTTCGCGGGGCTCAAGACCGCCGTATTGACACAAACCCGCAAGCTTTCGAATCCGTGCGAGCAGGATCGTGCCAACCTCGCGCGCGCCTTTGTCGATGCCATCGTCGACGTGCTTTCGGCCAAGTCGTTCGCCGCGCTCAAGCAGACCGGGCACAAGCGCCTGGTGGTGGCCGGCGGCGTGGGCGCCAACCAGCAACTGCGCGAGCGCCTGAACGAGATGGGCCGCCGCCGCAAGGTGGACGTCTACTACCCCGACCTCGCCTTCTGCACCGATAACGGTGCGATGATCGCGTTTGCCGGCGCCATGCGGCTCCAGGCGGCGCCGCAGGTGGCCCGTCACGGCTACGACTACGGCGTCACGCCGCGCTGGGATCTGGCCGACATCCGCCTGCCCGCCTGAGGCCTAAGGTCGAGGGAATCCTCCAGGTCCGATCGGCAGCCGGCTACGGCCAGCATGAAGGTGGCGGAGGTGCTGGCAGGCACGCCGGCGGTGAACCTCCTCTGATCCGCCGTGCAACGAGTAAAAAAGCCACCCGAGGGTGGCTTTTTTCTTGGCGACGACGCGCTCAGGCGGGCTGCCGCTTGTCGTGCTCGATCACGGCGTAGGCGCTGTGATTGTGGATGGACTCGAAATTCTCCGCTTCCAGCGTGTACGCGACGATCCGCGCATCGGCGTTGAGCCGCATCGCGATGTCTCGCACGAGGTCTTCGACGAACTTCGGGTTCTCGTAGGCGCGCTCGGTCACGAACTTCTCGTCCGGGCGCTTGAGCAGACCCCACAGTTCGCACGACGCCTCTTCCTCGGCCATGCGCACCAGCGCTTCCACGGGCAGGTCGCCGACCAGTTCCACGCGCATCGTGATATGCGAGCGCTGGTTGTGCGCGCCGTACTGCGAGATCTTCTTCGAGCACGGGCACAGGCTGGTCACCGGCACCAGCGCGGTCAACCACAGGCGCGATTGGCCGTCGCGGACCTCACCCGTCAGCGTGACCGCGTAGTCCATCAGCGATTCCACGCCGGACACCGGCGCGGTCTTCGAGATGAAATACGGGAACGTGACCTCGATGCGGCCGGCGTCGGCTTCCAGGCGCACCAGCATGTCGTCCAGCAGCGTGCGGAACGCGGCCAGGTCGAGCGGGGCGCGGTGGTCCTCCAGCAGCGCCACGAAGCGCGACATATGCGTGCCCTTCTGGTCCGCCGGCAGGCGTACATCGAGATCGAAGGTGCCCACGGTGGCCACTACGCCGGCCGGGGTCTTCAGCGAGAGCGGATAGCGCACGCCCTTGACGCCCACGCGCTGGATCACGATCTGGCGGGTGTCCACGCTCGACTGCACGTCGGGCATGACGAAGGCGGGATTGATGTCGTTCATCTACGGTTTCCTTTACGGTCGCGGCGGTCATCCCCCGCGCAACGAGTGTGAAAAAAGAAGCCGGCGCGGGATGGGCCGCGCCGGCTTTTACTGCCTGGAACTGCCGTGCGGATCAGGCCACGCGCGGCGTGGCGACCTTGACGGGCGCCTCGGCGATGGCGAAACGCTCGCGCACCGAACGCTCGATGCCGGCGGCGTCGAGGCCGCACTGCGACAGCAGGAACGCCGGATCGCCATGATCGATGAACTTGTCGGGCAGGCCCAGCACCAGCACCGGAATGTCGATGCCAGCCTCGGCCAGCGCCTCCAGGACCGCGCTGCCAGCGCCGCCCATCGTGCTGCCCTCCTCCACAGTCACGAGGTAGTCGTGGTTCGCGGCCAGCGACTTCACCAGCTCCACGTCCAGCGGCTTGACGAAGCGCATGTTGGCCACGGAGGCGTCCAGTGCCTCGGCCGCGCCCAGTGCCGGGTGCAGCATCGAGCCGAACGCCAGGAACGCCACGCGCTGGCCCGCGCGGGCATGGCCCTCGCGGCGCATCTCGCCCTTGCCTACCGGCAGCGCGGTCAGCGCGGCCTCGGTAGCCACGCCGGCGCCGGCGCCGCGCGGATAGCGCACGGCGGTCGGGCAATCCTGCTGGAACGCCGTGGTCAGCAACTGGCGGCACTCGTTCTCATCGGCCGGCGTCATCACCATCATGTTGGGGATGCAGCGCAGGTAGGCGATGTCGTAGGCACCGGCGTGCGTGGCGCCATCGGCGCCCACCAGGCCGGCGCGGTCCAGCGCGAACACCACGGGCAGGTTCTGCAGCGCCACGTCGTGGATCAGCTGGTCATAGCCGCGTTGCAGGAAGGTCGAGTAGATCGCCACGACCGGCTTCAGTCCCTCGCAGGCCAGGCCACCGGCAAAGGTCACCGCGTGCTGCTCGGCGATGCCCACGTCGTAGTAGCGGTCCGGGAAGCGCTTCTCGAACTCGACCATGCCCGAGCCCTCGCGCATGGCCGGCGTCACGCCGATCACACGCTTGTCGGCGGCGGCCATGTCGCACAGCCATTCGCCGAAAACCTGCGTGTAGGTCTTGCGCGACGGCTTGGCAGACGGGCGGATGCCCTCGGCCGGATTGAACTTGCCGGGGCCGTGATACAGGATCGGGTCGGCCTCGGCCAGCTTGTAGCCCTGGCCCTTCTTGGTCACCACGTGCAGGAACTGCGGGCCGTGGCCTTCCAGCGCGCGCTGGCGAATGTTCTGCAGCGTCGGCACCAGCGAGTTCAGGTCGTGACCATCGATCGGGCCGATGTAGTCGAAGCCGAATTCCTCGAACAGCGTGGCCGGCACGACCATGCCCTTGGCATGTTCTTCCAGCCGTTTTGCGAATTCCAGCACCGGCGGGGCCACCGACAGCACGCGCTCGATGCCCTTCTTGGTGGCCGCGTAGAACTGGCCGGAGAGCAGGCGCGCGAGGTGGCGGTTCAGCATGCCCACCGGCGGCGAGATCGACATGTCGTTGTCGTTCAGCACCACCAGCAGCGGCAGGTCCTTGTAGACGCCGGCGTTGTTCATCGCTTCGAAGGCCATGCCGGCGGTCATCGCGCCGTCGCCGATCACGGCGATGCCGACGCGCTTCTCGCCCTTGGTGCGGGCGCCCAGGGCCATGCCCAGCGCGGCCGAGATCGAGGTGGACGAGTGGGCGGTGCCAAAGGTGTCGAACTCGCTCTCCGCGCGGCGCGGGAAGCCCGAGATGCCACCGTACTGGCGCAGCGTGGACATGCGGTCGCGGCGGCCGGTCAGGATCTTGTGAGGGTAGCTCTGATGGCCCACGTCCCAGACCACGCGGTCGGACGGGGTATCGAACACATAGTGGAGCGCAATGGTCAGCTCCACCGTGCCGAGGTTGGACGACAGGTGCCCGCCGGTCTGGGAGACCGATTCCAGCACATAGGCGCGCAGTTCGTCAGCCAGCGTGTCGAGCTGGCGTCGATCCAGCTTGCGCAGGTCTGCGGGTTCGTCGATTTTGTTGAGCAGCGTGTAGGTCATGATGTCCGTTCGGCCGCCGGATTCTCTATGTCCGGCTTGTCAGTTCAATTGGAGCGCAGCACGATCAGGTCGGCCAGTTCGGCCAGCCGGCCTGCCCGGGTGCCGAATCCCGCCAATGCCTCGTGGGCATCGGTGCGCAACTGGGCAGCCAGCGCGCGCGCGGCATCGAGGCCCATCAGCGACACATAGGTCGGCTTGTCATTGGCGGCGTCCTTGCCGGCGGTCTTGCCGAGGGTTGCCGTATCGGCCGTGACGTCCAGAATATCGTCAACCACCTGGAACGCCAATCCCACGGCAGCCGCGTAGCGGTCCAGCGCGGCCAGGCCGGCGGGATCGATACTTCCGCACAACGCTCCCATGCGCACACTCGCGCGCAGCAGGGCGCCGGTCTTCATCCGGTGCATGGCTTCCAGCGCGTCGCGCGACATCGCCAAGCCCACGTTCTGCAGGTCGATGGCCTGCCCGCCGGCCATGCCGACCGAGCCCGAGGCCACGGCCAGCTCGTCCACCAGCTTCAGGCGCGCTTCGGGCGCCAGCGCCGGGGTGCGGGCCAGCAGGATGAACGCCTGGGTCTGCAATGCGTCACCCACGAGCAGCGCGGTGGCCTCGTCATAGGCCTTGTGCACTGTGGGGCGCCCGCGCCGCAGGTCGTCATCGTCCATGCAGGGCATGTCGTCGTGGACCAGCGAGTAAGCGTGGATCATCTCCACCGCGCAGGCCGCCGCGTCACATGCCTCGGGTGTGGCACCGGCCACTTCACCGGCCGCGTGTACCAGCAGCGGGCGTACCCGCTTGCCACCGCCGAGGACAGCATAGCGCATGGCCTCGTGCAAGGTGTGTGGAATTGTGTCCGTGGACGGCAGTGCCGAGTCCAGGGCGGCCTCGGTCCGGGCGCCCTGCGCCCGCATCCAGGTAGCGAAATCGCTCATTCGAAATCTGTGCCGTTGCTGTTGTTATCGGGACGGGACTCGCCAGCCAGCGGCTTCAGCGCGTCGCCCTCCAGTACTTTGACCTGCTGCGCCACCCGCTCCAGGCTCTGCTGGCAGTAGCGCACCAGTTCGGCACCGCGACGGTACGCGGTGAAAGAGGCCTCGAGGGGCAGTTCGCCGCTTTCCATGCTGGCCACTAGGGTTTCCAGCTCCGCCATGGCGGCCTCGTAAGAGGCTGGCTGCGCGCCGGCTGCGGGCGCGTCGTCAGGCTGGACCGGTGTGGTCGTGGGTTTTGGCATGTCGGGCCTTGTTCAGGGGAATTAGGGATTTTACGCCAATCCCGGACTTGGCCGCAGATACGTATCGTCAACGTGGCGTACACGCACGAAATGTTATCTATCGATCACCCCATTTCATGGAAGTGACTTGTGCGCTATGGTCGTCATTCCGAATGCGATCCAAAGGGCACCTCCATGACGACCCGGGTCGACTTTTTCGCTAAAAAGGCAAAATAATCAGACCCTTAACTTTTCGGCTCGGGTACAATTCCGCCCTCGTCAGCGAGATCGGCGACGCCGTGCCAAGGGCCGCCCGTTGCCAGCTTTTGCGTGTCTTTGTGGTAACGCCGCTCCCGCCCTGTGCCCGCCTGCACCGAACTCAGTTTCGGCCAGTCCCGCCGGGGAACCGGACCGCGCCCGGCTCGTCTGACAGGGTTTCCCAAATCGATTTCTCATATTTCGATGGTTGGGTTGTTCACTGCTTTCGCCTGTTACTAGGGAGTGGGGATAATGTCCAATCTCAGCACCGCGCTCAAGCTGGCGCCGGCTGATTCGCAGTTGCCCGTGGATGTCTACTTTGACGAGGCGCTGCATCAACAAGAACTGGAACTGCTGTTCAAGAAGGGCCCGGGATACGTCGGCCATACGCTGATGGTCCCGGAGACGGGCGATTTCCACACGCTCGCCGCCGAGGACGAGGGCCGCATGCTGGTCCGCAATCCGGAAGGTATCGAGCTGCTGTCGAATGTCTGCCGCCACCGCCAGGCCATCATGCTGAACGGCCGCGGCAACGCCAAGAACATCGTCTGCCCGCTCCATCGCTGGACCTACGACCTCAAGGGTGACCTGCTCGGCGCGCCGCATTTCGCGCAGCAGCCGTGCGTCCACCTGAACCGGTCGCCGCTCCAGAACTGGAACGGCCTGCTGTTCGAGGGCGCCCGCGACGTGCGCGCGGACCTCGCGCGCATGGGGGTGGCCGAGGACCTGAACTTCGACGGCTACATGCTCGACCACGTGGAAGTGCACGAGTGCGACTACAACTGGAAGACCTTCATCGAGGTCTATCTGGAGGACTACCACGTCGTGCCGTTCCACCCGGGACTGGGCAGCTTTGTCTCGTGCGACGACCTGACCTGGGAGTTCGGCGAATGGCACAGCGTGCAGACCGTGGGCCTGCACCAGGGCCTGAAGCGGCCGGGTAGCCCGACGTACCAAAAGTGGCACGACGCGGTGTTGCGCTTCAACAACGGCAAGCTGCCCAAGCACGGCGCGATCTGGCTGACTTACTACCCCAACGTGATGGTGGAGTGGTACCCCAACGTGCTGGTCATCTCGACGCTGCACCCGGTGGGTCCGCGCAAGACCCGCAATGTGGTGGAGTTCTACTACCCCGAGGAAATCGCGCTGTTCGAGCGCGAGTTCGTCGAGGCCGAGCGCGCCGCCTATATGGAGACGTGCATCGAGGACGACGAGATCGCCGAGCGCATGGACGCCGGCCGCCAGGCGCTGATGAAGCGCGGCGTCAGCGAGACCGGTCCGTACCAGTCGCCGATGGAAGACGGCATGCAGCACTTCCACGAATGGTATCGGGGAGCCATGCAGTACACCGGCTGAGGCGCCGGCGGGCCACCACCGTGGTCGGTTATCGCCCGCTATTCGCCCAAGCCCTGTAGCCAGCCAGAAACGGACCGTGAAAACGGTCCGTTTTGCGTTGGAGTGGCCATCTGGCCACTGTTAGAATCGGGGTTTTCCCGCGCTGCGCCGGCCACCACGAAGCCCGGCCGGCCGCCGTTCCACCTCTCTCGCCCCCCGCCATGCAATCGCTCTGGATGCTGTTCGCCGCCTTCGCCTTTTCCTTGATGGGGGTGGGCGTCAAGCTGGCATCCGAGTTCTACACCACAGGCGAGATCGTCTTCTACCGCAGCATCATCGGCGTGACGATCATGTGGATCATGCTGCGCTCGCAAGGCATCTCCGTGCGCACGCCGCACATGGCCACGCACATCAAGCGCAGCCTGTTCGGCGTGACCGCCCTGCTGCTCTGGTTCACCTCGATCACGCTGCTGCCGCTGGCCACGGCCATGACGCTGAACTACATGTCGCCGGTCTGGATCGCCCTGATCCTGGGCGCCAGCGCGGCGCTGGCCGGCACGGCGGGCGGCGCGGACCGCAAGCTGATCGGCGCAATCCTGCTGTCGTTCGCCGGGGTGCTGTGCCTGCTGCAGCCGTCGGTCGGCAAGGACCAGCTGACCGGCGGCCTCATCGGACTGATCTCTGGCGTGTTCACGGCGCTGGCCTATGTGGAGGTGCGCCAGCTCGGCCAGCTCGGCGAGCCCGAGGGCCGCATCGTCTTCTACTTCTCGAGCGTGGGCATGGTCTGCGGGCTGGTCTGGATGCTCTACTCGGGCGTCAGCCACCACACCTGGCACGGCGCCGGCCTGCTGCTCGCCATCGGCATCCTGGCCACGCTGGGCCAAACCTCGATGACACGCGCCTACAAGCGCGGCAACACCCTGCTGACCGCCAACCTCCAATACGCCGGCATCGTGTTCTCCAGCCTCTGGGGCATCCTGGTCTGGGACGACAAGCTCAACTGGATCTCGTGGCTCGGCATGGTGCTGATCATCGCCAGCGGCATCGCCACCACCCTCACCCGCGCCCGCGACACCGACAAACATCCCACCCCCGCCACGCCGGTGAAATCGGCGGAGGCGGAAGTACATCCTGAGGTGTAGCAGAACGCCGAAAGGCCGACCCGCCTTGATGCGGGTCAGATCCGTCGGATGATGAATGGATAGAGTCTCCCGTCTGAACGCGACGACGGAGCCTTGCCATGCAGCAGCGCAGTTTTGTGTTGAACGACCAGCCGATGAGTGCCTTCCGTGCAGGAAGTGCCGAGTTTCCTGCCTTTTCTGGCCTAGCTCCCCACATCAACAAGCGAACGAGCATCTGTATTCCGGACCATGGCCCCATTCCACCAGGCACGTACTACATCCTTGATCGTGAATCTGGCGGTCGACTGGGGTGGTTTTACGAATGGTACGAACGCCAAACGGATTGGTTCGCGCTGTACGCCGACGATGGCCGCATGGACGATTGGACGTTCTGCAATGAAGTTCGTCGAGGCAACTTCAGATTGCACCCAAAAGGTAGACGTGGCATCAGCAAGGGCTTCATCACGATCGATCGTGCTAATGACTTTCACGTCCTACGTCATTTGCTGACGGCCTCGAAAAAACGTTTGATCCCGAGAACAACGCTCCTCGCTTACGGGAAAGTGGTCGTCAGATGAGTCGGCTCCGCAATGCAGTCCTGCTGGTGATCTGGCTGGTCGTCGCCACGCATATCCATGGGCTCGTATGGAGCCGCTATCCCGACTATTTCCCTGAATACCCTGAGTCAGTGGGCCGTTTCATCGACTGGCTGACAAGGGACTATCAGCCAAGGGGCATCGAGTCGTTGACGACCTACTACTACCTGATCCTCTCGTTCCCGCCGGTGGCCGTCCTGACGGCACTTGGCCTGTTCCTCCGGCGCAAGCTCCGCCGACGCGCGAAACCGCACTGATCGATCCCCCGGTGTAGCATGGAGGCCATCGCCAAACCCCATGCTCACCGCAATGCCGACTCCACTGATCACCGCCACCGAGCTGAACCAACTGCTTAGTCAGGGCACCCACGATGTCGTGCTGTTCGACTGCTCGTTCGATCTCGCCGACCCGGCCGCCGGGCGCGAGGCCTATCACCAGGGGCACCTGCCGGGGGCCTACTACCTCCATCTCGATAACGAACTGTCCGGGCCCAAGACCGGCTTCAACGGCCGGCATCCGCTGCCCGATGCGGAGTTGTTCGCCGCGCGGCTACGGGCGCTTGGCGTGAACGATGGTTCGCTGGTCGTGGCCTATGACGCCCAGGGCGGCATGTTCGCGGCCCGGCTCTGGTGGCTGATGCGCTGGATTGGCCATGGGGCCGTGACGGTGCTCGATGGCGGGAAGAATGCCTGGGTGGCGGCTGGGCTGCCGCTCGAGCGCGGGGCAACCCCGGAGCCCGATACGGACACTGATAAAGGCACTGGCGGCGACCTGTCGCGCAAGGCGTCGCTGGTCCCGACCGTCGATGCCGAGGCGCTGCTGGCCAATCTCGCCAGCCCCGCGCGGCTGGTCGTGGATGCCCGCGCCGCCGACCGCTTCCGCGGCGAGAACGAGACGCTCGACCCGGTCGGCGGCCATATTCCCGGTGCGGTGAATCGCTTCTTCAAGGACAACCTCGCCGCGGACGGCCATTTCAAGCCGGCGGAGACGCTGCGTGCGGAGTTCGGCCAGGTGTTTGCCGGCAAGGCGCCGGCCGATACGGTGATGCAGTGCGGCTCCGGCGTGACCGCCTGCCACAACCTGCTGGCGATGGAAGTGGCCGGGCTGACCGGCGCGGCGCTCTATCCGGGGTCGTGGAGCGAGTGGTGCGCCGACCCGAAGCGGCCGGTGGCGACTGGGGCCTGAATCCCCAGGCGCGAAGCGGCGTCAGCGCGACGCCGCCTCCGTCTTCGCCCCACGGTGGTGGTCGTGTTCCTCGCGCACGCCGTTCGTGATGAACACGATCGCCGCGATGCCCGCCGCCACCAGCACCACCTGCACCGCCGATTCCTTGAGGCGCGGCCGGCGCTGCATCTGCGGCATCAGGTCGCTCACGGCGATGTAGACGAAGCTGCTCGATGCAATCACGAGCACGTACGGAATCCAGCCGCTCAGCTGGTCCAGCAGGAAATATCCCACCACGCCGCCGACCACGGCCGCCAGGCTCGACAACAGGTTGAATGCAAAGGCGCGCGCCTTCGAGAACCCCGCGTTGAGCAGCACGATGAAATCGCCGACTTCCTGCGGAATCTCATGCGCGGCAATCGCCAGCGCCGTCACCACGCCGATCTTGGGATCGGCCAGGAAGGCAGCGGCAATCACGATGCCATCGGCAAAGTTGTGGAAGGTGTCGCCGACGAGGATGGTCAGGCCGCTGCGGCCCGCTTCCTCGCGGTCGTGGCCGTGATGATGGTGGTGCCCATCGCCCTCATGGTGGTGCGAGTGGCGCAGCAGCGAGATCTTCTCCAGCAGGAAGAAGCCCAGCAGGCCAGCCAGTAATGTGCCGAACAGCGCACGCGGGTCTGCGCCGGACTCGAACGCCTCGGGCAGCGAGTGAAGCAGCGCCGTGGCCAGCAGCACCCCTACCGAGAAGCTCACCATGCGGTCGACCACGCGCGAGGCCACGGTCAGCGACAGCAGCGCCGCCCCGAGAATGCTCCCGACGCCCGAAATGGTCGCCGCCAGCAGGATGTACAGAAGCGTGGAATGGATGATGGGCTCCCGGCGCCCGGTATGCGACGGTCAGGCCGCCCGCATACCGATTAACGCAACAAGGTTGCAAAAACTGGAAAGCCGCATTGTACGTATGTCCGCACCGACTTTGCAATGTCCGCAATGGTCCGACTCAGCGCGGGGTCAATCGCCCTCCCCGGCTCAGGCGACCTTGTTCGCCTTCAGCCAGGCGAGGCAGCGCTGCCAGCCATCCTTGGCGGCGGCTTCCACGTAGCTGGATCGGTAATCGGCATTGAAGGCATGGCCGGCCTCGGGATAGACCACGAAGGTCGAGGCCTTCGCATTGGCATCGGGCGATGCTGCCAGCGCGGCCTTCATCTTCGCGACGTGCTCCTGCGTGATGCCGGTGTCCTTGCCGCCGTACAGTCCCAGCACGGGCGCGTGGAGCTGGTTGACGCTCTCCAGCGCGCTGCGCGGCTTGAGCGGCGTCGGCTCACCCACCAGTTGGCCGTACCAGGCCACGCCGGCCTTCACCCGGGGGCTGTGGGCGGTGTAGAGCCATGTGACGCGTCCACCCCAGCAGAAACCGGTGATGCCGAGCCGGTTCAGGTCGCCGCCATGGGCCCCGGCCCAGGTGCTGGCGGCGTCCAGGTCGCCCATGACCTGCGCGTCCGGCACCTTGGCGATGACGTTGGTCTGCAATTCCTGGATCGTGCCGAAGCTGCCCGGGTCGCCCTGCCGCGCGAACAGTTCCGGCGCGATGGCCAGGTAGCCGAGCTTGGCGAAGCGTCGGCAAATGTCTGCAATGTGTTCATGCACCCCGAAGATCTCGCTGATCACGAGCACCACGGGCAGGTTGGTCTTGCCTTCGGGCTGGGCACGGTAGGCGGGCATGTTGAAGCCGCCGGACGGGATGGTCACTTCGCCGGCGGTCAGGCCATTGAAGTTGGTCTTGATGGTTTCGGCCGCCACCGGCAGGGCCGCCGCCGCAAAGGCGGAGCCCAGCGCGGTCTTGACGAAACGCCGGCGATCGAACGTCTGGCCGGGGACGAGGCTTTCCACTTCAGGCTGCAGCATGGGGCGGGCTCCTTGGGTTCGCTGGCGTGACGCATACGATGCTCACGCAACGCCAGCGATTCTAAGCGCACTTTGCCGCCCCGTGCGCCTCCTCCCCTCAGTGCCTCAGTGCAGCTTTACGCGCGGGCTGGTCTTGCTGCGCAGCCAGTGCGTCACCGTATCGAGCCCCATGCCGATGGCGCCGTGGAGCGCCAGCACGTGCATCCGGTACAGCGAGGTGTACATGAAGCGTGCCATCAGCCCCTCGATAAACATCGACCCACCAATCAGCCCACCCATCAGGCTGCCGACCGCGCTGAAGTGCCCCAGGGACACCAGCGAGCCGAAGTCCTTGAACCCGAACTTCGGCAGCGGCTTGCCGTCCATGCGTGCGCGGATCGCGTCATAGAGGAAGGTGGCCTGCTGGTGCGCCGCCTGCGCGCGCGGCGGCACGGCGGTCTGCTTCTCCGGCCACGGGCAGCTGGCGCAGTCGCCGAACGCGAAGATGTCCGGATCGGCCTCGGTTTGCAGCGTGGGACCGACCACGATCTGGCCCTGCTTGCTGACCGGCAGCCCGAGCGTGCGGAGGACACCCGGCGCGGTGATGCCGGCCGCCCAGACCGTCAGGTCGGCGTCGATGCGCTTGTCGCTGGCGGTGAGCACGGCGTCGTCGGTGACCTGCGTCACGCGCTCGGCGGTCAGCACGTCCACGTCGAGCTTGCGCAGCAGCTTGGTGGTCTCGGCGGAAACGCGCTCGGACAGCGCCGGCAGGATGCGCGGGCCGGCTTCGATCACGTGGATGCGCACGTCGCGGCGCGGGTCCAACTGGTGCAGGCCGTAGGCGTTGAGCACGTGCGCGGTGTTGCGCAGCTCGGCGGACAGTTCCACGCCCGTGGCGCCGGCGCCGATGATCGCCACGTCCACGCGCGGCCGGCCGTCCTCGCCGGTGCGACCCCGCCCGTTCTGGGCGCGCACGCACGCGGCAATCAGCTTGCGGCGGAAGCGCTCCGCCTGCTCGACGGTATCGAGCGCGATCGCATGCTCGGCCGCGCCGGGCACGTTGAAGAAATGCGTGACGCAGCCGATGGCCAGGACCAGCGTGTCATAGGGGAGTTCGCGTGCGGGCAGCAGCTCCGTGCCATCCAGATCGACGCACGCGGCCACCTGGATGACCTTGCGCGCCCGATCGACGCCCGTCAGTTCGCCCTGCTGGAACTCGAAGTGGTGCCACCGCGCCTGCGCGACGTACTCGAGCTGGTGGGTGTTGGGATCCATGCTGCCGGCGGCGACTTCGTGCAGCAGCGGCTTCCAGATGTGCGTGGGCGAGCGGTCCACCAGCACCACCTGGGCCTGGCCGCGTTTGCCCAGCTTGTCGCCGAGCCGGGTCACGAGTTCGAGCCCGCCGGCCCCGCCGCCAACGACGATGATCCGATGGGTGGATGCCTGCGTCGCGCGCAGCGCGTCGCGCTGGGCGTTGTGCGATGGGGTGGGCGATGGGGTGGGCGATGGATTGGGCGATGTCTCGCCCCGTGTATCGGCTTGCGTACCGATGTGTGCCGCCGTGCCTGCCGCTACTTCGCTACCGGTTGTACTGCCATCCGTGGTGCTCATGGTCTACCCGATCTTCTCTATTTGGAAACCGGTGTCGACCCGCGTCGGCGAGGATTATGTTGTCGTTGTGGCGTCGCGCGGATCATGTTCGTTGCTGCCAGTTTGCTGCACGGCAATAGAACTGGCAAGCCTCCACGCGATGATGTCGCGCATTCACCGCAACGCCTCTCCTGTACGCATCCGCATGCAGGAGAGGCGTCACCTTCAATGCGCCTCTTCCCAGTTGCTGCCGCTGCCCACTTCGGCCACCAATGGCACGCGCAGCGTCGCCACGGAGCACATCAGCTCGGGCAGGCGCGTCTTCACCAGCTCGAGTTCGGCCTGCGGCACTTCGAGGACCAGTTCATCGTGCACCTGCATGATCTGGCGCGTGCCGAGGTTGTCGCGCTCGAGCCAGTCCTGCACGGCGATCATCGACAGCTTGATCAGGTCCGCCGCCGTGCCCTGCATCGGCGCGTTGATGGCGGCGCGCTCGGCGCCCTGGCGGCGCGGGCCGTTGCCGCCGTTGATGTCGGGCAGCCAGAGGCGGCGGCCAAACACCGTTTCCACGTAGCCCTGCTCGCGCGCGGTCTGGCGCGTCTCTTCCATGTAGTGGGCCACACCCGGGTAGCGCATGAAGTAGCGGTCGATGTAGTGCTTGGCCGCTTCGCGCTCGATGCCGAGGTTGCTGGCCAGCCCGAACGCGCTCATGCCGTAGATCAGACCGAAGTTGATGACCTTGGCGTAGCGGCGCTGCTCGCTGGACACCGCCTCGCGCTCCACGCCGAAGATCTCGGCCGCCGTGGCGCGGTGGATGTCCTCGCCGTTGGCGAACGCGCGCAGCAGGTTCTCGTCGCCCGAGATATGGGCCATGATGCGCAGCTCGATCTGCGAGTAGTCGGCGGAGACGATCACGTTGCCCGGCGCGGCGATGAACGCCTCGCGGATGCGCCGGCCTTCCTCGGTCCGCACCGGGATGTTCTGCAGGTTCGGCTCGGTCGAGGCCAGCCGGCCCGTCACGGCCGTGGCCTGGCCGTAGCTCGTGTGCACGCGTCCGGTCTGCGGGTTGACCATCTTCGGCAGCTTGTCCGTGTAGGTGGACTTGAGCTTCGACAGACCCCGATAGTCGAGCAGCAGCTTGGGCAGCGGATAGTCCTCCGCCAGCTTCTGCAGCACCTCTTCGTCGGTGGACGGCGCCCCGCTGGCGGTCTTCTTGACCACCGGCAGCTTCATCTGCGTGAACAGGATTTCGCCGATCTGCTTCGGCGAACCGAGATTGAACGGCTGGCCAGCGGCCTCGAAGGCGGCTTTTTCCAGCTCCATCATGCGCTGGCCGAGTTCGGCGCTCTGCGCGCCAAGCCGCGCGGCATCGATCAGCACGCCATTGCGCTCGATCTTCTGAAGCACCACCGAGACCGGGATCTCGATATTCTCGTACACGTACTTGAGCCCGTCTGCCGCGTCCAGCTGCGGATGCATCTTGCGATGGAGGCGCAGCGTCACGTCGGCATCCTCGGCCGCGTACTCGGTGGCGCGCTGGAGGTCGATCTGGTCGAAGCCGATCTGGCTGGCGCCCTTGCCGCAGACTTCCTCGTAGGTCAGCGTCTTCAGGTTCAGCAACCGCTCGGCCAGGCTGTCCATGCCGTGATTGCGGTGCGAGGCCAGCACGTAGCTTTCCAGCATCGTGTCCTGGGCGATGCCGCGCAGCTTGACGCCGTGGTTGGCGAAGACGTGCGAGTCGTACTTCAGGTGCTGGCCTAGCTTCGGCCGCGCCGGGTCTTCCAGCCACGGGCGCAGGCGCTCCAGCACGTAGTCGCGCGAGAGCTGGCCGTGGTTATCCATGCCGGCCACGTCCGGGCCGCGATGGGCGACCGGGATGTAGGCGGCCTCGCCGGGCTCCACCGACAGCGACAGGCCCACCAACTGGGCCTGCATCGGGTCGAGCGAGGTGGTTTCCGTGTCGATGGCGGTCAGCGGCGCGTCGACGATCCGGGCGATCCAGGCGTCGAGTGCAGCCTCGGTGGTCACGGTCTCGTAGCGGATCTCGGCCGGGGTGGTGTCGGGTGCCGGCAGGTCGGTCGACACATCGGCCGGGCCATCGAACAGCCCGCCCTGCGGCGAAGGCGCCGGCGCGGCGCCGGCACGCGACGAGCGGGCGGCGGCACGGGCGTTCGGCAGCGATTCGCCCGTGGCCTCGCGCAGCCAGGTCTTGAAACCATAGCGCGAGAAGAAGGCGATCAGCTTCTCGTTGTCCTCGCCCAGTTCGCGCAGCGCGTGGAAGTCCGCCACGGCGTCGCTGAGGTCGCAGTCGGTCTTGACCGTGACCAGCTCCCGGGCGCGCGGCAGCCAGTCGAGCGTGTTGCGCAGGTTCTCGCCCACCACGCCCTTGATGCCATCGGCACCGGCCATGATGGTGTCGAGCGTGCCGTATTCGGCAAGCCATTTCACGGCGGTCTTCGGACCCACCTTGGGCACGCCGGGCACGTTGTCCACCGCATCGCCAATCAGCGAGAGATAGTCGACGATCCGCTCCGGCGGCACGCCGAACTTGGCCACCACACCGGGCGGATCGAGCACTTCGCCGCTCATGGTGTTGACCAGCGTGACGTGGTCGTTCACCAGTTGCGCGAGGTCCTTGTCGCCCGTGGATACCACGGTACGCACGCCCTGTGCCGTGGCCTGGCAGGCCAGTGTGCCGATCACGTCGTCGGCCTCCACGCCTTCCACCACCACGATCGGCCAGCCCAGCGCGCGCACGGCCTCGTGGATCGGCTCGATCTGCCTGGCCAGATCCTCGGGCATGGACGGGCGATGTTCCTTATATGCGGGGTATAGCGCATCCCGGAACGTCTTGCCCTTGGCGTCGAACACGCAAGCGATATACTCTGCCGGGAAGTCGTTGCGCAGCTTGCGCAACATGTTGATCATGCCGTAGATTGCCCCTGTAGGCAGCCCTTCGCCATTCCTCAGGTCCGGCAGAGCGTGATACGCGCGATACAAGTAGCTCGATCCATCGACGAGCAAAAGCGTTTTTTGACTATCCGACATTCCCATGGACTCTAAATTGACTGGCGCCCCTGCTGGTGGCGCAGCGACCGGCCCCCTGGCCGATACGGACGTTTCCGACATCTCCGGCGATACCGTGAACCCGCCGCCCGAGAAGGCCTCGGCGCATGCCGCCGCCATCGCCGCGAAAGCCGATGCCGCGGCGGCGGGCAAATCGCCCGAAGCCCAGGATGCAGCTGCCGCGGCGGCAGCTGCGCGTGCCAACCCACGCAAGATGATTCCGAGCCTGCGCGCGCTGGCGGATGAAGACCGCGCCACCGCGAAGAAGGCGCGTGCCTCGTGGCAAATGTTCACGATTATGGCAGAGTTCATCGAGGCGACCGAGTACCTCTCGGAGATCCGCCCGGCGGTCTCGATCTACGGCAGCGCGCGCCTGCGCGAGGACTCGCCGTACTACCAGAAGACCATCGAGATTGCCCGGCTGTTCTCGGACGCCGGCTTCGCGGTGATCTCCGGCGGCGGCCCCGGCATCATGGAAGCGGCGAACAAGGGCGCGCACGCCGGCAAGTCCGCCAGCGTCGGCCTGAACATCGAGCTTCCGCACGAGCAGCAGGGCAATCCGTACCAGGACATCGCCATGCGCTTCCGCCACTTCTTCACGCGCAAGGTCACCTTCGTGAAGAATTCGGACGCCTTCATCGTCATGCCCGGCGGCTTCGGCACGCTGGACGAGCTGGCCGAGGTGCTCACGCTGGTGCAGACCGGCAAGTCGCGCTCGGTGCCGGTGGTGATGTACGGCAGCCGGTTCTGGAAGGGCCTGCTGGACTGGTTCCGCTTCACGCTGCTGCCGATGGGCCTGATCGCCGAGCACGACCTCGACCTGATGAAGATCGTGGACGAGCCCCATGAAGTGCTGGAGGCGGTCTATGACTATTACGAGAAGCGCGGCGGCGATCACCCGATTCCGCCGAAGGAAGAAATGTTCTATCTGTAAGGCATTGGCGGCGTCCCCGGCCAGCCAGGGGGCGCAGGCAGCACGTGCCGGGGTGCCCCGGGGGTCACGAGAGCGGCCCGTGGGCGGCAGGAATTGCTAGAATGGAAGCCTGTCAGTCTGCCAGGTCCGGCGCCGCCGGGCCGCAGACTCAATCCGCGTGGCGGGGCCTGCCGGCCCGCACGCACAGGAGCCCCAGATGACCTCCCCCTCGCACCCGGCTGCCGTGCTCGCCGCGACCGTGCTGGCACTCGTGCCGGCCCTGGCCGCCGCACAGGGCAACGCGGAAAGCAGTGCGCTGACACAACAAGAACTGAACCAGATCAACAATCAGCCGATCGCGCCCGCGTCGAAAAGCCAGCTCAACCAGCCGCGCGAGCCGAGTTTCGTGCTGCGTGAGCGCGATGGGACCCAGGTGACCGAGTACCGGAACAAGGGGCAGGCCACCGATATCCAGGTACGCTCCGGCGTGGGCACGAAGTACGAGATGAGCAAGCCGGAAGACAGCTCGCCCAAGATTCGTGACCATGACGTGAACCGCGTGCCGTCGGTCAACCTGAAGTTCTGAGCGTCTCAACGACCCTTTTCACCCACGACCCGGCCGGACGGCAACGCCCGACCGGATCGCGCCGGCCCTCCGGCAGTCATGCCGCGGCGGCGGACGGTTTTTGTCCAGACCGGCCTGCCGCGCCCGATTCGCACCAATAAAACAGTATGGCCGTATTCACCACGGTCTCGCAGGACGAGATCGCCCGCTGGCTGCTTGACTACGACCTTGGCGAAGTCCGCGCGTTGCGCGGCATTGCTTCCGGGATCGAGAACAGCAATTTCTTTCTGACCATGGAGCAGGATGGCGTCACGCGCGAGTACGTGCTGACCATCTTCGAGCGGCTGACCTTCGCGCAGCTGCCGTACTACCTGCACCTGATGGACCATCTGGCCCGACACGGCATCAGCGTGCCGGCGCCCGTGGCCGCGCGCGACGGGGAAATCCTGCGCGCGCTCAAGGGCAAGCCGGCGACCATCGTCACGCGGCTCTCCGGGGCGTCGCAACTGTCCCCGCAGGCCAGCCACTGCGCCGAGGTGGGCACCATGCTGGCCCGCATGCACCTGGCCGGGCAGGACTATCCGCGCCAGCAGCCCAACCTGCGCAGCCTGGCCTGGTGGCGCCAGACCGAGCCCGAGATCCTGCCGTTCCTCGACCCGGCCCAGCGCCAGTTGCTGGCCGGCGAGATCGCCCACCAGACCGCGTTCTTCGGCAGCGCCGACTACGCCGCGCTGGCCGGCGGCCCGTGCCACTGCGACCTGTTCCGCGACAACGTCCTGTTCGACACCGACGCCAGCGGCGCGCCGCAACTCGGCGGTTTCTTCGATTTCTACTTCGCCGGCAACGACAAGTGGCTGTTCGACCTGGCCGTGACCGTGAACGACTGGTGTATCGACCTGCCCACCGGCGCGCTGGACGTTGACCGGGCGCAGGCCATGCTGCGGGCTTATCATGCGGTGAGGCCGCTCACGGCGACCGAGGCCGCGCATTGGCAGGACATGCTCCGTGCGGGCGCGCTGCGCTTCTGGGTATCGCGTCTGTGGGACTTTTTCCTGCCGCGCGAGGCCGACATGCTCCAGCCGCACGATCCGACCCACTTCGAACGCATCCTGCGCCGCCGTCTCGACGACGCCGCACCGCTCCCCTGGATCTGATTCGCCATGCAACTACTGGAAGTTCCCGCCAAGGAAGGCTACGTCTGGTTCCGCCAGGGTATCTGGCTGTTCCGCAAGAACCCGCTCGCGTTCCTGATGCTGCTGTTCATCTACCTGATTGCCGCGCAGCTCGCGATCTTCGTGCCGCTGTTCGGCATCATCGCGCTGCTGGTGGTCACGCCGGGCATCAACGTGGGGGTGATGACGGCCTGCCGCGATGTCATCCAGAGCAAGCGCGTGCTACCGACCGTGCTGCTGGCCGGGTTCCGCAGCAATGGCAAGCAGGCCATGCGGCATCTGTTCGTGCTGGGCGGCATCTACGCGGCGATGGTGTTCCTGCTGAGCCTGATCGCCACGTCGCTGGTTGATATCGGCGCGCTGGCGCAGGTGGTGCTGAAGGGCGAGGAGCCCACGCCGGACGCGATGCGCCAGCTCTACCTGGCCATGCTGACCGGGGCAGCGCTCTACACGCCGATCGCGATGCTGTTCTGGTTCGCGCCGATGCTGACTGCCTGGCACGGCGTGCCGCCGGTGAAGGCGCTGTTCTTCAGCTGGACGGCCTGCTGGCGCAACCGGGGCGCGTTCTTCGCCTACGCCGGCCTGTTCGCCGTCCTGATCGTGGCGCTGCCGCTGTTCCTGGAGGTAATCTTCGCCGCGATCGGCGCGGAGACGGTGCTGTCGTTCCTGGTCACGCCGTACTCGCTGCTGATGCTGGCGATCCTGTACTGCTCGTTCTACGCCACCTATCGCGGCTGCTTCAACATCGTGCCGGCCGAGGCCACCGACACCCAGAACGTCAATCCATGACGTATTAGGCACTTGGCCGGGGCTACCCCCGGCCAGGGCCCGGCTTTAGTCGATGGTGTCGAGCTTGGCCACCGCCAGCGCCAGCCACTTGGCGCCGTGGCGCTTGAAGTTGATATTGGCGCGCGCATCGGCGCCCTCGCCTTCCAGCGCCGTGATCTTGCCTTCCCCGAACTTGTTGTGGAACACGTTCTGGCCGACCCGGAAGCCGGTGTCGGCCGCGCGCTTTTCCTCGGCGTAGTTCTTGCCGGTGTCCATGCCGCCCGTGGGCCGGGTGCCGCTGTAGGGCACGTCCTCGGGCTTCTTGAACCAGTCGCGGCCCCAGCCGCTTTCCCGCTCCCCGCCGCCCTGGCGGTTGCGGCCATAGCCGCCACCACCGCCGCCGCCACCGTATGCACCGTAGGCCTGTGCCGGCGGCGTGATCCACTTCAGCGACGCCTCGGGCAACTCCTCGAAGAAGCGCGAGCGGATGTGATATCGCATCTGGCCGTGCAGCACGCGGCTCTGGGCGAAGGACATATAGAGCCGCTCGCGCGCCCGGGTAATCGCCACGTACATCAGGCGGCGCTCCTCCTCGAGCCCATCGGCCTCCATCGCGCTGTTCTCGTGCGGGAACAGGCCCTCTTCCAGCCCGGTAATGAACACCACGTTGAATTCGAGGCCCTTGGCCGCGTGCACGGTCATCATCTGCACCGCGTCCTGGCCAGCCTGGGCCTGGTTGTCGCCGGCCTCCAGCGAGGCATGGGTCAGGAAGGCCACGAGCGGCGTCATCACCACCGGCAACTGCTCGGGATCGAGCACCTGGAGCACCTGGTCGCCATCGGCCAGCACTGGCGCGGCGTCGCCGATCCGGTTGGCGGGCAGCACGCTGGCCAGCGCGTCGAGCCCATAGCCCTCTTCCACCACGAAAGCCTGCGCGGCGGTGACCAGTTCCTGCAAGTTCTCGATGCGGTCCTGCCCTTCCTTCTCGTTCTGGAAGTGCTGGATCAGGCCGCTGGTGTTGATCACATACTCCACCGTCTCCGGCAGCGTCATGCGCCGCGTCTCGGCCCGCATCTGCTCGATCAGGCGGATAAACGCGCCCATCGTGCTGCCCGCCTTGCCCGGCACGTAGGCCACGGCCTCGGAGAGCGAGACGTTGTACTGGCGCGCGGCGTCCTGGAGCAGCTCCAGCGAACGCGCCCCGATGCCGCGCGTCGGGAAGTTGACCACCCGCCCGAACGCCGCGTCGTTGCGCGGGTTTTCGATCAACTGCAGATAAGCGAGCGCATGCTTCACTTCGGCCCGTTCGAAGAAGCGCAGGCCGCCATACACCCGATAGGCGATGCCGGACGAGAACAGCGCGTGCTCGATCACCCGCGACTGCGCATTGCTGCGATACAGGATGGCGATCTCGGAGCGCGACATCCCCTGGGCGATCTGGTCGCGGATCTCCTCGACGATCCACGAGGCCTCCTGCCCGTCCGAGCCGGCCTGGAACACCCGCACCAGCTCGCCGTGGCCCGCGTCCGTGCGCAGGTTCTTGCCCAGCCGCCGCGCGTTGTGGGCGATCAGGTGGTTGGCCGAATCGAGGATGTGGCCATGCGAGCGGTAGTTCTGCTCCAGCTTGATCAGGTGGCGCACGCGGAATTCGCTCTCGAAGTCGCGCATATTGCCGACGTTGGCACCCCGGAACGCGTAGATGCTCTGGTCGTCATCGCCCACGGCGAACACGGCTGCCGCGCTACCCGTGCCGTAGCCGGCCAGCAGCTTGAGCCACTGGTACTGGAGCACGTTGGTGTCCTGGAACTCGTCCACCAGCACGTGGCGGAAGCGGTGCTGGTAGTGCTGGCGGATGGCGTCGTTGTAGCGCAGCAGTTCGTAGCAGCGCAGTAGCAACTCGGCGAAATCGACCACGCCTTCGCGCTGGCACTGCTCGTCGTAGGCGGCGTACAGGTCGACGAAACGACGGTTGAAATCGTCGTTCGCCTCCACGTCGCGGGGGCGCAGCCCCTGCTCCTTGGCGTTGTTGATGAAGTACTGGACGTTCTTGGCCGGATACTTCTCGTCATCGACATTCAGCGATTTCAGCAGCCGCTTGAGCGCGGAAAGCTGGTCCTGGGTGTCCAGGATCGAGAAGGTCTGCGGCAGCCCGGCGTCCTTGAAGTGCGCGCGCAGCATCCGGTTGCAGAGCCCGTGGAAGGTGCCGATCCACATGCCGCGCGTGTTGATGGGCAGCATGGACGACAGGCGGGTCTGCATCTCCTTGGCCGCCTTATTGGTAAATGTCACGGCCAGCACGCCGGCCGGCGACACCCGGCCGTTCTGGATCAGCCAGGCGATGCGGGTGGTCAGCACGCGGGTCTTGCCGCTGCCCGCCCCCGCCAGGATCAGGGCCGGTTCATCGGGCAACGTGACGGCGGCGAGTTGTTCGGCGTTGAGATTGGCAAGCAGGCTGGACATCGGGGAAGGGGCCTTTTGGCCGCGTGGGGCCGGGGAATGGCGGCAATTATACCGGGGGGACCGGGGCCGCCAGCGGCACCCGGCAGCCGTCGGCGTCGGCAAATGCGCACCGGCACCCCCGCCTCCCCTATAATTTGACGTTTTCCCGGCCCGACGCCGTGGCGCGCCGACTGGTTTCGATGGATTTCGATCAGTCCGCCCACCGCCCAGCCCCGACCCGCATACCTCGACATCCCCAGCATGACCGCCCAAGACCAGTCCCTTGCCAAGAGCTTCGAACCCGCCGCCATCGAGGAGAAATGGGGCCCCGAATGGGAGCGCCGCGGCATCGCCCAGCCCACGATGGACGCCAATCGTCCCGATTTCGCCATCCAGCTGCCGCCGCCCAATGTGACCGGCACGCTGCACATGGGCCACGCGTTCAACCAGACCATCATGGACGGCCTGACGCGCCACGCGCGCATGCGCGGCGCCAATACGCTGTGGGTGCCGGGTACCGATCACGCGGGTATCGCCACGCAGATCGTGGTGGAGCGCCAGTTGGAAGCCCAGGGCGTGTCGCGCCATGACCTCGGCCGCGAGAAGTTCGTCGAGAAGGTCTGGGAGTGGAAGGAGGAGTCGGGCTCCACCATCACGCGCCAGGTGCGCCGCATGGGGGCGTCGATCGACTGGACGCGCGAGTACTTCACGATGTCGCCCGAGATGTCGCAGGCCGTGACCGAGGTATTCGTCCGCCTGTTCGAACAGGGCCTGATCTATCGCGGCAAGCGCCTGGTCAACTGGGACCCGGTGCTGGGCACGGCCGTGTCCGACCTCGAAGTGGACAGCGTGGAGGAGGAAGGCTCGCTCTGGCATATCCACTACCCGCTGGCCGAGCCGGACGCCGTGCACGGCCTGACGCACCTGACCGTGGCCACCACGCGCCCGGAAACCATGCTCGGCGACACCGCCGTGATGGTCCACCCCGAGGACGAGCGCTACGCGCACCTGATCGGCAAGTTCGTGCACCTGCCGCTGACCGATCGCCAGATCCCCGTCATTGCCGATGAATACGTCGACCGCGCCTTCGGCACGGGCGTGGTCAAGGTCACGCCGGGCCATGACTTCAACGACTACGCGGTGGGCCAGCGCCACAACCTGCCGCAGCTCTCGATCCTGACGCTGGACGCCAAGATCGTCGCCGACGCGCCGGCCGCCTACGCCGGCATGGACCGCTTCGAGGCCCGCGACAAGATGGTGGCCGACCTGAAGGAACAGGGCCTGCTGGGCGAGGTCAAGAAGCACAAGCTGATGGTGCCGCGCAGCGAGCGCACCAGCAGCGTGATCGAGCCGATGCTGACCGACCAGTGGTTCGTCGCCATGAGCAAGCCGGCCCCCGAGGGCACGTTCTATCCGGGTCGCTCGATCGCCGAAGTGGCGCTGGACGCCGTGCAGAGCGGCGAGATCAAGCTGGTGCCCGAGAACTGGAACAGCACGTACAACCAGTGGCTGGCCAACATCCAGGACTGGTGTATCAGCCGCCAGCTCTGGTGGGGCCATCAGATCCCGGCCTGGTACGACGACGCCGGCAACTGCTTCGTCGCCCGCACCGAGGAAGACGCCCGCGCCAAGGCGCAGGCGGCCGGCAGCACCGGCCCGCTGCGCCGCGAGGAAGACGTGCTCGACACGTGGTTCTCGTCCGCGCTCGTGCCGTTCTCGTCACTCGGCTGGCCCGAGCAGACGCCGGAACTGGAGCACTTCCTGCCGTCGTCGGTGCTGGTCACGGGCTACGACATCATCTTCTTCTGGGTGGCGCGCATGGTCATGATGACCAAGCACTTCACCGGCCAGGTGCCGTTCCACACCGTGTACGTGCACGGCCTGGTGCGTGACTCCGAAGGCAAGAAGATGAGCAAGTCCGAGGGCAACACCCTCGACCCGGTGGACCTGATCGACGGCATCGAGCTGGCCCCGCTGCTCAAGAAGCGCACCACGGGCCTGCGCCGCCCGAAGGACGCGCCGCGCATCGAATCGAAGACGAAGAAGGAGTTCCCGGACGGCATTCCCGCGTTCGGCGCGGACGCCCTGCGCTTCACCTTCGCCTCGCTGGCCACGCTGGGCCGGAATATCAACTTCGACACGGGCCGTTGCGAGGGCTATCGCAACTTCTGCAACAAGCTCTGGAACGCCACCCGCTTCGTGCTGATGAACACCGAGGGCCATGATTGCGGCATGGGCCCGTGCAGCAACGACTGCGGCCCGGACGGCTACCTGCACTTCTCGCAGGCAGACCGCTGGATCGTCTCGCTGCTCCAGCGCGTGGAAGGTGAAGTCGAAAAGGGCTTCGACGAATACCGTTTCGACAATATCGCCAGCGCAATCTACAAGTTCGTCTGGGACGAGTATTGCGACTGGTACCTGGAACTCGCCAAGGTGCAGATCCAGACCGGCACCGAGGCCCAGCAACGCGCCACGCGCCGCACGCTGCTGCGCGTGCTGGAGACGGTACTGCGCCTGGCGCACCCGATCATCCCGTTCATTACCGAGGAACTCTGGCAGAAGGTGGCCCCGCTGGCCGGCCGCGCCAAGGGTGATGGCAGCGAGACCATCGCGCTGCAGGCCTACCCGCTGCCGGCCGCCGCCAAGATCGACGAAGCCGCCGAAGCCTGGGTGGCCCAGCTCAAGGCCGTGGTGGACGCCTGCCGCAACCTGCGGGGCGAGATGAACATCTCGCCGGCCCAGCGCATTCCGCTCTACACGCACGGCGACAGCACCTTCCTGAACGCGGCGGCGGCGCAAATCCAGGCGCTGGCGAAACTTTCCGAGGTGAAGGTGTTCGAAGACGAGGTCGCCCTCCAGAAGGAAGGCGCCGGGGCGCCGGTGGCCATCGTCGGCGGCAATCACCTGCTGCTGAAGATCGAGATCGACGTCGCAGCCGAGCGCGTGCGCCTGGGCAAGGAGATCGACCGGATCAGCAATGAAATCGGCAAATGCCGGGGCAAGCTGACCAACGAAGCCTTCGTGGCCAAGGCGCCGCCCGCGGTTGTGGCGCAGGAAACACAGCGTTTGTCGGATTTCGAACAGACGCTGGCCAAGCTCCAGGATCAACTACAGCGTCTGCCCGCCTGACGGGTTCGCCACTTCTGCGCCACCGGCACGAAAGTTGCGACTCGACTGGTATCCGGCCTCGTTCATGTGTAACGACATGTGACTGTTACGTCAGCGTCGGACGAAGCCGGACAGACGGCGCCCTCCCTGTACGGCACGGTGTTACACCGGATTGAAAAGGAAAGCTGAAATGGAAAACCGCGTCACCAAGGCCGTCTTTCCGGTCGCTGGGCTAGGTACCCGATTCCTCCCCGCGACCAAGGCGAGTCCCAAGGAAATGCTGCCAGTGGTGGACAAACCGCTGATCCAGTACGCCGTGGAAGAAGCCATGGCCGCCGGCATCACGGAAATGATCTTTGTCACGGGCCGCTCCAAGCGCGCCATCGAGGACCATTTCGACAAGGCGTACGAACTGGAAATGGAGCTGGAGGCCAAGAACAAGCAGGCCCTGCTCGATGTGGTGCGTTCGATCAAGCCTGCGCACGTGGAGTGCTACTACGTGCGCCAGCCCGAGGCCCTGGGCCTGGGCCACGCCGTGCTGTGCGCGGCCAAGCTGGTCGGCGACACGCCGTTCGCGGTCATGCTGGCGGACGACTTGCTCGACGGCGACGTGCCGATCATGAAGCAGATGGTCGACGTCTATAACCACTACAACTGCTCGGTCCTGGGCGTGGAAGAGATCGCGCCGGAACAAAGCCGCTCCTACGGCGTGGTGGAAGGCCGCGAATGGGACGAGCGCGTGATCAAGATGTCCGGCATCGTCGAGAAGCCGGCCCCCGAGGACGCCCCGTCGAACCTTGGCGTGGTGGGCCGCTACATCCTCACGCCGCGCATCTTCGACCACATCCGTGAACTGAAGCCGGGTGCCGGCGGCGAGTACCAACTGACCGATGCCATCCAGTCGATGCTCGACCAGGAACAGGTGCTGGCCTACCGCTACAACGGCGTGCGCTACGACTGCGGCAGCAAGCTCGGCTACCTGAAGGCCACTGTCGAGTTCGCCCTGAAGCACCCGGAAGTGCGCGACGAGTTCAGCGCCTATCTGGCCCAGCGCGGATAAGCGTTCCGCCCCGGCATGAAAAAGCCGCCTCGATCGAGGCGGCTTTTTTTATGGCCGGGGGCCAGGCGGTCTTAGCGGCGCTTCATGTAGAACACGAACACCTTGTCCACCTCGGCGTGCGACAGCAGCTCGTTGCCGGTCTGCTTGGCGAAGGCCTGGAAGTCGCGCGTGGCGCCCGGGTCGGTGGCCAGCACCTTGAGCACGTCGCCGCTGGCCATGTCCGCCAGCGCCTTCTTGGTCCGCAGGATCGGCAGCGGGCAGTTCAGGCCGCGCGCGTCCACTTCTTTCTGGAAGTCCATTCCTCTCATCCCACTTATTTTTGGTCGATGCCGTATTGTAACGAAGCGGCGACAAGGCTGAAGTCCGTCGGCCGGCGCGGGTCGGGGATGTCCTCGCCCGAGGCGCGGTCGAAGAAGCGCACGGGCAGCCCGCGCCGCTCCAGGAAATCGGCCACGGCAAAGCCGGTGCCGGCGTTCCAGATCCGCATCTTCTCGGGCGCCACGAGCTTGTATTCGGCCAGTTCCTCGGACAGTTCGATGCGCCCCGTCGCCTTCACGTGATAGGCGATGATCAGCTCGTTCTTGCGCATGAACTCGTAGACGCCGATCAGCGACGCGGATTCCGTGTCGAGATTGGTCTCCTCCTTAAGTTCGCGCGCCACGCCCAGCTCGGGCGTCTCGTCGCGCTCCATGAAGCCGGTGACCAGCGCGAACATCCCCTCCGGCCATACCGCGTTGCGCGCCAGCAGCAGCTTGTCCTCGTACTCGACCACCGCCGCCAGCACCGGCAGCGGGTTGTTCCAGTGCACGAAGCCGCAGCCGTCCTGCACGCAGGCATGACGATAGCGGCCGGACATCGGCAAGTGCTCCAGCGGCGCCCCGCATTGGGGGCAGAAACGGTACGGTTGCATCGGAGGGGGCTCCAGGGGTTCAGAGGGCGCAGGCCGCGCGGATATCGGCGGCGAACGCTTCCACGGTCTCGGGTTGCAGGTCCCACGAACACATCAGCCGGCAACCGCCCGCGCCGATGAAGGTGTAGAACAGCCAGCCCTTGGCGCGCAAGGCCTCGATGGCCGGCAGCGGCAGTTCGGCGAAGACCGCGTTCGATTCGGTCGGGAACATGATGCGCACGCCGGGAATGTCGACGATGCGCTGGTGCAACAGTTGCGCCATCGCGTTGGCATGGCGGGCGTTGGACAGCCAGACATCGTTCTCGAGCATGCCCAGCCACGGCGCGGAAATGAAGCGCATCTTCGAGGCCAACTGCCCGGCCTGCTTCACCCGGTAGGCGAAGTCCTCGGCCAGGCGGCGGTCGAAGAACACCACGGCCTCGCCCACCGGCAGGCCGTTCTTGGTGCCGCCGAAGCACAGCACATCCACGCCAGCCCGCCAGGTGATCTCGGACGGATGCACGCCCAGCGCCGCCACCGCATTGGCGAAGCGCGCGCCGTCCATGTGCACGCGCAGTTGCCGCCGCTTGGCGATGGCCGCAATGGCGCGCACCTCCTCCACCGTGTAGACCGTGCCGACTTCCGTCGACTGCGTGAGCGAGACCACGCGCGGCTTCGGATAGTGGATGTCGGTGCGCCGCGTGACCAGCGCCTCCACCGCATCGGCGGTCAGCTTGCCGTTGACGCCGGGCGCCGTGAGCAGCTTGGAGCCGTTCGAGAAGAACTCCGGCCCGCCGCACTCGTCCGTCTCGATGTGCGCCAGTTCATGGCAGATCACCGAGTGGTACGACTGGCACAGCGACGACAGCGCCAGCGAGTTGGCCGCCGTCCCGTTGAAGACGAAGAAGACCTCGCAGTCGGTCTGGAACAGGTTGCGGATGCGGTCGCAGACCTGCTGGGTCCAGGAATCGTCGCCATAGGCCTTCTCGTGGCCGCTGGCGTTGGCCTCGAGGAAGTATTTCAGCGATTCCGGGCAGAAGCCGGCGTAGTTGTCGGAGGCGAAGTGCTGCATGGGCGGGTCTTTACTTCTTGTCGATCCAGAGCGCGCCGCCGGTGGCCCAGTTCTCGCGCTTGATATCGGTGATGATGATGTCCACTGCCGACACCGAGCAGCCCAGCGTCTCGCAGGTGACGCGCGTCACTTCCTCGACAAACTTGCGCTTTTGCTCGACCGTGCGGCCTTCGAACATCTCGACGTGAAACGTGGGCATGCTGCTGACTCCGTTTTTAGGGATTTTGCGAGACTCAGTCTCGGTAAGAGGGATCGATTCTATCGAGTTTGCGCAGCAGCGAGGGCCATTCCATCTCGCCCTCGACGACGCCGTTGTCGTACAGCTGCATCGAAGTGCGCTCGGCCACGTCAGCCGGCGGCTGCACTGTGGCGCGGCCCGCCTGCGCGCCGAGCTGGATCTCGCAGGCCTTGATCAGGGTGGCCATCAGCACGTAGGCCTCGGCCACGGTGCGGCCCACCGTCAGCGTACCGTGGTTGCGCAGCAGCATGGCCGGGTGCTGGCCCAGCGACACCGTGAGCCGGGCCCCTTCGGCCGGGGTGAACGCCAGGCCCTCGTAGTCGTGATAGCCGATGCGGCCGTGGAAGCGCATGGCGTGCTGCGACAGCGGCAGCAGTCCGTCCGCCTGCGCCGAGACCGCGATGCCGGCGGTGTTGTGCAGGTGCATGACGCAGTGCGCATCGGCCCGCGCGGCGTGCACGGCGGCGTGGAGGGCGAAGCCGGTCACGTTGACCGGGTGCACGGTCTCGCCGACCACCTCGCCCCGGCCATTGATCTTGACGAGGTCCGACGCGCGAATCTCGTCGAACGCGAAGCCGAACGGGTTGATCAGGAAGTGGTCCGGCTCACCGGGCACGGTGGCCGAGATATGGGTGTAGATCAGGTCGTCCCAGCGCTCCAGCGCGGCCAGCCGGTAGGCGGCGGCGAGGTCGGTGCGCACGCGCGCCTCCTCGGCGCTGACGGGAACGGCCGGGCCCGCGGCACGCGCGGGCTGCAAGGCAAAAGACATGGGGACATTCGCTCCGCGGCCGCCCTGCTGCGAGGCGTGCTCCAGACACGTGCGGGTTCAGTCCCGGTCGAGTAGGCGGCGCAGGCGTAACTGTAGCGCAGTCAGCGCGGGGCGGCAGCGTCCCGCAACGGCATGGCGCGGACCATCCAGCCGAGGATGCCCGCCCCCACCAGCAGCGCGGCGGCGGCGGTGGCCAGGGATGCCGCAAAGCCGCCCGTGCGCGCCACCAGCGTGGTGGCCAGCGGCGGGCCGGCGATCTGCCCGAGCGCGTAGGCGGCCGTCATCAGCCCGATCAGCTTCGGGGCGGCGCTGCCCCACAGCCGGCGCGCCTCGCGCATCAGGAACGACACCAGCGCCGTGAACGGCAGGCCGACGAGCAGGCTGCTCAGCGCGAAGCCCGGCACGGTCGGCCAGAATGCCGCCACGGCCACGCCAACCGCCTGCACCGCGTACAGGATCATCGCCAGCCGGCGGTTGTCGTGATGCATGCCCACGCGCGTGGCCAGGAAGGCGCCAATGGCCACGCCAGCGCCCAGGATCGGCCAGAACAGGTCCGCCCAGACCGCGCCGGGCATGGCCTGGCGGGCGATCACGGGCAGGAAGGTCGCGGTGATGATGTAGCCGAAGCCGGCGAGGCCGTAGGCCACGGTCAGGGCCCAGGTTTCGAGGTCCAGCCGGGGTGTCGGGGCGACTGCCTCCGCATGCCCTGCACTCCCCGGCTGTCCGGCCCGCGCCTGCAGGGCCGGCGGCGGCGCGCCGAACACGCGCCAGACCGGCGCCAGCATCAACGCGCCGAGCACCGTGAAGGCGATCCAGCCCCAGTTCGCCAGCCAGTGCGCGCCGACCATGCCGAACGCCGACAGCCCGGTCACGACGATCCCCACGCCGGGACCGCAGAACATCAGCCCGCCCAGCGTGGGATGGCCCAGTTCGGCCAGTCGCTGCATGCACCACGCAGTGGCGTAGACCATCACCAGCGCGCTGGCGATGCCCGCAATCGTGCGCCATGCCAGCCACGCGGGCATGCCGCCCGGCAGCGCCATGGCCAGCGTGAGCACCACGGTGAGCACCAGCGACACGCGCACCATCCGCACGGGATCGGGGCGGATGAACAGGCACAGCAGCGCCCCCAGCAGGTAGCCGATGTAGTTCAGCGTGGCCAGCGCCCCGCCCTCGGCCAGCGTGACGGTGCCGTCATGCAACATCATCGGCAGCAGCGGCGTGAAGGCGAACCGACCGATGCCCATCGCCAGCGCCAGCGACACGAAGCCAGCCATGGCCACCGCCCAGGGTCCGGCAGTTTGCGGGGCCGCGCGGGCGGCGGAGACATCGGTATTCACGAGAGACATGATCGGGGGGCGGGTTCGGCTGGCGGCCAGCGGGATTCCTGACTATCCTAGTCGCATTCATCCATCACATAAAATGAATTATTGAGATAGCATCAATCTCAATTCAAGAAGGAAGCCGATCATGGATCTCGCCGCACTCGAAATCTTCCGCACCGTGGTGGAGGCCGGAGGCATCACACGCGCCGCCACGCGGCTGCACCGCGTGCAGTCGAACGTGACCACGCGCATCCGGCAACTGGAGCAGTCGCTCGGCGTGGAGCTGTTCCTGCGCGACGGCAAGCGCATGGTGCTCACCCCGGCCGGGCAGACGCTGTTCGACTACGCGCGGCGCATCCTGCAACTGTCCGACGAGGCTCGCCACGCGGTGCAGCCGGCGCGGCCGCACGGGCGGCTGCGGGTGGCGTCGATGGAAAGCACGGCGGCCAGCCGGCTGCCGACGGTACTGGCGCGCTATCACCAGGCGTGGCCGGACGTCGAACTGGAACTCGTGACGCTGCCAACCCGACAGGCGCTGGACGCCCTGCGCCGCTTCGAGGTCGATTGCGCCTTCGTCGCCGAGCCGCTCGGCGATGCCGAACTGGTCACCCGGCCCGCCTTTACCGAGGAACTGGTGATCATCGCCAGCGCGCAGCATGCGCCGATCCACTCCGCCGCCGACCTGGAGCGCCACACGCTGCTCGCGTTCGAGGCCGGCTGCAACTACCGCACGCGCTTCGAGCAGTGGTGCAATCGCGACGGCCACGCGGCGGGGCGGGTGATCCAACTGGGCTCCTACCATGCCATCGTCGCCTGCGCGGCGGCCGGTATCGGCGTGGCGATCATGCCGCGCTCGGTGCTGACGCTATACCGCGACCTGCCGCAGATCAGCATCCACCCGCTCGGCGACGAAGGGGACGTGACCACCGTGCTGGCGTGGCATCCGGCGATGGGCAGCGCGGCGCTGGCAGCGCTGGCCGACATGCTGCCGGGTGTATCGGACATCACGCAAAAGGCTGCCTGACCCCTTCCGCTTCGGATTCCTTGCCCGCGCTGCGGCGTGCAAGATGTGGCCGGTCGCCTACACTGAAAGTGGCGCTGCCACGGCATACTCGCGGGCCGCGCCCCGCCATGACATTCGTCTTCGCGCCGCTACGATCTTTGGTTTGCCGGATGGCGATGGGGCTGGCCATGCTCCTCGCCCTGCCCGCGATGGTCTACGCCCAAGGCGCTTCAACGCCCGCCGCCAAGGCTGGCGTGGCCCCCGTCTATGTCATCCCGATCAAGGGCGCCATCGGGCCAGCCAGCGCCAGCTTCGCCACGCGCGGCATGGCGCAGGCGCAGAAGCAGAACGCGCAGTTGATCGTGCTGGAGATGGACACGCCCGGCGGGCTCGACGTGGCCATGCGCGACATCATCCAGGCCATCCTCGCCTCCCCCGTACCCGTGGCGACCTTCGTCTACCCGGGCGGCGCGCGGGCCGCGAGCGCCGGCACCTACATCCTCTATGCCAGCCACATCGCCGCCATGGCGCCCGGGACCAATGTGGGCGCGGCGAGTCCGGTTGCCATCGGTGTCGGCGGCCCGAAGCCGGGTGCCTCGCCCGGATCTTCCCCCGCCAGTGCACCAGCCAGCGCGCCCGGCACCGAAGACACCATGGCACGCAAGCAGATGCACGATGCCTCCGCCTACCTGCGCGGGCTGGCCCAGCTGCGCCAGCGCAACGCCGACTGGGCCGAGCGCGCGGTGCGCGAGGCCGTGAGCCTCTCCGCCGACGAGGCAGTGGCCCAGCACGTGGCCGACCTCGTCGCGCCGGACCTGCCAGCACTGCTGCGGCAGGTCGATGGCAAGCGCCTGCAGGCGGCCGGCGTATCGCGCGTGCTGCACACCAACGATGCGCCCATCGTCACGGTCACGCCGGACTGGCGAGCGCGGCTGCTCGCCGTCATCACCGAACCCAGCGTGGCGCTGATCCTGATGATGATCGGCATCTACGCGCTGATGTTCGAGTTCTCCACGCCGGGCATGGTCGTGCCGGGCATCGTCGGCGCCATCTGCCTGCTGATCGGCCTGTTTGCGCTGCAAATGCTGCCCGTCAACTATGCGGGGCTGGCGCTGATCGCGCTGGGCATCGGCTGCATGGTGGCCGAATTCTTCCTGCCGACGTTCGGCGCGCTCGGGGTGGGCGGCATCGTCGCCTTCGCGTTTGGCGCGGTCATGCTGATCGATACCGACGTGCCCGGCTTCGGCGTGCCGCTCACGGTGATCGCAGCGCTGGCCGGGGTGTCGGCGCTGTTCCTGGTCGGCATGTCCGCGATGCTGATGCGCTCGCGCAAGCGCCCCCTGGTCAGCGGCGCGGACACGCTGGTCGGCAGCCTGGCCACGGTCATCGACGATACGCCCGCCGACGGCTGGGCGATGGTGCACGGCGAACAGTGGCGAATTCATGGCGACGGCCCGCTCGCGCGCGGCCAGCGGGTACGCGTGACCGGGCGGCGCGGGCTGGTACTGGAAGTCGTGGCCGACATGGCCGCATCCCTGGAACACAACGGAGCGTGATATGGCATTCGGATTCAGTTTTGGTGGGCTGATCTTCCTGCTGGCATTGCTCGTGGTGGCCGCGATCCGCGTGCTGCGCGAATACGAACGCGGGGTTGTCTTCATGCTCGGGCGATTCTGGGGCGTCAAGGGGCCCGGGCTGGTGCTGCTCATCCCCGGCATACAGCAGATGGTCCGCGTGGACCTGCGCACGGTCGTCTTCGACGTGCCACCACAGGACGTGATCTCTCACGACAATGTGTCGGTCAAGGTCAACGCGGTGGTCTATTTCCGGGTCGTGGACCCCGAGCGGGCCATCATCCAGGTGGCCAACTTCCTCGAGGCCACCAGCCAGCTCTCCCAGACCACGCTGCGGTCCGTGCTCGGCAAACATGAACTGGACGAAATGCTAGCCGAGCGCGAGAAGCTCAACCTCGACATCCAGAAGGTGCTCGACGCCCAGACCGACGCGTGGGGCATCAAGGTGTCCAATGTCGAGATCAAGCATGTGGATTTGAACGAGACCATGATCCGGGCCATCGCCCGCCAGGCGGAGGCCGAGCGCGAGCGGCGGGCCAAGATCATCCACGCGGAAGGGGAATTGCAGGCTTCGGTGAAACTGCTGGAGGCGGCACAGATGCTGGCGCAGCAGCCTGAGGCCATGCAACTGCGGTATCTCCAGACGCTGACGCAGATTGCTGGGGATAAGAGTTCTACTATTGTGTTTCCGTTGCCGATGGATTTGGTTAGGGGGTTGATGAAGTAGGTTTTGGGTTTGGTTCTGTGGTGTTGGCTGTTGAGCGCAACAAAAACAAAAAGGGCGCCCCAAACCCCAGAGCGCCCTTCTCAACAGCTAGTAAATCCCTCAAACCTTACCAGCCACCCACTCCTTCACCCCTGCCAGCGCCGCCGGCAGATTCGCCGGCTCCGTCCCCCCAGCCTGCGCCATATCCGGCCGGCCGCCGCCCTTGCCGCCCACCTGCTGGGCCACAAAGTTCACCAGCTCCCCAGCCTTGACCTTGCCCGTCGCATCGGCGGTCACACCAGCAATCAGCGAAACCTTCCCATCCGACACTGCCCCCAGCACGATGGCCGCGCTCTTGAGCTTGTCCTTGAGCTTGTCCATGGTCTCGCGCAGCGTCTTCACGTCGGCGCCGTCGAGTTGGGCGGCCAGCACCTTCAGGCCGTTGATGTCGATGGCCTGCTCGGCGAGTTCGTCGCCTTGCGATGCCGCGAGCTTGCTCTTGAGCTTCTCGAGTTCCTTCTCGAGCGCCCGCACCTGCTCCTGCACCTGGCCGATACGCGGCACCAGTTCCGACGGCTGCGCGCGCAGCGCGGCGGCGGCTTCGTTCAGGCGGGCGTCGAGCGACTGCAGGTAATGCAGCGCGTTGTCGCCGGTAATCGCTTCCACGCGGCGAATCCCGGCTGCCACGCCCGCTTCCACCACGATCTTGAACAAGCCGATGTCGCCGGTGCGCGTCACGTGCGTGCCGCCGCAGAGTTCCTTCGAGGTGCCGATCGACAGCACGCGCACATCGTCCGCGTACTTCTCGCCGAACAGCGCCATCGCGCCGCTCTTCACCGCGTCGTCGAACGGCATGATCTCGGCATGCGTCGGCGCGTTGGCCAAAATCTCGGCGTTGACGATTTCCTCGACCTGACGGATCTCGGCGTCGCTCAGCGGCGCGTTGTGCGAGAAGTCGAAACGCGTCTTGTCGGCATCGACCAGCGAGCCCTTCTGCTGCACGTGGGTGCCCAGCACCTCGCGCAGCGCCTTGTGCATCAGGTGGGTCGCCGAGTGGTTACGTACCGTGCGTGCACGGCGGATGGCATCGACCTGCGCCGCCACGGTGTCACCCACCTTCAGCGGGCCGTTGGTCAGCGTGCCCTGATGGCCGAACACATCGGCCTGCACCTTGGTCGTGTCGGCCACGTTGAACACGGCCGCACCCGCCACCAGCGTGCCCTGGTCGCCCGCCTGGCCGCCGGACTCCGCGTAGAACGGGGTGTTGTCCAGCACCACCACGCCGGTTTGGCCCGGCTGCATGGTGTCGACGGACGCGCCGTCGACGTACAGCGCCGTCACGCGGGCGCGTTCGAAGCCCAGTTCGTCATAGCCGTGGAACACGGTCTTGTCGCCCGTGTACTCCAGGCCGGCGGCCATCTTGAACTTGCCGGCCGCACGGGCCTGCTCGCGCTGGCGGTTCATGGCGGCGTCGAACGCGGGTTCGTCCACCGCAATCTCCTGCTCGCGCGCCACGTCCTGCGTCAGGTCGAGCGGGAAGCCGAAGGTATCGTGCAGCTTGAACGCCAGTTCGCCGTCAAGCACCTTGCCGCCCTTGGCCTTGAGGTCGGCCACGGCGGTGTCGAGAATGGTCATGCCGTTCTCGATGGTCTCGAAGAAGCGCTCTTCCTCGGCCCTCAGCACTTCCACCACGCGCGACTGCGCCTCGGCCAGCTCCGGATAGGCCTCGCCCATCTGCGCCACCAGGTCCGGCACCAGCTTGTGGAAGAACGGCGTCTTCTGGCCCAGCTTGTAGCCGTGGCGGATCGCGCGGCGCACGATGCGGCGCAGCACGTAGCCGCGGCCTTCGTTGCCCGGGATCACGCCGTCGACGATCAGGAACGAGCACGCGCGGATATGGTCGGCAATCACCTTCAGCGAGTTCTGGTTCAGGTCGTCCAGATGGGTCTCGCGCGCAGCGGCCTTGATCAGCGCCTGGAACAGGTCGATCTCGTAGTTGCTGTGCACGTGCTGGAGCACGGCGGCAATCCGCTCGAGGCCCATGCCGGTGTCCACGCACGGCTTGGGCAGCGGCGTCATGTTGCCCTGCTCGTCGCGGTTGAACTGCATGAACACGAGGTTCCAGATCTCGATGTAGCGGTCGCCGTCTTCCTCGGGCGATCCCGGGGGGCCGCCCCAGACATCGGCGCCGTGGTCATAGAAGATTTCCGAGCACGGGCCGCACGGGCCGGTGTCGGCCATCTGCCAGAAGTTGTCCGAGGCGTAGCGCGCGCCCTTGTTGTCGCCGATGCGCACGATGCGCTCGGCCGGCACGCCGACTTCCTTGGCCCAGATGTCGTAGGCCTCGTCGTCCTCGGCGTAGACCGTGACCCAGAGCTTCTCGGCCGGCAGCTGGTAGGTCTTGGTCAGCAGTTCCCAGGCGTACTGGATGGCTTCGCGCTTGAAGTAGTCGCCGAACGAGAAATTGCCCAGCATCTCGAAGAACGTGTGGTGACGTGCCGTATAGCCCACATTTTCGAGGTCGTTGTGCTTGCCGCCGGCGCGCACGGAGCGCTGGGACGATGTAGCGCGCGAGTAGGGACGCTTGTCGGTGCCCAGGAACACGTCCTTGAACTGCACCATGCCCGAATTGGTGAACAGCAGCGTCGGGTCGTTCGCCGGCACGAGGCTGGACGAGCGGACCACGGAATGGCCCTTCGACTCGAAGTACTGCAGGAACTTGCTGCGAATGTCGGAGACTTTCATGTTGTATCGGGCGCATCCCGCATCGTGGCAGGGCGCAGTCAGTCAGGTTGGATTTGCAAACCGTTGATTATACGGGGCAAGCCCCCTCCCGGGGCATTCTCGCGGGCGGCCGCCCGGCGGCGCGCACCGGGCGGGCTGGCGATGGCCGAATATCGCCCACCGTTGGCCTGGCGCCGCCCCGTGCGGGTACATCGGCGCGGCGGGCCGGTGGTAGAGTGCTCCCCCACTATATCTACCGAGCCGCCACTGCCATGGGAGCCTTGAGCCATCTCCGCGTCCTCGACCTGACCCGCGTCCTCGCCGGGCCATGGTGCGCCCAGAACCTCGCCGACTTCGGCGCCGACGTGATCAAGATCGAGCGCCCCGGCGCAGGTGACGATACGCGCACATGGGGTCCGCCCTGGCTCAAGACCGAGGATGGCCGGGACACGGCCGAAGCCGCCTACTACCTGGCCGCCAACCGCAACAAGCGCTCGGTAACCTGCGACATCAGCACGCCCGAGGGCCAGCAGCTGGTGCGCGACCTCGCCGCCCAGAGCGACGTGGTGCTCGAGAACTACAAGGTCGGCCAACTCAAGAAGTATGGCCTCGACTACGAATCGCTCAAGGCGGTGAAGCCGGACATCATCTATTGCTCGGTCACCGGCTTCGGCCAGACCGGCCCGTACGCCCAGCGTCCCGGCTACGACTTCATCATCCAGGGCATGGGCGGCTTCATGAGCCTGACCGGCGAGCGGGACGACCTGCCCGGCGGCGGCCCGCAGAAGGCCGGCGTGGCCATTTCGGACCTGATGACCGGCCAGTACGCCACCATCGCCGTGCTGGCTGCCCTGGCCCACCGCGACCGGACCGGCGAGGGCCAGTACATCGACATGGCGCTGCTGGACGTGCAGGTGTCGATGCTGGCAAACATGAATACCAACTACCTCGCCAGCGGCGAGGCGCCGCGCCGCTGGGGCAACGCCCACCCGAACATCGTGCCCTACCAGACCTTCCAGGCCGCCGACGGCTGGATCATCGTCGCGGTAGGCAACGACGGGCAGTTCCGCAAGTTCGTGACGGCCGGCGGCCGGCCGGAACTGGCCGACGACCCGCGCTTCGCCACCAACCCGCAGCGCGTGGCGCACCGGGACGTGCTGGTGCCGATCCTGGCCGAGATGATCCTGCCGCGCACCCGCGAACAGTGGATCCTGGATCTGGAGCGCGCCGGCGTGCCCTGCGGCCCGATCAACACGCTCGACGAGGTCTTCGAGAACGAGCAGGTGCTGGCGCGCGGCCTGCGCGTCGATTTGCCGCACCCGACGGCCGGCGAGGTCAAGCTGGTGGGCAGCCCCATGAAGATGAGCGCCACGCCGCCCGAGGCGCTGCGCCATCCCCCGTTGCTCGGAGAGCACACGGAGGTGGTGCTGGGCGAGACACTCGGCTACAGTGCGGAGCACATCGCCGCACTGCGCGCGAAGGGCGTGGTCTGACCCCGATTCACCCCGACTCGGGAGCCACGCCGGCCGCAGCCGAAGGCGAGATTTTCTGTTTGCGTCCCCTGACTAATTAGGAGCATGCATGCTGACTGATGCCTTCCTGGCGTTTTTCCATTTTCTGGCGATCTTCCTCCTGGTCACGCTGCTGGCGGCCGAGGCCGTGGTGCTGCGCCCCGGGATGACGCCGGCCATCGTGCGCCGGCTGTCGCTGTACGACCTGCTCTACTTCCTGTCGGCCATGGTGGTGCTCGCCACCGGCCTGCTGCGGCTGTTCTACGGCGCCAAGGGCGTGGATTTCTACCTGCACAACCCGTGGTTCCACGCCAAGATGACCGTGTTCGTGCTGATTGCCCTGTGCTCGCTGCCGCCGACGCTCGCCATCGCACGCTGGCGCAAGCAGGCGCGCAAGCTGCCCGATTTCGTGCCGATGCCGGACGAGATCAAGCGCGCCCGCCGCTGGGTCATGATCGAGGCCCATGTGTTCATCCTGCTGCCGCTCTGCGCCGTGATGATGGCGCGCGGCATCGGCGCGCGCTGACCTTTTCATCGATCCGTTGAAGACTCCTGAGATGCTGAAGACCCTGCTGACGGCCACGAAGATGGCCGCCTCCGCCGCCACGCTGGCGGCGGCCACCCTGGCCACGCCGGCCCATGCCGCTGCCCCGGCCCCGGCAAACTGGCCGACCAAGCCGATCAAGTTCGTGGTGCCCTACCCCGCCGGCGGCCCGCTGGACACCGTGGCGCGCGCCATCGGCGAACGGCTCCGCGAAAGCCTGGGCCAGCCGGTCGTCGTCGAGAACAAACCCGGCGCGGGCGGCAACCTCGGCGCGGACTACGTCGCCAAGCAGCCGGCCGACGGCTACACCATCGTCATGGGCGCCGTGGCCACGCACGCCATCAATCCCACGCTGTTCGCCAAGATGCCGTACGACCCGGTGAAGGACTTCGCGCCGATCACGCTGGTCGCCGACGTGCCGAACGTGCTGGTCATGCACCCGGGCAAGGCCGCCGAGCTGCATATCAATACGGTGCGTGACCTCGTGGAGTACGCGCGCAAGCATCCGGGCAAGCTCGACTACGCCTCGGGCGGCAACGGCAGCGCCGGCCACCTGTCGGGCGAACTGTTCAAGAGCATGGCCCGCGTCAGCATGGTCCATATCCCGTACAACGGGGCGTCGCCGGCGCAGCTGTCGGTGCTGTCGGGCCAGACCGACCTGATCTTCGACAACCTCGCCTCGGCATCGGCCAATATCAAGGCCGGCAAGCTCAAGGCCTTCGCCGTGACCACGCCGGCCCGCGCCGCCGCGTTCCCGGAACTGCCGACCATCGCCGAAGCCGGCAAGGGCCTCGGGCTGGAAGGGTTCGACATCTCGACGTGGTTCGGCGTCCTGGCCCCGGCCGGCACCCCGCGCGAGATCGTCGACCGCCTCAACCACGACATCGTGGCCATCCTCAAGACCGACGATATGAAAGCCCGCCTGGCCCGCATCGGCGCCCAGCCGGCCCCCACCACCCCCGAGCAGTTCGGCGCCCTGATCCAGCGCGAACTGAAGAAGTACGGGCAGGTGGTGAAGGTGTCGGGGGCGAAGGTGGATTGAGGGGCGGACGACCCGTCAAGGCGCCTTGCGCCGTAACTGCCACATCTTGTCCTTGATCGTGTCCTCGGTGGCCGGGCCGCGTGGCAGGAGCAGGCCGACCTGGACGATCTTCGGGCCTTCCATGCGGGTCACGGTCAGGCGGAGGCCGGCGATTTCCAGGGCGTCGCCTTCCACGGGGGGCGAGGGGAATACCGCCAGCATCGCGTCTTCCAGGGACCGGGCCGCCTCGTCGGCGGTCAGGGGGCGGGTGGCGTAGAGGGCGGCCACGTCGCGCAGCAGGGCATCGCCGGACAGCAGGAAATCGTGCGAGAGCTGCGCCCAGGCCGGGGCGCGCGCCGCGCTCTGGAACAGCCGCGACAGCAGCGGCACCGACCCGCCGGGGGCCAGTACCGAGACGGCATCGCCCGCGCGCAGCACCACCTGCTCCAGCGGCACCAGCGCGCCGTCGCGCGCCACGGTCATCAGGCGGCTGCGCGGAGGGAGTTCGAGCTGGTCGGCGCGGAGGTCCACCACCGGCGCGTTGGCCGCCACGGAGAACTGCATCAATTCCAGCGCCGGCGAGCGGGTGCCCTGCAGGCGCTCCCGCGAGACCGGGTCGTTGTACGCCGGCCGCAGCACCCGGGCCAGCCGCGCCGCCAGCGCCACTGTCGTGCCCTGGCACAGCAGGCTGAACAGCACCACGGCGAATGCCACCCGGAATAGCAGCCCCGAGTCCTCCATGCCCTTCAGCAGCGGGAACAGCGACAGTACGATCGGCACCGCGCCGCGCAGGCCCATCCACGCCAGGAACCCCTTCTCGCGCCCATTGAAGCGGAACGGCAGCAGCGCGATCCACACCGCCACGGGCCGCGCCACCACCATCAGGAACAGCGCCACGGCGCCCGCCGGCAGCGCCACCTCCCAGATCCGGCTCGGCGTGACCAGCAGGCCGAGCAGCAGGAACATCACCGATTGCGCCAGCCACGCCATGCCGTCCATGGCGCGCATGGTGTCGTCGGTCACGGCCCGTTCGCGATTGCCGACGATCATCCCGGTCAGGTAGACCGCCAGGAAGCCGCTGCCGTGCGCCGACTGGACCAGCGCGAAGACCATGCAGCCGGCCGCACAGACCAGGATGGCCTGGAGGCCCTCGGCCACATGGATGCGCTCCATCACCCGCGCCACGCCCAGGCCCAGCACCACGCCGAGCACCCCGCCCACGCCGAACTGCACCACCAGCCGCCACGCCAGCGCGCTGGCGGTCAGGCCGTCCGGCGCCGTGATCCATTCGATCAGCGTCAGGGTCAGGAAAATCGCCATGGGGTCATTGATGCCCGACTCGATCTCCAGCACGCTCGCCACCCGCTCCTTGAGCCGGATGCCGCTGCCGTTGAGCAGCGAGAACACCGCCGCGGCGTCCGTGGAGCCGACGATGGCGCCGAGCAGCAGGCCGAGCTTCCAGTCGATGCCGAGCATCCACGCCGCGAACAGCCCGACCAGCACCGCCGTAATCCCCACCCCAACCGTCGCCAGTGACAGCGATGGCCGCAACGCCACGCGGAAGGTGGCGAAGCGCGTGCGCAGGCCCCCGTCGAGCAGGATCACGGCCAGCGCGATATTGCCCACCAGGAAGCTGAGCCAGGTATTGGCGAAGCGGATGCCGCCGGGCCCGTCCACGCCGGCCAGCATGCCGACCGCCAGGAACACCAGCAGGAACGGCACGCCGAAGCGCGCCGAGAACACGCCGAGCAGGATGCCCAGCGTCATCACCACGGCGCCGATCAGGATGGCATGGTCGATACTTTCCAATCGATTCCTTTCATTGCGCCACGCTGGGCCGGGGGAGTGCGACCGATGATAGCGCACGCCCCTCCGCCGCCCTCCCGCCGCCCCGCCCGGTACCGGCGGCGGCACCTCGCCGCGACACCCCTTCCGCGCAATTTCCCTTGCCTTGTCAACGACTTACGTTCGGCTTTCGGACAACTTTCGCCTGACTTTCAGACGTCTGCGTAGGGAGATACCCTGAAGTTGACCCTGATTGCAGACATATGAAAGGTAGCTGAAAGGATGCGCTTTTAACTTCCACCCTGCTCGTGACGGGGTTGGGGGGAGCTGTCCCTTCGGGACGGTGCGCAACATGCGTACACCAATCACCGCACGCGGATTTCAAGCTTTATATCGAGGAGAATCATTTTGCGCATACGTAGCCAAAAGGACTTTGCCTCCGGCCTGATGTTTGTCCTGGTCGGATTCGGCTTTTCCTTCGTCGCCCGTGGCTATTCCATGGGAACGGCCGCCAAGATGGGACCGGGATACTTCCCGTTCTGGCTCGGCATCGTGCTCGCCATACTTGGCGCGCTAGTCCTGTGGGGATCGTTGTCGTCCAAGGGCGAGGAAGACCAGCTGGCCCGCTGGGATATCAAGAGCCTGCTGTGGATCCTGGGTGCCGTGGTGTTGTTCGGCCTGCTGCTCAAGCCGCTTGGCATGGTGCTGTCGGTGCTCGTACTGGTGCTGGTCTCCTCGATGGCCAGCCATGAATTCAGCTGGAAGGGAGCTATCCTCAACTCGATCATCCTCGTGGTGATCAGCCTGGGCGCCTTCGTGTACGGCATCAACCTGCAGATGCCGGTGTGGCCGGCTTTCCTGGCGAACTGAGGAGACGGCCGAAATGGAACTGTTGACCAACCTTGGTCTGGGCTTCTCCACCGCCCTGACCTTCCAGAACCTGGCATACGCCTTCGCGGGCTGTATTCTCGGGACCCTGATCGGCGTGCTGCCGGGCCTCGGGCCCCTGGCCACGATCGCCATGCTGCTGCCGGTGACCTACACGCTGCCCCCGGTGGCGGCGCTGATCATGCTGGCCGGTATCTACTACGGCGCCCAGTACGGTGGCTCCACCACGGCAATTCTGGTGAACCTGCCGGGTGAATCGTCGTCGGTGGTGACCACCATCGATGGCTATCAGATGGCGAGGCGAGGCAGGGCCGGGGTGGCGCTAGCCACTGCCGGTCTCGGTTCGTTCTTCGCTGGTTGCGTGGCCACGCTGATCCTGGCTGCTTTCGCGGCCCCGCTGTCGGAACTGGCGTTCAAGTTCGGTCCCGCCGAATACTTCTCGCTGATGGTGCTCGGCCTGATCGGTGCCGTGGTACTGGCTTCGGGCTCGCTGGTAAAGGCCATCTCGATGATCGTGCTGGGCCTGCTGCTGGGCCTGGTCGGTACCGACGTGAACTCGGGCGCGGCGCGCTTCTCGTTCGACGTCCCCGAGCTGACCGACGGCCTGAACTTCGTGTCGGTGGCCATGGGTGTGTTCGGTTTCGCGGAAATCATCGCGAACCTGGAGCAGAAGGAACACCGCGAGACGTTCACGGATCATGTGACCAACCTGTTCCCGACCAAGGAAGACTTCAAGCGCATGATCCCGGCCATCCTGCGTGGCACGGCCCTGGGTTCGGCGCTGGGTATCCTCCCGGGCGGCGGTGCGGCACTGGCCTCGTTCGCGGCCTACTCGCTCGAGAAGAAGACCTCGAAGTACGCGCATGAGTTCGGCAAGGGCGCCATCGAAGGCGTGGCGGGTCCGGAATCGGCCAACAACGCCGCGGCACAGACCTCCTTCATCCCGCTGCTGACGCTGGGCATTCCGCCCAACGCCGTGATGGCGCTGATGGTAGGCGCGATGACCATCCACAACATCCAGCCCGGTCCGCAGGTCATGACCAGCAACCCGGCGCTGTTCTGGGGCCTGATCGCCTCGATGTGGATCGGCAACTTCATCCTGATCATCCTGAACCTGCCGATGATCGGTATCTGGGTCAAGCTGCTCAAGGTGCCGTACCGCTTCCTGTACCCGGCCATCCTGACGTTCTGCTGCATCGGCGTGTACTCGGTCCAGAACACCACGTTCGACGTGTTCCAGACCGCGGCCTTCGGCGTGATCGGCTATCTGTTCATCAAGCTCAAGTGCGAACCGGCGCCGCTGCTGCTCGGCTTCGTGCTCGGACCGATGATGGAAGAGAACTTCCGCCGCTCGCTGCTGCTGTCGCGTGGTGACTTCACCGTGTTCGTGACGCGCCCGCTGTCGATGGGCCTGCTGATCGCCGCGGCGATCCTGGTGGCGATCGTGGCGATGCCGTCGATCAAGTCCAAGCGCGAAGAAGCGTTCCAGGAAGAATAAGGCTTACCCTGGCCGGGGGTACCGGCCACACAACGCAAGCTCAGGGCGCCTTATGGCGCCCTTTTTTTATGCGCTTTCTTCCTGAAACGCCAATGGCCATGCGGCATGCGCGATGGTCATTGTTGGCGGCAATGGCAATGGTGCGATTGGTGTCGGAACGTACATAAGGTGCCCCGGCGTCCCGGCAACATGCGCGTGTATTCCCTCCCTTACATGCGCCCAGAGGACTTGCCATGATGCGTACCGCAAGCCATCGACCGCACGGGTTGTCCCACGGGTCTGCCACGACGCCCGCCGGGATGGTCACCGCCTTGGTCATTGTGTTTTTCTTCAGCCTCGCCATGCTGCTGTCCAGCGGACGGCTGGCTAGCGGCGACGCGGGCGAGCAATACCGTTCAGCGCAGTTGCTGGCGGCCACGGGGCAGCTCGGCAGTCCGGTCAATCCGCCCCTGCTGACGTACTGGAACAAGGGCCCTGACGGCCTCTACTACGAACCCCACGACGTGGGCGCGCTGCTGCTGATGATGCCCGGCGCCCTGATCGACGAGGCGCTCGACGATATCGACTCCTACCACCTGGTACGCGACCGCTACGTTGGCCGCACGTATGGCAAGCTGATCACCTCGTTCGTCTACGCGGCGTACAACACGCTCGGCGTGATCTTCATGTTCCTGCTGATGCGCGAGTTCTGCTCCGCCCGCGCGGCCTTCGGGCTGGCGCTGGTGTTCTACGCCGGCACGACCTTCATGCCCTACGCCAAGACGGCCTGGGATGTGACCCCGGCTGCGGCCAGCCTCTGCGCCTGGCTGTACTTCATGGCCCGCGCGCTGCGGCCGCCCACGTCGCTGTGGGTCTTCGTGGCCGCCGGCGTGGCCCTCGGGCTGGCCTGCTCGTTCCGCTACTCACTGCTGCCGTTCTTCGGCATGGGCGTGCTCTGGCTGCTGTGGATGGAGCGCGCGCGCCACAAGACCGGCTTTGCGGTGCTGCTGGTGGCGCTCGGCATCACCATGCTGCCCGCCTTCTACTACAACCACATCCGCACCGGCCTGTTCCTGCGCCCCGCCATCGCCGCCGACCTGCACCTCTCGGACAGCCTCGCGCTCAACGGCAACCCGCTGACCGGCCTGCTCGGCCTGCTGGCCAGCCCCAACATGGGCCTGTTCCTGTTCGCGCCGGTGCTGCTGCTGGCCCTGTTCGTATTCAAGATGCGCCACACGCTGCCCGCGCGCCAGAAGCACCTGCTGTACGCGGCGCTGGCGTCCGGGGTCTGCTACCTGCTGATGATCGCGCACATGAAGAACTGGGGGCATTTCGGCTGGGGCCCCCGCTACATGGTGCCGCTGCTGCCGGTGCTGTTCTTCGCGGCGGCCCCGGCGCTGCAATGGATGTGGCAGCACGCCCGGCGCACGGCGGTGCCGCTGCTGGTCATCTCGTTCCTGCTCAACCTGGCGCCCACGCTGATCAACTGGCATGTGATCGTGGGCGAGTTCCCCGGCGCGCGGCCGCAGAACTCGGCCCTGCCCTACCAGCACATCGGCGTCTGGACCGGCATCCAGATGAGCCTGGCCGGCGAGCCGCTGGTGTTCCCCAAGACCAACGACCCCAAGACCGCCATGACCGATGCCGCGCGGCGCTTCCCGGACCTCTTCGCGATGCGGCTGGTCGAGCTGTCCCCGGCCGGCAAGGCGGCGGGCACGCTCTGGACCTTGCTGTTCCTGGCCGGGATGCTGCTGTCGCTACGGCATATCCTGGCCGCGACGGCGCCGCCGCGGCGGCCGGGGTCATCCCCACGCGGGATGGCAGCCACCCCGGCACATGTGCAGCCATCGACACATCAGGCATCCCGTCGCGCGGGCGCCGACCGGCCATAGCCGCCCACTACGCCTAGCTGGCGAACAGCGCCTCGCAGGCTGACCGGATCGCCTCCGTGACATGGGCGCGGCCGTGGTCGCGCCGCTCAAGCATGCCGAGCGTGCGCACCACGGGCTCGCCGCCCGCCTGCAGCGGCAGCAGGCGCAGCGCGGGATCCTCGTGCCAGCGCGCCAGCCGCAGCAGCGGCACCACCGTCACCCCCACCTCCTGCCGCACCAGTTCCACCAGCGCCTCGATCGAATTCAGTTCGAGGAACTCGTTGGTGCGCAGGTGCGCGCGCCGCAGCGCCCGCTCCACCAGCGCGCCGGTGCGCTGGCCCCGGTCGAACCGAAGGAAGGGATTGGCGGCCAGCGCCTCGCGCGCGGTCTCGCCGGGGCTGCCGCGCGCGGCAATCGCCACCAGCGGCTCCTGGTAGAGCGGCGTCCAGCGCAGCGTGCCGGCGGGCCGGCCCGCGCCCTCCACCAGGAACGCGGCGTCCAGTTCGCCACTTTCCACCTGCTCGGCCAGATCGATGGACTTGGCGCCGACCAGCCGCACGTCCAGCGCCGGATAGGCCCGCTTGAGCCGCGCCACCACGTGCGACAGCCCGCCCATCACCGACACTACCGCCCCCACCGCCACGGCGCCCGCCATATCCTCGGCGCCCCCCTGTGGCAGGCGCATTTCCTCGTACAGCGCCAGCAGCCGGCGCGCCTGCGGCAGCAGTTCGCGGCCGTCCGCGTTCAGCACGGCCACCCGCCCGCTGCGGTCGAACAGTTCACGGCGCAGTTCCTGTTCGAGCGAGCGCATCTGCAGGCTGACCGCCGCCTGCGTCAGCGCCACGCGGCCGGCGGCGGCGGCAAACGAGCCCTGCTCGGCCACGGCGACGAAGGTGCGGAGAAATCGGATGGTACTCATGTGAGTCGATTCACAAGGTTTTCTTGTTGATCACAAAAGGAATATTAGCTTTCATTGTGACTCGGCGCGCGGAATAATGATGGGCGAGCCTTGATTTGGCTCGGTTTTTCCTGCCTGCCTGCCCGTTATCCGCATCGGAGAAGAAGAATGACTTCCTGGCTACGCCTGCTCGGCATCGGCCTTACCACGAGCCTGACCCTGGTTGCCGCGCCGTCGCACGCGGATACGTATCCGTCCAAGCCGATCCGGCTGATCGTGCCGTTCCCGGCCAGCGGCGCCACCGACCTGCTGGCGCGCGCGATCGCCCAGAAGGTGGGCACCAACATGGGCCAGCAGATCGTGGTGGATAACCGTCCGGGCGCGGGTGGCGCCATCGGCTCCGACATGGCCGCCAAGGCCCCCGCCGACGGCTACACGCTGCTGATCGCCACGACCAGCACGCACTCGATCGGCCCCTATATCAATACGCACCTGCCGTACAACACCGAGACCGACTTCACGCCGATCGGCCAGGTAGCCGTGGCCACCAACGTGCTGGTGGTGCCGAACCAGCTCCCGGTGAAGAATGTGAAGGAGCTGATCGACTACGCCAAGAAGCATCCGGGCGAGCTGAACTACGCCTCCAGCGGCAACGGCACCGTGGTGCACCTGACCGCCGAGGCGTTCAAGGCGCAGGCCGGCGTGTTCATCACCCATATCCCGTATCGCGGCACGGCGCTGGCGGTGCCGGATCTGATCTCGAACAAGGTGCAGGTGCTGTTCGACAGCATCGTCTCCGGCATGCCGCACGTGAAGGACGGCAAGCTCAAGGCGCTGGCCGTGACCAGCCTCAAGCGCTCGCCGCTGGCGCCGGACCTGCCGACGGCCAGCGAATCGGGCCTGCCGGGCTTCGAGTCGGACACGTGGTTCGGCATCTACGGCCCCAAGGGGCTGCCGGCTGACGTGGTCACCCGGCTCAACGCCGAGTTCAACAAGGCGATCCAGTCGCAGGACGTGCGCGACCGCCTGGGCAAGCTCGGCGCCGAACCGGTCGGCGGCACGCCAGCGCAGTTCGCGGCCATGGTCAAGAAGGACAGCGCCCGCTGGGGCAAGCTGATCAAGGATCGCAAGATTCAGGTGGACTAAGAGAGAGACAACCATGAAGAACTTCAACTGGACCAACCCATACCCCACCGTGCGCATTCCGCTGTTCGCGCGCAACGTGGTCTCCACCTCGCACCCGCTGGCGGCGCAGGCCGGCCTGCGCATGCTGCTCAAGGGCGGCAATGCCGTCGATGCGGCCATCGCCGCTGCCGCCGCCATCACGCTGGTGGAGCCGGTCTCGTGCGGCCTGGGCAGCGACGCCTTCGCGATTCTCTGGGACGGCAAGGAACTCCACGGCCTGAACTCGTCGGGCGTGGCCCCGGCCGCCTGGAACCCCGAGTACTTCAAGAACAAGTACGGCGTGGACGGCAACGGCCTCGCCAATCGCCCGATCCGCGGCTGGGATGCGGTCACCGTGCCGGGCATGGTGGCCGGCTGGGCCGCGCTGCACGAGAAGTTCGGCAAGCTGCCGTTCGAAGACCTGATGGAGCCGGCGATCGAGATCGCCGAGCGCGGCTACGCCGTGCCGCCCGTGGTAGCGCACAAGTGGGCCACCGCCGTGCCGGACCTGAAGACCCAGCCGGGCTTCGCCGACACCTTCATGCCGCATGGCCGCGCGCCGAACGTGGGTGAGAAGTTCGTCTTCAAGGCCGCCGCCGACACCCTGCGCAAGATCGGCGCCACCAAGGGCCGCGCCTACTATGAAGGCGAGATCGCCGAGAAGATCGCCGCCTTCAGCAAGGAATGCGGCGCGGCGATGACGCTGGACGACCTGCGCAACTATCGCCCGGACTGGGTCAAGCCGATCAGCCAGTCCTATCGCGGCTACGACGTGCACGAGATTCCGCCGAACGGCCAGGGCATTGCCGCGCTGATCGCGCTGGGCATCCTCGACCAGTTCGACGTCGGCTCGCTGCCGGTGGACTCGGTGGACTCGCAGCATCTGCAGATCGAGGCGATGAAGCTGGCCTTCGCCGACCTCTACCGCTACGTGGCCGACCCGCGCACGATGGAAGTCACGCCCGAGCAGATGCTGGATCCGGCCTACCTGAAGTCCCGCGCCAAGCTGATCAACATGCAGCGCGCCACGCCGTTCACGCCTGGCATGCCGAAGACCGGCGGCACGATCTACCTGACCGCCGCCGACGAGAACGGCATGATGATCTCGTTCATCCAGTCGAACTACATGGGCTTCGGCTCGGGCGTGGTGGTGCCGAACACCGGCATCAGCCTGCAGAACCGTGGCGTGGGTTTCTCGATGGATCCGAAGTCCGCCAACGTGGTGGCTGGCGGCAAGCGCCCGTTCCACACCATCATCCCGGCCTTCCTGACCAAGGACGGCCAGCCGGTGATGAGCTTCGGCGTGATGGGCGGCGACATGCAGCCGCAGGGCCACGTGCAGACCGTGGTGCGCATGCTCGACTACGACCAGCAACCGCAGGCCGCCTGCTGCGCGCCGCGCTGGAAGGTCAACCGTGACTTCACGCTCGACGTGGAAGGCACGATGGACCCGACCACCGTGGCCGGCCTGAAGGATCGTGGCCACCAGCTCAAGTCCGTGAACGACCCCTACATGGACTTCGGCTCCGGCCAGTTCATCTGGCGCCTGTCCGACGATGCCGAACAGGGCTACGTGGCCGCCAGCGACAGTCGCCGCGACGGCCAGGCCGTGGGCTTCTGATCGACCGCACTATATATATAGAGAAGCACCGCAGTACCGCCGTACCGCAGTAGCCGTCCTGCAAGGCGCCAAGGGGCAACCCTGGCGCCTTTTTCCATGGCCGACGGCCGGGCGGCGCGCCAACTGTTCTGTTCGCGGCGCGTGGAACTGTGCATGGTGCGCCGCGCCGTGCGCACTACACTGGCAATTCGTCCAATTTCCTGCCCGTTCCCGCCATGGCCTCCTACGCCTTCCGCATCGTCAACGTCTTCGCCGAGACCACGCTTGGCGGCAATCCCCTCTGTGTGTTCGAGGACGCGCGCGGCCTGGACGACGCCACGATGCAGGCGCTGGCGCTGCAATTCAACCTCTCAGAGACCACCTTCGTGCTGCCGTCCGAGCGCGCGACGGCGGCCGTGCGGATCTTCACCCCGGGCTACGAGATGCGTTTCGCCGGTCACCCGACGCTGGGCACGGCCCATGTGGTGCGCGACCTCGCAAAAACCGGGGATGCGCTCACCCTCGAATTCAAGGCCGGCCTGGTACCGGTGACCGCCGCCGGCGACCGCTGGACCCTGACCGCGCCGCACGAGGGCGCCCCGCGCACCGCACCGGCTGGCCTGCCCGATGCCGACATGGCCTCCCTGCTGGGCCTGTCCGCCGACGATCTGGCCGGCTCGCCGATGTGGGTGGATACCGGCGCCGACCAGTTGCTGGTGCCGCTGAAGACGCCGGACGCCGTGCGCCGCGCCGCACCCGACAGCAGCCGGCTCGACCAGTGGCCGCAGAGCAGCCTGGGCCGCAAGACCGCCTATGTGTTCGCCTTCGACCCGACGCAGCCCGGCAAGGTGCTCGTGCGCTACTTCTTCACCAAGCAGGGCGGCGGCGTGGCCGAAGACCCGGGCACCGGCTCGGCCTGCGCCAACCTCGGCGGCTGGCTGCTGGCCACGGGTCACGCGCTGCCGGCCACGTACGAGGTGGATCAGGGCGAACAGGTCGACCGCCGCTGCCGGCTGGACCTCGCCGTGACCACCGATGGCGCGATCCGCGTGGGCGGCCGCGTGGTCGAGATCGGACGTGGCACTATTACGATCTGACAAGATTCGATCCCCCGCCTCCCCCCCTCTCCGCCATGACCTCACACGACATTGCCGCGCTCGCCGACCTCGAAACGCTGTACGCGGAGCCGGCCGGCGCCTCGCTGGCCAAGGAAGTCGACTACCTGCACCCGCACTACCGCGCCTTCGTGGATGCCTCGCCGTTCTGCCTGCTGTCCACGATGAACGCGCACGGCGGCGACTGCTCGCCACGCGGGGACCAGCCCGGCTTCGTGCAGGTGCTGGACGACCGCACGCTGCTGCTGCCGGACCGGCGCGGCAACAACCGCATCGACAGCCTGCGCAATATCGTCAACGACCCGCGCGTGGGCCTGCTGTTCCTGGTGCCGGGCGTCAACGAAACGCTGCGTGTAAGCGGCGTGGCGAAGATCTCGACCGACCCCGCGCTGATCGCGCGCTGCGTGCATGACGGCAAGGCGCCGACCACGGTGCTGGTGATCTCGATCCGCTCGGTATTCTTCCAATGCGCCCGCGCCCTCGTGCGCTCGGCGCTGTGGTCGCCCGAGACCCAGATTCCGCGCGAGCGCCTGCCGAGCACGGGCACCATGGTCGCCGAACTGAGCAAGAACGCCATCGACGGCGCCACGTACGACCGCGAACTGCCCGAGCGCATGCGCAAGACGCTGTACTAGCCGGTACTCACGGCCTGCCCCACCCCCACAAAAAGAGAATCTGCCATGTACATGCCGTCCCACTTCGCCAGCGACAACCCTGACCTGATCGACGAGGTCATGCGCCGCTACGCCTTCGCCACGCTGGTCGGCACCGATGCGGATGGCCTGCCGTTCGCCACGCACCTGCCCGTGGTGGCGGAGCGGGCGTCCGAGGGCGGCTGGCGCATCGAGGGGCACGTCGCACGTGCCAATCCGCACTGGAAGTGGCTCGAGCAGACCCCGCGCGCGCTGCTCGTGTTCCAGGGACCGCATGGCTACGTGTCGCCGTCGCTCTATGAACAGAAGCTGTCCGTGCCGACCTGGAACTACGTGGCCGTGCATGTCTACGGCGAGATCACCACGGTCCACGACGCCACTGACAAGGATGCCCTGCTCAAGCGGCTGATCGGCCGCAACGAGCCGGGCTACGCCCAGCAGTGGCGCGACCTGCCCGAGGATTTCCAGCAGAAGATGCTAGGCGCCATCGTCGGGCTGCGGCTGGTGCCGACGCGCGTGGAAGGCAAGTTCAAGCTAAGCCAGAACCGCCCCGCCACCGACCGCGCCCGGATCCTGGAAGCCCAGCGCGCCGGCTCCGCCATCGAGCAGGACATGGCCGACTGGATGGCAAGGCTGACCGGCGCGAACTGACGGTCCGTTGTCTTGCTCCCCTCTCCCAAAGGGAGAGGGGAGAAAATTCACCCACGCCGCAGCCACTCCGGCGCGTGGGTGCCGAGCGGCACCGAGGGCAGCGCCCAGTGCGCGGGCGTCTCGGACAGCCGGGCGGCATGGCGCACCACGGTCAGCTCGCCAAACCCCGACTCCTCTACCTCCAGCTGGTCCGACATCTCGTCGAAATGCGGGTCCGGCACGCGCCAGCCCTCCGGCACGCGGCCCAGCCCACGCAGCCATTGCCCCACCTGCGCCAGCGACACCCGCACGTGCCAGCTTCCGCCCTCCACCGCGCGCCGGTGCAGCGCGGCCATCGCGCCGAAGGCCAGCAGGTAGCCAGCCGCGTGGTCGAGCACCTGGGCCGGCAGTGGCTTCGGCTCGGCACTGCCAGCCGCCCGCGCCTCGTCGTCGTTGAAGCCGGTGGCCGTCTGCACGAGCGAATCGAAGCCGCGCTTGCCCGCCCACGGCCCCACGTGCCCGTAGGCCGACAACGACACATAGACGATGCCGGGCCGCGCCCGCGCCGCGGCCTCCGGGCCGGCGCCCAGTTCGGCCAGCCCGCCCGGGCGATAGCCCTGCACCACCACATCGGCGCCATGCAGCAGCTTGTGCAGCGTGCGCTTGTCGTCCGGGTCGCGCAGATCAAGCTGGCAGGAGCGCTTGCCGCGCCCGGTGTCGATCACCAGCGGCGCGATGGCCGGCAGGTGCGCGGCCGTCACCAGCAGCACATCGGCGCCATGCGCGGCCAGCGTGCGCCCCGCCACCGGGCCGGCGATGATCCGCGTGAAATCGAGCACGCGCACGCCGGTCAGCGGGCGGGCATCGACATTGATCTCGGCATGGTCCGCCAGCGGCGGCAGGGGCTGGGGCGGCGCCTCGCCGATCTTCTCGATCGTCACCGGCGGCAGCCCGGCAATGGCCTGCGCCTGCGGGTGCGCGCGCCAGGTGTCATAGGGCCGCATGGCGGCCACCACGAGCCCGGCGTCCGACGCGGCGGACTCGAACGCCTCGGCCTCCCATCGGCCCAGCGCCGCGCGCACCGCGTCCTTGGTGTGCGCGCACTGGAGCAGGCGCAGCACGCCGTCGCGGTGATGGGGGAAATTGGTGTGCAGCCGGACCCAACGCCCGTCGCCACACGGGTACAGGCCGGCGATCTTGTCCCAGAGTTCGGGCGCCGGCCCGCCGTTCACGCGCAGGTAGCGCTCGCTGCGGAATTCCGCCAGCGCGTGGCGCATGTCCACCGCCACGTCCTGCCAGCGGTCCGTGCGCTGCGCCCAGAGCCCCGCCGCAGCCAGCGCGGACGCCCCGAGGCTGGCCTGCGCCGCCGTGCCCACGGCGAAGCTCGATGGCAGGATGGGGTCCGCACCGGTCAGCGCCAGGTGCGCAAGCGCCTCGGGCGGCAGGCCGGCGCCGTGCCAGAGACCGGCCAGGGCGTCCGCCGGCAAGGTGGCCGAGGCTGACGAACCGGCCGAAATGGCCGGGACGGACGAATCAGGAGAGGAAGCAGTGTTCATGGGTTGTGTTCCCGCAACATGGCCCAACCTTTTCATGCCACGATGGCGGCATGCGATGACCTGCCGTGGATTCTGCACCACTTGTGGCCACCGCGCTGTGAGCCGATTCTGAAAATAGCGGCGCACCGCCGGGTTGCCCCGCAGGCACGGTAAAATCCCGCCATTCCACCGAACAAGGGGAGCCGGAGCACGTCCCGGGGCCCCACACCATGCCATTGGCCGCGTGCGACGCGGCGCCACCATGAGCCAAGACAACAAGCCTACCGACAAGACCGACAACCCGGCCTCCTCGAACTTCCTGCGCAGCATCATCGACCAGGATCTGGCCGCGGGCACCTACGCCGGGCGGACGGACACCCAGGGCGCCGCGCTGCCGCCGGTCATCACGCGCTTCCCGCCGGAGCCGAACGGCTACCTGCACATCGGCCACGCCAAGAGCATCTGTGTGAACTTCGGCCTGGCGCGCGACTACGCCGGCCAGTGCCACCTGCGCTTCGATGACACCAATCCGGTCAAGGAAGACACCGAGTACGTCGACTCGATCATCGACGCCGTGCACTGGCTCGGCTTCTCGTGGGACGCCAAAGCGCCGGGCGGCAAGCCGCACCTGTACTACGCCAGCGACTACTTCGAGCAACTGTACGCCTTTGCGGAAACGCTGATCGAGCGCGGCGCCGCCTATGTGGACAGCCAGACCGCCGAGCAGATCGCCGCCACGCGTGGCAACTTCTCCGAGCCGGGCAAGCCCTCGCCGTTCCGCGACCGCACGGTGGAAGAGAACCTCGCGCTGTTCCGCGACATGCGCGCCGGCAAGTACGGCGATGGCGAGCACGTACTGCGCGCCAAGATCGACATGACCGCACCGAACATCGTGTTGCGCGACCCGGTGCTCTACCGCATCCGCCACGCCCATCACCACCGTACCGGCGATGCGTGGTGCATCTACCCGATGTACGACTTCACGCACTGCATCTCGGACGCGATCGAGAACATCACGCATTCGCTGTGCACGCTGGAGTTCGAGAACAACCGCCCGCTGTACGACTGGGTGCTCCAGCACCTGCGCGAAGCCGGCGTGTTCCGCGACCCGCTGCCGCACCAGTACGAGTTCGCGCGCCTGAACCTGACCTACGCCATCACCAGCAAGCGCAAGCTCAAGCAGCTGGTGGACGAAAACCGCGTGGACGGCTGGGACGATCCGCGCATGCCCACCATCGTCGGCATCCGCCGCCGGGGCTATACGCCGGAATCGATCCAGCTGTTCTGCGACCGCGTGGGCGTGTCGAAGGCCGATAGCTGGATCGACATGAGCACGCTGGAAGGCGCCGTGCGCGACGACCTTGACGCGCGCGCCCCGCGCAGCGTGGGCGTGCTCGACCCGGTCAAGCTGATCCTGGACAACTACCCGGAAGGCCAGACCGAGGAATGCTCGGCGCCGGTGCACCCCAAGCAGCCCGAACTGGGCCGCCGCGTGTTCCCCATCTCGCGCGAACTGTGGATCGAGCGCGACGACTTTACCGAGACGCCGCCCAAGGGCTACTTCCGGCTGTTCCCGGGTAACAAGGTGCGCCTGCGCTACGGCTACGTGATCGAGTGCACGGGCGTGGACAAGGACGCGGACGGCAATGTGGTGGCCGTGCACGCGAACTACCTGCCGGAAACCAAGAGCGGCACGCCGGGCGCGGACAGCGTCAAGGTCAAGGGCAACATCCACTGGGTCAGCGCGCCGCATGCGGTCGAAGCCGAAGTGCGCCTGTACGACCGCCTGTTCAACGACCCGAACCCCGACGCCGGCGGCAAGAACTTCCTCGAGGCGCTGAACCCGGATTCCAAGAAGGTGGTCAAGGCCTACCTGGAGCCGGGCCTGCGCGACGCCAAGCCGGAAGACCGCTTCCAGTTCGAGCGTCACGGCTACTTCGTGGCAGACCGTACCGATTCGCAGCCGGGCAAGCCCGTCTTCAATCGCACGGTTGGCCTGAAAGATAGCTGGGGCAAGTGACGATGACGACACAAACGATCAAATTTCCGCTCGAGGGCGAGTTCATCGCCCTGAACGACCTGCTGAAGCTGGCCGGCGTCTGTGACAGCGGCGGCGCCGGCAAGGCGCTGGTGGCGGCCGGCGAGGTCTCGGTGGATGGCGCGGCCGAGTCGCGCAAGACCGCCAAGATCCGCGCCGGGCAGGTGGTGACCATGGCCGGCGTGCGCATCAAGGTGGTGGCCGCCTGATATAGAACCCGAGAACCGAAGGGACACAAAGGACCGATATGCCGATTGCGTTCTGGTGTGTGCTGGTGGCGGGATTGCTGCCCGTACTGACGGTGGCCATCGCCAAGGCAGGCGGGCGTGGCGGCTTCGATAACCACGACCCGCGAGGCTGGCTGGAGAAGCAGAGTGGGCGGGCGCGGCGCGCCGACCTCGCCCACCGTAACCACTTCGAGGCCTTCCCGTTCTTCGCGGCCGGCGTGTTGATTGCCACGCACATGAGCGCGCCGCAGGCTCGGATCGACGAACTGGCGGTGGTGTTCGTCGTCGCCCGCATTCTCTATACGGTCTGCTACCTGACCGACCGGGCCACGCTGCGCACGCTGTGCTGGACCATCGGCTTGCTGACGGTGATCGGGCTGTTCCTGCTGCCGGTGTTCGTCCACTGACATGCGGCCCCTGCTGATCGCTGCCCTCGTTGGCGCCCTGGCAGGTGCCAGCCTCCCGGCCTGGGCGGCGCCCGTGAACTACAACGTCGATCCCACCCACACCGCGGCCTACTTCGGCGCGAGCCATTTCGACCGCACCACGGTGCGCGGCCGCTTCAACAAGCTGGATGGCCGCATCGTCTATGACCCGGCCACCGGGGCGGGGTCAATCGACTTCACGGTGGATACCGAGTCGGTCGACACCGGCAATCGCAGCCTCGATGGCGTGCTGCGTTCGCCACAATTCTTCGATGCCCAGAATTTTCCGGTCGCGCGCTTCCAGGGCAACCGGTTCGTCGTGGAAGGCGGCAAGCTCGTAGCCGTGGAGGGTCAGGTGTCGCTGCTGGGCGTGACCCGGCCGCTGCGGCTGGAGGCGGACCGCTTCAGCTGCGGGCGCGTGGTGCTGTTCGGCGTGGGCCGGGACGTCTGCGGCGGAGATTTCCACGCCAGCCTGCCCAGAAGTGCCTTCGGCATGACACGGTTCCTGCCCGACGTCGGCGATACCGTGACGCTCCACATTTCCGTCGAAGCGACGCCCGCGCAGTAGCCCGGGGCGGACGGCAGCGCGCCGCCATCCTGAATAGGGGAAATCGATCGCCGATATCGAGCCCGATGACGACCCCGCGTCACCTTTGCCGGGAAAAATTTCAGTAAAATCAGCGCCTTGCCCGTTCCCATCCTGCCGCGTTCCGCCCCCAGCGTATCCGGCGATTCGCGAGTCGAGATGATCACTATTCACGTCGGAGACGTCGTTGCGGCGTCCCTGGCCGCAGCCGGCGCCTGCCTGGCCTGCAGCGTCCCTGCCCAAACCGTCCGCAAATTCCCGCTCTGGGCCTACCAGACCTATGGCCGTGGCGCCCTGCTGCTGCCGCTGCTAGCCGTCATGGTCGGCACGCTGCTGGTCAGCGTGGCGCTCGAAGGCCAGATCAACAGCAAGGCCGGGCTCGCGCTGGTGGCGGCCGCCGCGTTCCTGGCGCTCGTGCTGGTGTCGGCGGTGCTGCGCTTCTGGGTCAGCCACAAGCGCAAGTCCTGAGCGAAGGCCCGCCCGGGCTCCGAGCGCCAACGCACCTTCGGGCGATGGTTTTCCATCGCCTGCCCACGCGGATCACGTATGATGCGGCCTTCGCGCGCCGTGCCGGATGGCATCCCGTGGCCGGCGCGAGCCCGCATTTCCCGTGATTCCATGGCGCTCAAGTCCACCATCTTCAAGGCCGAACTGTCCGTATCGGACATGGATCGGCCCTACTACGGCAGCCATACGCTGACCATCGCCCAGCATCCGTCCGAGAACGACGCGCGGATGATGGTGCGCCTGCTGGCCTTCGCCTGCGAGGCGTCCGAGTCCCTCACCTTCACGCGCGGCCTCGACGAGCCCGACGAACCCGACCTCTGGGACAAGACGCTGACCGGCGAGATCGCCCACTGGGTGGAACTCGGCCAGCCCGACGAATCCCGGCTGCGGCGCGCCTCGTCCCGCGCGGACCGCGTCACCGTCTATACCTATCAGAGCGCCAGCGCGCGCGAATGGTGGAAGGGCATGGCTGGCAAGGCCAGCAAGCTGCGCAACGTGACCATTTACAATGTGCCGTCGGAAGCCGTGGAGGCACTGGCCGGCATGGCGCAGCGCGCCATGCGCCTGTCCGTGACCATCCAGGACGCCGAGATCTGGGTCAGCGACGACGACCACAACGTGCAGCTGACGCTCGACGTGCTCCAGCGCGCCGCCGGCTGAGCGGGTCGCCGCCCGAGCCCCAGATAACGCTTCATCAACCAAAAACAGGAAGATTGCGATGCAAACCACTCCCTCCGGCCTGCAATTCGAAGACACCGTTGTCGGCGCTGGCGACGAAGCCCGCGCAGGCCAGCACGTGACCGTGCACTACACCGGCTGGCTGTACGAGAACGACCAGGCTGGCCGCAAGTTCGATTCGAGCAAGGACCGCAACGACCCCTTCGTGTTCCCGCTGGGCGCCGGCCACGTGATCCGTGGCTGGGACGAAGGCGTGCAGGGCATGAAGGTGGGCGGCACGCGCCGTCTGGTGATCCCGGCCGACCTGGGCTACGGTGCCCGTGGCGCCGGTGGCGTGATTCCGCCGAACGCCACGCTGCTGTTCGAAGTGGAACTGCTGTCGGTCTGAGCCTCGGCCTGACCTGACCCAATAAAAACGGACGCCTCGGCGTCCGTTTTTACATCGTGGGGTCTGAAACTCGAGGGTTCAGAACCCGATCGCCGCATTCCCCACGTCCACGCGGACCTTGTCGCGGTCCAGCAGCCGGCCGGCGTGCCGTGCGAAGTCCTGTGCCCACTCGGCATTGCCACTGAAACGGTTCTCGCCCGAGAACTTGGCCACGTTCAAGATCTTGTCGATGACGAGCACCTTGCCCACCGGGCTCGAGGCCTGGCAGTCCAGTTCGGCATATTCGCGGTCGAACCAGCGCCACGCGGCCTCCTCGGTCACGGCCGCCAGCTCGGCATCGCCAAGCGTGAAATCGAATTCCTTGCCACTGCCGAACACCACGGTAAGCGTACGCGCCATGACCGGTTCTCCAAGAAGTCAGGCCCTCATTGTAGAGACTTGCCGGCCCGGCGGGCGCATGGCAAACCGTTGCCTGTGACACACACCCCACTCCCCGTCTGTGGCTTCCTTGCGACGGATCAATACGCTTTGGATTATCCTTGCATCCATGGCCATCACCAGACAGGACCTCGAAGCGGACAGGCTGCGCGCATCGCTGTGCAGCACCCCGGTCGCGTCCTCGCTGCTGCCTGAGGCCGATATCGAGCAATCGCTCCATGACACGCTGGCCGCCCGGCCTGACGGCGATGCCATGCACGGCGATGTCTGGCTGTTCGGCTACGGCTCGCTGATCTGGAATCCGATGGTGGTCCACACGGACCGGCGCCTGGCCACCGTGCATGGCTACCATCGCGGCTTCTACCTCTATTCCCGGATCAATCGCGGCACCTGGGACAACCCCGGACTCGTGCTCGGCCTGGACCGGGGCGGCTGCTGCACCGGCATGGTGTTCCGCATCCCGGCCCATGTGATCGAGCAGGAATTCCGCGTGCTCTGGCGCCGCGAGATGCTGACCGGCGCCTATCATCCGCGCTGGCTGCGCGTGAAACTCGACAATGACCCGGACGCCCCGGAGGCCCGCGCGCTGGCCTTTGTGATGAACCGCGAACATCCCGCCTACGCGGGCCGCCTGCCCGATAACCGCGTGGTGGACTGCCTGCGCCACGCCTGCGGCCTGTACGGCCCGGCGCGCGAATATCTCCAGCAGACGCTGCTGGGCCTGGCCACCAACGGCGTGGACGATCCTTACCTGGGCCGCCTCTGGCGCCTGCTGCAGGACAGCGACGTCGCCGATGCCGCGCACCCGGCCGGGGACGACCCGCACCGCCACCGGCCGCCCGTCATGCAGGCCGACGGCACGGACGGCATCGCCGCCGCCGACGCGCCGCACGAAACCGTCTGAGCCACCCAGCGCCCTCGCCGCCCTCCCCATGACGCGCTCCCAGACCCGCCCCCGCCGCCAGGCCATCGCCGAAATGCTCGGGTTGTTGGGATTGTTGATGGGCGGCGGCCTGCTCGCCGGCCAGGGCGGCCAGACGCTGGCGCGCACCCTGACTGGCATCGGCAACGGCTCCATGCTCGCGCAGGGGCCGCGCTCGCCGCGTCCGGTCGATTCCCCCGCCCTGCCACCGCGCAGCGATGGCATGGCCGCGCTGGACCGCAACCTGATCACCGCCGCCAGCATTGGCGACTCGGAACTCGTCAATCGGCTACTCGCTGCCGGGGCGTCGATGCAGGCCGTGGACGAACGCGGCCGCAGCGCGCTGCTGGCCGCCGTCTACATGCGGCGCAACGAGGTGGCGCGCACGCTGATCATGGCCGGCGCCGATGTGAATCGCAAGGATGGGGAGTCGAACAGCCCGTTCCTGGTGGCGGCTGCCACGGGACAGATCGACATTTTGCGGCTGGCGCTGTCACACGGCGCCGACCCGCGCAGCACCGACCGCTACGACGGCACGGCGCTGATCGCCGCGAGCCAGCACGGCAATGTCGAAATCGTGAAATTGCTACTGAAGGCCGGGCTCAGCGTGGACCACGTGAACCAGCTCGGCTGGACTGCGCTGCTCGAGGCCGTGGTGCTCGGCGACGGCAGCGCGCGCTACGAGGAAGTGGTGCAACTGCTGCTCGATGCGGGCGCGGACGCCAACCTCGCCGACCGTGAAGGCGTCACGCCCACCCGCCATGCCCGCGAGCGCGGCTACAAGACCATGGTCAGGATGCTGATGCGCGCCCGCGGGCACTGATCGGCAGGCGAATTACGCGCCGGTGCGCGCGTTCTCGCTCTCCTGCAGCTGGCGCCACATCACCTTGCCGGTGCCGGACTTCGGCAATGCATCGACGAACTCGACCACGCGCGGATACTTGTACGCGGCCATGTTCTCCTTCGCCCATTCGATGATGTCTTCCGGCGTGGTATTTCCCTTGGCGGCGGTGCGCAGCACCACTACGGCCTTCACGGTCTCGCCGCGATAGGCGTCGCGCGTGCCGATGATGCACGCCTCCTGCACGGCCGGATGCTTGTAGAGCAGGTTTTCCACCTCGGCCGGCCAGACCTTGAAGCCGGACGCGTTGATCATGCGCTTGAGGCGGTCGGTGATGAAGAAGTAGCCGTCATCGTCCATGCGGCCCAGGTCGCCGGTGCGGAACCAGGTCCGGCCTTCGAACTCGATGAAGGCGTCGCGCGTGGCATCGGGCTTGCCCCAGTAACCCTTGAAGACCTGCGGGCCGCGCACGATGATCTCGCCCACTTCGTTCGGCGGCAGTTCCTGCAGCGTGACGGGGTCGATCACGCGTGCCTCGGTGTTGAAGGTCGGCACGCCCAGGCACTGGAGCTTGGCGCGTTCGGCCGGGTTGCTGTGCGTCGGCGCCATGGTCTCGGAGAGGCCATAGCCCTCCAGGTAGCTGAGGCCGAACTGTTCCTTGAGCCGCTCGGCCACCGCCTGCGGCATGGCCGCGCCGCCGCCGCCGATGTAGCGCAGGCTGGTCATGTCGAAGGCGGCCAGGTTCGGGCTGCCCAGGAAGTCGATCACCATGGTCGGGATGTTGGTCCAGTGCGTGACCTGGTAGCGCGAGATCAGGCGGCCGGCCACTTCGCGGTCCCAGCGCGGCAGCATGACCACGGTGGCGCCGCTGTAGATCGGCCCGTTCATGCCGTACTGCATGCCGGTCACGTGGAACAGCGGCAGGACCGACAGGATCACCGATTCCGCGCCACTGCCCGACCACGTGCCGCCGCCAATCACGTTATGCATGACCGAGCGATGGGTGTGGATGCAGCCCTTGGGGAAGCCCGTGGTGCCCGAGGTGTAGGGCATCACGGCCATGTCGTCCGGGCCGGCGGCGTGCGGGCCCGGCTGCAGGCCGGCGCCGAGCGCCTCGGCCCACGGCGTGGCACCTGCCGGCAGCGGATGCTCGGCGGTGATCCACGCGGGCGGCGCGTCTTCGGGATGTTCGTAGGAGGCCGGCAGCGCGTCCGCGTACTGCGTGGCCAGCACGTGCTGGAGCTGCTGGTCGGCCGGCAGTTCGGCGTTGGCCTGGGCCACGCCGGCGGCGAGATCTGCCGTGCAGATCGCCACGCGCGCCTGGCCATCGCTCACGTAGTGCTTGAACTCCTCGGCACGGTTCATCGGGTTGACGGGCACCACCACCGCGTCGGCACGCAGGATCGCGTAGTAGCTGACGATGAACTGCGGGCAGTTCTGCATATACAGCAGCACGCGGTCGCCCTTCTTCACGCCGGCCTTCTGCTGGAGCCAGCCCGCCAGCGCCGTGGCCTGCGCCTCCAGCGTGCGGAACGTGATGGCATTGCCGAAGTAGCGGATCGCCGGCTTCTCGGCGTAGCGGTGCGCGGAGACTTCGAGGTTGTACCAGAGCGAGGTCTCGGGCAGCACGATCTGCGTGGGCAGACGCTTCGGCCAGAACTGGAAATGCGGGCGCGCGGGCGTGGTGGTCATCTTGTCTCCTGGGTCTTTGCGACCGGCTTTTTGGTTTCGTCAACAGAGGGGCAATATAACTGAACGACCGTTCTATTTTCAAGCGGAGGTTTTCCCGATCGGGGTCGGCCAAAGGTTGCTTTCCGCGGCTTCGCCCTCACAATAGGGAGGTCCGGCCGCTATCCGGCCTCCACCATTCCGAAAGGCAGAACATGAGCGACGTCACCCTGCAGAATTTCGAGGCCGATGTGATCGAACTGTCGCGGCAGGTGCCCGTGCTGGTCGATTTCTGGGCGCCCTGGTGTGGCCCATGCCGCACGCTCGGACCGATGCTGGAGAAGTTGGAAGCCGAATCCGGCGGCAAGTGGAAGCTCGCCAAGGTCAATGTGGACGAGAACCAGGAGCTGGCCGCGCACTTCGGCGTGCGCAGCATTCCCCATGTGGTGGCGATTGCCGATGGGCAGGCCGTAGACCAGTTCGTCGGCGTGCTGCCGGAGTCGGGCCTGCGTGAATTCCTGGACCGCCTGACCCCGAACCCGGGCGAGCAGGCGCTGCACGAGGCCCGCGAACTGGTGGCCGCTGGCGATGCCGAGGGGGCGCGCGCCGCCTTCCAGGCCGCGCTGGCCTTCGATCCGGGCGCCGACGATGCACGGCTGGCCTATACCAGCTTCCTGCTCGATCACAACGAGGTCGACGCCGCCGAGGCCGAGTTCTCCCGGCTATCGCCGCGCGCCCCGCAGGAAGAAGGCTACGCCGCCGTGCAGACTCAGTTGGAGGCGCTGCGGCACGTGGACGACCTGCCCGACGCCTCCGCGCTGATCGCCCGCGTGCAGGCCAATCCGGCCGATCTGGGCGCGAAGCTCGACCTGGCGAACGCGCTGATCGCGCGCCGCGAGTACGAGCCCGCCTTGGAACAACTGCTGGAAATCGTGCGCCGCGACCGCGGCTTCGAGGAAGACATCGGACGCAAGACCATGCTGTCGGTGTTCGACCTGCTTGCCGGCCGGCCCGACGTGGTCTCGCGCTGGCGCCGCCAGCTTAGCGCGGCGCTGAATTGAGCTAGGAGCCCCCTGGCTTCAGTCCTGGGGGCCTTCGATCAGCGTGAAGCCGTTGGCCTGCATGTGTTCGACCATCATGGCGTCCATCGACTTCACGTGCTGGTCGAACCAGCCGGACAGCTCACCCACGAGCCGGCGTCCCAGGCTCACCACCCCCTCCTCCGCCACCTTGTCGCGCACGGCCTGCGCAACGGCCAGCACCTGCTGGTGCTCGCCCGCATGGCAATGGCGCGGGCCGAAGCCCATCGCCTCCATCCACTGTTCTTCCTGCGCGAAGTGATGGCGCGTATGGTCGATCCACGCGTCATAGGCTTCCAGGAAGCCGGCGTCGTCGGCGCGGGCGGCCGCATCGAGCAATTGGAGGAATTCGGCGTGGGTGGCGTCGGTCACGGGCTCCCCGAGGCGTAGCGCTTCGGGCAGGCCCTCGGACGACAGTCCTTGATAGGGATCTTGCGTGTCGAGTGCGGCGGCGGACATGTGGCGGGCAAGGAGCAAGTCGGTAACGCGGCAAGGATACCGATTTCCCGCCGCGTCGATCTGATTTTCCGCAAATCTACAAGTCGTTATCGGACCGATGCGGGGTATCCTTGCCGTTCGCACCCCCGCTGTGGCCGACGCGCCCCTTCCCGCCATGCCAAGACTGATTTTCTTCTGCGGCCACGCCGGCACCGGCAAGACCTCGCTGTCCCACAAGCTGATCGGCCCGCTGATGCAGGCCACCGGCGAGCCGTTCTGCATCCTCGACAAGGACACGCTCTATGGGCGCTACAGCGCGGCGGCGATGGGCGCCATCACCGGCGACCCGAACGACCGCGACAGCCCAGCCTATCTGGATAACCTGCGCGACCCCGAATACCAGGGCCTGCTCGACACCGCGCGCGAGAACCTGATGCTCGGCATCAGCGTGCTGGTGGTGGGGCCGCTCTCGCGCGAGGTGCGCGCCCACCAGTTGACCGATCCGGATTGGCTGCACATGCCGGCCGGCACGCGCACGGAGGTGGTCTGGGTGCACCTGCCCGAGGACGAGGCGCACGCGCGCATCGTCCGGCGCGGTAATCCCAACGATGCTTACAAGCTCACCCACTGGGAGGCGTATCGGACACGCCGCTTCATGCCGGACCCCGCCGAGTATCCCGAACTGATCTTCTTCGACAACCTGGCCCCGGACGCCGCCGCACTGGACGGCTTGCTGCGCACCCTGGCGAGCTAGCGCTCAGCGCTCAATCCTCAGTCCTCAATCCTCGTCCGCTGCGTCGGTCGCCGGCCGGGCATCGTTGCCGGCCACAATCGCGCCGATCACGGCCGACGCCGCCACGAAGCCGAACACCGCCGTCACCGCCACCGACGAGCCATACCCGGCGCAGGCCAGCCCTTGCGGGGCCTCGCGCGGCGCGGGCGGGGCCTCGTCGATCTCGCAAGCCTGCTGCTCAGGCTCCGGATAGCGCACCGGCTCGTCCGAATACACGGCCAGGATGCCGAACTTCCGCTTCGGGTTGCGCGGGAAGCCGTGCTGGCGGCGCAGGTTGCCGCGCACCTTAGCCAGCAGCGGGTCCTGCACGGTCCGGGAAAGATCCTCGAGCCGCACCCGCGTGGGATCGAGCTGCCCGCCTGCCCCGCCGCACGTGAGGATGCGCGCGCCACGCCCCGACCCCCGCGTCCAGCCGAGGATGGCGGTCTTGATCTTCACGGCGTCGATGGCGTCGATCACGTAGTCGAAGCCGCTCAGCAGTTCGGCCACGTTCTCCTCAGTCACGAAATCGTCGATCTGCGAGACGCGGCAGCGCGGGTTGATCGCCACGATGCGCTCGCCCATCGCCTCCACCTTGGCGCGGCCATAGGCATCGCCCAGCGCATGGATCTGGCGGTTGGTGTTCGACGGGGCGATGTGGTCGAGGTCGATCAGCGTGATGCGGCCCACGGCGTTGCGCGCCAGCGCCTCGGCCGCCCAGCTGCCCACGCCGCCGATGCCGATCACGCAGACGCTGGCCGCCTCCAGCCGGGCCATGCCATCCGGCCCGTATAGCCGCGCCACGCCGCCGAAACGCCGGTGGTAGTCGTCGTCCTCGGGGGTCTCGTGGGTCAGGGGCTCGGGCAGCCCGGAAAGCTCGGCAATGGTCATGACAGGGGGAGGAGCGCGCAAAGCGGAAAAATCGCGAATTTCGCTATTTTATGTCACCCCGGCCGGCCCGGCTGGCGCCAAAAATCGGCGGTCCGGCGACCGCAATGTCAGCGCAAGGCCGACAAGCCGGCGCGGCGCGCTCCCCTAAAATTGGATGTGCAGTGGTTGATCCGCCGCATGGCAGGCCAGGCTTATCCACGCCGGCCCGGCCCTGCGCGCCAACAGGAGTCCGACCTCATGCCCGCCTCGCGCCGACAAAAAATCATTCTCTGGAGCGTGTTCACCCCGCTCGCCCTGATTGCGATCCTGGTCATCGTCATCCTGACTTTCGATTGGAATCGTCTCAAGCCCTGGCTCAACGACAAGGTGTCGCTGGCTATCGGCCGCCCGTTTGCGATCAATGGCGACCTCGTCGTCACCTGGAAGCGCGCGCAGGGCGAGGCCGGCTGGCGCACGCTGGTGCCGTGGCCGCGTCTGTCGGCCCGGGACATTACCGTGGGCAACCCCGACTGGGCCAAAGCGCCCAATATGGCCACCGTGCGGGAGGTCATCTTCATACTGCGCCCGCTGCCGCTGCTGGCGCACCAGATCGCCGTGCCGACCATCGTCGTGGACAGCCCGGCCGTCTGGCTCGAGCGGCTGGCCGACAAGCGCAACAACTGGACCTTCGACACCGGGCCCAAGACCGGCAAGTCGAGCTGGGAACTCGATATTGGCGAGGTCGTGCTGCAGCGCGGCAATCTGGCACTGGCCGATGCCGCCGAGAAGATCGACATGCAGGCCACGCTGGACACCGTGGGCGACCAGGCGCTCTACGACAAGGCCCGCGATGGCGCGCTGGTGCCGCCGACCGATGCATCGGCCGTCGATGCCTCGGCCCCCATCGCCAAGGACAGCAAGGACGCGAAGGACACCAAAGACACCAAGGACACCGCGCCCGACAGCCGCTACGGCATCCGCTGGAAGGCAGTCGGGCATTACAACCAGGCCACCATCAACGCCAGCGGCAAGGCCGGCACGGTACTGAGCCTGCGCGACGTCAACACCCCCTATCCCGTGCAGGCCGATGTGCGCGTGGGCGCCACCCGCGCGGTCATCGAAGGCACGCTGACCAACCCGGCCCACCTGGGCGCGCTCGACGTCAACCTGATGCTGTCCGGCGACAACATGGCCAAGCTCTACGCGCTGACCGGCATCGTGCTGCCCTCCACCCCACCGTATGAAACGCGCGGCCGGCTTGTGGCCACGCTCAAGAAAGGGGCGTCGTCCTATACGTATCGGGACTTCACCGGCAAGGTCGGCGGCAGCGACCTGGGCGGTACGCTCACCTTCGCCCAGCGCTCGCCGCGCCCGCTGCTGTCTGGCGAGCTGGTGTCCAAGCAACTGCTGTTCGCCGACCTCGCGCCGCTGATCGGCGCCGATGCCAAGCCCGGCCAGGCTGCCTCCGAGAGCCCGGTCAAGCAGCCAGCCAACAAGGCGCTGCCGGTGGCGCCGTTCCGCACCGAGCGCTGGGATGAGATCGACGCCGACGTGACGTTCACCGGCAAGCGCATCGTCCGCGACGAAGACCTGCCGATCACCGACCTGAAGACCCACCTGAGGCTGACCGATGGCGTGCTGCTGCTCGACCCGCTCAACTTCGGCGTGGCCGGCGGCAACCTCGTCTCCACGATCCGGCTGGACGGCAAGCGCGAGCCGATGGGCGCCATGGTCGACATGACCGCGCGCCACCTGAAGCTCAAGCAACTGTTCCCGAAGGCGGACTCGATGCGCGCCAGCGTTGGTGAGGTGAATGGCAGCGCCAAGCTGTCCGGCACCGGCAACTCGGTCGCCGCGCTGATGGGTTCGTCGAACGGCGAGGCCAAGCTGCTGGTGGAAAACGGCACGGTCAGCAAGTTCATCCTGGAGGCCATCGGCCTGAACGTGGGCAGCGTGGTGGTTTCCAAGCTGTTCGGCGACAAACCCGTGCAGATCAACTGCGGCGTGAGCGACTTCGCGGTCAAGGACGGCATCGCCCGGGCCCGCACCTTCGTGCTCGACACCCAGGACGCCGTGATCACCACCGATGGCGCGATCGACTTCGGCGAGGAGCGGCTGGCGTTGACCATCCATCCCGATTCCAAGGGCTTGCGGATCATCTCGCTGCGGTCGCCGCTGTATGTGGGCGGCACGTTCAAGAACCCAACGGTGAGCCCGAACATCGCCGTGCTGGCCCTGCGGGCGGGCGGCGCGCTGGCGCTGGCGCTGACCGCGCCGGTGGCGCTGGTGGTGCCCCTGCTGGACCTCTCACCCGGCGGCGACGAAAGCCAGTGCGCCCGCCTGCTGGCCGAGCTGAAGAAGCGCCCGACCGCCCCACCGCCGGGCAAGAGCTATCAGGACCCGGCCACCGGCGGCGCCGGCAAGCAGGCCGCCGGCCCGGCGATTCCCGAGTCGCCGTCGAAGTCGGCCGCCGCGCAGGGCCAGCCGGGCCCGGCGCCGACCGAGCCGCGCAAGCCCACGCCATCGGTCCAGCAGAAGCCGATGCAGCCGTCCAACGACGCGCAGCTTTATCAGGGCGGATAAGGCCCTCCTCACCTCGTCATTCGACGAAATCCGCAACATCCGATCCGTATCTATCGGCCCCGGGTGTTGCGGATTTGCACTTCCCCCCACATGACCATTGTGTCCGGACCCGGGACGGTCGCATAATTAAACGGCCATTTACAAGCAAAGCATTGAACAGAATGGCATGCATCGGTCGTCGCTGCCGGTTCCAGTCCGGTGACGGTGCCCTTGTGAGGTGCGGCCACGGCCGCACTTATTTTTTCTCGCGCACTTTTCGACCCGGACGGAGACCTTGCCGGCGGCGCGATCCACGCAGTTCCCCCCTACCTGCCCCGTCCCATGACGTTGCCTCACGCCGCCGTTCCGCCGATCAGCTGGCTGATCGCCCTGACGGTGTGCAATCACGTGGCGTTCAACGCCAGTCGCGTCGTCGTTTCCCTGTTTGCAATCTCGCTCAAAGCCTCCACGGTCACGCTCGGCATGCTGATGGCGCTCTATGCGCTGCTGCCGATGTTCCTGGCGATCCGCGCCGGGCGCCGTATCGACGAGATCGGCCCACGCCTGCCGATGACGGCGGGCTCGCTGATGGTGGTGGGCGGCACGCTGCTGCCGGCGATCTGGCCGGAAATCGGCGCGCTCTACGTCGCGTGCGCGCTGATCGGCGTCGGCTTCATGCTGGTCCAGGTGGCCATGCAGTTGTTGATCGGGCAGGTCTCCACGCCCGACACGCGGCTGCGCAACTACACCTATCACGCGCTCGGGCTGTCCGTGTCCGGCACGCTCGGCCCGGTGGTGATGGGTTATGTCATCGAACACGCTGGCTTCCGGCCCGCGTTCTGCGTGCTGGTGGTGGTGGCGCTGCTCGGCCAGGCCGGGCTCCAGTACGTGCGGCCGCGCCTGCCGGCCACGGGCGGCAACGCCGGGCGGATCGCGGTGGAGGACGGCAGCCGCCGCTCCACGCTGGACCTGCTCCAGCATCCCGAACTGCGCGCGGTGTTTATCGCCAGCGCGGTGCTCTCGGCCGCGTGGGACCTGCACGCGTTCCTGATCCCGATCCAGGGCTCGCGCATCGGCCTGTCGCCGTCGTCCATCGGCTGGGTGCTCGGCGCGTTCGCCCTCGCCACGCTGGCCATCCGCATTGCCATGCCGCTGGTATCGCGCCATTTGTCTGAATGGAAGATCATTCGGACCGCGCTAATGGTGGGCGCCATGGCCTACCTCGTCTACCCCTTCGTCGCCGAATTCTGGCTGATGTGCGGGCTGGCCTTCGTGCTGGGCCTCGCGCTCGGCAGCGCACAGCCCAATGTGATGAACATCCTCCATACCGCCTCGCCCTCGGGCCGCGCCGGGGAGGCCCTTGGGCTGCGCTCGGCCGTGCTCAACACCAGCCAGGTGGTGTGGCCGCTGACCTTCGGTGTGGTCGGCACGGCGCTCGGCATGTTGCCGATCTTCCTCTCGATGGCGGGCGCGATGGGCATGGCGGGCTATTACTCCCGCAACCAGTCCCGCAAGCCGCGGGTGGCGGAGATCGAATAAAGCTTAAAACAAGCGCGGCGATTTGCGACACCGCAAATGCGCTGCGCGGCGCATTCGCTATACTCGAAGTGCATCTTCCTTCGTGATCGCGACATGACCCAACTAGCCGACCTGCGCCGCAACTACATGCTGAGCGCGCTTTCCGAATCCGACGTGGCCGCCGACCCGATCCGCCAGTTCCAGACCTGGTTCGACGAGGCGCTCCAGGCCAAGCTGCCCGAGCCGAATGCCATGACGCTCGCCACGGTTCACGCCGACGGCCAGCCGTCCGCGCGCATCGTGCTGTTGAAGGGCATGGACGCCAACGGCTTCACGTTCTTCACCAACTACGAGAGCCGCAAGGGGCTCGACCTGCAGGCCAATCCGCGCGCGGCGCTGCTGTTCCACTGGGTACAGCTCGAGCGGCAGGTGCGCGTGGAAGGCATCGTGGAAAAGGTGGATGAGGCCGAGAGCGACGCGTATTACGCCTCGCGCCCGCTTGGCTCCCGGCTGGGCGCGTGGGCGTCCGAGCAAAGCCGCGAGGTGCCCGGCCGCGACGTGCTCGAAGCCCGCGAGGCCGACTTCCGCAGCAAGTTCGGCGAGAACCCGCCGCGCCCTGCGCACTGGGGCGGCTATCGCGTGGCGCCCACCTGGATCGAGTTCTGGCAGGGCCGCCCGTCGCGCCTGCACGACCGCATCGGCTATCGCAAGCAAGACGACGGCAGCTGGAATATCGTGCGGCTGTCGCCCTGAATCCCGCGCCGCGTACTTGTCTGCCTGTTCAGACAAGTACGCGGCAGACAGCGGCGTCCGGGGACGCGCACTGCACAATCCAAACTTTTGGCGTAAAGTTTTAGGGTCGTACGAGAGGTGTGCCGCAACCAATTCGGGAGGAAGCCGCATGTTTTTCAAACAAGCCCTGGACAAGCAGCTCGACAGCTGGATCGCCGACGTGCGCGAGCACGCCAACCTGCCGGTGAAGCTCCGGCTCTGGAATGGCAAAGAGTACCCGCTCGGCCATTTCGAGAAGCCCGACGTCACCCTGACGGTACGCGAGGCCACCGCCCTGCCGCTGCTGCTGGTACCCAGCCTGGACAACCTCGGCGAGGCGTATGTCCAGGAGAAGATCGACCTCGAAGGCCGCCTGGCCGACATCATCAACGTCGCCTTCGGCTTCTCCGCCGCAGCCGCGCGCAGTGCCGGCGGCGCCCTCGCCCGTGTGGCCGAGCACTTCACCCATACCAAGCAGGAAGACCAGGCGTCGATCCAGTATCACTACGACGTCTCGAACGACTTCTACCGCCTCTGGCTCGATCCGAACATGGTCTATTCGTGCGCGTACTTCGAGCACGGCAATGAAGACCTCGCCACCGCGCAGCTGAAGAAGATCGACCACATCCTGACCAAGATCCGGCTCCAGCCGGACCAGACCCTGCTTGATATCGGCTGCGGCTGGGGCGCGCTGGTGCTGCGCGCCGCGCAGAAGTTCGGCGCGCGCTGCGTGGGCATCACGCTCTCGCAGAACCAGTTCGACCTCGCCACCGAGCGTGTACGCGCCGCGGGGCTGTCTGACCGCATCGAGATCCGCCTCCAGGACTACCGCGACACCGCCGGCAAGTTCGACCGCATTACCAGCGTCGGCATGTTCGAGCACGTGGGCAAGGCCAACCTGCCGGCCTATTTCGGCCGCATTCGCGACTTGCTGGCGGACGACGGCGTGGCCATGAACCACGGCATCACCTCCACCGACCCGCACAGCGGCGAGGTGCCGATGGACGGCTCGGGCTTCATGGATCGCTACGTGTTCCCGCAGGGGGAGCTGCCGCACATCGGCATGGTGCTCCAGACCCTGCAGCAGGGCGGGCTCGAGGGCTTCGACCTAGAATTGCTGCGCCGGCACTACGCCCAGACGCTGTTCCACTGGGCCAACAACTTCGAGGCCAACGGCGAGACGATCCGGAAGATGGTCGGCGAGAAGAAATACCGCATCTGGCGCATCTACCTGGCCGGTACCGCCCACGCGTTCACGACCGACCAGATGTCGATCTACCAGGTGGTGTGCCACAAGGCGCGCCGCCCGGCCGACACCCTGCCTTGGTCGCGACGCTATATCTATGACGCCACGATCGGCAATGCCGTCTGAATCGATTGAACGATACGCTTGACCTGTTCGGCGATGCACCCGCATCGCCGCTCCCCGCCTCCTCCGAACCCTCGCCAGCCGCCGATCCTGCGGCTGGCGAACTTCCCAAGAAGAAGCCCGCCGGCAAGGTCGTCGCGCCGTGGACGCCCGACGCCGCGCTGGTCGCGCTCGGCCAGCGGCTGCCGCCCAACCTCCATTTCGGCACCTCGTCGTGGTCATATCCGGGCTGGCACGGGCTGGTCTACGATGGCCAGTACACCGAGAGCCTGCTCTCGCGCAAGGGGCTGCGCGCCTGCGGCCAGCATCCGCTGCTGCGCGCGGCGGGGATCGACCGGGGCTTCTACGGGCCGATCCCGCTGACCGACTATATGCAGTATGCGGCACAGGTGCCCGAGGGCTTCCGCTTCCTCGTCAAGGCGCCGGCCAGCGTTTGCGATGCTTGGCTGCGCGGGCCCGATGGCGCCGGGCGGCTGCCGAACGCGGGCTTCCTCAATCCCGAGATCGCGATCCGGGACTGCATCGTGCCGGCCACAGGCGGGCTCGGCCAGCATTGCGGGCCGCTGCTGTTCCAACTGTCGCCGCTGGCGGGCGTGGGCGATGACGGCCCCGCCTTCCTCGCCCGGCTGGACGCCTTCCTGGCCGCGCTGCCGCCGCTGGACCCCACCCTGACCCCGCACGCCTGCTACGCGGTGGAGATCCGCGACGCGGCCCTGCTCACGCCGCGCTACATCCGCCTGCTGCGGGACCGTGGCGTGCGCTTCTGCCTCGCCGCGCGCGACCGCCTGCCGCCCGTGGCCCGCCAGTCCGCCGCGCAGGCGTTGATGGACGAGGGCGCGCCCGGCCCGCTGGTGCTGCGCTGGATGCTGCGCGAAGGCCGCTCCTATGCGATGGCCGAGAAGGCCTACGGTCCATTCGACAAGATCGTCGAACCTGACCCGGAGACGCGCGACGCCATTGCCGATGTGGTGGCGCGCACGCTGCGCACGGGCCAGCCGGCCTACGTGATCGTCAGCAACAACGCCGAAGGCTGCGCGCCGCTGAGCATCGCGCGGCTGGCCGAGGCCATCGCGGACCGGCTCTGAACGCGTATCGGGCCAGCCGGCGCGAAAGACCCTACCGTCGGGCAAATGTCCGGACTCCGCTACAATCGGGGGACGATCGGCGCCGGGTTTCGGCCGCCGCGATTCCGGCCCGTTTTGTACGAAATCCCACCGACGCGCCCCTGCGCGCGGCGCAAGGTGACATCCGTACAAGGCGTACCGGCTGACGATGCAATGAAAATCATGGATTTGTGTGGAGCCCGAGACATGGGCATGCCTGCCGAGGACGACGACCCCATCACGGGCCGCAAGGCCGCCTCGCCCGACTTCGATTCGCAGCATTTCAAGCGGACGCTGTCGCAGTTCGCCACCGGCGTGACCGTCATCACCACGCGCGCGGCGGGGCATCCGTACGCCAACGGCGCGCCGTTCGTCGGCATCACAGCCAGCTCGTTCAACTCGGTCTCGCTGGACCCGCCGCTGGTGCTCTGGAGCATGGCCAACCGCGCCAACAGCCTGCCGATGTTCCGCGATGGCACGCACTACATCATCAATGTGCTCTGCGCGTCGCAAATGGATCTATGCCAGCGCTTCGCCTCGCTCAAGGGCGACCGCTTCGCCGGCGTGGACTACCGCCTCTCCGAAACCGGCCTGCCGATCCTCGCCAACGCGCTGGCCTGGTTCGAATGCCATAACCGCAGCCGCTACGACGAAGGCGACCACGTGATCTTCGTCGGCGAAGTGGAGCGCTGCGGCCTGCAGGACTGCGGCGGCCAGCCGCTGGTGTTCCAGGGCGGCCAGTTCTCCACGGTCTCGCCACTGGACCGCTAAGCCGGTCCCCTTCCCGTTTCTACGCTTTCCCGCCCTGGTCGGCATGCAACGCCGCCAGCGGCGAGCCATCCGTCTTGATCCGCTGGAGCACAATGTTCGAGCGGATGTCCATCACCCCCGGCGTGCGGTAGAGCCGGTTGACGATGAAGTCCGAGTAGTGCTTCAGGTTGCGCGCCTGCACGCGCAGGATGTAGTTGCTGTCGCCGGTAATCACATAGGCGGTCAGCACTTCCGGCCACGCCTGCACGGCCGCGTTGAAGGTGTCGTGCCAGCCTTCGAGGTCGTGGCGCATCGACACCTGCACGATCGCCTCGATCTCCAGCCCCAGCCGCTCGGCATCGAACCACGCGCGATAGCCGCCAATCACTCCCTGCTCCTCCAGCAAGCGCACGCGCCGCAGGCACGCGGAGGGAGATAACGCCACTTTGTCGGCCAGATCCTGATTGCTGATGCGGCCGTTCTCCTGCAGGCAGGTGAGAATGCGCAAATCGATGGGGTCGAGGGTCATATCCGTGTTTGTCGCAGAATCTGCGAATATTTGGTCGATCCACACAATTCTATGCGAAACATGCCCATCAGGACGGGGCATTTCGCAAGCCTCTTCTGGGCGCTTTTGACTATGATGCGGTCATCGACGCAACGATCTTCACGATCCCTGCCGCCCCCATGCCCCACGCCCCCGATTTTCACGATGCCCGCCGTATTTGGGACATCACCCCACCCGTCTCACCGGCCACGCCGGTGTGGCCCGGCGACACTCCGTTCCAGCACGACCCCGCCTGGGTCATGGATGGCCAGTGCCCGGTCAATGTCGGCCGGATGACGATGTCGCCCCATACGGGCGCCCATGCGGATGCCCCGCTCCACTACGTGGCCGGTGGCGCGCCGATTGGGGCGGTGCCGCTCGACGCCTACCTCGGCCCGTGCCGCGTGATCGACTGCATCGGCGCCGGCCCGCACGTGTTGCCGCGCCACGTGGAAGCCGCGCTGGCCGGCACGCCGCCGCGCGTGCTGCTGCGCACCTACGCCACGGCGCCGCAGGGCACGTGGGATGCGGGCTTCTGCGCGGTGGCCGCCGAGACGATCGCGCTGCTGGCCCGCCACGGCGTGAAGCTGGTCGGCATCGACACCCCCTCGCTAGACCCCCAGGACTCGAAGACGATGGACGCGCACCACGCCGTGCGCGACCACCGGCTTGCCATTCTCGAAGGCATCGTGCTCGACGACGTGCCGGCGGGTGATTACGAACTGATCGCCCTGCCGCTGCGCCTTGCCACGCTCGATGCCAGCCCGGTACGCGCCATCCTGCGCGCCCTCGCCTGACCTTTTTCAGAATCGTCTGATTTCCAGCCCATGAATTTGACCCGTGAATACTGCGTCGCGCTCGACCGTGACGACCCCCTGCGCGGCCTGCGCGAGCAGTTCGCGCTGCCTGCCGGCGTGATCTATCTCGATGGCAATTCGCTCGGCGCCCGTCCGCGTGCCGCCGCCGCGCGCGCCGCCGAAGTGGTGTCCGCCGAATGGGGCGAGGGCCTGATCCGTAGCTGGAATTCGGCGGGCTGGTTCGATCTGCCGCGCCGGCTCGGCAACCGGCTGGCCCCGCTGATCGGCGCCGGGCACGACGAGGTGGTGGTCACCGACACGACCTCGATCAACCTGTTCAAGGTGCTGGCCGCCGCGCTGCGCGTGCAGCAGCAACGCGACCCGGCACGCCGCGTGATCGTCTCCGAGGCCAGCAACTTCCCGACCGACCTCTACATCGCCCAGGGCTTGGCCGACCTGCTCCAGCAAGGCTACTCGGTGCGCCTGGTGGACAGCCCGGCCGAGATCGAAGCCGCCGTGGGCCCCGACACCGCTGTGCTGATGCTGACGCACGTCAACTACAAGACCGGCGAGATGCTCGACATGGCCGGACTGACCGAACTGGCCCACGCGCGCGGCGCGCTGACGGTGTGGGATCTCGCCCACTCGGCCGGGGCGGTGCCGGTGAACCTGACCGCGGCCGGCGCCGACTACGCCATTGGCTGCACCTACAAGTACCTGAACGGTGGCCCCGGCTCGCCGGCCTTCGTCTGGGTGGCGCCGGCGCTGCGCGACGCGTTCTGGCAGCCGCTGTCCGGCTGGTGGGGCCATCAGGCGCCGTTCGCGATGTCGCCGCAGTACCGCCCCACCGAGGGCATCGGCCGCTTCCTGTGCGGCACGCAGCCGGTGACCTCGCTGGCGATGGTCGAATGCGGGCTGGACATCTTCGCCCAGACCAGCATGACCGCGCTGCGCGCGAAGTCCCTGAAACTGACCGATGCGTTTATCGCGCTGGTGGAGGCGCGTTGCGCCACGCACCCGCTGACCCTGGTCACGCCGCGCGAGCACGCCCGGCGCGGCAGCCAGGTCAGCTTCGCCCATCCGGACGGCTACGCGCTGGTCGCGGCGCTGATCGAACGTGGCGTGATTGGCGACTATCGCGAGCCCGGCATCGCCCGTTTCGGCTTCACGCCGCTCTACACGAGCTTCACGGAAGTCTGGGACGCCGTGGAGATTCTGCGAGACGTGCTCGACAGCGGCGCCTATCGCGACGCGCGCTTCGCCGTGCGGACGGCAGTGACCTGAGCGGAGCGGAGCGGACCATGAGCGAATTCAAGGGATGTCCGATGGGACACGGCGCATCGGCCAACACCGGCGATGCGGCGGACGACAAGTGGCACGGCGCGCAGATGGACTTCGCGCAGGACATGAGCTACGGCGACTACCTGGGTCTGGACCAGATCCTGAGCGCCCAGCATCCGCGCTCGCCGGACCACAACGAAATGCTGTTCATCGTCCAGCACCAGACCACGGAACTGTGGATGAAGCTGATGCTGCACGAGCTGCGCGCCGCGCGTGATGGCGTGCGCAACGACGAATTGCGCCCGGCGTTCAAGATGCTGGCACGCGTGTCGCGCATCATGGACCAACTGGTGCAGGCGTGGAACGTGCTGGCGACAATGACGCCGCCCGAGTATTCGGCGATGCGGCCCTACCTGGGCGCGTCATCGGGGTTCCAGTCGTACCAGTATCGCGAGATCGAGTTCATCCTCGGCAACAAGAACGCGGCGCTGCTGCGCCCGCACGCGCACCGGCCCGAGCATCTGGCGCTGGTGGATGCCGCGCTGCACACGCCGTCGATGTATGACGAGGCGATCCGCCTGATGGCGCGGCGCGGGTTCCAGATCGACGCCGAGGTGGTGGAGCGCGACTGGACCCAACCGACGATCTACAACGCGTCCGTGGAGACGGCCTGGCTCGAGGTGTATCGCAATCCGTCCAAATACTGGGAGCTCTACGAGCTGGGCGAGAAGTTCGTCGACCTCGAGGATGCGTTCCGGCAATGGCGTTTCCGCCATGTGACCACGGTGGAGCGCGTGATCGGCTTCAAGCGCGGCACCGGCGGCACCGAGGGCGTCGGCTACCTGCGCAAGATGCTCGACGTGGTGCTGTTCCCGGAACTGTGGAAGCTGCGCACGGACCTTTGAACTTGCGTCCAATCAGCGCGCGCCGGGGTCGGACAGCCGCGCGCCCAGCGCCTGCAGCGCCGGGGCCAGGGTCTCGTGGAACACCTGCTCGGCCACCGTGCCATACGACGCGCTGCAGCTAATCATGTGCAGGTCCTTCTCCCCCACCGGCCGGAACGCCACGGCGCAGGCGTGGATAGCGGGATGCCAGTCCCGGAACGAGGCCGAATAACCCAGCCGCTCAGCCTCGGCCAGCGCGGCGCGCATCGGCGCCTCCTGCTGCTTCCACTGCTCCGGATAGGCCAGTGCGAATTCGCCCAGCACGCGCTCGCGTCGCGCGGCCGGCAGCGCGGCCAGATAGGCGCGCCCCATCGAACTCGACATCAGCGAGAGCCGCGACCCCACGCCGAGGCCGAGCATCACGCCGGCGTCATTTCGTATCGATTCGAGATAGATCACCTCCATCCGCTCGCGCTTGCCGAGCGACACCGACACGCCATACGCCTGCGCGAACGCCAGCATGTGGGGACGCGCCAGCGCCACCACGTCCGAGGCAGATAAATACGAGAAACCGAGCGCCAGCACGCCGGCATCGAGCGCGTATTTACCCAGGCTGTCGTCATAGCGCAGGTAGCCCAGTTGCACCAGCGTGCCGGCCAGCCGGCTGACCGTCGCCTTCGGAAAGCCGGTGCGGCGCACGAAATCCTGATTGCCGAGCATCGCCTCGCCGGTGCGGAAGCAACGGAGCAGTTCCAGGCCGCGCGCCAGCGCCGTCACGAAGTTCGGATCGCTTTCGCGCGCGGGGCGCTCGGTATCGGCGTTTGCCGCCGGGGCGGGCAATGAGGAAGTGGCCAAGGCGTGGCTCCATGAGAAGGATGATCCACCTGGCGTGCGGCAGGGCGGGATCGGGTCCACCCCCTGTTGCACTGCGGATCGGTTCGGCTATACTAGCTCATCGGAACAAGGTTCCGCAATGCGGAACTTCACTACACCTGTTCGAGGGCTGCCCCCGCCCCTCGGCGCGCCACCAAAGAAGGAGACCTCCATGGCTGCCAATGCCGAATTCAACTGGATCGACCCCCTGTTGCTGGATCAGCAACTGACCGACGAAGAACGCATGGTGCGCGATGCCGCCGCCGCGTACTCGCAGGACAAGCTGATGCCGCGTGTGCTCCAGTCCTTCCGCAACGAGAAGACCGACATCGAGATCTTCCGCGAGATGGGCGAACTGGGCCTGCTGGGACCGACCATTCCCGAGCAATACGGCGGCCCGGGCCTGAACTACGTCAGCTACGGCCTGATCGCACGGGAAGTGGAGCGCGTGGATTCCGGCTATCGCTCGATGATGAGCGTGCAGTCGTCGCTGGTGATGGTGCCGATCTATGAATTCGGCACGGAAGCCCAGAAGCAGAAATACCTGCCCAAGCTGGCTACCGGCGAATGGATTGGCTGCTTCGGCCTGACCGAGCCGAATCACGGCTCCGACCCGGGCTCGATGATCACCCGCGCCAAGAAGGTGGACGGCGGCTACGAGCTGTCCGGCGCCAAGATGTGGATCACCAACTCGCCGATCGCCGATGTCTTCGTGGTCTGGGCCAAGCTGGTCGGCGACGACGGCAAGGACGCCATCCGCGGCTTTATCCTCGAAAAAGGCTGGAAGGGCCTGTCCGCGCCGGCCATCCACGGCAAGGTGGGCCTGCGCACGTCGATCACGGGCGAGATCGTGCTCGACCAGGTCTTCGTGCCGGAAGAGAACCTGATGCCGGGCGTGAGCGGCCTCAAGGGCCCGTTCACCTGCCTGAATTCGGCCCGCTACGGCATTGCCTGGGGCGCGCTCGGCGCCGCCGAGTTCTGCTGGCACACCGCCCGCCAGTACACGCTGGACCGCAAGCAGTTCGGCCGCCCGCTGGCCGCCACGCAGCTGGTGCAGAAGAAGCTGGCCGACATGCAGACCGAGATCACGCTGGGCCTGCAAGGCTGCCTGCGCCTGGGCCGCATGAAGGACGAAGGCACGGCCGCCGTGGAAATCACGTCGATCATGAAGCGGAATTCGTGTGGCAAGTCGCTCGACATCGCCCGCGTAGCCCGCGACATGCTCGGCGGCAACGGCATCTCGGACGAATTCGGCGTGATCCGCCATGTGGTCAACCTCGAGGTGGTCAACACCTACGAAGGCACCCACGACATCCACGCGCTGATCCTGGGCCGCGCCCAGACGGGCCTGCAAGCCTTCTTCTGATCGCGTTTTTTCAGCGGAAGACGATGTAAAAAAGCCCGGCAAGCCGGGCTTTTTTACACTTGCCTGCCTGCCGGCCGGCTTACTTGTTCGGCTGGGGCGTCAGGCGCAGGTAGGGGCGAACCGCCTTGTAGCCCTTCGGGAATTTCTGGCGGATGATCTCCTCGTCCTTCAGCGACGGCACGATCACCACGTCGTCGCCGTCCTGCCAGTTGCCCGGCGTGGCCACGCTGTGGTGGTCGGTCAGTTGCAGGGAATCGATGACGCGGAGGATTTCGTTGAAATTTCTACCGGTACTGGCCGGGTAGGTAATGATCAGTCTTACCTTCTTCTTCGGATCGATCACGAACAGCGAACGCACGGTCAGCGTTTCGTTGGCGTTCGGGTGAATCATGTCGTAAAGCTCAGACACTTTGCGGTCCGCATCGGCCAGAATCGGGAAATTCACCGAGGTCGACTGGGTGTCGTTGATATCGCCAATCCAGCCTTTATGGGACTCCACGCTGTCCACGGACAGGGCAATGGCCTTGACATTACGCTTCTCGAACTCGCCTTTCAGCTTGGCGGTCAGCCCCAGCTCGGTGGTGCAGACCGGGGTGTAGTCCGCCGGGTGCGAGAACAGCACGCCCCAGCCGTCGCCCAGCCAATCGTGGAAGCGGATGCGGCCCTCGCTCGATTCTTGCTCGAAGTCCGGGGCGATGTCGCCAAGACGCAGTGCCATTGTTGAAAATCTCCAGGGGGAAGGTTGAAGGAACCAGCTTAGTTGGATTGCGATCCAACCGAAACGAATATAAAGTCACTATAAAATCACTCGAAGTCATAAAGACGGTCGGGTGAGCGGCTTGCCTTGAAACGATGGGTTGCCGCCACATATCCTAAGTGGAAGACAGAAAGCGCCACAAGCGATAGCGAGCAAGGCAAAATGTCACCATTCGAACCAACCGCCCGCAAACAGGAGAAACTGATGAGCGATGTGAAGACCGTTCTGTCCGATGCCGAAGAACTGCTTAAGCAAGCGGCCTCGACCACCGGCGAGAAGGCTGCCGAGTTGCGCGAGCGCGGCATGGGCCTGCTGAAGCAGGCCAAGGAAAAAGCCCAGGATCTGCAGGACGCCGTGGTCACCAAGAGCAAGGCCGCCGCGCGTGCCACCGACGACTACGTGCATGACCACCCGTGGAAGGCCGTGGGCGTGGCGGCCGGCGTGGGCCTGCTGATCGGCCTGCTGCTGAACCGCAAGTAAGACAGGCGCAAGCCGGCCGGCATCCGGGCCCCGCGCCCGCGCCGGCCCGCGCCGAAGGCCCGGGAGGCGCGGCGCCATGCCGCCGCCCGGTCCGCTCATCGAGGATGCCGCCAATCTTGGCGCATCGATTCTTCGCCGGAGCCGCATGAGCGAATCCCCTTCCCCCAAGTTCCTGGACTCCCTGCGCAACCTGACCGGTTCGATGGTGTCGATGGTCCAGACGCGCCTGGAACTTGCCAGCGTGGAACTGGCCGAGGAACGCACCCGGCTGATGAAAGTCGCCCTGCTGGCCTGCTTCGGGCTGGTATTTTTCGGCATGGCGCTAATGACGTTCACGATTCTCGTCGCCATCCTGTTCTGGGAAACCTACCGCTGGCAGGCCATCGGCGCGATCGTCGTGATTTATCTGGTCTGCATGGCCGCCTGCCTGCTTACCGCGCGCCGCATGGTGCGCAACGCCCCGCCGCTGTTCGCGGACACGCTCGCCGAACTCGACAAGGACCGGGAGATGCTGCGCCGATGACCACGCCCGACGACGACTCCATGGACGAACGCCGCGCCGAGCATCCGCGCCCGGTGCGATTCTCGCGCGAGGTACAGCTGCCGCTGGCCGTCCGCAAGGAACTGCTGATCACCCGCGCGGCACTGGAACGCTACGACGCCGTGCAGGCGCTGCGCCAGGTACGCGGCGGCGCACGCCGCATGACCAACCTGGGCTCCTGGCTGCCCCGGCTGACCCGGCCCTCGGGCTGGCTCAAGATGCTGGGCGTGACGCGCGAATACCCGATGCTGAGTACCGCCATCACCCTGGCGATGCCGCTGTTGCGCCGGACCGCCATCGGCCGCGTGGCCTGGAAGCTGTCGAAATACGGCATGGTCGCTGGCGCCGGATACTGGGCCTACAAGACCTGGCAGGACACGAAAGCCCCGGCCAGCGCGGCCGAGGTCGTGGCCGCGAAGGCGTTCGATACCGGCTTCCGGGATCCGCTGGTGCCTTCCCCCACGCCGGACGCACCGCCGCCGGCCCAGCCCTGAACCTGCCCTGAACCTGCCTTAGAGGGTGACGGCGAACCGCTCGGCGCCGTCCACCACCACGGCGTTGCCGCGCGCGAAGGGCAGCGGCGCGCCGATCAGCTGCCCCTGGGCGTAGTCCACGCCCAACGCCTGCAGCCGCTCCCGCATGGCTTCCGACTCGACGAATTCGGCGATGGTCTTCTTGCCCATCGCGTGCCCGATCCGCTGGATCACCTCTACCATCACCGCATTGACCGGGTCATCGAGCATCTCGCGTACGAAGCTGCCATCGATCTTCAGGTAAGCCGCTGGAAGGTGTTTCAAATAGGCGAATGACGACATGCCCGCGCCGAAGTCGTCGAGCGCGAAGACGCAGCCCATGCCCTGCAGCTGTTCGATAAAGGCCGCCGCCTGCGCGAGGTTGTTGATCGCCGCCGTTTCCGTGATTTCAAAACAGATGCCAGACAAAGCGATGTCATGGCGGATAGCCTGCTGCCGCACGAAGCCGGGGAAGTGCGCGTCGGCCAGCGAGGCACCGGACATGTTGATGGAGCACATGCCGATCTCGCCAGGCCGCTCGATTTGGAGCCGCGCCAGCGCCGCGAACGCGGTTTCCACGACCCATCGGTCGATCATCGGCATGAGGTTGAAGCGCTCGCACGCTGGCACGAAGGCCATCGGCGGCACCAGCTGGCCCTGCTCGTCCACGAGGCGCAGCAGCACTTCGATATGCCGCCCTGCCGCGCCTGCCGAATCCGATTCGGACGGCTGCAACGGCACGATGTCCTGCGCGTAGAGACAGAAACGCCCCGCGCTCAGCGCCGCATGCACCCGGCTGACCCACTCCATCTCGCCGTGCCGGGCGCGCACCACACTGTCGTTCGGCAGATACACCTGCACGCGGTTGCGGCCGCCCTCCTTCGCCATGTAGCACGCCGCATCAGCTGCGCTCAGCGCCTCCTCGACCTTGCCGGTACCGGCATCGATTCGTACCAGTCCGATGCTGACACCCAATGAGAAGATTCTCTGCCGATGCGCATAGCGGAACGTGGCGATGGCACGACGCAGGGCCTCGGCCACGCGTTCGCCATCGCCCGCATCGCAGTGTTCCAGCAGCACGCCGAACTCATCGCCGCCAAGCCGCGCCAGCGTATCGCCCTTGCGCAGTTGCTGGCGCATGACGGCGGCCATCTGGCGGATCAGCTCGTCGCCGGCGGCATGGCCGCAGGTGTCATTGACCACCTTGAACTGGTCGAGATCGAGGTACATCAGCGTGTGCGCGGCGCCCTCCTGCCGCACGCGGGCGATGGCGGTGGCCACGCGGCGCTCGAACTCGACGCGGTTGACCAGCCCGGTCAGCGCGTCGTGGCTGGCCTCGTGCGCCAGCTGGGCGGCGTGGGCGCGCTCCATGCTCACGTCGTGCAGCACCAACACCACGCCGATGGCGTGCCCGCCCTTGTCCCGCATCAGCGCCACCGATGGCTTGACCACCACCGGGCCGCCGCCGGCACGCCCCGCCAGCAGCATCACGCACTGGCTCGGCCAGCGGTCTTCCAGCGCGCGCGGCACCAGGTCGGTCACCGGCGTGCAGGTCGATTCGTCCAGCAGCGGGCAAACCTGGGCCAGGAAGCAGCCGGCTGCCTCGGCCTCGGACCAGCCGGTCAGCCCCTCCGCGGCGGGGTTCATCGAATCGATGCGGCCCCAGACATCGGTCGTCACCACCGCCTCGCCGATGGCGCGCAGCGTGACCTGCGCCCGCTCCTTCTCGGCGAACAACTGCGCCTCGAAGCGCTTGCGGTCGGAAATGTCGCTCAGGGAGCCCGCCATCCGCACCGCCTTGCCCACCGGGCTGCGCACCATGCGGCCGCGCGCGCGGACCCACAGGTAGCCGCCCTGCTTGCGGCGCAGGCGGATCTCCACGTCGTACGGCGTGCCCTCGCGCACGTGGCGGGCCAACTGGCGGTCGAACTCGGCGACGTCGGCCGGATGCATCAGGGCCAGCAGGGTTTCGCGTGCGTGCGGCAACTCGTCGGCGCCAAAGCCGAGCATCTCCGCGCAGCGCGGCGAGAAATAGAGTTCGCCATGGTGGGGATGCCAGTCCCAGAGGCCATCGTCGCTGCCCGCCACGGCCAGTTGCAGCCGCTGCTCGCTCTTGGCCAGCGCGGCGCGCAGCTCACGCTCCTTGCGCTGGGTGCGCATCGACAGCCATGAGGCACAGCCCAGCAACAGGATCGTCAGCAGGACGGTGCCGGACAGCAGCACGCCCCGCACACGCCGCGATGCCTGGCCGAGCGTGGCCGAGAACGCAATCTCCATCGGCCCGAGCCGCGCGTCGAGTTCGGCAATCTCGCGTTGAAGCGGCGGCAGGCAGGCCGCTTCGTCCCGCGCGCCGACACATTCTCGCAACTTGTCTGCCACGACGGTCAGACGGGCGATGTCCACGTCGGCGGCGGCCCAGACGGCAATCGCCTGGTCGATTTCGGTCACATTCCGGAAATAGCGGTACAGCCGGATCATCCCGGGGATGTCGTCGGGGTGGTTGCCGCCGACGAGCAGGCCTTCCACGGCGACCTGACGATCGAAATCCGGACGTTTTTCGAGTTCGAGACGCGCCTGCTTGTCGCCGAGGGGCACGGCGATGGCACGCCGGTAGGCGGCGAAGTCGGCAGGGTCGCGCGAGTCGGTGTAGCGCAGCAGATGCATCACCGCATCTTTCTGCCCCTTCGACCACAGGCTCTCGCCCGCCACGAAACCGCGCGCGGCGGACAACATGTCGACGCTGGCCAGACAGAACAATGCGAGCGCCACCACCACGGGCAGGAACGGCCAGATGATGCGCAGAACATGCTCATTGACCGGGAGGGCAGTACCGCCTTGCTGCATAGACACTTCCCGCGCCGGCGTGCGGCGCTCACCCATTGGACGAATGAACCGATGGCCACGCCGGCGTGCAGCGTGCCAAGTGCATTTTCGATGACCGGGAATGGGGCTGTCTCTAACTCAGACTGGTTAATTGGACCCTAGCGGCTGACGAACACCGCCAGCAGCAGGATCGCGTTCAGTACCAGCAGCATGCCGAGCACAATCGCCACGCGGGACATGGCCGGATGATGTCGGGCCACACCGGCCGTGCCCGCGGCTTCCGGCTGGCCCTCCGCCTGCGGCGCCCGTCCGCGGCGCTTCAGGACCCAGTCCAGTCCGACGCTTGCCACCAGCAGCAGCCCTAGCCACAGCAGCCAGGCCCAGGCCATCGCATGCCGGGTGGAGAAGGTGGCGAAAGCGGCGCCGATCTCCTCCTTGGGCAGCGGCGGCCGGGTGTCGTGCACCGATGAAAGCAGCGACGACTGCGGGAGGGCGTCAGGCGCGGTCGCCATCGTCATCGCCAGCACGGGCTCGGCGTCGGGCAACATGGGGGGCGATGCGGCGGCGGAGGGTGCGGCAGGAACGAGGGTCGCCGGCGGAAGCTCCGGGCGGGCCGGGATGGCGAATTCCTGCGCGGGCCGCGCCTGCAGCGGCCTGGCCGGCGGCTGCGCGGGCGGCCGCCCGGCGGACAGCCGGTCGCTGCGGTGGCGCCACCACTCGGCGAACACGGCGTCGAGGCACGGCACGGAAGTACAGGCATCGCGCTTGCGGCGCCACGCCTGCAAGTCGCCCATGCGCAGCGTGCCCGCGCGCAGCTGGCGGCGCTGGTCGTCGTCGATGCGCACGTAGCCCATGTGGAGCATCGCGTATTCGCAGATCATGCGCTGGGCCACGGGGCGGCGGTCCGGCGGGCTGCCGCAGCGCTGGCCGGGCGATACCAGATCGTCGCAGCGCACCGAGGCGGACTGCGGCGCCAGCTGGCAGGCGAAGTCAGACGCCTGCGCGCCGCCCATCGCGACCAGCCCCCACGCCAGCAGCGTGGCCAGGCGAGCCAGAAGCCTGTTCATCGTGTCGTCTCATCGCCATCGAAATGAGGGGTTCGCGCGCTGGCAGAGGCGCGCGGGATGAACCATGGATTGTGGACGCGCGGCGCAGGAGTTCTGTGCGGTGGCGAACGCCGACGGCGGAAAGTCAAAACAAAAAGGGCCTGTGACTTGCGCCACAGGCCCTTCTGCAATGCTGGTGGGTCGTGCGTGACTCGAACACGCGACCAACGGATTAAAAGTCCGCTGCTCTACCGACTGAGCTAACGACCCGCAAAAATCGAATCCGCGATTATAGAGAGCTACCTGTCAGGCGTCAACCCTCAGGCCATGCGCTCCAGTCGCCATATCTGGTACTTGAAGGCCAGCCATGCGCCGACCACGATGCCCGCGAGCGCGATGAACGAGCCCACGGCCAGCGTCGAGACGCCCGAGAGCCCCTGCCCGATCGTGCAGCCCAGTGCCGTCACCCCGCCCGCGCCCATCAGCATGCCGCCCACCATGTGGTTGGCCACGTCCTCGGCATTGCCGAAGCCTTCCCAGCGGAACGTGCGCGTGGCCAGCGCGTACACCGCCGCGCCGGCAATCACGCCAATCACACTGACGATGCCGATGGTCAGCACCTTGCTCTTGTCGCTGAACATCATCAGCCAGTCCAGCGTGTAGGCGTACGGCGCCACGAAGCTCAGACTTTCCATCCGGCCGCTATTCGTGCTGACGAACAGTTCCTCGAGCGTGTTCGGATCTTCCGACAGATAGCCGAGATGGCCGGACACATACCACATGCCGACGATGATCAGCCCCACGCCAAGGCCGCCGAGCACGTTGTCGAAGCTACGGAACCCGCGTCCCGCCAACGCCCACAGCACCAGCGCCGCGCCGATCGCCCCGCCCAGCACCAGTTGCAGCGTGCCGCGCGCGATGCCACTGCCCTGCGCCACCAGCGACGGCAGGTCCTGCGTGACGGGCAGCGCCACGGCCACCGTGTCGACCGTGTTCACGCGAACCACGCCAAACAGCCCGCGCAGCGTCATATAGGCGGAGAGCCCCAGGAACACAAACACCACCAGCGACTTCAGGTTGCCCGCGCCGATGCGCACCAGCGTCTTGCTGCCGCAGCCCGAGGCCAGCACCATGCCAAAGCCAAACATCAGCCCGCCCACCGCCGCTGACAGCCAGGCCAGCTTCGCCGAGGTGTAGATGGTCTTGGTCGGATCGATCTGGCCGGCCCAGGCCAGCGCGCCGGTGCCGATCATCGCCACGCCGATGGCCATGACCCACATGCGCATGCGGCTCCAGTCGCCGATGTTCACGATGTCCGAGATGGCGCCCATCGTGCAGAAATGCGTGCGCTGGAGAATGGCGCCGAACAGGAAAGTCAGGACGAACGTGCTCCACAGCACGGTGTGGGAGAGCGCGGGGATGTCGATGTCAGGCATGGTGGACCGGGGGTGACTCGTATTTTTATGATGTGCTGGCGCGGGGATCGATCAGGCAGCGGCCTGGTAGCGCGTGGGGTCGGGCACGCCCGCCGTCTCGAAGCCGGCGCGACGGATGCGGCAGGAGTCGCACACGCCACAGGCGCGGCCTGCGTCGTCGGCCTTGTAGCAGGAGACGGTCAGGCCGTAGTCCACGCCCAGCTTCACGCCCGCGCGGATGATCTCGGCCTTGGTCATGTCGATGATGGGCGCGTGCACGTGGAAGCGGTCGCCCTCCACGCCAGCCTTGGTGGCCAGGTTGGCGAGCGCCTCGTAGGCGGACACATACTCGGGACGGCAGTCAGGATAGCCGGAGTAGTCCACGGCGTTAGCACCGAAGAACAGGTCGCGGCCGCCGATCGCCTCGGCCCAGCCCAGGGCCAGCGACAGCATGATGGTGTTGCGGGCCGGCACGTAGGTAATCGGAATGCCGCCCGTGGCGCCGTCGGTCGGCACGTCGAGGGTATCGTCGGTCAGCGCGGAGCCGCCGAAGCGGCGCAGGTCGAGGTCGATGATCTCGTGACGCTTGGCGCCCAGCGCCGCCGCCACCAGCTTGGCGGCCTCCAGCTCGGACGAATGGCGCTGGCCGTAGCGCATGGACAGCGCGTAGGTTTCAAACCCGGCGGCGTTGGCCATGGCGAGGACGGTGGCGGAGTCGAGTCCGCCGGAAAGCAGGACGATGGCGCGTTTGGTCATGATCGGGGGCGCGGACGGCGCGGAATGGGGGTCGCTGACTGCGAAAGCGCGTATTTTAGCGCGCCGGCGGGCCGCCCCCAATCAGGCTGGACTGATGGCGCCCATCGCCCGGCTTCCTTCCATGGTCGCAAAGCCCCAAAAGAAAAAGCCCGCCAGAATTTCCAGCGGGCTTCCTCCTGCAACGGTACTGCCAGGCAGACCGGTTACTTCAGGGTCTTCAGCCGGTTGCTCGCGGCCTGGGCCCCTTCCGTGCCCGGATACTTGGCCACCACCGTCTCCAGCGTCTTCTTCGCCGCGGCCTTCTGGCCGGACTCGAACTGGTTGTTGGCGATGGCGATCATGGCGTCCGGCGCCTTCGGATGTGAAGGGTTGGCCGACACCATGCTCTGCAGGACCGTCGTCGAGCCCTTGTAGTCACGCTGCGCGTAGAGCGAATTGCCGAGCCAGAACTGCGCCAGCGGCAGGTAGGGGCTTTGCGGATACTTCTTGGCAAACGCCGAGAACGCATTGCCCGCACCCTTGAAATCGCCTGACTGGAACTGCTTCAGCGCCGCGTCGTACTCGGGCTTCTCGGTCGGTTGGGCCATGCCCTCCCGGCCGTCCACGGTCACCTGTTGCGGCTCGAACTTCTTGAGCCGCGCGTCCAGGTCAGCGTAGTAGTCCTTCTGCTGCTTCTGCAGCGTATCCACCGCGTTCTGGAGCACCTCGTTCTGACCGCGCAGGCGGGCCACCTCTTGGCGCAGACCTTCGAGCTGGTTCTGCATGTCGAGCTGGGCCTTGCTGCTCTGGTCGATGCGCTGTGAAGCCGTTGCCTGGAAACCGTTGAACTGGTCCCGCAACGTGATCACGGCGCGGCGCGCCTCGTCGTCGTCGAAGACGCCGGCGTGTGCGGACGTGGCTGCCAGCAAGCCGCCTGAGACGGCTGCCAGCCACAACAGGGTGGATGCGCGAGCATTCATGAAGACTTATCCGTAGATCAGTAGGCGATGTCGGCGCGACGGTTCTCGGCCCACGAGGCTTCGTCGTGACCGGTGGCCTTCGGCTTTTCCTTGCCCAGGCTCACGGCTTCCATCTGCGACTCGGGCACGCCGAGCGACGACAGCGAACGGCGCACGGCCTCGGCACGCTTCTGGCCCAGGGCGAGGTTGTACTCGCTGGTGCCGCGTTCGTCGGTGTTGCCCTGGATCAGGATCTTGCGACCCTTGTTGGCGCCCAGGTACTGCGAGTGGGCCTGCAGCAGGCTCTGGTAGTCGGACTTCACGCTGTAGCTGTCGAAGTCGAAGTACACGCTGCGCTTGGCCAGCGGGCTGTTCGGATCGTTCAGCGGGTCACGCGAGACGTCCACCGGCGCCACGGCGCGCGGGTCGGTGGTCGGCGCAGTGCCGGTACCCGACTTGGCGGTGTCATCCAGCTTCACGCCGGAGCTGCAGGCGCCCAGTGCGAGCAGGGCGGCGAGGGCGAGCGACTTGGTCATCATTTGGGACATGGCAATAACTCCTCTTTTTTCTATTGCACTATTGCATGAAAGGACCCCAGGACGGCTCGCGAACCTCGCCGGACTGGAGAGACAGCACCTGCTTCGTACGGCCATCCGTGGACACCGCCGCCAGCACCGAGCGGCCGCCCACGCGGGTGGCGTAGAGAATGTACTTGCCGTTGGCGGCGAAGCTCGGGGCTTCGTCATTGGACGTATCGGTGAGGGACGTCACGTCACCGTTGGAGAGGTCCTGCAGCTGTAGCTTGAAGCCGCCCGAACGCGAGATGAAGGCCAGGTACTTGCCGTCCGGCGAGAGGCGCGGACTGACGTTGTAGTTGCCCTTGAACGTCACGCGTTGCGCGGCGCCGCCCTCTTCGCCCGAGGCCGGCATGCGGTAGATCTGCGGCGCACCGCCGCGATCGCTCGTGAAGTAGATGCTCCGGCCGTCCGGCGAGAACTGCGGCTCGGTGTCGATGGCGCTGCTGCGCGAGATGCGGCGCAGGCCCGAACCATCGGCATTGACCAGGTACACCTGCGTGTTGCCGTCGCGCGAGAGCGCCAGCGCCAGACGCTGGCCATCCGGCGACCACGACGGCGCGCTGTTGTTGCCCTTCTGGTTCGACACCAGCGTGCGCTTGCCCGTGGCCAGATCGTGCACGTAGACCACCGGCTTGCGCGCCTCGAAGGAGACGTAGGCCACGCGGCGCCCATCAGGCGACCATGCCGGCGAGATGATCGGCTCGGTGCTGGTCAGCGCGATCTGCGCGTTCTGGCCGTCCGAATCGGAAATCAGCAGCTGGTAGCGGTTGCCCACCTTCGACACGTACGACAGGCGCGTGGCAAACACGCCGCGCTCGCCGAGCAGCTTCTCGTAGATGTAGTCGGCGATCTTGTGCGCGGTCACGCGCAACTGGTTCTGGCCGACCGTGAAGGCCAGGCCGCCCAGGCTCTGGCCCTTGACCGTGTCGTACAGGCGGAAACGCACCTCGTACTGGCCGTTGCCGGCGGGGGTGACGCTGCCGGCAACGAAGGCATCAGCGCCGCGCGACTTCCAGCTACCCAAATCCACCTGGGCCGATTCGGCCACGGTGGCGCCGCCCGGATCCACGTTGCGGAAGCGGCCGCTGTTGACCAGGTCACTGCGGATGATGGCGGTCAGGTTCTGCGGGGCCTGCGCCTCGCCCTGGAAGTTGGCGGTGGCCACCGGGAACTGGTTCGAGCCAACTCCGGTGATTTCCACATTCAATTGTGCGTGTGCCACGCCGGCCGACATCAGTGCGGCCGCCAGCCAGGCCATCAGCGCGTAGCGGCTTTGCTCACGCGTGGGCTGGGTGGCGGGCGACGATGTGGATTGAGCGTTGTGCCGCCTTGCGGACAGCCAGTTGGGGGCCCAAAGCTTTCGCATGCTGCTCCTCAGTCGATATCAGGATTCATCGGTACGGCGGGCACAGCAACTACAGCAGGACGGGCAACGCGCCGCTTGGCGCATGGCCCGTTCTGCGTGCAATTGCACGCTGCCGGCCGCGTCAGGCAACCGTTCATGGTAGCAATGCGACCTGACGCCATCGATGAAGGTTGCATTATGTTGCAAAACATGGCAGATGAGGCGCCTAGTCCTTCGGCTTGAACGTGATCGTGAAGCTCGAAGGCGCCTTGCCGTTCTCGTCAGTCGGCAGCGGGTCGGAGCGCTGTACCGCACGCAGCACGGCGTTGTCCCAGTCCGCGTTCCCGCTGGACTTGCTCAGGCGGGCGGACAGCAGCGAGCCGTCCGGCGCCAGCGAGACCGACACCACGGCTGCCGGATTGCCGTCCACATCGCCACCGAAGTTGATGTTCGGCTTCACCTTGCGGCGCACGCGGTCGGCGTAGCCCGGCGACGCCTTGCCGCCCGAACCCGCGCCGGAGCCCGCCGCGCTGCCCACGCCACCGCCGCTGGAGGTGGCGTTGCCGCCAGCCAGGGCCTGCAGGCGCGCCAGCTCGCTCTTGCGCTGGGCGTTGGCCGCGGCTTCGCGCTTGGCCTTCGCATCGGCATCCGCCTTCGCACGGGCCTTCTCTTCGGCATCGGCGGCCTTCGCCTTCTGCTCCGCGTCAGCGCGGGCCTTGGCGTCGGACTTGGCCTTCGCGTCGGCGGCTTCCTTGCGGTCGCGCTCGGCTTGCTCCTTGCGATCCAGCTCGGCCTTCTTCTTCGCGTCTTCCTTGCGCTGCGCCTCTTCGCGCTGCTGTTGCTGGCGCAGGTCTTCCTTGCGCTGCTCTTCCTTGCGCTGGGCGTCGCGTTTTTCCTGTTCCTTGCGGGCGGCCTCGCGCTCGGCGGCCTCCTCGGCCTGCTTGCGCTTCTGGCGTTCCAGGGCGATGTCCGCGTCTTCCTCGGCCTTGCTGCGTAAGGCCGGCTCTGGCTGCGGCGTCGGGCGCGGCAGCTCCACGGGGCGCGGCGGCGGGGCCTGCGTAGTGTCGGGAATTTCGTCCCACAGCTCGGCTTCGGCGCCCACCGGCGTGCTGCTCTGCCAGCGCACGCCGTAGTAGAGCACCAGCCCGAGCAGCAGGTGCATGAACAGGGCCATCACGAACGAGCGCGTGGTGCCGCGCTCCTTCACCGGCTGGTAGGGATAGGCGGCTGCCTGGGCCCGGCGCTGCGGCCGGGCTTGCGGATGACGTGACGAGAGACTGGCCACTGGATGTCGCGGTGCTTACTTGGACTTGACCATCAGGCCCACGCGCTTCACGCCGTCGGCCTTCAGTACGGACATCACGTCGAGCACCGCCTCGTACTTCACGGCACGGTCGGCGGCGATCACCACGGGCTGGTCCGGGTTCTCATTCTGGCGCTGGTGGACGAAATCCAGCAGGCCGCGCTTGTCGAGCTTGCGCTCGAAGGCGTTGCCGGCGTTGTCCTTGCCGCTCGCGGTCAGGGTGCCGTCCTCATGCACGGACACGACGATGGGCGGCGCCTTCTGCTGCGGCGTGGCCTGCGCCACGGAAGGCAGGTCGACCACGGCCGGATTCACGATGGGGGCCGCCACCATGAAGATGACGAGCAGCACGAGCATCACGTCGATGTACGGCACGACGTTGATGTCGGCGCTGGCCCGGCGGCGCGAGCCGCCGCGGCGCTGGATGGCTGCCATGGCTAGTGCTCCGAATGCGATGAATGAGGTGGATTAGCGGGTCTGGCGCTGGAGAATGTTCAGGAACTCTTCCATGAAACTCTCGAAGCGGATGGCCAGACGATCGATCTCCGTTGCATATCGGTTGTAGGCGATCACGGCCGGAATCGCCGCAAACAGACCGATGGCCGTGGCCACAAGGGCTTCGGCAATACCAGGCGCAACGGATGCAAGCGTCGCCTGCTGCACATTCGACAGGCCGCGGAAGGCGTTCATGATCCCCCACACCGTACCGAACAGGCCGATGTACGGGCTGACCGAGCCTACCGATGCCAGGAACGGCAGGTGCGACTCGAGCACATCCATCTCACGCTGGTAGGCGGCGCGCATGGCGCGGCGGGCGGCGTCGAGCAGCGCGCCGGCGTCGTTGCTGCGCTCGCGGGCCTTCAGGAACTCGCCCATGCCGGACTCGAAGATGCGTTCGAGCGCGCCGGTGTTGTGGCGGTTGTTGACGGCGCTGTTATAAAGCGCCTGGAGATCGCCACCGGCCCAGAAGTCGCGCTCGAAGATTTCCGTCTGGCTGCGCGCGGCGCGCAGCGCCAGGTGCTTGCGGAAAATATAGGTCCACGAGAAGAGGGACATCACCAGCAGCAGCGCCATGACGGCCTGTGCCAGCAGGCTGGCGTGCAGCACCAGCGAGATAATCGACAGGTCTTGCGTGACGGTCACCGGATTCATCGAGCGTTTCTTATAGTTGCGAGAACAGGAGCAGGAATCGGGGCCGGACGAAATGTGTCTTTATCGACACATCCCACCCGGATCTTGCCGCTGGCCAGCTGGAGGTCGTCGCGCCACGCTTCTTGGGCGAATTGGACCGAGGCAGGCCCCACCCGTTCAATCACGGTGCGGATTTCCAGCTGGTCGTCCAGCCGGGCGGGCGCATTGTATTCCACAGCAGTACTGCGTACCACGAAGACCACATTGGACGTATCGGCAAGGTCCTGCTGACCGATCCCGAGCGAGCGCAGCCATTCGGTCCGGGCCCGTTCAAAGAATTTCAGGTAGTTGGCGTAGAACACCACGCCGCCGGCATCCGTGTCTTCCCAGTACACGCGCAGCGGCCAGACATAGTTCGGCATGGCCGGCATTGTAACGGACCGCAACGGCCCGCCGCAGGTAAACCCGCAGGAGAAATGCAACAGCAAGTTGCGAGCCAGGCGCCGCGCGGCTTTGCGGGAAGCTGGCCCGATGCACCGCCCGCCACATCCGGCCTGCCCTGCCCCCGCGTTACCCCCTCTGGCACCGCCTTGCGGCGCGGCGCGGCCTCGCGTAAACTCTGCGGCAACCATTCCATCTTGCGCGACTGGCGAAGTCAGTGGGTACTACCACGAGGAAGCGCAAGTTATCTGGCGTGAATCACAAACGCCTGCCGCTCGCCTGGGCAGCGAATGGGAAGCAGGGTGCGCCCTGCACCGGACGACCTCTATATATAGAGGTCACTGGTGCGGGACGCCAATGCCTTCCCCGCGCGCCCTAATCGCGAAGTTCTGCGAAACCCCCGAGATGTATCCCGATTGCCTGTTCGTATCCGAAAAGTGCATCGGCATCCCTTTTTTACAGACGAGTCACGCCATGTTTGAACGCAGCCGTTTCACCATCGAGCAGATCGACCCCGAAGTCTTCGCCGCGATCCAGAAGGAAAACCAGCGCCAGGAAGACCATATCGAGCTGATCGCGTCCGAGAACTACACCTCGCCGGCCGTGATGGCCGCCCAGGGCTCGCAGCTGACCAACAAGTACGCCGAGGGCTATCCCGGCAAGCGCTACTACGGTGGCTGCGAGTACGTGGATGTGGTGGAGCAGCTGGCCATCGACCGCGTGAAGCAGCTCTTCGGCGCTGAAGCCGCCAACGTGCAGCCGAACTCGGGCTCGCAGGCCAACCAGGGCGTGTTCTTCGCCATGCTCAAGCCGGGCGACACCATCATGGGCATGAGCCTGGCCGAAGGCGGTCACCTGACCCACGGCATGGCCCTGAACATGAGCGGCAAGTGGTTCAACGTGGTCAGCTACGGCCTGAACGCCCAGGAAGACATCGACTACGACGCGCTGGAGAAGCTGGCCCACGAGAAGAAGCCGAAGATGATCATCGCCGGCGCCTCGGCCTTCGCCCTGCGCATCGACTTCGAGCGGATCGCCAAGGTGGCCAAGGATGTTGGCGCCTACTTCATGGTGGACATGGCTCACTACGCCGGCCTGATCGCCGCCGGCGTGTACCCGAACCCGGTGCCGCACGCTGACTTCGTGACCACGACGACCCACAAGAGCCTGCGCGGCCCGCGTGGTGGCGTGATCCTGATGAAGGCCGAGCACGAGAAGGCCATCAACTCGGCCATCTTCCCGGGGATCCAGGGCGGCCCGCTGATGCACGTGATCGCTGGCAAGGCCGTCGCCTTCAAGGAAGCGCTGACGCCGGAGTTCAAGGCCTACCAGCAACAGGTGGTGAAGAACGCCGCCGTGCTGGCCGAGACCCTGATCGCGCGCGGCCTGCGCATCGTGTCCGGCAAGACCGAGAGCCACGTGATGCTGGTGGACCTGCGCGCCAAGCAGATCACCGGCAAGGAAGCCGAGAAGATCCTCGGCGACGCCCATATCACGGTGAACAAGAACGCCATCCCGAACGATCCGGAAAAGCCGTTCGTGACCTCGGGCGTGCGCCTGGGCTCGCCGGCCATGACCACGCGCGGCTTCAAGGAAGACGAAGCCCGCCAGGTGGGCAACCTGATCGCCGACGTGCTGGACAACCCGCACGACGAAGCCAATATCGCCAAGGTGCGCGAGCAGGTGTCCGCCCTGACCCGCCGCTTCCCGGTCTACGGCTGATATCCGGCCCACAACCGGCATCGCGCCTATCTATATAGTGCGCGTGACGAACGGCGCTGCCCCGGCAGCGCCGTTTTACCTTTTGCACACCGCGAGCGATAATGCGGCCCGGCATATATCTTCAGGTGGTCCGGCATGAAATGCCCCTTCTGCGGTCATTCCAACACCCAGGTGCTTGACAGTCGCGTCTCCGAGGACGGCGACACGGTGCGCCGCCGCCGGCGTTGCGAAGCCTGCGACCGCCGCTTCACCACCTACGAGCGCATCGAGCTCTTCTTCCCCGCCATCGTCAAGAAGAACGGCTCCCGCGTGGACTACACGCGCGGCAAGCTCAAGGACTCCATGCGGCTGGCCCTGCGCAAGCGGCCGGTGTCCGCCGAGGCCATCGACCAGGCCATTACCCGGATCGAAGAAAAACTGCTGGCGCTGGGCGAGAAAGAGATCGCCAGCAGCCAGGTGGGCGAACTGGTTATGCGCGAATTGCGCAAACTCGACAAAATTGCCTATATCCGCTTTGCTTCCGTTTATCGCAGTTTTGAAGATGTGTCGGAATTTCGCGACGTACTCGACGAGTTTTCCCCGCCTACCCCACGAAAGGGGTAGCTACTTCGTAAAAAAAGCTGTCTAATCTGCACTGACCTCCTTCGGGTAAGGAGGCCGGATGGCGAGCGCGTGCACGGCGTAAACGGGGCCCAACAGAGGCTCCGGCGCAGCAAAACTCCAACGCGCCGCCCGTAGAAAAGCAAAAGAACAGTTCGATTTTTTGGACGGGAGTCACAAATGGGTCAGTCTTTCTGCCTTTGGGCAGTGGGCTTGCTGACGCCTGCTCGGCCTGCGTCCATGCCCGCTGGCATGGGGTCGCCGCAGCATGCCAGCCAGCCGCGCAGCCGCGCCCGCATCGGGCATCTCCACCGCTCTCAGACGCGCTTAATCGGCGGTTTCACGCTGATCGAGTTGCTGACTGCCGTGACGATCCTCGGCATCCTCGCGGCGGCGGCCATCCCCAACTTCCGTTCCTTCCTGCATAACAGCCGCATCGCGACGGAATCGTCGAAGTTCTTCACCGAGATCGAAGCGGCCCGCAGCGAAGCGGCACGGCGCAACAGCACCGTCACGATCTGTCCCGTGGGCACTGGCAACGCCTGCTCCGACGACTGGAACCAGCGGCGCGTGATCTTCGCCGATCTCAACGCCGACGGCGTGGTCGATCCTACGGACGACGTGCTGCGTTACAGCGACGAACCGACCCCGACCCTGACCCTGGAAGCCAGCAACCTGGGCGCCACACCCGATTTGGTGCGGTTCCGGTCCTCGGGCGCCTCCACTTCCCCGACGGCCACCTGGCGGTTCTGTGAACGCAACTCCGAACTGCCCGGCCAGACCGTCAGCATGACCGGCAGCGGCCGCCCCCAAACCCAGCAGCAGACGCCCTGCATCTGACGCCATGTCGCCCTCCCCACAGAACGGCCTACCGAGACGTGCCCGCCCGGTTCGACTGCGCACGCCCACGCGCGCGCGCCATGACGGGTTCACGCTGATTGAGTCACTGATCACGATCGTCGTGCTCGCCATCGGCGTATTGGCGCTGGCCATGCTGCAGCTCCGCACGCTGGTCGATGCCCGCACGGCGTCCATGCGCAACATCGCCACCACCATGGCCTACAACATGGCGGACCAGATGCGCAGCAATGAGGTCGCCATGACGGCCGGCGCGTTCGACAAGCCGAATGGCGTACCGAACGCCGATTGCTACGCGGCCAAGGGGTGCACGCCGGCCGCCATGGCCGGGGCCAGCTTCGCGGCCTGGCTGGACGATTTGAAGGAAGCGCTGCCCGCCGCCAGCGGCATGATCTGCATCGACGCTTCCCCCAATGACGGCGACGCCGCGGACCCGCAGTGCCAGAACGTCAACGGTGCGCCCTACGTCATCAAGATCTGGTGGCGCGAGGACGGCCAGGACACCCCCCAACGATTCGTGACCGCCTTCGTGCCATGACTACGTCCATCCGCAAACCGAGGCGCCGCGCGCAGGGTTTCACCCTGGTCGAACTCATGGTCGGCATGGTGATCAGCATGCTGCTGGTCATCGTGGTGATCTCACTCTACCTGGCGCAGCAGCGCTCGTACAACACCCAGGGCGATCTCGCCGAAGTGCAGGAGAACTCGCGCGCCATCGCGCAGTTGCTGCAACGGCAGGGCCGCCAGGCCGGTTATTCCGACTTCACATTCCTGGACAACAGCTTCGGTGTCAACGAGACGCTCGAAGCCACCAACGATACCGGCGTCAATGCCAGCGACACACTGACCGTGCGCTACTTCGGCTCGTCGCCGCCGGGGGCCGACCCAGCGGCGGTGCCAGGCACGCCCACGGCCCCGACGCCGGACGGCACCATGATCGACTGCGCCGGCAACGATGTGAACGGCAACATCCTGATGACCGAGGTGTTTTCGATCATCAACGACGCGGCCGGCGTGCCCTGGCTCCAGTGCACGGTCAACGGGGCCGCCACGCCGCTGTTCCCCAACGTCGAGGCGTTCCAGATCCTGCTGGGCGAGGATACCGACGGCGACCAGACGGTCAACCGCTTCGTCCGCCCCGGCGCGGCGAACATGGCCAATGTGCGCGCCCTGCGTGTCTCGCTGGTGCTGCGCGGCAAGAGCACCACGAACGCCGCGCCGACCTCGCTGGTCCTGAACCACTTCGGCAAGGCGTATGCCCAGAACGACGCCGCCCCGGCCGGCGATGCCGGCAGCGTCATGAACATGGCCAACGACGGCCGCCTGCGCAAGCACGCCACGTTCTTCATCGCCCTCCGCAACCGCCTGAACTGACACGACATGACGCGAATCCTTCCCCGTCCGCGCGCCCGCCTGCATCGACGCCAGGGGCAGCGCGGCATCTCGCTGGTGCTGGTGCTGCTGTTCCTGATCATCCTCACGCTGGTTGGGCTGGCGGCGAGCATGTCGAGCCTGTCGTCCGAGCGCATGGCGCGCAACACGCGCGACCAGAACATCGCGCTCCAGGCTGCCGAGGCAGCGCTGCGCGATGCCCGCAACGACATCCGCAACATCCGCTTCATCTCCGGCGTCACCGGCGCGGCGCTGACCTGCGACGTCGCCGGCTTCAAGGGCTTCTGCCTGCCCGCCGTGACGGGCAAGCCGGCATGGGACCTGTACCTCGAGGATCCCGCCCGGTCCGTGGAACTCGGCGAAGTGACGCTGCTGACTGCCGACCAGAAGCTGCCGACCGTGGCCGCCGCCGGCTCCAACGGCGTCTCGAGGCAGCCACGCTACCTGATCGAATCGATCCCCGACATCAACGAAGGCAGCCTCGAGGCCGGCAACATCAAGTACGTCTTCCGCGTCAGCGCCATCGGCTACGGGGCCAACCCGAGCACGAAGGTGATGATCCAGGAAGTCGTGCGTTTCTGATACTTCCCGAACCGTGTCGCGCAACCCTCCAACCGCTGGGCGCACCATGAAACCGTTCCTTCTGCACCGACCCGCGAGCCGCCTGCAAGCCGTACTGCTTGCAGCATCGTTCCTGCTCGCCGTGGCCTCCGCCTCGGCGGCACAGCTCAACCTGTCCACCAAGCCCCTCTATGCAGGCGGCGGCGTTTCGCCGATGGTAATGATCGATCTCTCCAAGGATCATTCGCTTCACCAGAAGGCGTACAACGACTACTCCGACCTGGACGGCGACGGCATCCTGGACTCGACGTATAGCTCGCGCATCACCTACGCGGGCTATTTCGATTCGGCTAAATGCTACAGCTATGACAGCAGCAGCATCCAGGGCTTCGTGCCCGCCGCGATGGCTGACAGCGCAAAATACTGCGACGGCACCAAGTGGAGCGGCAACTTCCTGAACTGGGTGTCGATGAGCCGCATCGACGAAGTGCGCAAGATCCTCTACGGCGGCACACGCGCCGTAGACACGGCTACGACCACCGTGCTGGAACGCGCCTTCCTGCCGATGGACGCCCACGCCTGGGCCAAGTACTACGGCGGCACCGACCTGCGCAAACTGGTGCCGGTAGACCTGGAACTGCCTTCCGAGGTGGAGACCCAGACGTCGTCCACCCAGATCACGCTGCGCGCCGACGTGGTGACGCTGACGGTGAGCGACAACTCCAAGATGCAGATCGGCGACCAGATTCGGCTGGTTCCGCGCGGCAGCGCTCCGGCCGGCACATCGCTGACCGGCTGGATCAGCAGCATTGGCAATAGCAACGCCATCACGATGGCAATCTACGCGGACAGCGTGTCCAAGCCGGCCGGCGCAAGCAACAGCTATTCGTCGTGGACCGTGTCCAATCTCACGCGCGGCGGCCTGACCATCTGCAATGTCACCCCGAAAGACAGCAGCAATCTCAACTCACAGGCCAACACGCAGGCCCCGCAATTGCGCGTAGTCAAAGGTAACTATGCCACCTGGGGCGCCAGCGAGAAATGGCAGTGCAACTGGTACAGCGAGGCCAGCAACACCCAAAGCAGCTTTTTGCCTCAGACCAACGGCAAGACTGTCTCCGGCTCCTCGAACGGCAACCGCGCCGCAACATCGGGCATCAACGCGTCGGCCGAGAACCCGTCGCAGTCGGTTCGGGGCACCGGCACGGGGCAGGCGAAGGGCACGTTCAACGCACGCGTGCAGGCCTGCGTAACGGGGATGATCGGCGGCGAATCGTGCAAACAGTACGGCAATGCGTACAAGCCGTACGGGTTGCTGCAGAAGTATGGCGAAACCGGCCAGATGCTGTTCGGGCTGATGACGGGCACCTACGACAAGAACATCTCAGGTGGTGTGCTGCGCCAGAACGTGACGAACTTCTCGACCGAGATCAACCCTGACTCTGGCATCTTTACCTACCGCGCTGCCACCCCGGTCAAGGGCATTGTCTGGAACATCGACAAGCTGCGCCCATACGGCTACAGCTATAGCGATGGGGGTTACACCAGCGCAGACAGCTGCAACTATCAGCAAACCGCCATTCAACCGAGCGGCGGCCAGAACGCCCAGAACAAGCCGGCCAACGAGGGGAATTGCTCCACATGGGGCAATCCGATCTCGGAAATTTATGTCGAGACGCTCCGCTACTTCGCCGGGAAGACGGCCAACGCCGACTTCGCACCCAAGACCAATGGCAAGGATGTGGCCCTCGGCCTGACGACCGCGACGTGGGCCAACCCGATGAACCTGCCGGCGTCGAACCCCAAGCGGGCGCCCTATTGCTCACCGCTCAATGCGCTGGTGTTCAACTCGAGCGTTTCCTCCTACGACAACGACCAATTGGGCGGCCTGAGCGATCTGGCCGGATCGCCGACAATCAGCGACTGGACCAACAAGGTTGGCACCGGGGAAGGCATCGACAACGGCAACTGGTTCGCGGGCGGGGTCAGCGGCGGCATCATCGACAATGTGTGCTCGGCCAAGAAGGTCGGCTCGCTCAGCAACGTGCTCGGGATCTGCCCGGAAGGACCGTCCCAGAAGGGCACGTTCCAGATCGCGGGCGCGGCGCTGTTCGCGCACATGAACCGCATCCGGACGGACCTCGACGTCACTTCCGCCGATGAAACCACTCGCAACGCCGCGCTGAAGGTCTCCACCTACGCCGTGCAGCTGGCGACCAATACGCCCAAGATCAACGTGAACGTCAACGGCAAGACCGTGACGATCATGCCGTCCTACCAGCTGCACCCGACCAACGTTGACCCGAGCACCGGCACGCTGGTTGACTTCAAGGTGATCTCGCAGGACGGCAGCAGCGGCCGCTTCTACGTGAGCTGGGAAGATTCGGTGGCCGGTGGCGACTACGACCAGGACGTCTGGGGTATCTTGAGCTACTCCGTCACCGGCGGCAACATCACGGTGTCGACGAAGGTGGTGTCCGGCTCCTCGAGCAACGGGCAGGGCTTCGGCTACGTAGTGTCCGGCACCGACAAGGACGGCCCGCACTTCCACTCCGGCATCTACGGCTTCAACTACACCGACCCGACCGGCGTCAAAGGCTGCAGCAACTGCAATCTGGGCGATGCGGAAACGAGCGTCACCTACAGCGTAACCGGCAACGCGGGCTCGCAGTTCCTCGACCCGCTCCAGTACGCCGCCAAGTGGGGCGGCTTCAAGGACAGCGACGGCGACAAGACCCCTAACAAACAGACCGAATGGGACGTCCGCCTGTCCAATGGCGACGGCGGCTCGGATGGCCTGCCCGATAACTACTTCTACGCCACCAACCCGGGCGCGCTGAGCGCGGCGCTGGAACGTGCCTTCATCTCGATCCTGGCCACCTCGTCGTCCTCTTCCGTCGCGGCAAGCTCGTCGCGGCTGGACGTCAACACACGGTCCTACCAGGCGCGCTTCAACGGCTCCGACTGGTCAGGCCAGTTGTTCAACTTTGCCTTGAATGCCAAGGGCGAGGCCGTCCTCCCGGCCATCTGGGACGCCGGCCAGACGCTCCGCGGCATCGCACCCACCAACCGCGCGATCCTCACGTACAACAGTGTGGATCCCGATGGCGCGGGCATTCCGTTCCGCTACGACAGCCTGCCCCCCGACTTCCAGACCATCATGAATACGGGCGGCGCGGACGGCACAAAGCGCGTCAACTGGCTGCGCGGAGACAAGAGCAATGAGGGCGATGCCTCGGGCAAGTTCCGCGCCCGCCCCACCACCATCCTGGGCGACATCGTGAACTCCAGCCCGCAGTACGTGGGCCCGCCCAACGCCGGCTACGCGGGTAACGACTACGCCGAGTTCGTGCTGAGCAAGCGGTCCCGCAAGCCAGTACTCTACGTGGGCGCGAACGACGGCATGATGCACGCGTTCTCCGCCAAGGATGAAGACGGCGGCAAGGAGCTGTTCGCCTACGTGCCGTCCCTGGTGTACAGCAAGCTGCCCACCCTGACGAACCTCGACTACGTCCACACCTACACGGTCGACGGGACACCCGCCGTCAAGGATGCGAAGGTCAACAGCAACTGGCGCACCGTGCTGGTCAGCGGCCTCGGCCTCGGCGGCCGTGGGGTGTTCGCGCTCGACGTCACCGATCCGGAGTCGGTCAGCGAGAACACCGCAGGCAGCACCGTGCTGTGGGAGTTCCCGAGCTCGGCCGACGCCGATCTCGGCCACGTGGTGGGCCAGCCGAAAATCGTCAAGATGTCGAATGGCAAGTGGGTGGCGATCTTCGGAAACGGCTACAACAGCACGGCGGGCCGTGGCTCCATCTTCATCGTCTACTTGGACCGCGTGCGGGGCTCGAAGCGCTGGACGCCCGGCACGGACTATCTCAAGCTGACGCTCGACGATGCCACCGCGACGGCGTCCAACGGGATTGCCTCGGTGCTCCCGGCGGACGTCAACGGCGACGGTACCGTGGACTTCCTCTACGCTGGCGACCTGCTCGGCAACCTCTGGAAGTTCGACGTCTCGGACAAGACCGATTCGAAGTGGCAGTCCACGCGCAAGCTGATGTTCACCGCCAAGGACAGTGCCGGCAACCGTCAACCGATCACCGGCCAGCCGGACGTGGCACGCAACCCGACCGGCGGCTACATGGTGGTGTTCGGCACGGGCCGGTACGTCGACAACAGCGACCCTTCGAACTTCTCGACCCAGTCGCTGTACGGCATCTGGGACCAGAACATTGCCGCGCAGGGCACGATCACGCGCAGCATGCTGCAGGAACAGAAGACGCTGTCGGCTGGGGTTTCCAACGGCCTCACCTACCGGATCTCGACCGACACAAAGGTGCAACTGACGCCTGGAGGGGTCCAGGGCTGGTACATGGACCTTCTGGTTGGCCCAACCTACGCCCAACTCGGCGAGCGGGTGGTCACGGACGCCCTGATCCGTGGCAAACGTGTCGTGCTGGTCACGATGACGCCGTCCACCGAGGTCTGCGACAGCGGCGGCTCGAGCTTCATCTACGAAGTCGGCACGTTCAGCGGCGCTCGTCTCAGTGAATCGCCGGTGGACCTGAACGGCGACGGCAAGATCGACCAGAACGATACGGTCAACGGTGTGGTGGTGAGCGGCGTCGGCTCGACGGTGGGTATCACGCCGAAGCCGCCTATCATCGACTGCGGCCCGGGCAAGGAGTGCAAGCTGATGTCCGGCTCGAGCGGCGGCACGCAGACCATCACGGAAAGCGCCGACAAGCCGAGCGGTCGCCTGTCGTGGCGCGAGATCCTGCACTGATGGCGGTGCAACATGAAACAAGACGGAGAACGGCAATGACCCGGACAGGACTGCGGCAGCGCATGCAAGGCTTCACGCTGATCGAACTGATGATCACGGTCATGGTGCTCGGCATCCTGGCCGCCATTGCCTACCCGCAGTACGGGCAGTACGTGACCAAGGCGCGCCGCACCGAAGCCAAGGCCGCCCTGGCACGCGTGCAGGGTGCCCAGGAGCGGTATTTCACGGTGAACAACAAGTATTCGTCGGACCCGGCCCAACTCAAGGTACTGGCTTGCGCCGCCCAGACTACGGGGTCCGGGGATACCTGCGATCAAGGCAGCCATGTGATCACCATCGCCGTGACCGGCGGCGCCGATGCCACCGGCTACACCCTCACGGCCGCGCCAAAGCTGGCCGACGCGCTGTGCGGAACCCTCGGCATCGACAACCTCAATACCAAGACCAAGACGGGCACGGCAAGCCTGGCGGAGTGCTGGTAGCCGTTTCCCCGGCCCGCGCATGACCCGTGCGCGGGCCAAAGCCGGGTCTCCGGCTTGGCTCTGTTCCGAGTCGACCTCGGACACAAACTTCCACAAAACCTCCACATCCGGACACGTTTTAGGGCCTCGCCCGAGGCTATCGTGGACATCCGTTCTGTTCGAACCGATGCGCCATGTCCCTTGCTCCACCCTCCCCTTCCGGCCGCCGCCCTCAGCGGCGCTCCAGCGGCTACATCCTCCTCGAATCACTGATCTGCCTTGCCGTCATCGGCATCGGCGCCATGCCGCTGGCCGTGCTCGGCCCCTTGTGGCTCCGGCTGGCGGGTGAGCAGGAGAGTCTGGCGCAGACCACGCAGTGGGCGTCGGAGTTCGCCGAAACGGCCGGTGCCGGTTCGATGGTGCCGCCCGGCGGGCGCCACGCGCAGCTGTGTGGCGCGCTCGGCGTCGGGGCCGGCGCTCGGCCGCTCTGCGCGCCCGGTGCGCGCATTGTGCTGGCCGGGCCGGTCCGCATTACGGCGGACGCCTCGCCCGGCATGACGGCACCTCCCGCCCACGTGGCGCTATGGGTAGCGCCATGACGCGTCGCCCTCGCCAGCGTGGGTTCACGCTCACCGGGATGATGGTGGGAATGGTGCTCGGGCTGCTGGCATCCGTACTGGCCATCACCACGTTCCAAGTCGTCCGGCAGGCATACGCCAACGTCGCGGACAGCGTGATGATGGCGGAGCGCGGCCATCGGGCGCTGGGCATCGTCGCTCAACTGGTGCGTCAGGCGGGCTGGATTCCCGGTCGGGCCTCGCTCACCCCAGGGCATCCGGCGCCAACCGCGCCGCTCGAGGGCCACGACGACTGCGGCCAGCCCGCCGTCGATCTATCTGCCCCGTGCGGCACCCGAGGCCGGCATCAGAGCGATGCCCTGCGCCTGCGCTTCTCCGGCAGCAGCAGCGGCGATGCGACCACGCGGCCCGACGGCACCATGACCGACTGTGGCGGGCATGCGCTGGCGGCAACCGCCCAACCGGTCGATGGCGTGCCCACCTCGCATCACGCCGCGATGAACCTGCTGTACATCGGCCTCGGCAGTGATGGCGTGCCGCAGTTGCTGTGCCGCTATCCGCGCCGGCAGGGGCGCCAGATGCAAGCCGTCACTTACACCTCGGGGACGCTCGTCCGTGGCGTGGAGGCCATGCAGCTGCGCTATGGCGTCGACCGGGACGGCGACGGGGAGGCGGACACCTATCTCCGCGCCCGCGACATCCGGGCGCAGGGCGATGCCGGCTGGCATCGCGTGCGCACGGTGCAGATCGCACTGGTGATCCGGGGCGACCGCGCTACCGGGCAGACGACCCGGCCGGAGCCGCTGACCCTGCTGCCCGCGCTGACCCATGGCGACGCCGACGAGGACTTGTCGTTCCCCCCTGCGACCCGGCATGCGGTCCGCCGGCGCGTCTTCACCACCACCTTCCGCCTGCGCAACCCTTCGCCCTGCCTGGAGACCCTATGCTGACCCGCCGCACGCAGGATGGCATCGCCGCTCTCGCTTTCGTCACGACGATGCTGGTGCTCACGGCCAGCGTCTGCGCCGCAGCGATGCACTTCCTCCACGCCGGCCGTCAACTGGCAGGGCTGCAACTGGACCGCGAGATCGCGTTCCGCGCGGCGGAGGCGGCCTTGCTCGATGCGGAGGCGGATCTGCTTGCGGCTGCCGCGTCGCCGCATGCTCGGCTGGCGTCGTGGCCGGACCCGGGCCATTGCGGCGTGGAGGCCCAGCGCGCCATCTGTCGAACGGGCACCGGCCAGCCGGCCTGGTGGCCATGGATCGAGGGCAGCCCACCCGAGAGCGTCCCGGCGCTATCGATTGGTGCGTTCACCGGGGCGCGCCTGCCCGATCTGCCCGAAGGCGTGGCCGGGGCGACGCATCCGCCCCGCTACCTCATCGAAGTCCTCGACCACCACCAGACCCTCCAGACACTGGCCGGCACGGCGCAGTGGCCGCGCTTCCGCATTACCGCGCTCGGCCTTGGCCGCGATCCGTCCGTGCGCGTGCTGCTCCAGACGGAGTTCCAGCCATGATCCGCCTTGTCATGGGGTGCATCGGGATCGTGCTAGGGCTTAGCGGCTGCCCCGGCGCCGTTGCCAGCGAGGCCGGCCGTTTGCCGATGGGCTACCGTGTGGCGCCTGCCGGCTACCCCTGGACCGGGCGCCTCCATGCCATCGGCTTCCGCACCACCGCCGATGCCAACCGGCGTGGGGTACTGCACCTCTGGGAAGCGGGAGAAAGGCTCGACCAGCGCGACACGGACACGCGTCGCCTCTATCTGGGCGGGACGCGGCTGACGCCCTTGCGGTGGCCCGCCATCGATGCGGAGGCCAAGCAACATCTCAACATCGATCCCACAACCGGCCAGCCCGACACCCACGGCGCGGACCGGCTCTCGTGGCTTCGTGGCAACCGCCCCAACCCGCTCATGCGCCCACGCGACACCCGGCTTGCCAGCGCCGCCGGCGCGCGCGTGCACGTGGTGGCGCCACCGGCGTGGCAGCCCATGCAACCGGGCCACACCGCCTTCCGCAACGCACATGCACTGCGGCCAACCACCGTCTGGCTGGGCACGCGCGATGGCATCCTGCACAGCTTCGACGCGATGACGGGCCGGGAACGCGCCGGCTACCTACCGCGCGCCGCACTGGCCGAAGCCGCCGCCCTAACCGCCGTGGGCACGCGGGTGCCGGCCCCGCCGTGCCCAAGGCCCCATAGCGTGGATGCTGACCCAAACGGCCGCTGGCGCACCCTTCTCCTTTGCGCCACACCCGCTACGGCGCGCACGCCCGGCACCGCATTCGTCCTCGACGTATCCACTCCGGACGCCGACACACCCATCCAACTGATCTGGGAAGTGACGGGAAGCGACGCCTTGCCGCTGACCGGCAGTGGCCCGCTACGCGCCGCCATGCTCAGGGTCGACAACGAGCGGCGCTGGTTCGCCGTCGGCATCCTCGCGCCGGGCACGCCGGCGGGTGCACGGGCGGCCTTGGCGCTGCTTCCGCTGGACCGGCCGGCAGGCGCCTGGGCGACCACCGGCCGTGTTCCGCGACTGCCGCTACCTGAACAAGGCTGCGACAGCAAGACGGCCACCACGCAACTCCTCGCCGTCACGGTGCGGAGCGATGCCAGTGGCGCCGCCCGCGCCGCCTACGCCATCGACGATGTAGGCCGCCTCTGGCGGTTCCCCCTCGACGCCCTTGGCGCCGATACGCCACCCGCAACATGCCTGCATCGCCAGACCGCCAGCAGACGTGGCAGTGTCGAACCACCCGTGATCACGTACACCGGTGCTACCCCGCTTATTGTCTACGGCACCGGCAACGCCGTGTCCGCCATTCCGGACCACACCGAAAAGCCAGCCAACCCACGCCAGATCCGCGCAATCCCGAGCGGTAACGGCGTGGTGCTGCGTGCCGTCCCCTCGTCGGACCCCCCCGGCACGACAGGATGGACGCTCGCGCTACCCCATCCGGGCGAACAGATCGAGACACTGGACGCCGCCAGCCCTGCCCATCTCTCCTTCACCACGCTGGCACCCGATGGCCGTGCACGGAGCTACCTGATCGACGCCGCTACCGGGGAGTCGGTCACCGTCCTGCAGGCCGATGGCAAACCCGGCGCCGCCATCACAGGGTTGCCGTTCGATCCGGCCTTCGGTGGTCCGTTCGTCAGCCTCTCCCCGGTCATCGAAGGTGCCACTCCGGCGCCCGGCATCTCCCGGCGCGATGTCCATTCCCTTGCCCTGTGGCAGGTCGATGGCGACGGCGCCTACCTGCAACAACACGCCTACCTGACACGCCGGCGCGGTCGGCTGGGCTGGCGCGAACTGATCCGGACACCGCTATGAGCATCGCCATGACGCACCGACCCTGCCTGCCGCACACCCAAAGCAGCGGCTTCAGCCTCGTCGAGTTGATGATCACCCTGATGATCGTCGTGATCCTCGCCGCCATGGCGCTACCGGCATGGCGGCAGCATTTCCACCGGGCGTGGCGCATGCAGGCACGTGCCGAAGCGGTCACCGCGATGCTGGCGCTCGAGCGGCATGCCCTCAGCGCGTCGACGTTTGCGAGCGCCCTAGACGCAACCGCCCCGGCCGGCCATTGGCCCCGCCCCGTGCCTGCGCCGCCCGCCCCGGTCCGGCACTGGCTGACGGCCACCAGTTGCGCCGGACTTGACCTGTCCCGCTGCGTCGAAGTCCGCGCCACGCCCACTTTTGTCGATACGCGCTGCGGCACCCTCGTGCTGCGGAGCACGGGCGAGTGGCTTTCCCTGCTCACCGCGGCGAATCCGCCCGCTCGACTGCCCGAAGGGTGCTGAAATGCAACAGACCGCAATCGCGCATGTCCGCCGGCGCAGCGGCATGACGCTGACCGAACTCCTGGTCTCGCTGGCCGTGGCCGCCATCCTCGCGGCCATCGCCTTGCCCACCCTGCGCCACATGCTGGCCGAGCACACCGTGACCTACGCCGCAGACCGGCTGGCGGCATCGCTGGCCATGGCACGCACCACGGCGGCCAACCGGCGCGTCGAAATCCGGCTCGGGCCCTTGCCGGGCGCCACCACGCTCGATGGCGGATGGCAGCTCGCACCGGTGGCACCCCAGGCGACCACCGGGCCGCCCATCGCCGTGACGGCGCTGGATGCCGCCTGCCTGCGCGTGACCCTGCGCGGCACCGATGGCGCCAAGGGACCGCCTGCGCTCCGCTTGACACCTGTGGGATACTCTCGATCGGAACGCGGCGGTTTCTACGCGGCCACGTTCCATGTGCGATGCCGCGGTGCGCAGCGGCAGGTCAGGCTCGGCGCCCAGGGGCGCATCCGGATCTGCGGCGCCGGCCCCGATGCCGACTGCGACTGATCGCCCTGCTTTCTCACCTAACGGCACAGACTGCCTCGCCATGTTTTCCGACTCCGACCATACCGCCATGGAACTGGCCCTCGCGCTCGCCGCGCGGGGCATGTTCACCACCACGCCCAACCCGCGCGTTGGCTGCGTGCTGATGAAGCATGGCGAGATCATCGGGCAGGGCTATACCCAGCCGGCCGGTCAGGACCATGCCGAGATCCAGGCGATGAAGGACGCCCTCTCGCGCGGCCACGATCCCGCCGGCTCCACCGCCTATGTCACGCTGGAGCCGTGCAGCCACTTCGGCCGCACGCCGCCGTGCGCAGAGGCGCTGGTGCGTGCGGGCATCGCCCGCGTGGTGGCCGCCATGGAAGACCCCAACCCGGCGGTGTCCGGGCGCGGCCTGCAACGGCTGCGCGATGCCGGCATCGACGTACGCTGCGGCCTGCTGGAAAAAGAAGCGCGCGATCTCAACATCGGCTTCGTCTCGCGCATGACGCGCGGCCTGCCGTGGGTGCGCGTGAAAGTGGCCGCTTCCCTCGATGGCGGCACCGCGCTGCATGACGGCACCAGCCAGTGGATCACCGGCAAACCCGCGCGCGACGATGGCCATGCCTGGCGCGCCCGGGCCTGCGCCATCCTCACCGGCATCGGCACCGTGCGGGACGACAATCCCGCGCTGACCGTGCGCGCCATTCCCACGCCGCGCCAGCCGCAGCGCGTGCTGGTGGACTCCCGGCTGGAGGTGTCGCTCGATGCGCAGATCCTGAACCGCGACACCGGGGATTTCGCCAAGCCCGTGCTGGTCTTCTGCGCCGTGGAAGACGCCGCGCGGCAGCGTGCACTGGAGGCACGCGGCGCCGAGGTAGTGGTCCTGCCCAATCCGCACGGCAAGGTCGAACTTCGCCGCATGTTGCAGGAACTGGGCAAGCGCGGCATCAACGAATTGCATGTGGAAGCCGGCTTCAAGCTCAACGGATCCCTGATCCGCGAGGGCTGCGCCGACGAGCTGCTGATCTACCTTGCGCCCCGGCTGCTGGGCGATGCGCAGGGCATGTTCAACCTGCCACCGCTGGCCCGGCTCGAGGACGCCGTCGACTTCCATTGGCACGAGGTGCGCCAGATCGGCGACGATCTCCGGCTGATTGCCCGCCGTGGCGACAGCAAGCACTGACATCACCCTGAACAGACAGACCCTACGCATTCCGAGGCAAGCATGTTTACTGGCATTGTGGCGGCCGTTGGCCGCATCGACACCGTCTCCCCGCTGGGCAACGCCGACGCCGGCGTACGCCTGCGCATCGCCGCTGGCGAACTGGACCTGACCGATGTGATCATCGGCGACAGCATCGCCATCCAGGGTGCCTGCATGACCGTCGTGGCCATGCAGGACGGCCAGTTCGACGTAGACGTTTCCCGAGAATCGCTCGACAAGACCGTGGGCCTCGACAAGCCGGGCCGCGTCAATCTCGAGAAGGCACTGCGGCTGGCCGACCGGCTGGGCGGCCATCTCGTGTCCGGTCACGTCGATGGGCTCGGCGATGTCGTGCGCTTTGCCCCGGTGGGCGAATCGCACGAGCTGCGCATCCGCGCCCCGCGCGAGCTGGGCCGCTATCTGGCCTACAAGGGTTCCGTCGTGGTGAACGGCGTCTCGCTGACCGTGAACAGCGTCAGCGACGTGGCCGAAGGCTGCGAGTTCTCGATCAACCTGATCCCGCACACCGTAGAAGTGACCACGCTGAACGAACTCAAGGCTGGCGCGCGCGTCAACCTCGAGATCGACTTGATCGCGCGGTACGTGGAGCGGATGCTGTCCGCCTCGCAGGGCGAGTCCGTCTCACTGCTCTGAGGGCGACAGGTCCGAGAACCGCGGCGCCCCGGCCACGTCGAGCGTGCCGTCCGGGCGTTCGATGAAAATGCCGCGCGCCACGTTGTGCGGATGCCTGGCCGCTTCCGCCACGCTCAGCACGGGCGCGTAGCAGACATCGGTGCCGCCGAGCAGCGCATCCCAGTGGGCACGCGGCTGGCTGCGGAACAAGTCGGCGAATCGCGATTTCAGCGCCGGCCACGTCGTGTGGTCGTACTGCGCAGCGGGATCCACATCGGTCATGCCGAGTTTGGCGAGCAGCAGCGCGTAGAACTGCGGTTCCAGCGCGCCGATGGTGATATGCCCACCGTCCGCGCAGGCATAAACATCGTAAAACGGCGATTGATGGAAGGGGCTTGGCGTGGGGCCGTCGATCTGGCCGTTGTTGCGCACCCATAGCGCGATACCGCCGAGCATGGCCACCATGTCGACGATGGCGCCGTCCACCACGCGCCCCCGGCCGCTGGCGCGCGCATCGACCAGCGCGCAGGCGATGCCGAAGGCGAGGCCCAGCGCCCCGCCGGCGTCGCCCACCACGGTCGGCGGGATGGCGGGCGTCTCGCCGGGCCGCGCGGACAGCGACAGCATGCCCGTGAGCGCCACGTAGTTGAGATCATGTCCGGCCGATTGGGCCAGCGGCCCGGCCTGCCCCCAACCGGTCATGCGGCCATAGACCAGACGCGGGTTGCGCGCGGCGCAGTCGGCGGGGCCGAGTCCCAGCCGCTCCATCACGCCGGGGCGGTTGCCCTCGATCAAGGCATCGGCGCCGGCCACCAGCGCGAGCGCTTCCGCCAGCCCCGCCGGGTTCTTCAGGTCGAGCGGCACGATGGTCTTGCCCCGCCGCAGCGGACTCTCCTTATCGCCACCAAGTTGCGCCGCCACGGCCACTTTCTGCTGGCGCGCGATGACGATGACCTCCGCCCCCATGTCGGCCAGCATCCGGCCCGCCAGCGGACCGGGGCCAATCCCCTCGAACTCAACGACACGAATTCCCATCAGCGGCAAGGTCATGCGGCAGGCTCCCGATACGTATCCAGTGAGTGACATGATAAGCGGGCAGCCGCGTCCGTAACTGTCGTCCGTCACACCGCGGCATATAAGTGCCTGATGCGCCATATTAGAGCCGGCCTAGGGCGGGACCGAACCCGGCCGCTTGGCGTACAATAGCGGGCTTGATTTCGCCGGCTTTGTTGCACCTGCCTCCGGCCCTGCCCGCCTACTGCCACCCGCTGTATTCCCTGACGTTGCCCCAGCCATGACTATCGCCCGTACCGAAGACATCATTGCCGACATTCGCGCCGGCCGCATGGTCATCCTCGTTGACGAGGAAGACCGCGAAAATGAAGGCGACCTGGTCCTGGCGGCCGACTTCGTCACGCCGGAAGCCATCAACTTCATGGCGAAGTACGGGCGCGGCCTGATCTGCCTGACGCTGACCGCCGAACGCTGCCGCCAGTTGGAGCTGTATCCGATGGTGTCGCGCAACGGCACGGTGCACGGCACGAATTTCACGGTGTCGATCGAGGCAGCCGAAGGCGTGACCACCGGCATCTCCGCCGCCGACCGCTCGCGCACCGTGCAGGCTGCCGTGGCCCGCGACGCCAAGGCCAGCGACCTCGTGCAGCCCGGCCACATCTTCCCGCTGACGGCGCAGCCCGGCGGCGTGCTGATCCGCGCCGGCCATACCGAAGCCGGTTGCGACCTCGGCGCCCTGGCCGGCCTGACGCCGGCGGCCGTGATCTGCGAGATCATGAAGGACGACGGCACCATGGCGCGCCTGCCGGATCTGGTCGAGTTCGCGCGCGAGCACGATCTCAAGATCGGCACCATCGCCGACCTGATCCACTACCGCAGCCGCACCGAAAGCATCATCGAGCGCGCGGGCGAGCGCACCATGCAGACGCCGTGGGGCACCTTCCAGGGCGTGATCTACCGCGACAAGCCCACCGGCCGCGCCCACTTGGCGCTGGTCAAGGGCCAGCCGCGCCCGGACACCGAGACGCTGGTGCGCGTGCACGAGCCCCTGTCGGTACTCGACCTGCTGGAATCGGCCCGCACCACGCACTCTTGGAGCCTGCCGGCCGCGCTCGAGGTGCTGCATGGCGCCGAGCAAGGCGTGATGGTGCTGCTGAACGTGGGCGATTCGCCCGAGCAGCTGTTTTCGCAGTTCGCCGCGCTGGACGCCCCGCAAGACCGTCCGCGCCGCAAGCCGGACCTGCGCACCTACGGCATGGGCGCCCAGATCCTGCGCGACCTCGGCGTGGGCAAGATGCGCGTGCTGGGCTCGCCCCAGAAGATGCCGAGCATGACCGGCTACGATCTCGAAGTGACCGGCTGCCAGCCGATGCACGGCGAAGCCAACTGCGACTAAGACGAACGAATTTTCACGAATATCGATGGCGGCCAGCGCCCTTCCGGCGCGGCCAGCCACCCTTCCCCGAACAATTGGAGAACTGACAATGGATCACGGCTTCTACCCCAGCAACCTCGAAGGTGAAGGCCTGCGCATCGGCATCGTGCAGGGTCGCTTCAACGAGCCCGTCTGCGACGAGCTGCGCGAGGCCTGCGTGGCCGAACTCGAAAAACTCGGCGTCGAAGGCGAAGACACGCTGGTCGTGACGGTGCCCGGCGCGCTGGAAATTTCGCTGGCGCTGCAGAAGATGGCCGAAAGCGGCCAGTTCGACGCGCTGATCGCACTCGGCGCCGTGGTGCGCGGCGAGACCTACCACTTCGAGCTGGTCTCGAACGAGTCCGGCGCCGGCATCACGCGCGTGGGCCTGGACTTCAACGTGCCCATCGCCAACGGCATCCTGACCGTGGATACCGACGCGCAGGCGCACGCCCGCACGCGCGAGAAGGGCCGCGACTGCGCCCGCGCCGCCGTGGAAATGGCGAACCTGGTAGTCGCGCTGGACTCCCTGCGCAGCGGCCAGAACGACGAAGATGAAGACGAGGAAGCATGATGAGTGACGCCACCGACACTGGCGACGCCGGCAAGCCGGGCGGCGCCAAGCCGGCCCGCACCGAGCCCAAGGCCCCGCCGAAGAGCGCGCGCCGCCGGTCGCGCGAGCTGGCACTGCAGGGCCTCTATCAATGGCTGCTGAATCGTAACGATATTGGTGCGATTCAAGCCCACCTGCATGACGCGCAAGGCTTCAACAAGGCCGACAGCGAGCACTTCGACGCCCTGCTCAACGGCGCCGTGCGCGAGGAAGCGCGCCTGACCGCCGCGTTCGAACCGTTCCTGGATCGCCCCGTGGCCGAACTGTCGCCCGTGGAGCGCGCCGCGCTGCTGGTTGGCAGCTTCGAACTCGTGCATTGTCTGGACATTCCCTACAAGGTCGTCATCAACGAGGCCGTGGAGCTGACCAAGACCTTCGGCGGCGTGGAAGGCTACAAGTACGTCAATGGCGTGCTGGACAAGCTCGCCGCCCAGGTTCGCGCGCCGGAAGTCGCTGCGCGCCGCTAAGCCTCCCGTCACTGCTGGCTGGCACCAGCCCAGAGCACCCGCCCCGGCGGGTGTTTTTGTTTCGGCGCCATATTTCCGCGCATCGCGTGATCCTTTGGGATCCGCGCCGCGCTGCCTACCCTTACCCTCAAGCCACCCCAGCCCTCTGCCTATCCTGACCGCCATGGACCTCCAGCGCCTTGCCACTGCCTCCCGCCTCGCCAATATCGACGCCTTCCACGTCATGGAACTGGCCAAGCAGGCCGCCGAACTCGAACGGGCCGGGCGCCACATCATCCACATGGGGATTGGCGAGCCGGACTTCACCGCCGCCGCGCCGGTCGTGCATGCCGCGGAGGCGGCCATGCGCCGGGGCGTGACGCAGTACACCGGGGCGCTGGGCATCCACGCGCTGCGCGAGGCCATCGCTGGCTACTACAAGACCGCCTATGGGATCGATATTCCCGAGCGCCGCGTGATCGTGACCGCCGGCGCTTCCGGCGCGCTGTTGCTGGCCTGCGCGGTACTGGTAGAGATTGGCGCCGAAGTGCTGATGCCCGATCCGAGCTACCCCTGCAATCGTCATTTCGTGGCCGCCTTCGACGGCCGGGCGCGCATGGTGCCGAGCGGGCCGGCCGAGCGCTTCCAGCTCACCGCCGCCCAGGTGGCCGCCAACTGGGGGCCGGACACGCGCGGGGTGCTGCTGGCGTCGCCGAGCAATCCCACCGGCACGTCGATCCTGCCGGACGAGCTGCGCGGCATCCTCGCCGAAGTCCGCCGCCGCAACGGCTTCGCCATCCTCGACGAGATCTATCAGGGCCTGTCGTACGATGCCCCGCCGGTGTCCGCGCTGTCGCTGGACGACAACGTGGTCACCGTGAACAGCTTCTCGAAGTATTTCAATATGACGGGATGGCGCCTGGGCTGGCTGGTGGTGCCGGACGCGCTGGTGCCGGCCTTCGAGAAGGTCGCGCAGAACCTGTTCATCTGCGCGTCGGCGGTGGCGCAGCACGCGGCGCTGGCCTGCTTCACGCCCGAGGCGCTGGCGATCTACGACGAGCGCAAGGCGGAATTCCGCCGCCGCCGTGACGCCATCGTGCCGGCGCTGGAGGCGCTGGGGCTGCGCGTGCCGGTGAAGCCGGACGGCGCCTTCTATGTCTATGCCGACTGCCGCCACGTGAACCACCCCCATGCGGGCGATGCCGACAAGCTGACGCAGGCCATTCTGCATGACGCCGGTGTGGTGATGGTGCCCGGCACGGACTTCGGCCCGCATACGGCGCGCGACTACATCCGCATCTCGTACGCAACGGCCATGGAGAACATCGAGGAAGCGATGCAGCGGCTCCACCATTTCCTGCGCTGAGGATCCGGGCCGGCCATCGCTATCTATATAGATACAGCGCAAACGAAAAGAGCACCCCGAGGGGTGCTCTTTTTCTTCCGCAGCCTGACGATCAGGCCGCCTGGGCCGTGGCCGTGGCCGCTTCCAGCTTTTCGGCCGTCGTCGGCTTGGCGTCGACCGGCTTCGCGTCGTTGGCGGGCAGGCCCAGCAACTGGCGCAGGCGGGCGCGCTCGGCCAGCACCTTGGCGCCGTAGCCGCCATCGGTGTTGGTCGTGGCGGCACCCACGTAGTACTTCAGGCCGCCTTCCAGCGAACCGGCACGGGCGATGCAATCCTTCAGCACCAGCGCGCCGATCTTGATGTTGGCGTACGGGTTCAGCGCGGCGGACACACCGCCCACGGCTTCGTACTTGTCCTGGTGGACCTTCGTCATGACCTGCATCAGGCCCTGCGCACCCACGCCGCTTTCGGCGTACGGGTTGAAGCTGGACTCGATGGCGATCACGCCGAGGATCAGCAGCGGGTCGATGCCGACCTCGCGGCCCGTCATGTACGCGGCCTTCACCAGTTGCCCGGTGGCCTGCGCCGCCACACGGTACTTGCGGGCGATGTAGTCCGCCACGGCCGCCTGCTCACGTGCGGAGCCGAGCGCCGTCGTGTTGCGGGCGTCCAGCGCCACGCGCTGCACCGGGATCTGCGCGGCCAGGTGCGCCACCGACGGGACCTTGCCCGCGGCCGACACACTCCACTCGTCCACGCCAGACACCGTCGGCAAGCCGTTGGTGGCATGCGCCAGACGCGCGGCGGCCACGTCGGCCGAGACCGGCGGCACGCCAGTGCTGGCACGGGCCGTGGTAGCCGGCAGGGCGGCGCCGAGCAGTACCGTGGGTGCTTCCTTGCCCGCCAGCGCGCCAGCGAGCGACGTCCGCCATTGCTGGCTGACCGTCAAGGTGACTGCTGCGGCCACAGAAAGCACGCCCAGGCTGTTCAGGGTGTACTTCAAGGTGGTACGGCTGCCGCGCAGCAAGGCGCGACCTGCCACCGGGTGGGCCAGGCGCATTTGCAGCGCGCGGTTCACACCGGGAACCGGTTGTCTGAAGCGGACCTGCAACGCCCGCCCGACACCGGGAAGATGAAGGGTTTTCCAACCGCTCATACTTACCTCCATCCGCTGCCCGCTGCGCGCGTGCCAATTGCCACGCGTGCCCGATCTCAACGTACTCAAGTAAGGATGCTGCGCCACCTAGCAGGGGTGTCCAGCACCTGTTGGCGGGCGCTCCCCATGCGCCCAACGAGAAACAGGGTACGCTCTTGGGGAAACGCACCCTGCCACTAAAAGACTCTCACGCTCCGGCATCCCGCCGGAGGACCCCGCCGCGCACGCTTGCTACACGTATCGCGATCAAGATCAAAGGAGGTGTGGTCACGCTGGCTTTTTTAAAGAGCGCCTCTTGACAGAAGCCTCAAGCCATGTTGCGGCGCAACACCCCACAGAGCAGACCGGATTGTAGGAACCCTTTTATAACCCGTCAAGCATAACGAATGCACAAGTCACTACTTTTAGAAATATGTAACGGCGTTATTTAAGCGGCGGCTACATCACCCGGAGGCTCGGGATCGTAGGACTGGCCTAGGGTTACCCTTCCTTTGAGGACCGGTCTACACCGCAAAAAATTTACATTTCTCGTACGCTTCCGACACGATTTTTTTGCACCGCCGGACGCTGATGTGTATCGTCACACACCTCGCCAGGGCACGCCATGGATTGGCGCAGCGCGGCAACCTTCACAGATTTCACTATGCAATACAAAGACTTGCGCGATTTCATCGGCCAACTGGAGCAGCTTGGCGAGCTGAAACGGATCGCCACGCCGGTCTCGCCCAATCTCGAAATGACGGAGATTTGCGACCGCCTGCTGCGCGCGGAAGGTCCCGCCGTGCTCTTCGAGAAACCGAGCGTGCAATCTCGGAACGATGCAGGCGCGGGCCATGACGCTATCTATAAGGTGCCGGTGCTCGCCAATCTGTTCGGCACGACACGCAGGGTGGCGATGGGCATGGGCGCGAACTCACTCGAGGACTTGCGCGACATCGGCCGCGTGCTCTCGGCGCTCAAGGAACCCGAGCCGCCGCGCGGCCTGCGCGAGGCCGGCAAGCTGTTCACGCTGGCCAAGTCCGTGTGGGACATGGCGCCGAAGCGCGTGAGCAGCCCGTCCTGCCAGGAGATCGTCTGGGAAGGCAACGACGTGGACCTGGGCCGCCTGCCGATCCAGACCTGCTGGCCCGGCGACGCCGCCCCGCTGATCACCTGGGGCCTGGTGGTCACCAAGGGCCCGCACAAGAAGCGCCAGAACCTGGGCATCTACCGCCAGCAGGTCATCAGCCGCAATCAGGTGATCATGCGCTGGCTGGCGCATCGCGGCGGCGCACTGGACTTCCGCGAGCACGCGCTGGCCAACCCCGGCAAGCCCTTCCCGATCGCCGTGGCGCTGGGCGCCGACCCGGCCACCATCCTCGGCGCCGTGACGCCGGTGCCCGACACGCTTTCCGAATACCAGTTCGCCGGCCTGCTGCGCGGCAGCCGCACCGCGCTGGCCGGCTGCCTGACGCCGACCTTGTCCGAATTGTCCGTGCCGGCCTCGGCAGAGATCATCCTCGAAGGCCACATCCAGCCCGATCCGGCCCACCCGTCCGGCTACCAGCATGCGCTGGAGGGGCCCTACGGCGACCACACCGGCTACTACAACGAGCAGGACTGGTTCCCGGTCTTCACGATCGACCGCATCACCATGCGGCGCGACCCGATCTACCACTCCACCTACACCGGCAAGCCGCCCGATGAGCCCGCCGTGCTGGGCGTGGCGCTGAACGAGGTCTTCGTGCCGCTGCTCCAGAAGCAGTTCCCGGAAATCACCGACTTCTACCTGCCGCCCGAGGGGTGCAGCTACCGCATGGCGGTGGTGCGCATGAAGAAGCAGTACGCCGGCCACGCCAAACGGGTGATGTTCGGGGTCTGGAGCTTCCTGCGCCAGTTCATGTATACGAAGTTCATCGTCGTGGTGGATGACGATGTGGACGTGCGCGACTGGAAGGAGGTCATCTGGGCCATCACCACCCGGGTCGATCCGAGCCGCGACACGGTGATGGTCGAGAACACGCCCATCGACTATCTCGACTTCGCCTCGCCGGTCTCCGGCCTGGGCTCGAAGATGGGCATCGACGCCACCGACAAGTGGCCCGGCGAAACCACACGCGAATGGGGCCGGACCATCTCGATGGATCCCGCCGTCAAGGCGCGCGTGGACGAGATGTGGGGCACGCTGTTCGAATCGGGGGGCGCCGCCAGGTGATCTCGGAGACGGTTATCATGTGACCTCGCATCGCGCCGCGCCGGCTGCTGTCAACGCACCAGCGACAAACCCGCGGCGCACCCCAACCCCCCGCGCAGACGGGTCGAGGAGGAGACAGGCATGACCGTGGCATCCGGAAAGCTGATGTGGACGCCGTCCGCCAACTTTGCCGAGAGCAGCCAGCTGGCCGCTTTCATCACATGGCTGCGCCGCGAGCGCGGCCTCGCCTTCGATGACTACGACAGCCTCTGGCGCTGGTCGGTCACCGACATCGAGGCGTTCTGGGACGCCATCCGCGTCTACTTCGACGTCCATTTCGATACCCCCGCCGAGCGCGTGCTGGACCGCCGCACCATGCCCGGTGCGCGCTGGTTCGAAGGCGCCACGCTCAATTACGTCCAGCAGGTCTTCCGCCACGCCGGCACCGGTGAGGCGCGCCAGCGCCCGGCCATCCGCCATGCCGGCGAAGCCCAGCCGCTGGCCGATGTGAGCTGGGATGCCCTGGAAGCCCAGGTCGCCTCCCTCGCCCATGCCCTGCGCGCGATGGGCGTGACGCCGGGCGACCGCGTGGCCGGCTACCTGCCCAACGTGCCGGCTACCATCGTCGCCTTCCTGGCCACGGCCAGCCTGGGCGCGGTCTGGTCCGGCTGCGCGCCGGACATGGGCCAGGTGGCCGTGATCGACCGCTTCCGCCAGATCGCGCCCAAGGTGCTGATTGCCGTCGACGGCTACCACTACGGCGGCAAGACCTACGACCGCGCGCCGGTGATCGCCGATCTGGTCGCCGCCCTGCCCTCGCTGACCGACCTCGTGCTGATTCCGGCCATCGGCAGTGAGATCGACACCGCCGGCCCGGTCCGCCGCCACGACTGGGCGGACGTGCTGGCGCACGCGGTGCCGCTGCGGATCGAGCCGGTGCCGTTCGACCACCCGCTCTGGATCGTCTACTCGTCCGGCACCACCGGCATGCCCAAGCCGATCGTCCATGGCCACGGCGGCATCGTCATCGAGCAGCTCAAGCTGCTGGCGTTCCACAACAACCTCGGCCCGGACGACGTCTTCCATTGGTACAGCAGCAGCGGCTGGATCATGTGGAACGCGCAGGTAGGCGGCCTGCTGCTCGGCACCACCGTGGCGCTCTACGACGGCAACCCCGCCTGGCCAGACGCCAGCGTGCTGTGGCGCTTTGTCGATGACGCGCGCGTGACGATGTTCGGCGCCGGCGCCGCGTTTTTCACCAACTGCATGAAGACCCGGCTGGAGCCGGCCGCCTTTGCCGATGTGTCCCGGCTGCGCGGGCTGGGCTCCACCGGCTCGCCGCTGCCCGAAGAGGCCTATGCGTGGATTTATCGCCACGTGCGCGCCGACATCTGGCTCGCGCCGATGTCCGGCGGCACCGACTTCGCCGGCTCGTTCGTGGCGGGCTGTCCGCTGCTGCCGGTGTACGCGGGCGAGATGCAGTGCCGCTGCCTGGGCGCCAAGGTGGAAGCGTTCGACGAACAGGGCCAGGCGATGATCGACGCGGTGGGCGAGCTGGTCTGCACCGAGCCGATGCCGTCGATGCCGCTCTACCTCTGGGGCGATGCCGACGGCAAGCGCTACCGCGACAGCTACTTCGACACCTATCCGAACGCCTGGCGCCACGGCGACTGGATTCGCATCACGCCGCGCGGCGGTGCCATCATCTACGGCCGCTCGGACGCCACGATCAACCGGCACGGCATCCGCATGGGCACCAGCGAGTTGTACCGCGTGGTGGAGGAACTGCCTGAGGTACTCGACAGCATGGTGGTCGACCTCGAATACCTGGGCCGCGAGTCGTACATGCCGCTCTTCGTCGTGCTGCGCGAGGGCAATGTGCTCGATGAGGCGCTGCGCGACTCGCTGCGGGCCCGGATTCGCGCCGGGCTGTCATCGCGCCATGTGCCGAATGACATCGTGCAGGTGCCCGGCGTGCCGCGCACGCTGTCCGGCAAGAAGATGGAGGTGCCGATCAAGAAGCTGCTGCTCGGCCATCCGCCGGAGCAGATTGCCAACCGCGACGCGATGGCCAATCCGGACTGCCTGGACTGGTACTTTGCCTACGCGGCCACCTATCTGGCGAGGACGGCGGCCGCCTAGAGCTGGGAGAAGGATCGGAAAGGATCAGAATTCGACGTCGAGTTCGCTGATCTCGTCGGGCTCCTCGCGCGCGGCGCTGATCCACTCCTGCATCTCGGGCATGGCGAGGATGGCCTTGCAGTAGGCCACCGGCTCAGGATCGAGCATCACGCCGTAGGTGACGAAGCGCGTGACCACGGGCGCGTACATCGCGTCCGCCATCGTGCGGCGCTCGCCGAACAGGAATGGGCCGCCGTAGCGGGTCAGGCACTCGGTCCAGATCGCGACGATCCGGTCGATGTCGGCCTGGGCGCGCGACCAGACCTTGAGCCCGGGGAAATGCCCCTTGAGGTTCATCGGCAAGGCGGCGCGCATCGCCGCGAAACCGGAATGCATCTCGCCGCAGATGGCGCGGCAGTGGGCGCGCGCGACGAGATCGTCGGGCAATAGTCCCGCCTTGGGACGAATCTCATTGAGGTATTCGGCGATCGCCAGCGTGTCCCACACCGTCACGCCCTGATGGCGCAGGCAGGGTACGAGGATCGACGGCGACAGCAGCAGGATTTCGGCACGCGCCGCCGGATCTTCGGGCGACACCAGTACTTCCTCGAACTCCAGGCCCGCGAACCGGGCCAGCAGCCAGCCGCGCAGCGACCAGGACGAATAGGTCTTGCTGCTGATGGTCAGCGTGGTCTTCGCCATCATGCCTCCTCGGCCCCCCGGGGCCAGTGCGCGATGCATCGTTTGCAGTATCGGTGGCGGATGCCGCATCGCCAAGCACCCGCGCGGTGCGCGGCCCGGCACCAGTCCGAGGCCGTATCCCGCCACCGGATGTGGCGCATGGCCTGCGGAAGCGCCCCTTGCCGCACTCCCTCCTTCCTGCTTGTCATGCCACTCGCCACGCGCAAGCGGCGTGCCAAGTTCAATTATCGGTGGCATATATATTGCGGCGCACTACGCTTACATCAGGCGAGGCGCCATGCCGCGGAGGAAAACGAGCAATGCTCTATCAGGCCTACCAGACCTACGCGGACATGATGCAGCCGGCCTGCTCTCTGGCCGATATCGCTGCCACGTTGATCGCCGGCTATCCGGGCGCCGACGAATGCGAACCATTGAGATCCGTCCGCGCCGCCTGCGAGGTGCTGGCGCTGGCCCGCCTGACCCACTACCGGCCGCCATTCGCCATCCATAGCGTGCGCGTGAATGGCGGCGAGGTACCGGTGGTCGAGGAAATCGTCACGCGCACGCCGTTCTGCACCCTGCTGCGTTTCCGCCGCGAAGGCGCACCCGCGCAGCCGCGCGTGCTGCTGGTGGCGCCGATGTCCGGCCACTTCGCCACGCTGCTGCGCGGCACGGTGGAAACCATGCTCCGCGACCATGACGTCTACATTACGGACTGGCACAACCCGCGCGACGTCCCGGTGCTGTACGGACGGTTTGGCTTCGATGAATACGTGCAGCACCTGATCACCTTCCTGCACGCGCTGGGCGGCCACACCCACCTGATGGCCGTGTGCCAGCCCACCGTGGCGGCGCTGGCCGCAGTGGCGCTGATGGCCGAGGACGGCGACCCGGCGCAGCCGCCAAGCCTGACGCTGATGGCCGGCCCGATCGACGCGCGCGTGAATCCGACCAAGGTCAACGAGTTGGCCATGAGCCGGCCCATCGAATGGTTCGAATCGACGCTGATCGGCTACGTGCCGTGGCGCTTTCCGGGCGCCACGCGCCGCGTGTATCCGGGCTTCGTGCAGTTGATCGCATTCATGAGCATGAACCGGGAGCGCCACGAGCAGGCCCTGCGCGATCTCTACGACCTGCGCGCACGCGGCGAGCACGACAAGGCCGATGCCATCCAGACCTTCTACGCCGAGTACTTCGCCACGATGGACCTCACGGCCGAGTTCTACCTTGAGACCGTGAGCCTCGTATTCCAGCGATTTCTGCTCGCACAGGGCCTGCTCGACGTGGCCGGCCGGCGCGTGGCCACGCAGGCCATCCGCCGCACCGCGCTACTCACCGTGGAGGGCGAGCGCGACGACATCTGCGCCATCGGCCAGACCATGGCGGCGCAGGAGTTGTGCACGAACGTGCGGCCCTACATGCGGATGCATCACATCCAGACCGGCGTGGGCCACTACGGCGTGTTCAACGGCAAGCACTGGGAGTCGCAGGTCTATCCGCTGGTGCGCGAGACGATCCACATGGCCGATTAGCGAATGCCGGATCGCGAGAATGCCGTGCGTAGCATCGGCAATGCCGAGATCGCGGTAGAGGAAGAAATCTCTCAAACTCTGGTCGACAACAGCCGTGTCGCGCGGGCGCACATGAGAAAAGTCTGTGGGGGACGATGCGGGCCACCCCAAAGGGATACCGGCGGGAAGTTGCGATACCCTCGGGGTTTTCCGAATTTCTGCGGGAGGCAGGCGCATGGCGCAGGTCGGCATGGAACGTTTTCAAGGGCAGGATCTGGTGCGCATTGGCACGGGTGACAACTATCTGCTGCTGGCGCCGGCGCATGGCGGCCGGCTGGTGCGATGGGTCCATCGCGGCCAGGACATCCTTTACTGGCCAGACGATGCCGACTGGTCCCGCGTGGCCAAGGTGCGCGGCGGCAACCCGCTGCTGTTCCCATTCATCGGCCGGCATTTCGTCGACGGCGAACCAGGGAAATGGCGCGATACCGACGGCGTGGTGCGCGAGCTTCCGCAGCACGGCTTTGCCCGCGACATGGCGTTCGAGGTATCGGATTTCTCCGAGTCTGCGGTGAGCATGACGCTGACATCGTCCGAGGCGACGCAGGCGGGCTATCCGTTCGCCTTTGTCTTCACGGCCACCTACCGGCTCGTGCCCGAAGGGCTGGAGGTCGAGCTAGAAGTCAGGAACACGGGCTCGGCGCCGCTGCCGTGGTACGCCGGCCATCATTTCTACTTCGCGCTGCCTCACACGCAGCGATCGGCAACCCGCCTGTCCCTGCCGCCCGCAGACCGCGTGCGACAGACCCCGGACGGCGGCCTGACCGGCGCCGAACCGGGCGAGCGCACCTATCGACTGGATGACGCCCGGCTGCAGGACACCTTCCACATCCTGCGCGGGCCGGGCACGTTGCGGCTGCAAATGCCGGCGCGCGAGATCGACTTCGTTCTCAACGTCCCGGGGCGCGCGCCATGGCACGCGATCACGACGTGGTCCGAGCGAGAAGATTCTGACTTTTACTGCGTGGAGCCGTGGCTGGGGTTGCCCAACGCGATCGGGCATGGAGAGGGGCTGCGGTGGCTGGCGCCAGGCAAGGCCGAATCGGCCGTCTGCCGGCTGGTCATCTGAGCCCCCGCGCGGGCTAGCGAACCAGATGCTCGAAATCGAGCCCGCCGATCAAGACCGCCGGATCGGCCTGGGTGCGGGTGTTCAGATCGAGCTGGCGGGCATCCTGCCAGGCATCGAGCTTGGCAGGCAGCGCCTCCAGGTAGGCGGCAAAGCGCGTTTCGCCGCCGATCTCGAACAGCCGCTCCACCTCGTAGCCATCCCATGACAGCGTGATGTCCAGCGGATGCGCATAGCGCCCGCCGCCGGCCCGCGCGGCCCCGGAGACCCGCAGGCAGGCCGGCAGATGCGGGCGATCGGCCGGCCGCACCTCGGTCTGAAGCGTGCCGCGAGACAACGCGTGAATGCGCGCGATGATGCGCGGCAGGAATTCGGCATTGAAGCGCTGGGCGGGGGCGAGGTGCACGGCGGATGCGGGGGCTTGGCGTGACGGCTATTCTGCGCCTGCTTTGCACCCCATGCGCGGCCGCCTCGTAATTGTGCGAGTTCCGTTGTAGTGATCGCGCCATCACCCCGCCAGCTTGCGCTCGTCCGCCCTTCCCGCGTAGAATCGCGCTTCTTGCGGGCGTCGTATAATGGCCATTACCTTAGCTTCCCAAGCTAAAGACGTGGGTTCGATTCCCATCGCCCGCTCCACCCCTGATTGAACAAGCCGCCTCTGGCACCCGGTCGATAGTCCGATCGGCACTCCGCCCGGCGGCTTTTTGTTGCCATGCTCCCCCAAGACGCCAGTACCGAACCGAAGCCGGCCGACGACGCCGAGGCCACGTCAGATGCCCCGCGCCAACCCGGCGATGACGTTGCGCATCCGCGCCGCATCCGCTCGTTCGTGCGGCGCGCCGGGCGCACCTCCACCGGGCAGCAGCGCGCCATCGACGACCTTGGCCCGCGCTTCATCGTGCCCTATGCGCCCACGCCGCTCGACTGGACGGCCACCTTCGGCCGTTCGGGCCCGGCCATCCTCGAGATCGGCTTCGGCATGGGCGAGACCACCGCGCACATCGCCCAACTACGTCCGCAGGACAACTTCCTGGGCTGCGAGGTGCACGAGCCCGGCGTTGGCGCCTTGCTGAAGCTGGCCGGCGAGCGTGGCATTGAGAATGTTCGCATCATGCGACACGATGCGGTCGAGGTCATCGCACACATGCTGACTGAGAATTGTCTCGATGGCGTGCATATCTTCTTCCCCGACCCCTGGCACAAGAAGAAGCACAACAAGCGCCGGCTGGTGCAGCCGCCGCTGGTCAAGCTGCTGGCCAGCCGCCTGAAGCCCGGTGGTTATCTCCACTGCGCCACGGACTGGGAGGAGTATGCCTACCAGATGGTGGAAGTGCTGTCGGGCGAACCGGCCCTAGAAAATACCTCGCAGGCCGAGGGCGGTTTTGCCGAGCGGCCCGATTACCGGCCCGTGACCAAATTCGAGAAGCGCGGCGTCCGGCTCGGACACGGCGTCTGGGACGTGGTGTTCCGCAAGCGTTGATCGCTGGGGCACCAGCAGAAACAAAAAAGGCGTGGCCGATAGAGACCACGCCTTTTTTATTTGCTCCGCTTACCTCAAGCGTGCCAGGACACCACCCCGGTCCACGCCGTGGCCAGCACGATAATCCCGAAGACAATCCGGTACCACGCGAATGGCTTGAAATCGTGCGTGGCGACGAAACGCAACAGCCAGCGCACGCACAGGAACGCCGACAGGAACGCGAAGACAAAGCCGATGCCGAAAATCCCCAGGTCGTCGGCGGAGAGCAGCGCGCGTGCCTTGTACAGCTCGTAGACCGTGGCGCCGAAAATCACCGGAATGGCCAGGAAGAACGAGAACTCGGTCGCCACCTGGCGCGACAGGCCAAACAGCATGCCGCCGATAATCGTAGCGCCGGAGCGGGACGTGCCGGGCACCAGCGCGCAGCACTGCGCCAGGCCGACCTTCAGCGCGTCGCGCCAGTTCAGGTCATCCACCGATTCGATGCGCGGCGCCCCGGCCTTGGCCGCTTCCAGCAGCGCATTGCCCTGCGGATGCGAAACCGTACCCCGGCGTGCGTCGCGCCATTCGGCGAGCAAAATCACCACGCCGCCGACGATAAACGCCATGGCCACGCTCATCGGATTGAACAAATGGGCCTTGATCCACTTGCCGAAGATCAGCGCCAGCACGATGGCCGGCACGCTGGCCACAATGACGTTGATCGCAAACCGCTGGGCTTTCGGATCGGAACCCAGGCCGCTGACCACCGCACCAATCCTGCGCCGGAATTCCCAGCACACCGCCAGAATCGCACCGAACTGAATCACGATTTCGAAGATCTTGCCCTTCTCGTCGTTGAAATCGAGCAACTGGCCGGCAAGAATCAGGTGGCCGGTACTGGAGATGGGGAGAAACTCGGTCAGTCCTTCGACGATGCCGAGGATCACGGCTTTCAGGGCAAGTGCGATATCCATGCGGATTCAGGAGAGGTCAGGCGCGGTTCGGTCCGCGCGGGGATGCGCGAACCCTCGGCATTATTATTGGGAAACCGTGTTTACGGACGATTAATCTTGACGTTGATACCGTCCGGCAGGACCGTGATTGTACCGGGCTCCGCCGGCGCGCCAGCCAGCCGCAACTGCTCCGGCTTGAACGTATACAGCGGGTAGCCCTGCAACAGCTGCTCGGACAGGATCCCGCCCAGCGCATTGAGCTGACGCGAGAACTGTGCCGGCATGCCCTGCACGTCGAATTGGCGCACCTCGGGGTCCTGTAGCACCAGCGAGTGTGACGGCGGGTCGTAGCGCAACGCGCTGTCCAGCGCGAAACGGCCGGTCAGCGGCTGGCGGAAGAACAGCCGGTTGTCGATGGTGGCGTCGAACTGCACGGTCACGCGGTTGCGCGTGGGGTCCAGCGCCAACTGCGGGTTGGCGAGCTGGATATCGAACAACTCCATATAGCGCTTGTTGAACGGAAACTTGCGTTCAAGCGCCGACTGAAGCTGGCTTTGCGAGAACGTGTATTCGTTCATGAACCCACTGCAGGCCGCCAGCCAGGCGGTGGCGGCAGTTGCCGTGGCGATGCCTGCGGCCGCCAGCCAGCGCCGGCGTGTCATCGCGATCATCGTAGAACCTCCAAAAGACGGGCTGCGGCCTGATGCCAGTCAGGCGGCAACGGTGGATGGCGCGGTCAGCGCCTCGAGCCGGGTCAGCCAGTGCAGCGCCGCCTCGCGGGAGTTGCCACACATCTCGGCCGAAGGGCGCAGCCCGCCGCAGAACGCCGGGCGCTCCGACTGGCCGAACACCGCGCAGTGCATGTCGGGCAGCAACTGCGCGCAGGGCTGCCCCGCCGGCTTGCCGTGCGGCATGCCCGGCAGGGGCGACGTGATGGACGGCGCGATGCAGCAGGCGCCGCAACCATCGCGGCAGGAAAAGTCAGACTGGCAGGCCATGCTCAAGGTTCAGGCGCAGATGTCGTCATGCAAGACATCGGGAAAGGTACGCGAAAGGCGTCATTCTGCCTGAGCCGTCCCGTCCAACCTGCAACAAAGCGCAACCTGCGCCGGATGCGTCACAATGCGGGATGGTGCTGGCTTGACCGCTCAAGACCGCTCCTCTACATTACTGACCCACAAGTTATTTAATTTCGATGCGGCGCCGCCACGCGGACGTGCGCCGCCGTCTCGCGTATCCCTGCCCTGTGACCGAACTCTCGCCCAAGAAAGATCCCGACGCGCGCCGGTGGCACCGGCGCAAGGCCGCGCGCCCGCAGGAACTGGTGGCGGCCGCGCTGGAATTGTTCGTGGAGCGCGGCTACGCCGCGACCCGGCTCGAGGACGTTGCCGCCGCCGCAGGTGTCTCGAAAGGCACTGTGTACCTGTACTTCGCGAACAAGGAAGAGCTGTTCAAGACCGTCGTGCGCGAGAACATGGTGCCGGCGCTGGCCCGGGGAATCGATCTGGTCGAGACCTACGAAGGGTCCACGCCCGAACTGTTGCGCGAGCTGCTGCTGGGCTGGTGGGGCCTGATCGGCGCCACGCGCGCCGCCGGGCTGACCAAGCTGATCATGGCCGAATCGGGCAATTTCCCGGACATCGCCCAGTTTTACCAGGACGAAGTGATGGGCCCCGGCGACGAGTTGTTCGCCCGTGTACTGGCCCGGGGCGCGGCGCGCGGGGAGTTCCGTGAGACCCCGGCAAACCCCGCCACCACGCTGATCTGCGCCCCGCTGGTCTTCCTGATGCTGTGGCAGCGCGCGTTCAGCCAGGTGGCGGTGCAGGAGATCGATCCGGCGGCGTTCGTGGACCAGTTGATCCAGATGCTGCTGTTCGGCCTGACCACGGGCCCGGCCCGGGACACGCCGCTGCCGGCGAAGTCCGGCCCCTGGGTCTGGGAACAGATCCGGGATGAAATGCTGGCCGCCCAGGCGGCCGAGCGGGCTGGCGGCGAGGACAGCTGAGCGCCGGCCCTGTGCCAACGCGCAACAACTGGCCCCGCGCAAGTCGTTGCCAATAATCTGTAAACATCCTGCGGCAGTCCGCAGGGGTAAAATGGCGGGCTCTCCGCAAGCACTGGAATTGGAAGGAAAAGGCAAGATGGATCTCGAAAAAGCCCGCTTCAACATGATCGAACAGCAAATTCGTCCGTGGGACGTGCTGGACCAGGAAATCCTGGACCTGCTGGCCGTGGTCAAGCGCGAGCAGTTCGTGCCGCAGGCATACGCCGCGCTGGCTTTCGTCGACATGGAGATCCCGCTGCCGGCCGGCCAGAACATGCTGGCCCCGCGCGTGGAAGCCCGTCTGCTGCAGGACCTGAACGTGCGCAAGCATGAGAATGTTCTGGAAATCGGCGCCGGCTCCGGCTACATGGCCGCCCTGCTGGCCAACCGCGCCCGCCACGTGCTGACCGTGGAAATCGTGCCCGAGCTGGCCGAACTGGCCCGGCAGAACCTGGCCGCCGCCGGCGTGAGCAACGCCGAAGTGGCCGAAGGCAATGGCGCCGAGGGCTGGGCTGCCGCCGCGCCGTACGATGTGATCTGCGTGTCGGGCTCGGTGCCCGAGATTCCGCAGGCGCTGCTGTCGCAGGTCAAGGTGGGCGGCCGCATCGCGGTCATCGTCGGTGACGCGCCGGTGATGGAAGCGCGCATCATCACGCGCACCTCGGAATCCGGCTACCAGTCGGTGAACCTGTTCGAGACGCTGGTCAAGCCGCTGCAAGGCGCTGCCCAGCCGTCGCGGTTCCAGTTCTGAGCCGCCGGGAGCCGCCATGCAGGTCATTACTGCCCCCGAACTCGCGCAATGGCTGGCTGACGCCGGCCGCGCCAAGCCGGTGCTGCTCGATGTGCGCGAGGATCTCGAGATCCGCACCGCCGCGATGCCCGGCATCACCCACATCCCGATGGGCCAGATCCCGGCCCGCCTCGGCGAACTCGACGATGAAGCGCAGATCGTCTGCATCTGCCACCACGGTGCGCGCAGCATGCAGGTGGCCAGCTTCCTGGAGCGCCAGGGCTACGCCAACGTCTACAACCTGACCGGTGGCATCCACGCGTGGTCCACGCAGGTGGACCCGTCCGTTCCGCAGTATTGAGGAAGGCGGCCCGGGCGATGTCCGGGCCCCGCCGTCACGCTGAATCCCGAAGTCCCGAAGTCGCTCGCCTCAGCAGTATCACCCGTAGACCAACAAGAACGATGGCCGCGCGCGCGCTGGCCGAGCTGGAGATGTCATGAGTTTCGCGCTTCTCGCCGTGCCCGGTGCAGCCAGGAAACCCCTGGCGCTCGCCGTGTCCCTGCTGGCCCTGCTGCATGTTCCGGCCGCTGCGGGGGCGGACCTGCTCCAGGTCTACCGCGATGCGCAAGCCAATGACGCCCAGTTCGCGAGCGCCCGCTCACAGCTGCTGGCCACGCGCGAGCGCCTGCCCCAGGCACGCGCCGGCCTGCTCCCGCAGGTGCTTGGCACGGCGGGCGTGCAGCGCACCATGGCCGACTACAGCTCGCCCGTGGACGTCACGCGCTACTTCAATGCCAACACCTGGGCGCTGCAACTGACGCAGCCGCTGTTCCGCTGGGATCGCTGGGAAACGTACAAGCAGGGCGAACTGGCCACGCTGGCCGGCGAAGTCACGTTCCAGCAGGCGCAGCTCGACCTGATCACGCGGGCCTCCCAGGCCTATTTCGACGTGCTGGCCGCGCAGGACAACCTGTACCTGGCCGGCGCCCAGAAGAAGGCCATCGGCGAGCAGCTCGAGCAGGCCAAGCGCAATTTCGAGGTGGGCACGGCCACCATTACCGATGCCAACGACGCCCAGGCGCGGTACGACCTGGCCACGGCCACCGAGATTTCGGCCCGAAGCGCGCTCGAAGTGGCACGCGCGTCGTTGCAGCAGATCACTGGCAAGCCGGTCGACGAATTGATGGGGCTGCGCGCCGAGGCCGCCATTCCGGGCCCGATGCCCGCCGACGTGAACGCCTGGGCCGCGCAGGCGGAGCAGACCAATCTTCAGGTCGGCGTTGCCGGCTACAACCTCGAGACCGCCCAGCGGGAATCGAACAAGGCCCGGGCCGGCCACCTGCCGTCCGTCGACCTCGTCGCCTCGTACGGCTATACCAATGCGCAGGGCACGGCGACCCAGCTCAGCAATGTCGGCAGCCGCTACAACTCGGGCGTGGTGGGCGTGCAACTGAGCATTCCGATCTACGCCGGCGGACAGATCCAGTCGCGCGTGCGGGAGACGCTGGCGCTGGCCGACAAGGCCGCCAGCGACCTCGAATTCGCGCGCCGCACGGCTGCGCAGACTGCGCGGCAGACGTACTCGGGGGTGTCCAACGGGCTGGCCCAGGTCAAGGCGCTCGAAGCGGCCGAACGCTCGGCGCAGAGCGCGGTGGAATCGAACCAGCTGGGCTACGAGGTGGGTGTGCGCATCAATATCGATGTGCTGAATGCCGAGGCGCAACTGTTCTCGACCCGCCGCGACCTGGCCAAGGCCCGCTACGACACGATCATGAACGGGCTGCGCTTGAAGGCATCGACGGCGGTGCTCAGCGAGGAAGACGTCGTGCAGATCAATACGCTGCTGACGTCGGTGCCGGGCACGATGTACAAGCTGCCGGAGAAGGCGCGGGTGGGGTCGGCGCCGCTGCCCGCTCCGGACCGCAAGCGCGCCGAGCAGGGCCGGCGCGAAAGCCCGATTCCGGGGGCTACGCCACGATCCTGACGGCGTGCGACTCGCCCGGTGACGAGGCCGCCTTCGGCTGGCCGGAGGGTGTCGCCGCATTGGAGAGCCGGGTGGCCCAGGCTTCGCGCCCCGCCAGCCCCAGCAGCATGCCAATGGCGCCTGCGTAGAACACCACGTTGGCCTGGTGGGCGGTCGTCACCTGCGTCAGGCCCGAAATCAGCGACGCCATCACGACGGCCAATCCCGCGCCGCCCAGGCTCACTCCCGCATAGTTATTGTCGGCATGGCAGGTGCGCAATGCTCGCCAGAACAGGCCGGCCGGCACCAGAAACAGGGTCAGCGTGGCCAGCACCCCGGGAATACCAGTAGTGGCGGCCGCTTCGACCAGATCATTGTGCGCGTGCTCCAGTCCGCATGCTGCGGACTCCCGCCGCTGCTCGCAGTAGGGGTCCGCGCGAAGAACCCGCGCAAACTGCCCCACGCCGGCGCCCGTCCACGGGTGCTCGACGAAGTACTGCATGCCCACCTTCCACATCATCAGCCGGGCGCCGACCGACGATTCCACGTTGCCCTGCTGGAACTGCTGAACCTCCTTGACCGCCAGATCCACCCGTTTCGCCACCGGGCTGCCCGGAATCTGATACAAGCCGATGAGCAGCGCGGCAATGCCGCCCAGCGCAAACATGAACATCCGTGCGCTAAAGCGACGATAGCGGACCAGCAGTAGCGGGAAGAGCGTGACCAGCATGCCGATCATCGCGCCACGGGTACCGTTCATCACCAGGATGGGCAGCGCGCAGAGGACGTTGAACCACGCCTCGGCATGCACGCGGCGGGAGTCCCCCGGGCGCGCGAACCCCACGAGCGCCAGCGCCGCGACCATATTGGCGAAGGCAATCGCCTGGGTCCACGCGGAAGGCCGGTCCAGGTCCAACTGGATCTTCTGGTAAGTAACGATCAGCAGGGCCAGGAACAGCCCGATGGTGATACCCCGCCACAACAACGCCGGATTCGGCGCGGCGCGAAAGATCACCCAGCAGGCGAGTACGGAAAGCAGGGTGCGGGAGGGATTGTCGATGACGTCCCAGGGCGTGTGATGGAGAAACTTCGACACCACATAGACGCCGATGAAGGCGAGCACTGACATCGCCAACGGTCGCAGAATTGTGACGTGTTGCCGCCACGCGCGCCCCATCTCGGCCCAGCCCAGCAGGGCCAGCACGCCAACCCCGGCCAGAAATACCCCGGCTCCGCGCGGTACACACAGGATCAACACCGGAAACACGAATACCAGGAGGTCCGCCAGGGAGGACACCCAATGTTTGGGGAAAGACATATCAGCTTGTTCGAGACGGCAATACGGCCGGCATCCGTGCGCTAGAGATAGCCCGGCATTCTAAACGATCGACTAGGTCACCCCCCGCGCTTGCGCTCCTCCACGCTCAACAGCTGCCAGCGGATGGCCGACGCGTCGGCTGGCGGATTCGGCACCTGGTACTCGCGCACGCGCAGCTTGTAGCTCACGCCGGATTCGAAATCCAGGCCCTCGATCGGCCCGTACCAGAGCTGCCACGGGGCATCGGGCGATTCGCGCCAGCGGTAGCACTGCATGCGGCCCACACCCGAGCACTCCACGCGCTGGGAGTCGATATAGACGATTTTCTCGTGCCCCGCGGCGGCGTCCGCCTTGGCGCCGCGCCGGCCCACGCCTTCCCGTTCGACGAATTGCAACAGATCGCCGTCAGCCGTCTTCCAGATGATCTGGCGCCCCGTGGCGCCGGCGGACGGCTGCGTGCCGACCGTCGTAAAGGGCGACTGCATGGCCTTCAGCAGCGCGCTCTCCACCTCCATCCGCATGCCCGGGCAGGCCATACGCGTGCCGGCGATGCGGTCAAAGCGGATGCCGGCGCTGGTCTTGCCATAGCCGCCGGTGAAGCGGTTACAGCCGCTGGTGCCGCTCACGGTGCCTTGGGAGGCATCAATGCCGTCATTGAATTCGAAGATGACCGGCTGGCCGTTGTCGCCATGCGGAATGTCGCGGACTGTGCCATCGGCGTTCTGCCAGCGGATCAGTTCCCAGCGGCTCGGGCCGCCGGAGCGGGTCTCGTTAAGACTGGCGCTGGCCGATGGCTGGTCGGGCGCCGGGCCGGTGGCGCAGCCCGCCACCGCCCCCACGGCGGCCAGCATCAATGTGGCGAAAACACCACGCATGGAGAAGGGATGTTGCATCGATCGAGCTCCTGGTTGCGCATGCCACGATAAAGAGGCGGATGTCGCACTTTTCCTCACTATGCAACCAGTGTAGACGCCTGCGTGGCGCCTGTATGTCAGCGCAACACTGGCGCGACGGCTGCCAAAGTGCGCTGCGTGGCACCCCGATGCAAGCCGGCGAACGTCAGCGCATGGGCACGCATGTCGGCCAGACGCGCTTCGTCGGCCAGCACGGCCGAGGCGGCGGCCATCAGGGCGTCGGCGTCGGCCACGCGCAGGCAGGCGCCGGCGGCGATGGCATCCTCGGTGGCCTGGGCGAAGTTGAACGTGTGCAGGCCCATCAGCACCGGCGTGCCGACGGCGCAGGACTCGATCAGATTCTGTCCGCCGAGCGGGATCAGGCTGCCGCCGATATAGGCGATATCCGAGGCGGCGTAGTACATCGCCATCTCGCCCATCGAGTCACCGAGCACGATGTCGGCGGTGATCGGCGTGTCCAGGGTTTCCACGTCCAACTGGCTGCGGCGCTGCACGCTGAAGCCGGCGCGTGTGGCCAGCGCCGCCACCTCGTCGAACCGTTGCGGATGGCGCGGTACCAGCAGCAGCGCGGGACGCGCCGCGCCGGGCCAGCGCGCGAAGGCCTCCAGGATCAGCGGCTCCTCCCCTTCACGCGTGCTCGCGGCGGCCAGCACGTGGCGGGCGCCGAACGCCCTGCGCAGGGTCTGGCCACGCGTGACGCCGGCCTCCGGCGGCTGCATGTCGAACTTGAGATTGCCGGTCACCTGCACGGCTTTCACGCCGAGCGCGCGATAGCGCTCGGCATCGCCAGCCGTTTGGGCCAGCACCGCCGTGAAATCGTTATATAGCGAGGCCGCCGCGCCGCCGAAGCGCGCCGTCCGTCGATAGCTGCGCGGCGACAGTCGGGCATTGACCAGGAACAGCGGCACACCCACCCGGCGCGTGACGTGGACCAGATTGGGCCAAACCTCGGTCTCCATGATCAGCCCTGCCTCGGGCCGGAAATACGCGAGGAAGCGGCGCACCAGCGCCGGCACGTCGTACGGCAGGTAGCACTGCTGCACGCGTGGGTTGTCGCCATAGAGCTGCTGGCCAGTCTGGCGGCCGGTCGGCGTCATATGGGTCAGCAAAATACGATGGCGGGGATACGCGGCCAGCAAGGCGTCGAGCAGCGGCTGCGCGGCGCGCGTCTCGCCGACGGACACCGCATGGACCCAGAGCCACGGCCCGTTGGCCGGCAGCCCGCCATATCGGCCAAGCCGCTCCCCGATGTGGCGGCGATAGCCAGGTTCCTTGCGCGACCGCCAGACCAGACGCAGCAGCGCCAGTGGGAGGATCACCCCCCACAGCAACGTGTAAACCAGACGAAGCATCAGGCAGGCACTCCGCGTACCCGCGCGGCGGCGGCGTAGACCTCGTCGACGGACGGCACGATGCCGTCGTCGCCCACATTGGCGATGCGGTCGGACCAGTAGCCCTCGGTCTTCCAGCGCCAGGTGGCGGTGTAGATCTCGACAGTGGGCCGGCACAGCGCAGCGGCGATATGCACCAGGCCGGTGTCCACGCCGATGACCACTTCGGCCCGATTGATCAGGCCAAAGCCCTGCATGACCGAGAAGCGCGGCAGCACCTGCGCGCCGGGCATGCCGGCGGCGAGCGCCTCGGCATCGCGGCGTTCGGATTCGCTGCCCCAGGGCAGCAGCACGGTCAGGCCCTCGGCATGCAACTTCTGACCGAGGGCATGCCAGTTCGCCACGGGCCAGCGCTTCTTCGCGCCGGCCGTGGCATGGAAACAGACCGCGTACCGAGGCGGCAGCCCGGCCCAGAGCGGATCATCGACATGCAGCGAGGTCGCCGCAGGACCGAAGAAGCGCGGCGGCTCCGGTGGCGTGCCACCCGTGAGCGCGGCACCAAGCAGACGCGAGCGCCGCACCGAATGGGTCTGGCGCGGCACCTTGACTGGCGCGGTATAGAACAGGCGCGATGCCGGCTCGTAGCCGGAACCCTGCGTGGCATTGCCGAGCCCGATCACGGGCGCCCCGGCCGTGCGCGCGGCGGTGCGCGCCACGATGGCGGTCTTCAGCAGGCCCTGGGTCTCCAGCACCGCGTCATAGGGCCGCGCCCGGATCGCGTCGCGCAGCGCGCCGACTTCGGCCCAGGTATCGCCCTGCCAGAACCGCTTGCGCCAGCGCCGCAGCGCGAACGGAATCACGCGGTGGACGTCCGGCAGCAGCCGCACCAGATCGACATAGCCCTCTTCCACCACCCAGTCGATCTCGGCATCGGGCCAGCGCGCGCGCAGGTCGTGGATGAGGGGCATGTTGTGCACCACATCGCCCAGCGACGAGACCTTGACGACCAGGATGCGCGGCGGGGCCGGCAACGCGAACGGCGCGGCCACGGCGAGCGGCGCGGCCTGGTTCGACGTTGCGGCGCCGGCCGGCTGCCCCACTTCAGAACGGGAGCTTTGCATCCGGCTTCTCGGCCAGGATCACGCGCTTGAACTCGGCCTGGATGCGCGCCAGCGCGGCATCGTTATCGGCTTCGAAACGCATGACAACCACCGGCGTGGTGTTGGACGGACGCGCCAGGCCGAAGCCATCGGGGTACTCCACGCGCACGCCGTCGATCGTGATGACTTCGCGCGCGCCCTCGAACTTCGCATTGGCGCGGATCTTGTCGAGCAGCGTGAACGCCTCGCCTTCGGCACACTTCAGTTGCAGTTCGGGCGTGCAGTTGGAGTTCGGCAGCGCGTTCAGCACGGCGCTCGGGTCGGCGTGGCGCGACAGGATTTCCAGCAGGCGCGCGCCCGTGTAGAGGCCATCGTCGAAACCGTACCAGCGGTCCTTGAAGAACACGTGGCCGCTCATCTCCCCGGCGATCGGCGCGCCGGTTTCCTTGAGCTTGGCCTTGACCAGCGAATGGCCGGTCTTCCACATCAGCGGCTCGCCGCCGTGGTCGCGAATCCATGGCGCCAGCTTGCCGGTGCACTTGACGTCGTAGATGACCTGCGCGCCCGGGTTGCGCGAGAGGATTTCCTCGGCGAACAGCATCAGCTGGCGGTCCGGGAAGATGACCTCGCCATCCTTGGTGACCACGCCGAGGCGATCGCCGTCGCCGTCGAAGGCCAGGCCCAGCTCGCAGTCGGTGTCGCGCAGGCACTGCATCAGATCCTGCAGGTTCTCGACGTGGGCCGGGTCCGGATGGTGGTTCGGGAAATGGCCGTCGACATCGCAAAACAGCTCGACGACCTCGCAGCCGAGCCCTCGGAACAGGTCGCCGACGAAGGCGCCAGCCACGCCGTTACCGGCGTCCAGGGCGATTTTCATCGGGCGGGCCAGCTTGACGTCGCTGACGATACGGTCGAGGTACTGTTGTCGGATATCGACTAGTTTGTATCCGCCACTGCCCTGCGTGTACTTGGCGGCCTCGATGCGCTGGTGCAGCGCCTGGATCTGGTCGCCGTAGATGGCCTTGCCGCCGAGCACCATCTTGAAACCGTTGTAGTCGGGCGGATTGTGGCTGCCGGTGACCATGATGCCGGACCCGGCGCGGCGGCCGTCCAGCTCGATATTGGTGCCGAAGTAGACCATCGGGGTGGCGACCATGCCGAGGTCGATCACATCGACACCGGCAGCGCGCAGCCCTTCCACGAGTCCGCCGAGCAGATCCGGGCCGGACAAGCGCCCGTCACGGCCCACGACGACGGTTTTCTCGCCAAGTTCGACGGCGGCGGAGCCAAAGGACAGGCCGATCTGGCGGGCGACCTCGGGCGTCAACGTCTTGCCGACGATGCCGCGGATGTCATAGGCCTTGAAGATTGAGGGGTCAAGTTTCATGTGGCTTCCCGTGTACGAGTTCATGGTGCGATACCGCCCGGAGACTGGCCTGGGCGGGGCGCGGGCAGGGCGCCAAAAAGGTGTATTTTGCCGGATTGTGCAAACCGCGCCAGTTTATAATCACCGGGCTACCTGCAAACCGTCTGCAAACCGGCATTTCTCGCGCGATTCCGTGCCGCCCATCCAACTCTCTTCCGCGTTCGTGCAGAACTTGCCTCCTTCCCGGCCTCGCGTCGCCTTTGTCATCACCAATTCCGAGATCGGCGGCGCCCAATCGCACGTCGCCGACCTCGTGCGCGCGCTGCGGGGCCGCATCGACGCCACGGTGCTGGCGGGCGGTGAGGGACCACTCTTCGCCACCGCGCAGGCCGCCGGGGCACAGACGGCGCGGCTGGCCCTGCTCGACAACGCCATGTCGCCGCTGCGCGCCCTGAAGACCCTGCGCGAACTGATGGCCGCGCTGCGCCATGCCGCACCCGACCTGATTCACGTGCACAGCGCCAAGGCCGGCGCGCTCGGCAGGCTGGCCGGGTGGCTGCTCGGCATCCCGGTCGTCTACACGGTACACGGTTTCGGATTCAAACCCGCCGCGCCGCTGGCACGCCGGTTGGCATCGCGCGTTGCCGAATGGTGCCTGGCACCGCTGGCCGCGCGCCTGATCTGCGTGGCGGATGCGGAGCGAGAACTGGCGCGCAGCCTGCCGATCCCCGCGTCACGTATCAGCGTGATTCACAACGGTATCCCCGACGACGCCGCGCGGGCGCAGCCGGCAGCGCAGCTCACGCGGATCGTGATGGTGGCGCGACTGGCCGCGCCGAAGCGGCCCGATACGGTCATCCGGGCCTTCGGGCAGGCGAAGCTGGGCGATTGCGAACTTGTGATCGCCGGCGCGGGACCGATGCGCGGCGCCATGCAGGCGCTGGCCGACGCCGTCGCGCCCGGCCGGGTACGCCTGCCGGGCAATGTCGCCGACATCCCCGCCCTGCTCGCTTCGGCGCAGGTCTTCGTACTGGCCTCCGACCACGAAGGCTTGCCGCTTTCTGTACTGGAAGCGATGCGGGCAGGCCTGCCGGTGGTGGCGTCGGACTTGCCCGGCATCCGTGAGCAATTTGGCGACATGCCAGACGCGCTGCTCGTGGCTGAGGGCGATGAGGCCACGCTGGCCCGACATCTGTCGATGCTCGCAGGCGACAGCGCGCGCCGCGCCGCCCTCGGCCGGCTGTCTCGCGCCCGATGGGAGCAGGCGTTCGGGATTGGCCCCATGGCGGACGCCACGTGGGCGGTCTATCGGCAGGCGCTTGGCCGGCGGGTGAGCGAGCCCATGCCCACGGAGCGTGCCTGACATGAGCGCCAACAAGGAAGCCGCCCGTCTCGCCGGCACGTCGCGCGCCACGACGGCCAGACGCGCGTCCGAGACCATCCGCCGCGCCAGCCGCATGCTGTCCTGGGCCGCGCTCGGGCTCGTGCTGTTCGGCCTCAACACGATCGCGGCGGAAACCCTGCACCACGCGGGCATCGTCACCTACGTCTTCACGCGCACGCTGCTCTGGGGCATCGTGCCGTACCTGTGCACGTTCCTGTTGCTGCACCGCTCGCTGCACCTGCCGCCGATCGAGGGCAACAGTCTGGTCGGCATCTCGGCCACGCTGCCGTTTGCCCTACTGCTGTTCGTCTTCGCCGGCTGGCATATCGAGTACTCGCGCGGCGCGCTGCTGCTCGGCTACCTGACCACGCTGGTCTGGAGCGGCATCGGCTACCGGCGCTTCGTCCAGAACTACGTGCCCGTCATCGGCTACACGGACCCGCGCGCGCTGGAACAGCTCGAGGCGATCCTCGCCATGCCCGGCGCCAGCCCGCCGGCACGGATCCGCTTCGATTTCATCCGCTCGATCGAGGATGCCGTGTTTTGTGACGGCCTGATGCTCGACCGCTCGGGCACCGCCGACCCCGAGCGCACGCGCACGCTGGCGCGGCTGAAGATGAGCCACGTCCGCCTGTATTCGGTGGAGCGGATTGGCGAGATGCTGACCGGCCGCGTGGGGCTCGACCATATCGACGAGAACTTCCTGGACGACTACGCGCGCCACTATCTCTACGGCTTTGTGAAGCGTCTGCTCGACATCGCCGCCGTGCTGTGCCTCGTGCCGCTCGCCCTGCCGCTGTCGGCGCTGACCGCGCTGGCCATCCGCCTGGAGCAGCCGGGGCCGGTCCTGTTCCGGCAGGCCCGCGCCGGGCGCTTCGGCGAAGCGTTCACGATGCTCAAGTTCCGCAGCATGAGCGTCCAGTCCGACGCCACGGCGCGCTTCGCGGCGCGCCAGGATGCCCGCGTCACGCGCGTGGGCCGCGTGATCCGCAAGTATCGGCTGGACGAACTGCCGCAGTTGTGGAACGTGCTGATGGGCGACATGAGCCTGATCGGCCCGCGCCCCGAGCAGGTGCCGATGGTCGACACCTTCGCCGAGACGATTGCCTACTATCCGTACCGGCACCTCGTGCGCCCCGGGCTGTCCGGCTGGGCACAGGTGCAGCAGGGCTATGTCGGCACCCACGAGGAAACCGTGACCAAGCTGAGCTACGACTTGTACTACGTCAAGCATTGCTCGTTCGCGCTCGATTTGCTGATCGTGGTCAAGACGCTGCGCACGCTGCTGACCGGCTACGGAGCCCGCTGATGGCGCCAGCCGACATGGACACGCAGCGGGCGATGCGGATCCTGCTGATCACGACTGGCCTCAAGGTGGGCGGCGCCGAGCATCAGGTCGTGGCGCTGGCCCGTGCCTTCCTGGCGCTCGGGCACGCGGTGGCGATCCTGAGTCTGTCGCCGGGCCGGGAGATCGACATACCTGCCGGCGTCGAGGTCTTCGAGCTGAACATGCGGAAGACGCCCGGCGGCATGGCTGCCGCGTTGGCGCAGGCGCGTGCGCTGGTCAAGGCATGGCGGCCCGATGTCATGCATGCCCACATGGTCCACGCCAACCTGTTCGGCCGATTGCTGACGCGCCTTGTCGATAGCCCGCCGCTGGTCTGCACCGCGCACAGCTTCCGCGAAGGCGGCAGCATGCGGATGCTGGCCTACCGGCTGACCGACCGGTGGGCAGCGCTGACCACCCACGTGAGCCAGGACGGCCGCGCCGGCATGATCGCTGCCGGGGGCGTGCGGGACGACCGTATCGTCGTCATGCCCAACGGGATCGATGTCGAACGATTCCGGCCCGATCCGGCGCTGCGCGATGCCACCCGCGCCAGGCTGGGCATCGCGCCCGACGCGCGGGTCGTGCTCAATGTCGGCCGTCTGGCACCGGAGAAGGCCCAGGATCTGCTGATCCGCGCGTTTGGCCAGCTCCCGCCCGCCGTGCCGGCGCACCTGCTGATCGCGGGCGGCGGCGCGCTGGTCGAGGCGCTGGCCAGTCAGATCGTGGCGCAGGGACTCACCTCGTCCGTCACCCTGCTCGGCCCGCGCGACGATATTCCCGCCATGCTCAATGCGGCCGACTTGTTCGTCCTCTCATCGAATATCGAAGGGCTGCCCATGGTGCTGGTGGAGGCGCTGGCGTGCGGATGCCCGGTGGTGTCGACCGACGCGCCCGGCGTGGCCGAAGTCCTGCGCGACCAGGGCGTCATCGTGCCGCGCGGCGACGCCGCAGCGCTTGCCGGTGCAATGGCCGAGGCCCTGCGCGCGGGTCGCGGTACCCCGGCACAGGCGGCGGCCCGGCGCGAGCGCGTGCTGTCCGCGTTTTCGATCGACAGCATCGCCCGACGCTGGCTGGCGCACTACGCCAGCCTGACGCACGGCGCGCGTGCCAACCCGGCGGAGACCGCGTGATGCATCGGCGCATCGCGGGCAATGTGCTGTGGATGCTGGCCGAGCGCGGCCTGCAGGTGGGCATCGGGATTGGCGTGGTGGCCATGCTGGCGCGCGCGCTCGGGCCGGCCGGGTTCGCGCATTTCCAGTACGCCCAGTCGGTGGTGCTGATTGCCGCGTCGCTGGCGCTGGTGTGCGGTGCGGAGGTGGTGGTGCCGCGTCTCGTGGCGACGCCGCCCGACGCCCAGGGCCACATCATCGGCCATGCGTTTGTGCTGCGTCTTGGCGGCGGTGTGGCGGGGTACTTGCTGATGTGTGCGTACCTCGTGCTGACATCGCCCACGCCGGAGGTGTGGCACGCGGCGCTGTGGCTCGGCGTGGCCATCCTGCTACGCGAGCCCTTCGGCGTGGTGAATGCCTGGATGCAGGCTCACACCAACAACCGGCCCGGCACCTTGGCGAGCCTCGCCGCGCTGTCGATCAAGGCCGCGGTGGTCGGCGGGCTGTTCGCTGCGGGCGTTACCGCGGTATCGGGCTACGCCGTGGCGTTTGCGCTTGAAGCCGTCCTGCTTGCCACCTTGCTCGCGGCCTACTACCTGACTCGATCCCCCCGACAGCCCTTGACCTGGCAGGCGAGCCAGGCGCGCGAGTTGTTTTCGGCGGGCGCCTTGTTCTGGGTCAGCTTCATCCTGATGATGGGCGCGCGCCGGGTCGACCAACTCGTGCTCCAGCCGGCGGTGCCGGCGGCGGACTTCGGCGCCTATGCGGCGTGCATGCAACTGCTCGACAATTTCTCGATGCTCGCGACCATCCTCGTGGCGGGCATCGCCCCCAGCTACGTCTATGCGCGCACGGCATTTGCCGATGCCCACGCGAACATCGGCCGGATTGCTGCGGCGCTGGGCGCGCTCGGGCTGGTCGGCGGGCTGGCGATTGCCGCCTGCGCGCCGTGGATCGTCCGCCTGCTCTACGGCAGCGCCTTCGAGGCCACCGTGACGCTGCTACGGGTGGCCGCCGTGGCATCTGCGCTCGTCTTCGCGGACGTCGCCCTGACGCTGCTGGCGGTCTACCTGCGCCGCCCGCGCTGGGTGGCGATGAAGTGGGCGCTGGTGCTGGCGACGACGCTCGCCTTCGATCTGGCGGTCATCCCCCGGTTCGGCAACTGGGGCGCGATTGCGGGCTATGTCCTGGGCAACAGCGTCGCGGTCGTCGTCGGCGTGGCCCTGTGGTGGCGCAATCGCCCGGTTCGCGACATGGCAGCGGCGTGAGCGGCACCGCCCTGCCCTGCGTCTGTTTCCTGACTGGCACGCTGAACGCGTTTGCAGGTGCGGAGCGGATGACAGCGGTGATCGCCAATGCGCTGGCGGAGCGCGGGTACCGGGTGCGCATCCTGAGCCTGTGGGACCGGGCCAGCGTGTTTCCCCTGCACGCGGATGTGCAGCATCATGCACTGTTCGAGCATCGGCCGTCGTTCAAGACAGCGTATCTGTCGACAGTCCTTGGCATCCGGCGCTTTGTGCGGGAACACGGCATTGATGTGCTGATCGAGGTCGACACGATGCTGGCGCTGTTCACGGTGCCGGCCACCGTTCGTATGAACGTCCGCAGGATTGCGTGGGAACACTGCCATTTCGATGAGGATCTGGGAAAGCCGGCGCGCAAGGTTGCACGCGCGCTGGCGGCCCGGACTCATGCGCACATCGTGGTGCTGACGGAGGGCGACGAGCGCCGCTGGCGGGACGCCCTGCGCCCTGGGGCCAAGCTCGTCCATATTCCGAATCCGCTCCCCTTTCCGATTCCCGCCACGCCTGCGCCCCGTGACACGAAAACCGTGCTGGCGGTGGGCCGACTGACGCCCGCCAAGGGCTTCGACGTGTTGATCGAAGCGTGGGGAGCGGTCGCACCGGTCGCACCCGACTGGAACTTGGTGATCATTGGGGAAGGCGAGGAACGCGGCCAGCTCGAAGCGCTGCGCGCTCGCCTGGGGCTTGAGGCACGTATTTCCCTGCCTGGCGTGCTTGCTGACATCACCGGCGCCTATGCGCAAGGTGCCGTCTTCTGCCTGAGTTCGCGCTATGAGGGATTTGGGCTGGTGCTGATCGAAGCCATGGCGTTCGGCCTGCCCATCGTCTCCACTGATTGCGAACAGGGACCACGGGAATTGCTTGGCCCTGACGATGCACTATTGGTACCGGTGGAAGATGCGCCCGCACTTGCCCGGGCGCTCCGCAGCGTGATCGACACGCCCGCGCTGGCGAACCAGCTCGCCGGCCGGGGCAGAGAGAACGCCCGGCACTTCGACATCGCGCACATCACAGACAGCTGGGTCGCGTTGCTTGGCTGACTCACCCTCTGGACCGAAAGGGCAGAGCGAAGTAGAATCGTTCAAGTTCAAACAAACACGCAGTGCACTGCACTTTTAGGCCGTTTTCTCTTGAAACGTGGTGGGAGCGGCATATCGCCACATCCGTTCGCGCCGGGAACAAGCATTGTGTTCATTCCATGACAAGCCGCCAAGCCAAGATACAAGAAGACACGTATTTTCGGATCATGCGCATCTTGCAGGAGAATCCGGACCTGACCCAACGCGAGCTGGCAAAGGAACTCGGCGTCAGTGTCGGCGGCCTGAACTATTGCCTGAAGGCCTTGATGGAGAAAGGCTGGGTCAAGGTGCAGAACTTCAGCCAGTCGAAGAACAAGTTTGGCTACGTCTACATCCTCACCCCGCGCGGTATTGCCGAAAAGGCGGCCCTGACCAGCCGGTTCCTGAAGCGGAAGATGGAGGAATACGAACTCCTGAAAGCCGAGATCGAGGCCCTCCGGGAAGAAGTCGGGAGTGAGGTCGCTAAAGGACAGCAGGCAGAACGGACTGAACCGTCAGAATAGTCGGAGACCCGCAATATGGCCGAAGCAATGCAGCATTCCGTACACGAGGGCGTACCGTCCGTCGCGAGGGCGCTGATCTGGGAAGTGTTTTTCAGGTCCAGGGGGCGCGGTATGGGCCTTCCGTCGCACTACCCGTGGATCGATACCAGCACGGGCGTGACGACCATCCTGATCGGCACGGACCAGCCGGGCGATGAGACGAAGGCGGCCGCCGGATTGGTCATCAAGGAGACCCCCATGGCCGACGGCCGGAAGGTCGGCCTGGTGGGATTGGTCTGCGTCGACGAGGCGTTCCGTGGCAAAGGGCTGGGCCACACGCTGGTTGCCGCTGCGACGGAAGTCGGCAGGGACCGTGCCTTCGACACACTGGTGTTGTGGACCAACAAACCCAACGTCTACGCCAAGCACGGTTTCGCCGTGGATAGCGCAGACCGGTATGGTCCGGTATGGACGCCCGCGCATGAGGGGACGGACCCGCCCTTCTGCCACGATCTGGCCGGCCTGAAGACCGACGATATTTCCGCCCGGGGCATTCCGGCTTTCGCAAAAACCGTGCTGGTATTCAGCAGTGACAACGCCGCGATTACGGTTTTGCCTGCAGTGCAGGGATACACGCTGACGGACTGGGAAGGCGACTGGGAGGGCGTGTTCCGGTTGATCGAACAGATTTTACCGGCCACCTGGAGCCTGAATGCGCCGGCGGATTCCGCCATCCTGGCCGAGCTGCGCAGCCGGGCGTACAAGTCGGATCTCTCACCGGGTTCCTACAGGATGATCCACGAACTCTCGGGCCGGGATCTTCCCCGCCTGCCGTACATCCCTTTGCTCAACCGCATCTGAGGAAACCCTAAGCATGATTCCGATCGTCAAAGTCGCAATGCCGCCGAAATCGGCCCTGATGCCCGCGCTGGAAACCGTGCTGTATAGCGGCATGATCGCGGAAGGGGAATCGGTCTATCAGTTCGAAGCCGAGTTCAACCGGCGGTTTGGCCTGAAGCGATCGCTCGCCATGAGCAGTGGTACTGGCGCGCTGCATTCCGCGCTCACTCTGGCAGGCGTTGGCCCGGGCGACGAGGTGATCTCCACGCCAATGACGGCGGAGCCGACCAATACGACAATCCTCTACACGGGCGCCAAGGTGATATGGGCCGATGTCGATCCAGCGTCCGGCAATATGTGCCCCGACTCGGTCCGCCAATGCGTGACGGACAAGACCAAGGCCATCCTTTGCGTCCACTATGCGGGTTACCCAGTGCGTCTTGCCGAACTGCGGCAAATCGCCAACGAGCGTGGCATTGCCCTGATCGAAGACTGCGCCCACGCCCTGGGCGCGAGCTATCAGGACCAGCCCATCGGGACGATCGGCGATTACGGCATCTACTCTTTCCAGGCGATCAAGCACATGACGACCGTCGACGGCGGTATGCTGACGTTCCAAGATGACGCTCAAATGGAAGCGGCAAAGAAATTCCGCTGGTTCGGCATGCTCAAGGGCGTTCCGCGCACCGAGATCGATATCACAAGTGTTGGCTACAAGTACAACATGAGCAACGTCAATGCGACGATCGGTTTGGTGCAGTTGCAGAACATTACCCCCGTACTCGATCGACACACCGAGAACGGCAAGTACTTCGATGCGCTGTTCGAATCGATCAGCGGCGTGGACTTTGCGCGCTGCGACGCTTCGGCCGAGCCGAGCTATTGGCTCTACACCCTGCTGAGCGATGACAGTGCAAGCCTGGAGAAGGCTCTTAATGGGGCGGGAATTTCGGCATCGAAACTTCATCGGCCCAATAATCTGCACAGCATCTTCGCCGCATCCCGACGGGATTTGCCCGGTCTCGACACGTTCTACAAGCGCCTGCTTCATATTCCCTGCGGCTGGTGGGTGAGCGACGAAGACCGCGCGCGCATCGTCGAGGTAATCCGGAAGGGTTAAGGAGATTATCAAATGAAGCAAATCCCATTGTTCGGGGTGGTACACACCCCCGAAATGGAAGCTGTGGCCCTGGAGGTCCTGCGCTCCGGCCGTATCGCCAGCGGCGATTACGTCGGCAAGTTCGAGAAAGGCCTGGGGGAGATCGTCGGCAATCCGCACGTGGTCACCACACACGACATGACGAACGCGGTATTCCTCGCCCTGCACCTTGCCGGGGTTCGCGCCGGGGACGAAGTCTTGACGACGGCGTTCTCCTGCATGGCGACGAATTCTGCGATTGCGCATGCGGGTGCGACGCCGGTATGGGTCGACGTACGCCCTCGCTCCGTGGAAATGGACGTCGATGATGCCGCGCAAAAGATTACCGCACGCACCAAGGCCATCATCATGTATCACGTGGCGGGCTACCCGGGACCGGCCAGAAAAATGGCCGAGCTGTGCAAGGCGCGTGGCATTGCCTTTATCGAAGACTGCGACAACGCCCTGTGTGCCACCCAGGACGGTGCACACGTGGGCCAGTACAGCGATTTTTCGATCTACTCCTTCTATCCGAATCGCCAGATTAACTGCACCGAAGGCGGCGCGCTTGTCTGCAAATCCGCGGACATGGCCACGAAGGCCCGTCAGTTGCGTCGGTTTGGCATCGATGGTTCGGGGTTCCGTACGCCACAGGGTGAGATCAATCCGCTGGCGGACATTCCCGAAATCGGTTGGGCATATACCATGAACAACCTCTGCGCGGCCCTGGGGGCGGCGCAACTGGCACTGGTCCAGGAAAAGATCGAGAAGGCCCGCGCCAATGTGCGCCGGCTCGGCGCTCGCCTGGACGACGTCAACGGTATCCAACCGATCCTTGCCGCCGATGGGGCCATGCCGGCCTACTGGGTCATGCTCTGCCTAGCCGAAAATCGGGACACGCTACTCCAGAATCTGAAGGACCAAGGCATCTCCGCGTCCATTTTGCACCACCGCAATGACACGTACAGCGGGTTCCATGCGGCGCGGATGGATCCGGGCAGCGAAACGACCTGGCTGCAGGATCATATTATTGCCCTGCCCTGTGGATGGTGGCTCAGTGATGCCGATGTCGATGCAATCGGCAATGCCTGCGCGCGCGCGGCAGCCGAAGCCGCAACGTTATCGCTACCCGGCAAGGTCTGATGAAATTGCTCCGTGCCGCAGTGCTCGATATGGTCATGCTGTATGCCGGCAAAGTGTCGGCAGTCCTCGTCGGGTTTATTTTTCTGCCGTTCTATCGACATCTGCTTGGGGCCGAGCAATTCGGCATTGTTGCGGTCATCCTCTCGCTCCAGGGCTTGCTGATCATGCTCGACCTGGGAATGTCGACGCTGGTCGGCCGCGATATCGCCGTGGCGAATTCCGGACCGAACGAGTTGGTATCGCTGGCCCGTACGGCGGAAATGAGTCTGACGAGCTTTTATCTCCTGCTGCTGCCGGCCGCCATCTGCCTGAAGGCACTCGGTGCCTTCGGCAGTATCAACTGGAGCACGATCGTCGGGACAATCGCGCTGTTCTGGGTACTTGTGCTCCAAAACATGTATTACGGGGCGATGCTGGCCCGTCGCGAGTACGCGGCGGCCAGTACGATCCAGGTTGTGGGCGTGGCCGCTCGCGCATGCGCCACGGCCTATGTACTGGCTGCCGTTTCCAGCACAATGACGGCGTTCATCGTCACCCAACTGGTTTTCGCGGCTGCGCAGGCGCTCGTCACACGCTATCGGTGCTTCGCCTTTTGGGGACGAAGCACATCCGGCGCCCCGCTGCTGAAGCGTCCGACGACCCGCGACGCATGGGCTCTCATCATGAAGGGGCGCTCCCTGGTGCTGTTCTCCGCGGCCGGGGCAGCTGTCACCCAGTTGGACAAGCCTTTGGTTTCTGGCCTGATTTCCGCAAACAGCGTATCGCCCTATTTTCTGGCGACCACTCTGTGCATGGTTCCGCTCTCGCTGTTGGCTGGCCCGATCAGCCAGTATTTCCAGCCGCGCGTCCTGAATCAGGATTTTTCGGGCAAGGACTTCCCGAAACCAACCATCCAAAGATTCGTACTCGGCACAATCCTGATCACCGCCGTGCCATCTCTGGCTCTCTGGTTGGCGCGCGAACCGTTGATCGGCCTTTGGATGGGTCATGGACAGGACAGCGCCACCGTCGCCCATTATGTAAAAATACTTCTACCAGGCTTTGTGGTGGGGGCGTTCGGCTATATTCCTTACACGCTGCTGCTCTATGCGAAGGATTTTCGTTTCCAGGCCGTTGCATCGATTGCCATGAGCGTAGTGACGTTGGCGCTTACCGCGGCGGCTGCGTATAAGCACAGTGTCGAGGGCGTGTGCTACATATACGCCACTTACCACACTACTTCCACGCTCATCAGTTGGGTGCGCGCAATGACGCTGGAAAGGATTCGCGCCGCGGCAACATATTCGGCGGTACTGGCATTACAGCTCTTCGTTCCGCTAATTGGCATTGCGATTCTGGCTCAGTTTTTGATTCAAAGTTACTAAGAGATTCTCACAATGTTCGATAACAAGGTCTTGATGATCACCGGCGGTACCGGGTCGTTCGGCAACACGGTCCTCAATCGCTTCCTCCATTCCTCCGTCAAGGAGATCATCGTCTTCAGCCGCGACGAAAAGAAGCAGGAGGACATGCGGATCGCCATTAACAATCGCAAGGTCAAGTTTCATATCGGCGACGTCCGGAACTATGAAAGCGTCGCCCGTGCGATGGAGGGCGTCGACTATGTCTTTCACGCCGCCGCCCTGAAGCAGGTGCCCTCCTGTGAGTTTTATCCCATGGAGGCAACCCTGACCAACGTGATCGGCACGGAAAACGTGTTGAACGCGGCGATTGCCAACAAGGTGAAGCGCGTGGTCGTGCTCAGCACGGACAAGGCCGTGTATCCGATCAATGCCATGGGGATTTCGAAGGCCATGGCAGAAAAGATCATGGTGGCAAAGTCGCGTACTGTCCGCGAAGGCGGTACGGTGCTCTGCGCTACGCGCTATGGCAACGTCATGGCGTCCCGCGGCTCGGTCATCCCTCTCTTCATCGACAAAATCAAGGCCGGCAAGCCGCTGACCGTGACCGACCCCAAGATGACCCGGTTCCTGATGTCGCTGGAAGACTCGGTTGACCTCGTGCTGCATGCCTTCCAACATGGCACCCAGGGAGATATTTTCGTGCAGAAGGCACCTGCCTCCACGATCGAGGAGCTAGGCCAGGCGCTCAAGGAACTGTTCAGCAGCAATGTGCCGGTGGAAATCATCGGCACCCGGCATGGCGAGAAGCTCTACGAGACGCTGGTATCCCGGGAGGAGATGGCCAAGTCGGAGGATATGGGACGTTATTTCCGAATTCCTGCCGACAATCGCGACCTCAACTACGACAAGTTCATTCTCGAGGGTCATCCCGACGCCAACGACGTTGACGATTACACCTCGCACAATACCGAGCGCCTTAACGTAGAACGCATCAAGCAATTGCTGCTTACGCTTCCTTACGTCCTGGAAGAGGTGACGATCTAATGCGCCCGTTGGTATCAGTCATTATCCCCACCCATGGTCGCCCCGAATGCGCGGTGTCGACGATTCGCGCCGTGCTGGCGGCATCCGAGGAACTCGAAGTTGTTGTTAGCGACACAAGCAGCGAAGATCGCATCACGCAGGCGTTCACCGGGCAAGACATTGCCCGACTCAAGCTCCTGCGGCCTGGTGAGCCGCTCAGTGTCGTCGACAACTTCAATTTCGCGCTGAGCCATGCCAGCGGGGAATACCTCGCCTTCATCGGGGATGATGATCTGGTATCACCGCAAATCGCGGAGATCGCCCACTGGGGCATCGCCAATCGAGTCGATGCTTTCAGCTTTACTTTCCCCATGCTGTATTACTGGCCGACATTTTCCAGTACCACGCGCTGGAAGGCGGAAGGCAGCACGCTGGTGGTGAGCGATTTCGACGGACGTATCACGCCGTTCGACGCCAAGGCAGAACTGTCCGCAGCGCTGCGCAACATGGGCTCGGGCGTTCTGGGCATGCCGCGCGCCTATGCGGGCATGATTTCCCGCCCGCTGGTCGATCGCATTATTGCGACGCACGGCGCATTGTTCGGCGGTGTCAGCCCGGATATATACAGCGCCGCATTGATCTCGCTCGAAAGCAGAAAGAGCTTTCACGTCGACTTTCCCATCGTGGTGCCGGGCGCATGCGCCGGTAGCACCTCGGGCAAAAGCGCCCGTGGCCGTCACGTCGGTGGGCTGCGCGACAATGCCCATATTGGCGCGTTCAAGAACCTCGTCTGGGACGAACGCGTGCCCGAGTATTACAGCGTTCCCACGGTCTGGGGATATTCGCTGCTGAAAGGCATTGAGGACAAGCCGCAGTGGCTGCGCAAAGCCGACTTCTCCATGTTGTATCTGCGTTGCCTGATCAGCGATCCGCAATATAAGGACATGGTGCTGCAATGCCTGAAGCAGCATGCCCGCGCCACCGGCTATATAGCGACCGGGATCGAATTCTTTGGCGCGACCGTGCGCGAGGCAACCCGGATTGGGCGCATACTCGTCAAAAAGCAGATGAATCGGTTCAAGCCGGACAATACCGTAGTGCTGCACGACGTAGCGGACACCGAACAGGCTTTCGAGGTCGCATCGCAGTACATCCAGAAACTTGGCAAGAAACTGGAACTGACGAAGAGCGGTTCATGATGCGTCATGTGCAAAGTCATCGCACAGTCGCCCCCAATTCGATGAAGGCCGGACAGCTTAATCCATGTTTCTGACCGAAATCGTCCTGCTGGCCACGGCATTGGGACTGTCCTCGGGCTTCGGCTTGCGCGCGCTAAAGGTCCAGCAACCGTCGCCATACATAGTCGGTGGCGTGACCGCGGCCGGGTTCGTCATCTTGATGATGTGCTTCCGCAGCCTGAGCTTTGGCGTGGATACGGCCGCCTATGCCGAGATATTCGCCGACTTCTGCAAAGGCGGACTGATCACCGACCGCGAATCCAGCTTTCAGATCGCGACGGAAGTGCTTAATTTCACCATGCTGGGCAGTTGCGACACGGAGTTGCTGCCTGCCGTCTGGATATTCCTGATCGTGTTGCCCGCGCTGTTTTTTCGGGCACCTTGGCGCGTCCGCCTTTGCTATATCTCGGCACTCCTGCTGTCCCTGATCGGCATTGAGCTGTCTACCAACGCCTTGCGGCAGGGCTTGTCCACCGGTCTGATGGTACTTGCCGTATCGCTGACGCCGGTAAGCGCGCTTCTCACGTTGCTGTTCGGTGCCTTCGCCATGGTCTTCCATCCCAGCGCCGGCCTCGTGCTGTTCGGATACCTGCTCTCACGACAGAACTGGAGGGTTTTTCTCAGCCTGATGGCCACCCTGATCCTGCTCACTATCCATTTTCTGAGCAGTTCGGTCGAGTTGCCGTTCGTGTCGCGGTTCCTGTACGAAATCAACAAATATCTCGCGCATCAGGACAGTGAACTGTGGATCCGCATTCTTTCGTTTGCGTGCGTGGTGGCCGCATTGCTAGCGCCCCTGCTGTGCCGGCGAACCGGCGTGACGATGCACACGATCGCGTCTGACCGGCGTTATGCCATTGCGCTTCGGATGGCCCTAGTCTGCACGCCGTTTCTTGCCCTGCCCTACTTTGGGTATCGCTTCATCTACGGCATGTATCCGGTCATTTTGTTCCTTACGCTGAGTCCTTCCCTGGAGCCTCACGTAAAGCCCGGGAAGAAGTTCCTTTCCCTTTGCGCAATGAATATCGTGATTCTGCTCGCCTGGGCAGCTGGCTCGACCTATATGCGCGAGCTCCCCTTTATCGGCTGATCATGCAACTGAATTCATCCGCGCGACCGAGCGGTCTGTCGGTCGTGATTCCCACGCTAAATCGCATTGAAATGGTCGCGCGAGCATGCCAGTCGGTGCGCTCGACCCATCTCGATCGGGTGGAGATCATTGTTATCGATGACGGATCCAACGAAGATCTTCGCCAGCAACTCCCCATGCGCAATGACTGGGGCATTCCGATCCGTTGTTATCGGTTTATGCGCAACCGGGGGCCACAAGCTGCGCGAAACCTGGGGATCCGGCGAGCACGATTCAGCCATATTGCTTTCCTGGATTCCGACGATGCGTTCACGCCGGAGAAGATCGACCTGGTCCTTGAACAGCTGGACAATGGCCCCGTTGACCTGCTTTTTCATGGTGTCCAGGGGATGCCCAAGTATGGTAAGCTGGCCCGCCTCTGGACGGGCTCTCTGAGCCGCTGGCTACCATTTGGCTGGTGGATTGCGCTTCTGAATCCCGTTGTGACGCCAACGCTGGTGATACGGCGTGAACGACGCCTCGGCGTCGTGCGCCTGCGGCACTGCGAAGACTGGTGCTTCCTGCTTCGGTACGTTCAGCCCGATACGCGAATCTGCTTTCTCCAGCAGGAACTCTCCATCGTCTATCGGCCTGTTGGAACCAGCGGTGGCTTGTCCAGTGCAATATGGAAAATGCGCAAGGGCGAGTTCGCGGCCCGCCAGGTCCTCCTAAAATCTCCCTGGCCTTCCGGCCTCCCGCGCTACTGCCTTGGCGGCATGGCGGGGCTCCTTCGAATAACGAGTGACGTCCTGCGCGGACGATATTTTCGCTAAGTCGGGATTATGGCAACTGTTTATCTGATCGGTGTACGGGGCATTCCGAACCGCTATGGCGGCTTCGAAAGACTGGTAGAAGTCCTCGCCCCCCACCTGGCAAACCAGGGACACGATGTGACCGTGTTTTGCAATAACGATCCCCCTGTCAACGAGACGGGCGCAGATGAGGACCGCTGGATGGGCGTCCGGCGTCGATTTATTTCCGTTCGCAGCAGCGGCCCCCTTGGCACCATCGAATATGACTGGAGATCCTTCAAGGACGTGCCGCCGGGCGCGGTCGCTTTGATTTTCGGTTACGGAACCGGTATCTTTCAGCGTTACCTGAAGCAGCACAACGTACCGCACGCGGTCAACATGGATGGCATCGAATGGCGGCGCGAGAAGTGGGGGCGCATCGCCCGCATCTGGCTACGCTGGAATGAACGCGCCGCGGCCCGCCAGGCGGATATCCTGATTGCCGACCATCCCGAGATTCAACGCTATCTGCAGGAAGAGCTTGGCAAGGATTCCACCATGATTGCCTATGGTGTGGATGATGACGCTCTGGAGTCCGGCGATCGAAGCAGCCTCTCGCATCCTCTGCTGAGTCAGTTTCCGGACCAGAGCTTTTCCCTTGTCGTGGCAAGACCGGAGCCGGAAAACCAGATCCACGTTACGCTCGATGCATTCGAGCGAAGCGGGAAAAAGCATCCGATGGTCGTGCTCGGCAATTTCGAGGTCAACGAGTACGGTCGCCAGCTTCGTGCCAAGCACCCCGACGTTCATTTCGCTGGCGGCGTGTATAACGCACCAGTCCTGAATGAACTGCGACGCCGCAGCTCGCTCTATATTCACGGCCATTCGGTCGGGGGTACCAATCCTTCCCTGATCGAAGCCATGGCTGCAGGGGCGTTGCTGGTCGCTCACGACAACCCATTCAATCGGTGGGTAATGGGTGGTGATGGTTCGGGGCTGTTCTTCAGGGGCGCAGAAGACCTCGCCGTCCACCTCGATAATCCACCCAGTCCGGAAGTCCGTGCGTCGATGATTGCCGCTGCCAAACAGCGCTGCGTGGATCAGTTCCTGTGGCGTCGTATTCTCGGCCAGTATGACGACGTTGTGGCCGGTTTGCTGCAGGCACGCCATTGAACCCGCCCTCCAGGCCGATCTGATATGACTAGCAACCATTTCCCCAGGATCGCGGTTGTGATACCGGCCTACAAGGTACGCAGCCAGATCATGAGCGTCATCGAGAATATCGGTGATCTGGTGACGCACATCTACGTCATAGACGACTGCTGCCCCGACAACTCCGGTGCATTTGTCACCAGCGAATGTAAGGACTCCCGCGTACAGGTGATTCGGCTGCCGAAGAATCTCGGAGTGGGCGGCGCCGTCATGGCCGGCTATCAAGCGGGTATTCAGGACGGCGTGGATGTCATGGTCAAGGTTGACGGTGACGGGCAAATGGATCCCCGATATATCACCAACTTTGTTGAGCCTATCCTGGCGGGCGAGGCGGATTACACGAAGGGAAACCGCTTCTTCAACCTCGACAGCCTGGAGCAGATGCCGAAAGCGCGCCTGATCGGGAACGCCACGCTCTCGTTCATGAGCAAGCTGTCGTCCGGCTATTGGGATCTGTTCGATCCCACGAACGGCTATACAGCAATTCACAGCGAAGTGGCTCGCCATCTGCCAATGAGGAAGATCAGCCATCGTTACTTCTTCGAATCGGACATGCTCTTCCGACTGAATACGCTTCGCGCGGTGGTACTCGATATCCCGATGGACGCGAAGTATGGCGACGAAGTCAGCAATCTGAAGATCGGCAAAGTGGTTGGCGAATTCCTTGTGAAGCATGCGCGAAACTTCGTAAAGCGGGTCTTTTACAACTACTATCTGCGCGATCTTTCGATTGCTTCCCTGGAACTCCCTCTCGGGGTGGCGATGCTTGCATTCGGCTTCATATTCGGCGGAATCGAATGGATGCGGTCGTTCCAGGCTCACGCGCCAGCTTCCGCCGGTACCGTCATGCTTGCCGGGTTGCCCGTGATTGTCGGCCTACAGTTTGTTCTGGCGTTTCTGGCTTATGACATCGCGTCTGTTCCCCGGCGGCCACTCCATCGACGTCGAATCCGGCGCGGCGTGATTGAAAACTCAACTGGAAGGGACCAATGATCCTCACCTATGCAGTCGCACTCGTCTGCACGCTCGGCATGACGTTTGGGCAGATACTGTTCAAGATGAGCGCGAGCGCTTCCCAGGAAACCGGCAGCCTTTTCTCGCTCAAGCCCCTTGCCGTTCTGTTCGCAGCGATGTGCCTTTATGGCGTGACCTCGATCGTCTGGGTGTGGGTGCTTCAACGCATTTCTCTGGGTAAGGTCTACCCCTTCATGGCCCTGGCCTTCGTGTTTGTGCCGCTCGGCACGTATTTTCTCTTCGGTGAGCGATTTCAGCCGCAGTACCTGTTCGGCGTCGTCTTCATTCTAATCGGCGTGATACTGACAACCAGCGCATGACGCCCTTTTCAACGGACACCAACCTGAACTACCGCACCGACATGAGCAAGAAGTACACGGCATTGTCGATCGTCACTACCGCGCTCCTGATAGTGACGATCTGGACCGCATTCGCGCCAGGATTCATGTCCAACGACTCCGTCAGCCAGTATCGCAGTGCCCTGGCGCAAAGCTACGCGGACAACCATCCGGCCATCATGTCCTACGTGTGGCATCTGAGCCTGTCCCTGATACATGGGCCGGAGAGCCTGCTGGTACTGCATTTGATGTTGCTTGTGCTCGGCATCCTCGTCTGGCAAATGGACATGCCCAGCCCCCGCTGGAAGATTTTGATTCCCGCCATCTTCTTTTTGCCGTGGATTCTGAATTTCGCCGGCGTGCTGTGGAAAGACGTCGGCATGGCATTTTCGCTGCTGGTGGCCACGGGTCTGCTGTTCAACCTTCGCCGCAACACCCGGCTGGCGCTGCTAAGCCTGCCTTTCCTGTTTTACGCGTTTGCTGTGAGGCACAACGCCATTCTTGCTACCGCCCCTCTTATCTTTGTTGCCTCGCTGGGTTATCTCCGCAGGCGAAAGATCATTTATGCGGCCGTCATCGCCGTTGTAGTGTCGGCTGCGTTCTGGCTCATCGGTTCTCTGGTCAGCTACGGCTTGCTGAAAGCTGAGCGGCGGCATCTGGAGACATTCTTGATGGGCGACGAAATTGCGATGATCTCCGCCCAGACGGGGCAGAACCTGCTGCCGTGGGTCAAGCATGACGACCTGATGGCCTGCACCCAGCCTCGCATTCTGTACGAACGAGCCTTGTGCTTTATCAGCCGAGGCTACGACCCTGGCGGGAGTCTGGTGACGGAAGTCCCGTATGAGACCACGCACAATCTGTGGAAAGAGACCGTACTCGCACATCCGATACTCTCCGCGAAGATTCGGTGGGATGCCTTCCTGTATTTCATTCGGTCTCCTCAACTCGCACCGGCTTACGTATGGCAGCCAGGAATCATGGAAAATGACCTGGGTATCGCGCTGGCACGGCCAGACAGTGCCCAACGGCTGGAAGCGTACGTCACCGTGAGCCAGAACGGTGTGCTGAGCGAATTCTTCAAGCCCTACCTGTGGCTAATCCTTGCTGCAGTCATGCTGGTACTGTGTGCCCGCATGCGGCCTTCTATTGAAAGGACTCAGGTATTTGCCTTGAACCTTTCCGCGCTGGGCTGTTATGCCAGTTTGCTGGCGGCCGTACCGTCCGTCGATTTTCGTTACGCGTACTGGTGCATCATCGCCACCAATCTATCGATTATCGTTTTCCTGGCCGCAGCCTGGCGCGACCGCAGATCGTCGGCGCATGCCTAACCTGCTTCCGTGACTGCAAATGAATTCCGCGATCTTTCATGACTGTTGATGCAATGCCTTCCCAAACTCGCGATAGCGCGTGCCCGGCGTGTGGCCACAAAACCGAAGCTGGGATCTTATCCTGGCATCGGATCTGCCCCAAATGCCGTTATGAATCCGGCGATCTCCAGCCGAGGATCAACGACGAGGCGACGCAACATTCCATCGATGAAAGGGATCGCGAGGTAGGATTGCGGGAAATCCGGCTGGAAAATTTCAAGGATGTTCTCACGCTGATCAAGGCGAATTCGGTGTCTGAATCGCGCCGATTGCTCGATGTTGGCTGTGCCCACGGATGGTTCCTGGAAGCCGCAGGAGCATCCCGCTATTCGGTGCTCGGCCTGGAGCCCGACGCGAAGGTATTTGCTGCGACAACGGCCAGAGGGCTGCCCGTCCGCGAGGGCTATTTTCCCGACGCGCTACAGCCTCACGAACAGTTCGACGTAATCGTGTTCAACGACGTGTTCGAACACATTCTAGATGTCCACTCGATCGCGGCAGTCTGTCGCCAGCGTCTTGCGCCAGGCGGCCTGCTTGTCCTAAATCTTCCGAGCAGCAAGGGCCTCTTCTATCGGTTGTCAAAGGTGTTTGCCCGCGCGGGATGGATAGGACCCTTTGAGCGGCTGTGGCAGAAGGGATTCCCGTCGCCGCATGTCCACTTCTTTAATGAGACGAATCTGACCAACGTCGTCTCGCGCCATGGATTCAGCCTGGCAAAGAGCACCGAGCTTCCCTCGGTCAGGGCCAAGGGAATGCTGGCACGGATGCGGTTCGATAATACGGCGAGCCCAATCAGCGTATGGATTCAGTACCTGGGAACCATGATGCTTCTCCCACTGACCCGACTTTTTCCCAGCGACGTACTGGTGTGTCTTTACCGGCGCGACTGAGCGCGCCAGGGATGGCCTCACGCCTGGGTCAGACGGCGGCGTGCGTCAATTCCCATACCAATCAGAAGACTGATCACCAGACCGACCACTAGGCCCGCGAGACCGAAGAGCATTTTGCTCGGAAAGACAGCCCGTCGGCTGGTTTCGACCGGCCCTAGCAAATGGGTATTGTAAGTACGCTCCTTGCTCATCAGCTCGCCAAGCGAGTTCTGGCGAAGGCGTAGCGTTCGCAGGCCCTTTTCATTTTCACTGACCATCTCGCTAAGCAGGACATTTTCCGAGAATTTCGCCGCAACACTGGCGTTGCCACGGTTTTGCACGAGCTCATTCAGCATTTCCCGGCGCTTGTCCTCCCTGGCAATACCCTGCTTGACCTCTGCCAAATCTGCATTCAATCGGCTCAGCGACGGGCGCATAAGATCGGCATGGATGCGCATCATCTCTGTGCTGATGCCCTCCGCCGCACGCCTCGCCTCCTCCGGCGAATAGCCCCGCACGCTGAACTGAATCAGATCGGTACCGACCAGCATCGTGGACTTCAAGGAACGTCGTATCAGCACGGCGGCAGCGGGCTCTTCGAGTCCAACCGAAAAACCAAGCCTCTTCAGTACTTCCTCCGTAAACTGCGGGATCCTGAGGCGCTCGAGCGCGCGCAAAGTCGGTTCGATTTGCGTGACAAGCGGTGCATTCCCCCCCTCGTTCGAAACCTGACCAATCTGCAGGACGCCCTTTGCCTCCCATTGGCGGGAAACCAGGAACGTCGTGCCAACACCGATGACCAGCCCCGCCATGCTCAGCACAAGGATCTTCACGGCATGACGCTTGAGAAAGCGCACGACATCCTCGAACGTGATAACGATACCCTCCTCCTCGCTTTTCGGTGCAGGGACAGATTTCATTTCCATAAGCTATCTCTTAATAATCATCCATCGCGGCGACTGGAATCGGACGATCCGCCAGTACAGCCAGACGTACAGAATAATGAACAGGCCGATGAATATCAGCAAAACAATCCGGTTATTCCAGAACAGCGTGGCCGGCAGCACCGCCATCAGGCTCAGCAGCCAAAGATAGGGCGAGGTCATCGAATTCCTGCGCAGCATGTTTCGCTCGTCCTTGCTACCCACGGCCCATCGCATCAGGCGCTGATAGATCAGCGTATGAAGGTGAACGCCGTCTGGGTATCCAGCGGGCACTCCTTTGAGGACCCGACGACGATAGATCGAGAACAAGGTCTCGAAGATCGGATAGATCAGCATCAGGACGGGATACCAGGCAGACACCTGCGGGTTGCGCATGACCAGGAGTATCCCGCATTCCGCCAGTACAAAACCGATGAGATAGGCGCCGCCATCGCCGAGGAAAATATGCCCGGCCGGAAAATTCCAGATGAAGAATCCAAGGATGGCCCCGACCATGGCAAAAGCCACCGTGATGATGAGCGGGTCGCTTACCTGGAAGGACACATAGGCCAGTGAGACAAACATCAGCATCGCCACCATCGAAGCGAGACCGTTGAATCCGTCGATGATGTTGATGGCGTTGGCAACGCCCGCCACTGCAAATACCGTAATAAGACCGGACAGCAGCGGCAGTGCGAGTGCCATGTCGAGATAATGGACATCGATGCGTACGATGCGCGCATCGAGCAGATACGCCGCGAGGACTGCCGAAATCATCGTCGCGATGAGTCTCTCACGAGGGCTCACGCGCTTGGTCAGATCCTCGATAAAGCCGGCCGCGAATGCCGGCGTGGCACTGCAGAGCAACAAGAGATAGGGGAAGCCGAGCGCCTTCGAGTCGCGAAGAAAGAACAACGCAATACTCACCCCAACTAGCGCGAGAGCGATGCCCAGTCCGCCCACCCGTGGCACCGGACGAGCATGAAATTTCTGGACTCCGCTCAAATCCCAGTCCGCCGTGATGTGAGCGTGAACGCTCGAATAGCGTATCACCAACAGCGTAAAGAGAAACGAGAGAACAAAAGCAATCGAAAGTGTCAGCATATAGGAAGCGTTATATCACCACTGTTGGCTGTTGCGATTGATTACTGCCGGGCCAATGTCATCGTTTTACTGGCGCGATGATCATCCCGCCCTGGCCTCGCACAGCAATCACAGCGATGCATTACTCGAACAGATCAGCCTCCACTAGGCGCTTGCCTTCGGCGTCCTTTGCGGCAAGTATGGGATTGCCTTCGATTGGCCATTCAATGCCGACATCCGGATCGTTCCAGATCAGGCTTCGTTCATACTTCGGATGCCAATAGTCCGTAACTTTGTACAGGAACTCTGCTTCATCCGACGTCACGACGAAGCCATGCGCAAACCCCGCAGGAACCCAAAGCTGGCGCTTATTTTCCGCCGACAGGGTCACGCCGACCCACTTTCCGAAATTTGGCGAGCTTCGGCGCATATCCACCGCGACATCGAATACCTCGCCGGATACCACACGAATCAGCTTTCCCTGCGCGTGCTGGATCTGATAGTGCAATCCACGCAGCACATTGCGCGCCGATCGGGAATGGTTGTCCTGAACAAACGTTCCCTGGTACTCCGTCGCCGCTTCGAATGCCTTCTGATTGAACGATTCGAAGAAGAAGCCACGACTGTCGCCAAACACCCGGGGTTCGAGGATGAGAACTTCAGGCAGGCTTGTCGGGATCACGTTCAGGCTCACTTGATGGCCTCCGAAACAATCTGGCGCAAGTATTGCCCATAACCGTTCTTGGACAGCGGTCTGGCCAGCGCTTCCACCTGCTCGGCATTGATCCATTTGCTGCGATACGCAATCTCTTCGGGACAGGCCACCATCAGACCCTGGCGCTTCTGCAGCGTCGCGATAAAGCTTGCTGCCTCCAGAAGTGAATCATGGGTGCCAGTGTCGAGCCAGGCATACCCCCGCCCCATGATCTCGACGTTGAGCTCGCCATTTGCCAGATAGTGCTTGTTCACGTCCGTAATTTCCAGTTCACCACGCGCCGACGGCTTGATATCCGCGGCAATGTCGCAAACCTGGTTGTCGTAGAAATAGAGCCCGGTCACCGCGTAGTTCGAACGCGGCGTATTCGGCTTTTCCTCGAGCGACACGGCGCGAAAATGCTCATCGAATTCGATGACACCATACCGCTCCGGATCATGCACGTGATAGGCGAAAACAGTGGCGCCGCTCTCCTGCGTTGCCGCGTTTTGCAATTGGCGAGCGAGATCGTGACCGAAGAAAATATTGTCCCCAAGAATCAGGGCGGACGGATCATTGCCGACAAAGTCGCGGCCAATAATGAATGCCTGTGCCAGGCCATCCGGCGATGGCTGCACCGCATAGGACAAGTTGATACCCCAACTGCTGCCGTCGCCAAGCATCTCCGCAAATCGGGGCGTATCTTCCGGCGTGGAGATGACGAGAATGTCACGAATCCCCGCCAGCATGAGCGTGGACAGCGGATAGTAGATCATCGGCTTGTCGTAAACAGGCAGTAGCTGTTTCGACACCGAACGGGTAATCGGATAAAGCCGGGTACCGGAGCCGCCGGCCAGGATGATGCCTTTATGCATGTGCGGTATCAGGAGAGAATCTGGTCCAGCAAGTGCCGTACGCCTTGCTGCCATTCCGGAAGATTGAGGTCAAAAGTATCGCGGAGCTTGCGCGTATCCAATCGCGAATTGGCCGGCCGCGGGGCGGGCAGCGGATAGGCCGATGCAGGGATCGCCCCAATGGTATCCGGGTCCACCTTCAGCGCTACGCCCTTGCTCTTCGCATAACGCAGCACTTCCGCCGCGTAGCCATGCCAGGATGTTTCCCCGGATGCCGCGAGGTGATAAACGCCGGCGGGAAACGCTGTGCGGTCACCATGCAGCCAGGCCCGATCGACAATGTGGGCGGTCACGTCGGCAATCAGCGCCGCCGTGGTCGGCGCGCCATACTGATCGGCCACCACGCGCAGGCTGTCGCGTTCGCGCCCGAGCTTGAGCATCGTCTTGGCGAAGTTGCCGCCATGCGCGCCTGCTACCCAGCATGTACGCAGCACGATAGCAACGGCCCCTGCGGCTTCGATCGCCTGCTCGCCCGCGAGCTTGCTCTTGCCATAGACGGACAGCGGACCGACGGCATCGGCTTCGGTATAGGGTGCGTTGCCGATGCCAGCGAACACATAGTCCGTGGAGTAATGCACGAGCAGGCTACCCAACGCACGGGCTTCTTCCGCCAGCACGCACGGCGCCGTGCCGTTGATGGCGAACGCCTGCGCCGTTTCGCTTTCAGCCTTGTCCACAGCCGTGTAGGCAGCCGCATTCACGATCACGTCGGGGCGCACACGGCGAACCACGTCGCGAATCGCATCGGGATTCGACAGATCGCACCCCGCCCGATCCAAGGCCATGACGTTGCCCAGTGGCGCCAGGCTACGTCGCAATTCAAAACCGACTTGGCCGTTGCTTCCTGTTACAAGAATCGTGGGGATACCGCCGGGCTTACGCTGCATATTGCTTCGCCACCCAATTCCGGTATTCGCCCGACATCACGTCCTGCACCCACGCCTGATTATCGAGATACCACTGAACCGTCTTGCGCAGCCCCGTCTCGAAGGTCTCGACCGGCTTCCAGCCGAGTTCGCGCTCGAGCTTGCGCGCGTCAATGGCATAGCGCCGATCGTGACCGGGGCGGTCCTTCACGAAAGCTATCTGGTCGCGATACGACCCCGAAGCCTTTGGCTTGAACTCGTCTAGCAGGTCGCACAGCGTATGCACGACATCGAGATTGGTCTTCTCGTTCCAGCCGCCAACGTTATAGGTCTCACACACTCGGCCACGCGCTAGGACTTCGCGAATGGCGCTGCAATGGTCGCGCACGTACAGCCAGTCGCGCACGTTCTGGCCATCACCGTAGACCGGCAGCGCCTTGCCTGTGAGCGCGTTGGTGATCATCAGCGGGATCAGCTTCTCGGGGAAGTGATACGGGCCGTAGTTGTTGGAGCAGTTCGTCGTCAGGACCGGCAGGCCGTAGGTATGATGGTAGGCGCGCACCAGATGGTCCGACGCGGCCTTCGACGCAGAGTACGGGCTGTTCGGCGCATAGGCCGTGGTCTCCGAGAACTGCGGATCCGCTGGGCCGAGGGAGCCGAATACCTCGTCGGTGGAGATGTGCAGGAATCGGAAGGCGGCCTTTGCCGCATCGTCCAGGCCGCTCCAGTAGCCGCGCACAGCTTCCAGCAACGTGAAGGTACCGACGATATTGGTCCGAATAAACTCGCCCGGGCCGTGAATGGACCGGTCGACATGGGATTCCGCCGCGAAATGCACCACGGCCCGCGGCTTGTATTGGGTCAGCAAACGGTCCAGGGCCGCCCTGTCGCAAATATCGGTCTGCGAGAAGACGTGGCGGCTGTCATCCTTCAACGATGCGAGCGTCTTGAGGTTCCCGGCATACGTCAGCTTGTCGACGTTGACGACGCTGTCCGCGTCCGGCTGTGCAAGCCAGTCGAGCACAAAATTGGCCCCGATGAACCCAGCACCGCCGGTGACAAGAATATGCGACAAACCTGTGCTCCCTTACCCATTCGATATGTTTCGAGTTCCCGACACAGTCGGTTGTCCGCCAGATCCGGTGGGGGATAGCGGTCTTTTTTTAGTCCTCTCGGAAGTGGCGCTATTCTATCTGACCCTGACCTGTATCCTTGGTGTGATACCCAACTTTTTGTAGCGTCTTGTAACGTTCGACCAAATCGATTATGGCTCGACACAAGAATGCTTATTCTGGCACTTTGCGCCCGATCCTCCCATTTGTGGCAAATTTTCGATGCCTGTTAATCCAGCACCCTCAGACACCACATTCGCCATCGGCGACCTTCAGGGCTGCGCGCCGTCCTTGACCTCTCTGTTGGCCCAAATTCCGTCCACCGCCCCGCTTCGCTTCGTCGGCGATCTGATCAACCGGGGCCCGGCTTCGCTCCAAACCCTTCGCATGGTCAAGGACATGGCCCCGCGCGCCGGGACGGTACTGGGCAACCACGACATCCATCTGCTGGCCGTCGCCGCCGGGGCGCGCAAGAATAGCAAGTCAGACACCCTGGATGACATATTGGCCGCTCCGGATTGTGATTCTCTGATCACATGGTTGCGTCATCAGCCGTTGGCGATCCTGGAGAGCGACTTTCTGATCGTCCACGCCGGCGTCCTGCCGCAATGGACCGCGTCGCAGGTAGTCGATCTGGCGGGCGAAGTGGAAGCGGAGTTGCGGGGCCCCAACTGGCAAGACTTTCTCGGCAACGTCTTCGGCAACGCCGCAGACCGCTGGCGAGACGACCTGACCGGCATCCACCGCCACCGCGTGGTCGTGAACGCCCTCACCCGCCTCCGCTTCTGCTCCGCGGACGGGGTCATGGATCTCAAAACCAAGGAAAGCCCAGGCGGCGCGCCAAACGGCGTCATGCCCTGGTTCGATGTGCCCGGCCGCCGTACCGCCGATGTCACCGTCGTCTGCGGTCACTGGTCCACGCTCGGACTGGTCAAGCGGCCCAACCTCATGGCGCTCGATACCGGCTGTGTCTGGGGAGGCAAGCTGACCGCTGCCCGGCTCGCATCCGATCCAGCGGACCGGACCATCGTCCAAGTCGATTGCCCGCAGTATTCTGATCCACTCGCTTAAAAAGATCAGCCCCCGCTCTTGCGGGGGGCTGATCGGAGACCCACTTCGTGGTCAGTGCCTACGACTCAATCGCCAAGTAAGAGCGGGGTGATTGCGGGCACAAGATTGGGGTAACCCGCCTTCACTTTCAAGACGCCGGAGTTCGCGCTATTGCTCCACTTCTCCCCCGTATACACAACTGAATATTCAAGCGTCTGAGCCTTGCTTGGGGCTGTAACGTTGAAACGAGCGATAGTCTCTGAGCCGAGGCCAATCAAATCATTCCAACCCGATGGTCCCACGGCAGTTACCGATCTTGTCACAGCGGTATTGTATTGACTGATCCGATATCGGCCAATTTCCTTGTTCCCCTGATAAAGCAATATATAGGCACCCTGGCCAGAGGCAGATGGGTATATCCATTTCACAAAAAACAGCCCCGAAAGCTTTGCAGCAATCTGAAATTGCTGCCCTGGCTTGACCGTCGATGGCTTTGTCACCTCAAGACTGGTGGCGTAGACCCCAGCCCTGGCGTCGAACATTGAAATCAAGCACGACAACGCCAATAATATCTTTGGAAGGACGCGCATACTGAAAACTCCGGTAGGGCATGACACCCATGGACACTACTGAGTGCAGGACGACTCTACCTTGCACTAGCTGTTATGGAGCAATACGAAGCGCACGTCCTCGCCGTCGACATACCTGGAACATTGCCCCGTTCCTTCGACGCTTACTGCCTTATCCGTACCAACGGCAGTCAACAGCAACGCTAACTGTTGCTTCCCAATATTGGATTTCTCGTCCTTGATCATGAAATAAGTGGAAGCAGAGGCGCAGCCAGGACGATTAGTCGGAGCGCCACTCAAGGCGAAGTACACCAGCCCATCGTCCCGGACATTTATATACGTGATTTTTCCGCTGCTCGATCCCGCAAAAGCGCTGGAAGCGACAACACATGCACCAACAAAACAAGTCGCTTTCTTGAAGAATTCAACCTTCATGTTTAATCCTTTAACTAGATTTAACCGCGAAGTGTTATTACTTCACAACTACCGCAGACAGAATCTACCCTACGGCATGTCGATCAGAGTTGATCTAGTTCAACTTGGAGTAGCTGCACTGAAGGCGGGCTTCTTGAAAGTCAAGGCGACTTAAGCAAAGGAAGGAGACGAGTGCATGCGAATAAAGCCCGCACGATAGAAGGGAGAATGCCTTGGATTTGTGGGTCGATAAAGTACGAATGGAGCCTATTTCATTACTGCGGGGCTCGCGCTCGATTCTTCAGCGAGAACACCAGCCGCAGTCGGGCGCATTTGAAGCGCAAAATCTGCTGCCGCGCTGGGGTTTCCCATGCTCAAGTGAACAACCACTTCCCGCGCCGACTCCGCCAACTCCCGCCGGCTGGCCGACTGCGCCATCAGCTGCGGCCCAAGCGTCAGCCGCGCCTTGATCGGCGGCGACCGCAATATCATGTCGAGCGAGTCCAGCAGCGACAAATCGCCGATATAGGCCGGCGCCGCAGTCGGTTCGCCGGTGGCTGCGTCCAGATACCGCAGCCCCACCGGTTGCACCGGCAGCCCGCCCGCCACTGGGGCCTGCATCAGATTGGCATGGAACGGCAGCACCTCCGTCCCATCCGTCGTCGTCCCCTCCGGGAACACGCACACCAAGTCACCGTCGCGCATCACCTCGGTAATGTGATGGAGCACCCGGTGCGCGTCCCTTTTGCGTCCACGCTCGATGAAGATCGTGCCGGTCTTCTCGCATAGCCAGCCGACGAGTGGCCAGCTACGGATCTCGGACTTCGCCACGAAGCGTGCGGGATGCCAGCTATGGATCACATAGATGTCGAGCCAGGAGATGTGATTCGCAACCATCATCGCGCCACGCGGCGCGGGCTGGCCGGGCGCCAAACCCTGCACCTCCACTTCCACGCCACACAGCTTCAGCAGCTTGCGCGACCAGTTGCGGATCAGCCGCTCGCGCATCGCCACACTCGCCCACGGGAACACCGTGGCGCAGATCAGCATGCCGCGCAGCATCAGCAGGATGAGGCGCGTCTTGCGTAACCAGATCATCGTAAGGGCTCTCGGATGATATTGATCGACTAAGATCCGTGCTGATCAGCGCGCTTCGTGCACGATCTGGCCACCGACCAGCGTCATGCGCACGCGCCCTTCCATCTCGTAGCCGAGCCACGGCGAGTTCTTGCCCTGGCTCTTCAGCGCGCTACGCTCCACCTTCCACACCTGTTTCGGGTCGAACACGCAGACGTCTGCCGCGCTGCCGGTGGCCAGCGTGCCAGCACCAAGGCCGATCACGCGGGCCGGCTCACTGGTGATGCGCGCCAGCGCCTTCACCAGCGGCACCTTGTGCTCGTTGGCCCAGCGCAGCGTCAGCGGCAGCAGCAATTCCAGGCCGGTGGCGCCGGGCGAGGCCTCGTCGAATGGCAGCAGCTTCTCGTCGTCGTCCACTGGGGTATGGTCCGAGCACAGCGCGTCGATGGTGCCATCGGCCAGGGCGGCGATGATGGCATCCCGGTCCCGCGCACTGCGCAGCGGCGGCGAGAAGCGCATCTGGCTATTGAAGAAGCCGATGTCCACGTCCGTCAGCGCCACATGGTGCATGTTCACGTCGCACGACACCCTCAGCCCTTCCTTGCGCGCCTGCCGCACCAGCTCCAGCCCGGCCGCCGACGACAGCCGGCACAGGTGCACGCGCGCGCCCGTGGTGCGCATCAGTTCGAAGATCGTATGCAGGCGCACGGTTTCGGCGATCACCGACACGCCCGAGAGGCCCAGCCGCGACGCCACCGCGCCACTCGCCGCCACCCCGCCGCCGAGGAACGGGTCCTCGGGACGCAGCCACACCGTGTAGCCGAAGGTCTGCGCGTACTGCATCGCGCGCAGCAGCACCTGGGTATTGCGGATCGGCATCTCGGCCTGGCTGAAGCCAACGCAGCCGGCCTCGGTCAACTGGCCCATCTCGGTCAGGATCTCGCCCTTGAGGCCCAGCGTCAGCGCGCCCAGCGGGTAGACGTGGGTCTGGTTGAGCGTGCGGGCGCGGAACTTCAGCATTTCTACGAGGCCCGGCTCGTCCAGCACCGGATCGGTGTCGGGCGGGCAGACCAGGCTGGTCACGCCGCCGGCGGTGGCGGCGGCCACTTCGGATTCCAGCGTCGCCTTGTACTCGTAGCCGGGCTCGCGCAGCCGCGCGGAGAGGTCCACCAGCCCCGGACAGACGATCAGCCCGCGGGCGTCGATGGTCTTGTTGGCGTTGAAATCGGCCGGTGCGCGGCCCACGCCGACGACCTTGCCGGCGGCGATAAACAGGTCTTGCTCGGCGTCGAGGTTCGCGGCCGGGTCGATCAGGCGGCCACCCTGGATGTGAATCTTCATGTTCTGTCGCTTGGCGTTCGGTTGTTCGGGGGAGCCTGACTCAATCATTGTTGCCGGCGACGATGCCCATCACCGCCATGCGCACGGCGATGCCGAACGTCACCTGGTTCAGGATCACCGATTGCGAGCCATCGGCCACGGCGGAGTCGATCTCCACGCCGCGGTTCATCGGCCCCGGGTGCATGACGATGGCATCGGGCTTGGCCAGCGCCAGCCGCTCCGGCGTCAGCCCGTACGCCTTGAAGTATTCCTGCGCGGACGGCAGCAGCGCGCCGCTCATCCGCTCGTTCTGCAGGCGCAGCATGATCACCACGTCCACGCCCTTCAGGCCCTCTTCCATATTGTGGAAGACGCGAACGCCCATCTGCTCCAGCCCGGACGGCAGCAACGTGCGCGGCCCGATCGCGCGCACTTCCGGCACGCCGAGCGTGGTCAGCGCGTGAATGTCCGAGCGCGCCACCCGCGAATGCAGGATGTCGCCGATGATCGCCACCGTCAGGTTGGTGAAATCCTTCTTGAAGTGACGAATCGTGTACATATCCAGCAAACCCTGCGTCGGGTGTGCGTGGCGGCCGTCGCCGGCGTTGATCACGTGGACGTGCGGCGCCACGTGCTCGGCGATCAGGTACGGCGCGCCCGAACTGGCGTGGCGCACGACGAACATGTCGGCGGACATCGCCGAGAGGTTGTTGATCGTGTCCAGAAGCGATTCGCCCTTGCTGGTGGAAGACGCGTTGATGTTCAGGTTCAGCACGTCGGCGGAGAGCCGCTTGGCGGCAATCTCGAACGTGGTGCGCGTCCGCGTGGAGTTCTCGAAGAACAGGTTGAACACGCTCTTGCCGCGCAGCAGCGGCACCTTCTTCACGTCGCGGTCCGAGTCGGAGAGCGAGACGAACTGGCTGGCGGTGTCGAGGATGTGCGTGATCATGTCACGCGACAGCCCCTCGATCGACAACAGGTGCTTCAGCTCGCCATTCTTGGTCAGCTGCGGGTTGCGGAACATCTTGGTCATGGCAGGTCGGGCGCGGGCAGGGTCGGTCTGGGTGGCTTGCGGAGGTGCGGGTCGGGGCCGGTCAGGCACGGGCTTCGGTGGCGAAGGCGAAGCGCGTGGCGGCACCCTCGCCCTGGCGGGACAGCACCAGGGTCTTGTCTTGGGGCAGTTCGATGGTGGCCGCGGCAAAATCGGCGGCAATCGGCAGGTTGCGCCCGCCGCGGTCGGCCAGCACCACCAGCGCCACACGCCCCGGGCGGCCGTAGTCGAACAATTCGTTCACGGCGGCCCGAATCGTGCGGCCGGTGGCCAGCACGTCGTCAATCAGCAGGATGTTGCGGTCCTGCACGTCGAACGGCAGCGTGGTCGGCTCGGCCTGGCTGTGCAGGCCCTTCTTGGCGTAGTCGTCGCGGTGGAAGGCCACGTTGATCACGCCATGGCTGTCGAGCTTCAGGTCCGCTGCCAGGCGCTCGGCAATCCAGGCGCCGCCGGAGTAGATGCCGGCCACGGACCAGTTGGCGCGCTCGGCCGCCGGCATCAGCGCCTGGGCCTGGTCGCGCAGCGCGTGGTAGAGCGCCTCGGCGTCGGGAGTGGAGGTCTGGGTCATAGCGGAAGCTCGTCGAAATACTGTTGCAGGATGATGCGGGCGGCCTCGGCGTCCAGCGCGCCGCGCTTCGCCCCAGCCATGGCGGCGGCGCGGGAGCTGTAGCGCTCGTCCACGAAGGCCACTGGCAGGTCGAAGCGGCCGTTCAACTGGTTGCCAAAGCGGCGCGCAAGTCGCATGGAGGCTTGTTCGGCATCGTCGGGGCCGGCTTCGGGGTTGACCGGCATGCCCACCACGAACTGCACCGGCGTCCAGTCGCGCACCAGCGCGCTCACGGCCTCGAAGCGGCCTTCCACGGTCACATTGGGAAGAATGGTCAGCGCGCGGGCCTGCCGGGTGATGAAATTACCGAGCGCCACGCCGATTTTTTTCTCGCCATAGTCGAAGGCGAGGACGGTGCCGTCCGGGGGCGTCGCGCGCCCCGCCTGATCAGGCATGCCCCGCCTCGCCCGAGAGCATCGTGAAATCTATGCCCAGCAGGCGCACTGCGGCGGCGAACCGCTCTTCGGGCGGCACGCTGAAAATAATCTCGGGATCGGCCTGGACGGTCAGCCAGCCGTTGCGGCTCAGTTCTTCCTCAAGCTGCCCGGCGCCCCAGCCGGCATAACCCAGCGTGAGCAGGAACCGGTGCGGCCCGCTGCCGTTGGCCACGGCTTCGAGCACGTCCTTGGAGGTGGTCATCTCGAGCCCGCCCGGCACCGCCAGCGACGACACATAGACACCGACCGGATCGTGCAGCACGAAGCCGCGCTCGGTCTGCACCGGGCCGCCGAAGTAGACAGGCTGATGGGCCACAGGCTGGATTTCGAGCTTGAGATCGATCTTGTCGAACAGCGTGGCCATGTCGATGTCGATCGGCCGGTTGATGACCAGGCCGAGCGCGCCGCGTTCGTTGTGCTCGCAAAGGTAGACCACGGAACCCGAAAAAGTCGGGTCGGCCATGCCGGGCATGGCAATCAGGAACTGATTCGTGAGATTGATTGGAGCTTCGGGCGTCGCCATGGCTGCATTTTATCAAATCGCTGCCGGTCGGCCCGAAACTTTCTGCCGGCCTGCGCAGCATCCGTCACCGGAGGGTTCGTCGATGCGGCCCGTCAGTCGGCCGGCTTCAGTGCGGCGAGGTCGTCCGCCGTGAGCCAGCGCCATTCGCCCGGCGCCAGCGCCGGATCGAGCTGCAGGCGTCCGATGGCGCTCCGGTGCAGGCCGCTCACGTGGTTACCGGCGGCGGCCACCATGCGTTTCACCTGGTGATACTTGCCCTGGATCAGGGTCAGCCGCAGACTGCGTTCGCCCGTGATCTCGCAGCCTTCGGCGGCGATCGGGGCCGGTTCGTCGTCGAGTTTCACGCCGGTGCGCAGTGCCTCGGCCTGCGCCTCGGTCACGGGCTCGGCCGTGGTTACCTCGTAGAACTTCGGCACCTTGCGCTTGGGCGAGGTCTGGGCGTGGATGAACTGGCCGTCGTCCGTCAGCAACAGCAGGCCCGTGGTGTCGTGGTCGAGCCGGCCCACGGCCTGTACTTCCCGCTGACGCAGCGGTACCGGCAGCAGGTTGTAGACGCTCTCGTGGTGTCGCGGCCGCTGCGAGCACTCATAGCCGGCGGGCTTGTGGAGCATCAAATAGGCCTTGGTGCAGGCCAGCCAGGGCTCACCGTCCACGGTCAGCTGCAGGCCATCCACCTCGAAGCGTGCGCCGGGGTCTTCGCATAGCTCGCCGTTGACCTCGACGAGCCCGGCGGCCACGAGGTCGCCACAATAACGGCGCGTGCCGAAGCCTTGGGATTGCAGAATTCGATCGAGTGTCATGGCCATGGGAATGCTCTGAAATGCGGATGTGATGCCGGGGTATCCATATGTTAGGGTACGACGATGCCAAGATCGTCCCAGCCCCAATCGATGGATGCCGCCGGCCGCGCGCCGTATCGTATCGAACAACGGTTCGAACGCGGCCTGGTCTGGTTCCGGCGCGACCTGCGCGCCGACGACCACGCGGCGCTGCATTATGCCCTTAAGCACTGCCGGCAGGTATGGTGCGTGTTCGTCTTCGACCGCGAGATCCTCGATCCCCTGCTGGAACGGGGGCTCCAGGCCGACCGTCGCGTCGACTTCATCCTGCGCTCACTGGCCCCGCTGCACGCGGCCCTGAGCCAGTGGGGCGGCGGCCTGATCGTGCGCGATGCCAAGGCCCGCGAGGCGATCCCGCAACTCGCAGCCGCCCTCGAGGCCGAGGCGGTCTTCGCCAACCACGACTACGAACCGGCCGCCAACGCCCGCGATGCCGCCGTGCGCGATGCGCTGGCCGCCGATTCCCGCGTGCTGTTCACCTTCAAGGACCAGGTCATCTTCGAGGCCGACGAGGTCCTGAACGGCCAGGGCGCCCCGTTCGCCGTGTTCACGCCCTACAAGAACGCGTGGCTGCGCACGGTGCAGTCATTCGACCTGCGCCCCTATCCTGTGGATAAGTACCGCCACGCACTGGCGCCGGTACCGGCCCCCTATCGCCGGGACCTGCCCACGCTGGCCGACCTGGGCTTCGCGCCGAGCAACCTGCCCGAGATCGCCATGCCCACCGGCTCGGACGGCGCCCACGCGCTGTTCGACGAATTCCTGGACCGGATCGGCGACTACGGCCACCGCCGCGACTTCCCGGCACTGCGCGGGCCGAGCTACCTGTCCGTGCACCTGCGCTTCGGTACGATCTCGATCCGCACCCTCGCCCGCGCCGCCCACGAGACCGTGCTGCGCGGCGGCGCCGCCAGCGCCGGGGCGGCGGTATGGCTCTCGGAACTGATCTGGCGCGACTTCTACTTCATGATCCTGCATCACCACCCGCGCGTGGCCGAAAGCAAGTCGTTCCACCCCGAGTACGACGGCCTGCGCTGGGTCGCCCCGCAGACCGGCGAGCGCTATTTCCAGGCATGGTGCGAGGCGTCCACCGGCTATCCGCTGGTGGATGCGGCGATGCGCCAGATCCGCCAGAGCGGCTATATGCACAACCGGCTGCGGATGGTGACGGCGAGCTTCCTGGTCAAGGATCTGGGCGTGGACTGGCGGCGCGGCGAGCAGTATTTCGCCGATCAGCTCAACGATTTCGACTTCGCGGCCAACAACGGCGGCTGGCAATGGGCGGCGTCCACAGGCTGCGATGCGCAGCCCTACTTCCGCATCTTCAACCCGGTCACGCAATCGGAAAAGTTCGACCCGAACGGTCAGTTCATCCGCAAGTACCTGCCGGAACTGGCCCGGCTGCCAGACAAATACCTCCACGCGCCGTGGACGGCGCCGGAGGCCGTGCTGGCCGAGGCCGGGGTGCGACTGGGTGAGAATTATCCGAGGCCGATCGTGCAGCACGACGTAGCCCGGCAGGAGACGCTGGCGCGCTACGCGGTGGTGAAGACGCCGAAGGCGAAGGCAGCCGCCCGGGCGAAGCTGGCGGAAGAGGAAAGCTGAGCCATCGGCTCAGGCCGCCAGCATCGCACTTTCCCGATAATGCCGTTGGGCATCCTCGGGGCGCTCCGTTTCCTCGAACAGACGGGCCAGCGCCAGATGCGTGCGCACGCGGAGCCGGACTTGCGACTCCGGGTTGGCGTACTTCAGCGCGCGCTCGAAGTTCGACTGGGCCTTGCCCCAGAGCTGCTCGCCCAGGCACAGCACGCCCAGCGTGTAGTACAAATCCGCATCGGCCGGATGTTCGGCCAACCATTTCTCGGCCTGCTGGATCTGGGGCAGCGCCTTGCCCGGCTCGGCGCATTCGGCATAGCGCTGCACGAGGCGGCTGTCCCAGTTGACCCGGAGCGCTTCCTCGACAATGCGCCGCGCCTCGTTCTGGCGGCCCAGCGCCGAGAAGTAGCGCGCCGCCGGCTCGGCAATGCGCACCGCGTGCCGCTCATCGGGCGACAGCGAGCGCCAGAAGTGGTACAGCCCTTCCGCGTCATGGCGACGCTCGTCGAGCATCGCCTCCACCGCCAGCTGCTTGAGCCGCAGCGCCAGCACCGGGTGCAGCGCGTTGCGCTTCTCCAGCGAGCGCGCCAGCCGCAATACCTCGGTCCAGTTCTTCAGATGCTGGTGCGCACGCAGCGCAATCCGTTGCACGTGGATCTGCCGCCCGCCCTGCGACTGCAACTGGGCGATGGTTTCCAGCGCGCCCTCGGCGTCACGGGCATCGACTAGCAGTTCGGCCATGGAAACCAACCGCGCCTGAGCGCGCTCGGGGTCCGTGACCTGCGCCATCCAGGCGTCGCGGCGTTCCGATTCCTGCATCCGGTGCGCGGCCCGCGCGCCCACCAGGGCTGCGGTCTGCGCCTGTTCCGGCCACGCCTGGGCATCGCGCGCGGCGCGCTCGGCCCGTGCGAAACGTCCGGCAAACAGGTTTTCGATCGACTCGCGTAGCGCGGCCTGCGCCTTGCTCATGCGGCTGCGTTCGCGGTAAGCGGCAGCGCGGCGCGGCATCTCGGAGAGGTGCCGGAACGTGGTCAGGATCGTCCACACCCCGAAGAACAGCAGCAATAGCAGCGCCAGCGTGAGATTCAGGGACATTTCCACCCGGTACGGCGGGTAGAACAGCACCACGTTGCTGTGGTTGAACTGCGTGAACAGCGCCAGCCCGACGGCGCCGGCGAACAGGACCGCTACCCAGAACAGAAGTCGCATGGCTACTCCTTCTTCAGGGCACGCAGCGCGCCAAGGCTCTCGGCCATGGTCGGCAGCGAGACCGAGACCGCGCTGGCCTGCGCCTGCTTGAGCAGGGTCAGCACGCCCTGCACGCGGCGCGAGCGGGTATCGAAATATCGTGAAATCAGCGCCTGGGCGGCGGCGAGGTCATTACGGAACACCGGCTCGTTGCGCGACAGCAGCGCCAGCCGCGCGTTGAGCAGGCGCAGCTTCACGTTCTCGCGCAGGAACCAGCCCTGGTCGCCGGAGAGCAGCAGCGCGTTGGCGTCGTCCACCTTGCGGATGCGGATCACCTGCCCCATTTCGGCCAGCACGTAGTGCCAGAGCCGCACGAAGGCGTTGCCGGATTCGGGCGTCGGCTGGGTATTTTGTGATGCTTGCGCCCCGCTGGCGGGCTTGCCGTTCTCGCCGGGCGTGCGGTCGAGCATGCGTTCGCCAGACAGCAGCGGCAGCACGTCGATCTGGTTGATCGACTCATCGAGCTTGATCGCGGCGCCGGTCAGGTCCGTATCCGGCACGGCTTTCATGCGGGCGATGTCGCGCGCCAAGGCCCGGCGCAGCTGGTTGTACTGCGGCTTGTCGGCCCGCGCGAGCCGCGCGTCGGCGCTTTGCAGCGCGGCCAGCGCCACCTGCACGTTGCCGCTGAGCTGGAGTTGCTGGCCGGCGTTGGTCAGCAACTGCTGGATCTCGGCAATTTCCCAGTCGTCACGGTTGCGCATCAGGTCCTGGTAGACCTGCTCGAGCGCCACCTGCTTGTCGCGGGTCTCGACCACCTGGCCGTCCAGCGCGCCGACCTTGGCCTGGAGTTCCTTGACCGTCTCCTGCGCGTTGCGGGACAGCACCCGGGTCTCCTGGACCAGAGCGTCGTTGTTCTGCTGGCGCCGCGCCAGTTCCTGCGTCAGATGTTCCACGCGCAGTTGCAGCCACCAGAAGCCGGCCGCGGTGGCCAGCACGATGACGGCGGCGACGATCCACCACGGGTTCATGCGGCGCGGTGCGAACGCAGCGGTGGGGGCACTGGCGGCAGGAGCCGCAGGCGGCGCGACATGCGGCGGCGGGGCCGATGCCGCAGCGGCTGCGGAGGCTGAAGAAGAGGAGGACGTAGTGTCTGGCGTCACGCGATCAACCTTCGTTGACGGGGAATCTGGAACCGGCGCGCGCGGGGTTGGCGTCGGAGCGACGGCCACCACCGGGGTGTCGGATGAATCTGGGCGGACCAGCGCCTCCGCCGGCCCCGCGTGGGCATCGGCCCACTGCGTGCAGGCGGCCAGCAGGCCGGCGTCGCCGGGCGCGGCGGGCAGCACATGGGCGAAGCCCAGCGCGTTCGCCTGCGCGGCAATTCTCGCATGCGGCGCAATGCACTGCATCTGCTTCAGACGCTCGTGTTCCTGCGGCGACAGGTGCAACCGGGCCAGCGCGTCGAGGTTGCGCACGGCTTCGGAACTGGTCAGCAGCCACGCGCAGGGCGGCGCGCCCGGCTTCAGGTTATCGCGCACGGCCTGCCATTGCATGGACGTGGGCTCCGGCAGCGTGCGGCTGTATGCCTCCACCGCGTCGACGGTGGCGCCGGCATCGCGCAGGCGATCGCCGAGCCAGTCGCGCCCGCCGTTCCCCCGTACGATCAGCACGCGCTGGTTCGAGAACGCGCCGGGCGAGGTGTCGAGTTCGGACCAGAGCGCCTCGGAATCGAAGCGCGCCGGTTCATTGTGGATTTCCGCGTTGCCATGCGCCCCGGCCGGGGCCACCACGCGATAGACAGGCGCGGCAATGCCGCGTTCGGCCAGCGCCGCCACGCTCGACGGCCCGACCACCGCCACCGGCACCTGGGCCGGCCATTGCGGCAGCGCCGGCGCGTTCTGCACGTTCGCCAGCGCATCGAGCGCGAACGAGACCGCATTGGGGCTGACGAAGACCACCAGCGCATAGTCGGCGAGCCGGGCCAGCGCTGCGCGCAGCGCGGCGTCGTCGGCGGGCGGGCCAATGGCGAGCAATGGGAAGCCGAGCACGTCCAGTCCAGCGGACTGGAGCGCCTCGGTCAGTTGCCGGGACTGCCCGGCAGGTCGCGTAACTACGACGGTCGGGCGGGGCATCGCGCGCGCCTCAGGTCGGACCCGCCGCGGCAAGCGCCGCCAGCACGTCATCGGCACCGCGCGCCAGCAGGTCGCCGGCCACCGATGCGCCGAGCTGCTCGGCCGCCTCCAGCGTGTCCACCGCCCGGGCCGCATGCGCACGTATGTCGCGGCTGCCGTCTGGCAGGGCCACGAAGGCGTCGAGTTGCAGGGCATCGCCACGCCAGCGGGCATGGGCGCCCAGCGGCACCTGGCAGCTACCGCCCAGCCGGCGCGACACGGCGCGCTCGGCCGACACCGCCAGCAGCGTCGGCGTATGGTTCAGCGGCGCCAGCCATGCGGCGAGTTCGGGTCGATCGGAACGGATCTCGATACCCAGTGCGCCCTGCCCGGCCGCCGGCAGCGAGGCCTCTGGCTCGATCAGCGCGCGGATGCGCTCGCCCAGGCCCAGCCGCTTCAACCCGGCCGCAGCCAGGATGATCGCGCCGAATTCACCGGCGTCCAGCTTGCGCAGACGGGTGTCGAGGTTGCCGCGCAGCGGCTTGATGACCAGATGGGCGTAGCGGGTGCGTAGCGCGGCTTCGCGGCGCAGGCTAGACGTGCCGACCACGGTGCCGGGCGGCATCTCGTCCAGCGACGCGAAGTGCGACGAGACCAGCGCATCGCGCGGGTCTTCGCGTTCCATCACGGCGGTGAGCGTGAAGCCGGCGGGCAGTTCCATCGGCACATCCTTGAGCGAATGCACGGCCAGGTCGGCGCGGCCCTCGGCCATCGCCACCTCCAGCTCTTTCACGAAGAGCCCTTTGCCGCCTACCTTGGACAAGGACTTGTCGAGAATTTGATCACCCCTTGTCGTCATGCCGAGAATGGACACATCGCACGAGGGATAGTATTGTTGCAACGCAGCACGTACATGTTCAGCCTGCCACATCGCCAGCCGGCTTTCGCGCGAGGCGATCACGAGCTTGTGCGGCATGCTGCGGGATACGGCAGCGGACGAAGAAGACGGAGACGCAGGTGCTTGCATGCGCGCATGTTAGCACGCACCCCGGCGGCCTCAGGCCCCGGAATGCGCCCGAAATCGCTTCGCCGCGTATCGGACATGACCAGGGCGCCTTCAAGGCGACCGGCACCTTATAAAAGACAGAGGAGATGACTGCATGACCCAGCCCGTCGCGCGCCCATCGGGCCGCACCCGTACCACCCCTGCCCGCAAGTCCGCCAAGACCACCGCTGCGCCACGTGAAGCGGAAGGCACTTCCTCCGCCCCCGCGAAGCAGCGCGCCGCCCGTGCCAAGCTGGCCGTGGTGGCCACCAATGGCGCGACGGTCGCCGATGCAGCCATCGCCGCGACCTCCCCCGCGCGCCGTACCGCCGACAAGGACCTGCCGCTGCGCGAGGACATCCGCTTCCTGGGCCGCCTGCTGGGCGACTGCGTGCGCGAACAGGAAGGCGAGGCGGCGTTCGATCTGGTTGAGACGATTCGCCAGACCGCCGTGCGTTTCCGCCGCGAGAACGACCGCGCCGCCGGTGCCGAGCTGGACCGCCTGCTCAAGCGGCTGTCGCGCGACCAGACCAATCAGGTGGTGCGCGCCTTCAGCTATTTCTCGCACCTGGCCAATATCGCCGAGGACCAGCACCACAACCGCCGTCGCCGCGTGCACGCACTGGCCGGCTCGCCGCCGCAGCCGGGCAGCCTGGCCCGCGCGCTGGAAGCCATCGACGCCGCCGGCGTTACCGGCAAGCAGCTGCGCAAGTTCCTCGACGAAGCGCTGATCGTGCCGGTGCTGACCGCCCACCCGACCGAGGTGCAGCGCAAGAGCATTCTCGACGCCGAGCGCGAAATCGCCCGCCTGCTGGCCGAACGCGACCTGCCGATGACCGCCCGCGAGCGCGACCACAACACGGCGCAACTGCGCGCCCGCGTGACCACGCTGTGGCAGACCCGCATGCTGCGCAACAACCGGCTGATGGTGGTGGACGAGATCGAGAACGCCCTCTCCTATTACCGCACCACCTTCCTGCACGGCATTCCGCGCCTGATGGCCGAGATGGAGGAAGACATCGCCGCCGTCTTCCCGACCAGCAAGAAGGGCAAGGCCGGCACCGCGCCGGCACCGCTCGCCCCGTTCCTGCAGATGGGGTCGTGGATTGGCGGCGACCGCGACGGCAATCCGAATGTGACCGCCGAGACACTCCAACACGCCGCGCGCGAGCAATCGCAACTGATCATGGCGTGGTATCTCGACGAACTGCACGCGCTGGGCGCGGAGTTGTCGATGTCGTCGCTGATGGTGGATGTCAGCCCGGAACTGATCGCGCTGGCGGATGCCTCGCCGGACCATTCCGACCATCGATCCGACGAACCGTACCGCCGGGCGCTGATCGGCATGTACGCGCGGCTGGCCGCCACCTCGCAGAAGCTGACCGGCCACGAGGCCCAGCGCCACCCGGTGGCGGACGTCGCCCCGTACGACAATGCCGAGGCCTTCGCCGCCGATGTGCAGGTCGTGATGGATTCCCTGCGCACCCACCATGGCGTGGCGCTGGCCCAGGCGCGCATCGACGCGCTCCAGCGCGCCATCGCCATCTTCGGCTTCCACCTGGCCTCGGTGGATATGCGCCAGGTGTCCGACGTCCACGAGGCCGTGATCGCCGAACTGTTCGCCGCCGCCGGCGTGGAGCGCGACTACGCCGCGCTGCCCGAGGCCCGCAAGCGCGAACTGCTGCTGGCCGAACTGCGCCAGCCGCGGCTGCTGACCATGCCGTGGCACGAATATTCCGAGCAGACGCGCAGCGAGCTGGCGATCTTCGCCATGGCGCGTGACCTGCGCGCCCGCTACGGCAAGCGCGTGGCCCGCAACTACATCATTTCGCATACCGAAACGCTGTCGGATCTGATCGAGGTCATGCTGCTCCAGAAGGAGTCCGGCATGCTGCGCGGCACGCTCGGCAGCAAGACCGATCCGGCGCGCATGGAGCTGATGGTCATCCCGCTGTTCGAAACCATCGAGGACTTGCGCAACGCGGCCGGCATCATGCAGTCGCTGCTGGACCTGCCCGGCTTCGACTCGGTCATCGCCCATCACGGCGTGGAGCAGGAGGTGATGCTCGGCTATTCGGATTCGAACAAGGACGGCGGTTTCCTGACGTCGAACTGGGAGCTGTACAAGGCCGAGCTGGCGCTGGTGAAGCTGTTCGAGGCGCGCCGCGTGAAGCTGCGGCTGTTCCATGGCCGGGGCGGCACCGTGGGGCGCGGGGGCGGCCCGACCTATCAGGCCATCCTGTCGCAGCCACCCGGCACCGTGAACGGCCAGATCCGGCTGACCGAGCAGGGCGAGATCATCAACAGCAAGTTCGCCAATGCCGAAATCGGCCGGCGCAACCTGGAAACCGTGGTGGCGGCCACGCTCGAGGCCTCGCTGCTGCCCACGCAGAATGCGCCGAAGGACCTGGAGTCGTTCGAGGGCGTGATGCAGCAGCTGTCCGACCGCGCCTTCACCGCCTATCGCGACCTGGTCTACGAGACCCCGGGCTTCAAGGACTACTTCTTCGCCACCACGCCGATCACCGAGATCGCCGACCTGAACCTGGGTTCGCGGCCGGCCTCGCGCAAGCTGATGGACAAGAAGAACCGCAAGATCGAGGATCTCCGCGCGATTCCGTGGGGCTTCTCCTGGGGCCAGTGCCGGCTGCTGCTGCCGGGCTGGTTCGGCTTCGGCAGCGCGGTCAAGGCGCTGGTCGATGAGGCGCCGGACGAGAAATCGCGCAAGGCCACGGTGGCCACGCTGCGCCGCATGGTGAAGAGCTGGCCGTTCTTCTCAACGCTGCTCTCGAACATGGACATGGTGCTGGCCAAGACCGACCTTGCGGTGGCGTCGCGCTACGCCCAACTGTGCGAGGACGCCGCGCTGCGCAAGAGCGTGTTCGCGCGCATCAGCGCCGAGTGGCACCTGACCAGCGACATGCTCGCGTTGATCACCGGCCGCCACGAGCGGCTGGCCGACAACCCGCTGCTGGCGCGCTCGATCAAGAACCGCTTTGCCTACCTGGACCCGCTGAACCACTTGCAAGTGGAGCTGCTCAAGCGCTACCGGGCCGGCAAGGACGGCGACGACGTGCGCGTGCGGCGCGGCATCCACCTGACCATCAACGGCGTGGCGGCCGGGCTGCGCAACAGCGGCTGATCGACACCGGCATCTAGCCGACGAAGGCCCCGGGCACGGGGTCTTCGCCGAGCGCCGACAGCAGCACGGCCCAGTGCATCGCCTCATCCCCGAGGATGCTGCCGGCGGCCCGGGTCAGTTCGCGGTTGTGGAAATTCGGCAATACGCCGAGGTAGGCCGCCGTGGCGCCCTTCTCCAGCCCGGCCGCGAAGCGCAGCACATCGGCCTGCGTCTTGAGTTGTTCGGCGGGAAAGTTGTAGTCCCCCGGCTTCTTCGCCGTCACCGGCGTGCCGCCCAGTTTGCTGACGGTACCCGCCAGCACCTGCGCGTGGGCCTTGTGATGGCCCTGGAACTTCACGGCGGTGTCCAGGACCGGCTTCTGCAGCAAGCCGCTTTCCGCGCCCACCTGATAGGCCGCAATGGCCTGATATTCGAGCCCGAGCGCGACATTGAGGATGTTGATGTCATCGCGGGTGCTGCCCGACTGGGTCTGCGCCCAGGCCGGCATCGATTCGCCCAGCGAAAACACCGCGAGCGAGCCGAGCGCAAACAGCCCGGGGGCCTTCAGCAGGCCGCGCCGGCGGGCATCCGGCAGGGTGACGATGCGCGATGCGGCGGCGGGACGTTCTTCCAGAGTGGCCATGACGGTCTCCTGTTCCTTTTGGGGGGAGGCGCGCCACGGGTTGGCGCACCTGTCCGCATATACGCGGCAGCGCGCCAGACGGATGCAGCCGATGCGGTCCATCGGCTTTCCGTCCTTTCCAGCCTTTCCAGCCTTTCCAGCCCATTCTTCCTATACTCAGGCGGAGCCCCTAGCCCCGCCCCCGTGCCTGCTTCCCTGCCCTCCTCCGCGGATGCCCACGCAAACCCTGCTCCTCCCGAAGCGGCGGCGCAGCCGGACCCTGCCGCGCGGCTGGCGGGCCTGCTGCAGGACATCGCCCTGGGCGACCGCCCGGCGCTGCGCGCGCTCTACGACCTCACCGTGACGAAACTGTTTGGCCTGGCGCTGCGTATTACTAATAGGCGGGATTGGGCGGAGGACGTCGTGCAGGAGAGTTTTGTCAGCATCTGGCATCACGCCGGCGACTATCGCCCCCACGTGGCGGCCCCCATGACCTGGATGGCCGCCATCGTGCGCAACCGGGCGCTGGACTGCCTGCGCCGGCAGGCCGCCGCGCGGGGTGGCCAGCCGGCACAGCCCGATGACGACCTGGAAGCCTGGTTGCCCGACGACCGCGCCGGCCCCGCCGACGCCGCGCTGGCGAGCGAACGCGCGGCGGCACTGGCCCGCTGCCTGCAACGGCTGGAACCGTCGCAGCGGCAGGCCATCGCCCTCGCCTATCTGCGCGACCTGAGCCACACCGAACTGGCGGCCCAGCTACAGGTGCCGCTCGGCACCATCAAGTCGTGGATCCGGCGGGGGCTGGAGCGGCTGCGCACCTGTCTGGAGGGGCTGGCATGAGGCTCACCGGCCATCCTGACCTGCTCGACCGTCTGGCCGCCCAATATGCACTGGGGGTGCTGCGCGGCGGCGCGCGGCGCCGGCTGGAGCGGCTGGCGCACGAGGAGACCGCCGTGCGCGCCGCCATCGAACGCTGGCAGGCACGCCTGACCGGGCTGGCGGAGTTGCAGCCGGCGGCCCAGCCAGTCGACAAGGTCTGGTGCGGCATCGAACAACGGCTGGGCTGGCAGGCCGCCCCGCTCAAGGTGAAACCGCCGCCCCCGCGCCACTGGTGGCAGGCCTTCCAGGACGCCCCGGTGCTGCTGCGCATGGCCTCGGCGGCGCTGGCCTTGCTGGCGCTGATGGCCGTGGGGGTGTCGCAATGGCTGGTGAACCAGCGCGAGCAGGCGCCGACGATGTCCGCCGTGGCGATCCTGAACGATGATCAGGCTCGGCCCGCCGTGGTTGTGCTCTGGGATGCCCCCGCCAGCACGGTCACCGTGCGCCGCCTGGATCACCTGAAGCTGGCCGACCAGCAGGTGCTCCAGCTCTGGGCCCTGCCGGAAGGCGGCAAGCCGCAGTCGCTGGGGGTGATCGGCCGGCGCCACGAGGTGCGGCTGGAAGTGAAGCGCGCGCCGCACAGCGTGCCGGCGCTCGCCATCAGCATCGAGCCGCCGGGCGGCTCGCCCAGCCCGGACGGGCCGTCTGGGCCGGTGGTGTTCCAGGGCCGGGTGGTCGCCCAGCCGGCTTGAGGCGAGGTAACGTCCAACGGGCGCGGAATCCGTCCCCGGGGGCGATATAATCGCGGTTTTCCCGAATTTCGCCAGCGCCCGCCGCCGTTCGCGGTGCGCGCAACAACTGTCCCCTCGCCCATGACCTCCCAACTTGCCAAGAAAGGCGAAGCCTGGTCCGCCCGCTTCTCCGAACCGATGTCCGACCTGGTGAAGCGCTACACCGCATCGGTCTTCTTCGACAAGCGCCTGGCGCTGTTCGACATCGCGGGGTCGCTGGCCCATGCGGCCATGCTGGCCAAGCAAGGCATCATCGCCGAGGCGGACCGCGCCGAGATCGAGCGTGGCATGACGCAGATCCGTGGCGAGATCGAGTCCGGCGCGTTCGAGTGGAAGCTCGACCTCGAGGACGTCCACCTGAATATCGAGGCCCGCCTGACCGCGCTGGTCGGCGACGCCGGCAAGCGCCTGCACACGGGCCGCTCGCGCAATGACCAGGTGGCCACCGACATCCGCCTGTGGCTGCGCAGCGAGATCGACAACATCATCGGCCTGCTGGGCGCCCTGCGCGCCGCGCTGCTGGACCTGGCCGAGCAGAACGCCGACACCATCCTGCCCGGCTTCACCCACCTCCAGGTGGCCCAGCCGGTCACCTTCGGCCACCATCTGCTGGCCTATGTGGAAATGTTCACGCGCGACGCCGAGCGCATGGCCGATTGCCGAAAACGCGTCAACCGGCTGCCGCTGGGCGCCGCCGCGCTGGCCGGCACGAGCTACCCGATCGATCGTGAGTTCGTGGCGTCCCAGCTTGGTTTCGACGGCGTTTGCCGCAATTCGCTCGACGCCGTCTCCGACCGCGACTTCGCGATCGAATTCTGTGCCGCCGCCGCGCTGGTGATGACGCACGTCTCGCGTTTTTCCGAAGAACTGGTGCTGTGGATGAGCCCGCGCGTCGGCTTCATCGACATCGCCGACCGCTTCTGCACGGGCAGCTCGATCATGCCGCAGAAGAAGAACCCGGACGTGCCCGAACTCGCCCGCGGCAAGACCGGCCGCGTGAACGGCCACCTGATCGGCCTGCTGACGCTGATGAAGGGCCAGCCGCTCGCGTACAACAAGGACAACCAGGAAGACAAGGAACCGCTGTTCGACACGGTGGACACCGTGGTGGACACGCTGCGCATCTTTGCCGACATGGTGCCGGGCATCACCGTGAAGCCGGAGGCCATGCGCGCCGCCGCGCTGCAGGGCTACGCCACGGCCACCGACCTGGCCGACTATCTGGTCAAGCGCGGCCTGCCGTTCCGTGACGCCCACGAGGCCGTGGCCCACGCCGTGCGCGCCTGCGACGACCGCCGCTGCGACCTGGCCGACCTCACCGTGGCCGAGCTGCGCGAGGTCTCCGGCCTGGGCGACAAGTCGAGCCTGATCGGTGACGACGTGCACGCCGTGCTGACGCTGGAAGGCTCCGTGGCCGCCCGCGATCACATCGGCGGCACCGCGCCCGCCCAGGTGCGCGCCGCCATCCAGGCCGCCCGCGCCGCGCTCTGAAAACGCACGTGAAGCAGTAAGCTTTCCGTAAGGTTCGGAGAGCCCCGAAACCGCCGTGGCGCAAGCCCCGGCGGTTTTTCTTTGGCGCCCGTGATGTGCACGCGACGCCGGTAGGTACATCCCCCTAGCGCCGATAGAATTTGTTACAGATACACTAATCGCCGCAAAAACCGGGGGAGACAACCCATGTATTACTTGCTTGGTCTGTCACGACAGATCGACAGGTTGAACCAGCACACAGGCAGAGTTGCAAACATCATGATCCTGCTGTCGTGCCTGGTCAGCGCGGGGAACGCCCTGCTGCGCTATGGCTTCAACCTCAGTGACAACTGGCCACTCGAACTGCAGTGGTATATGTTCGCCATCGCCGTGATGTTCGGCACGTCGTACACGTTCCAGCGCAATGAGCACGTGCGCGTGGACCTGATCTACGGCAACGTGTCCGAGCGCGCGCAGCACTGGATCGACATCTTCGGCATCGTCGTGTTCCTGCTGCCCTCCACGATCCTGTTCACGTGGCTCTCGTGGGAATCGCTGTTCCTGCCCTCGTGGCGCATCCTCGAGCAATCGGGCAACTCCGGCGGGCTGCCGCGGTACCCGATCAAGCTGGTGGTGCCCATCGGCTTTGCCCTGCTCACGCTGCAGGGCATTTCCGAGCTGATCAAGCGCTTCGCGGCCCTGAAGGGGCTGGTGCGCATCGAATCGAAATACGAGAGGCCGGTGCAATGATCCCGTTGGAATATATGCCGCCGCTGATGTTCGGCGGCCTGGTGGTATTCATGCTGATCGGGTTCCCGGTCGCATTCTCGCTGTCCGCCGTGGGTCTGGCGTTCGGCTTCCTGGCCATCGAGTGGGGCTACTTCCCCGTCCAGTTCCTGCAGGCGGTGCCGAGCCGGGTGTTCGGCAGCGTGCTGGCCAACGAGTTGCTGCTGGCCATTCCGTTCTTCACCTTCATGGGGGCGATCCTCGAGAAGTGCGGGCTGGCGGAGGACATGCTCGACTCCATGGGCCAGCTCTTCGGCCCCGTGCGCGGCGGGCTGGGCTACTCGGTGATCATCGTCGGCTTCATCCTGGGGGCGATCACCGGCACGGTGGCGGCGCAGGTCATCGCCATGGCCATGATCTCGCTGCCGGTGATGATGCGCTACCGCTACAACATGAAGTACGCCACGGGCGTGCTGGCGGCCTCGGGCACCATCACGCAGTTGGTGCCGCCGTCGCTGGTGCTCGTGGTGCTGGCCGACCAGCTCAAGACCCCGATGGGCAGCGCCGACGTCGGCAGCATGTACCTGGGCGCCTGGGGCCCCTCGGTGGTCCAGATCGCGCTGTTCGCGCTCTACACCTTCGTGATCACCCGCATCAAGCCGGACTGGCTGCCGCCGGTGCCCCCGGAGGCGCGCACGCTGACCGGCTGGGCCCTGTGGCGCAAGTGCCTGCGCGGCATCATCCCGTGCGCGGTGCTGATCTTCCTGGTGCTGGGCACGATCATGCTGGGCATTGCCACACCGACCGAGTCGGGCGCCATGGGCGCGGTGGGTGCGTTGGTGCTGGCCGTGATCCGTGACAAGGGCTTCAACCGGATCGACCGCACGATCTACCGCGTGGGCCTCGCCGCCACGCTGGTCGCGGCTGGGGTCGGCTTCTACGCGTTCGGCTCCCACGCGTTCCGGATACCGCTGGCGCTGGCCTATCTGGTCCTGCTGTGGCTGCTGGTCCGCGCGGGGCAGTTGACCGACCTGCGGCTGCTGATCGTCGATGCCTACCAGTCCACGGCACGCCTGACCGCGATGGTGGTGTTCATCCTGATCGGCTCGACCTGCTTCTCGGTGGTGTTCCAGGGCGTGGACGGCGGCGCCTGGGTGGAGCACCTGTTCACCTCGCTGCCGGGCGGCTGGATCGGCTTCCTGATCGTGGTGAACCTGTTCATCTTCTTCCTGGCGTTCTTCCTCGACTTCTTCGAGATCGCCTTCATCGTGGTGCCGATGCTGGCACCCGTGGCGGTGAAGGTGCTGACGCCGGTGGTGCTCGAATCGATGGGCGGCAATCCCGAAGCGGCCGCCACGGCGGCCCTGGTGTGGTTCGGCGTGATGCTGTGCGTGAACATGCAGACCTCGTTCATGCATCCGCCGTTCGGCTTCGCGCTGTTCTACCTGCGCGGCATCGCCCCGAAGGAAGTGAAAAGCTCGGACATCTACTGGGGCGCCCTGCCCTGGGTCGGCCTGCAGATGGTGATGGTGCTGCTGGTGATGTTCTGGCCGGGCATGGTGACGGGCCTGCTGGACAAGGGCTCGCTCAAGCACAGCAACTCGGCGGAGGTAAGCATCCCGCTTGGCGGAGAGGATGCCAAGCCGGCGGCGCCACCGGGCGGCGCATCGAGCCCGGGCACGCTGGAATTGCCGGCCGCCGAGCCCGCCGAACCAGCCGCACCGCAGTTCGAGTTCGAGAAGAAGAAGTAATACGGCCGAATCGGACTGCACAAGAGCCCCGCGCGATGCGGGGCTTTTTTTCGTCCGTCGTTTGCGCCAAGGGCCGAGTGCCTCCAGATTTTTGGACGTAGTGCTAAAGACGGCAGCGAGTCATTACGGTATTGAACGCATTGGTACCTTGCCACGTCAGGGCCATGACTTCCATGGCTACCGACCTGCGATGGCAAGACAACCGACGAGATCGTGTTTCTGCCGCAGACACGGTACGACAGCAATACCGGTAAGGCGGCCTGATTTAGGAGAGACCATGCTGTTCATATCGAAGGAAGGACACGTTGACTCAGATCGTATCGTTGTACGGATTTATCCTCGGATCGAACGCGGTCCGATGCACAAGGTGAATGGAATTGTGGTGCATCAGACGGCAGCTCCCACGGCCTCCAGCACCTTCAGTTCATATCAGGTCAATGGCGCCAATGGCGCACACTTCCTGATTGATAGGGATGGGACTATCTATCAGACCGCGTCGCTGAGAAAAAGAACGAACCACGTCGGCAATATCAAGTCGCGTTGCCTGGAAACCAGGAAATGCTCGCCGGCAGAGTTCAATGCCGCCTACCCATTGAAATGGCGACCTACGCCACTATCGCGGCATGAGCACAGGAAACCCTTCCCCGAACGATATCCCGGCAATACGGATTCGGTTGGCATTGAACTGGTAGGGGCATACATTGAGAAAAACGAAGTGTACGAGTCCGTGACCCCGTCACAGAATGACGCTGTTCGATGGCTCGTAGCAGAACTTTCAGCCACCCTGAAAGTGGCCATGGGCGATGTCTACAGACACCCTCAACTCTCTCGGAAAACCGAGTCCGAAGCGAGCTCCGCAAAATGGTGAGAAACCTGTTGCTCGCGCTGTGCGCGATGTTGTGGCTTGTCATGTCGCCGGTCGCACATGCCCGTGCTGTAAAGGCGGTGACGATAGATGCCGTAGGACTCAGCAGGCTCGAGGAGATGGCGCAAGAATGCAAGAAATTCCGGCCTTCTGTGAAACTGGTAAAACGCTATTTCTCGCGCGCCTATCCAGTAGATGCCATCTACTACTCCAAAAAGTTCTGGTCCCCTTGTTGGGCGTCGGGAACCATCGAGTACGCAGATGGAAATCGCGGGAAATGGCGGCTGAGTTCCGGTGGGGCGGCCTACCTCGAATGGAGTCATTCAGGCGAGGTGATCTTGTATTTCAAGAATAATGGTTGGCAAGATCCCTTTGGGTCCGGCTACGACGAGTCGGTCTAAACAAGAAAAACCGGCGCCAAGGCGCCGGTTTTTTGTCGATCCGTCATGGCGGAACCTCCGAGAGGAATCCGAAACGGACATCCCTACTGCTTCACGCAGTCCACAAAATAAGCCTTCTGTCCGTCCACCTCATCTTCCACCAGACCGTGGATGTCGGTTTCAAATCCCGGGAACAGCTTGTTGAACTCGCGTGCGAACTTCAGGTACTGGACGATGGTCCGGTTGAAGCGCTCGCCCGGAATCAGCAGCGGAATGCCCGGTGGGTACGGCGTCAGCAGGATGGCGGTGACGCGGCCTTCCAGTTCGTCCACGGGCACGCGCTCGATCTCGCGATGGGCCATCATCGCCCAGGCGTCGGACGGCTTCATGGCCGGCTCCATGTCCGACAGGTACATCTCCGTCGTCACGCGCGCCACATCGTTGGCCTTGTAGACGCTGTGGATCGCGTCGCACAGGTCCCGCAGGCCCATGCGCTCGTACTGCGGGTACTTGCCGACGAACTCCGGCAGCACGCGCCACAGCGGCTGGTTCTGGTCGTAATCGTCCTTGAATTGTTGCAATTCAGTGACGAGCGAGTTCCAGCGGCCCTTGGTGATGCCGATGGTGAACATGATGAAGAACGAGTACAGGCCCGTCTTCTCGATGATGATGCCGTGCTCGGCCAGGTACTTGGTGACGATGGCCGCCGGGATGCCGCGCTCGCTGAACTCGCCGTCCACGTCGAGGCCCGGGGTGATCAGCGTGGCCTTGATCGGGTCGAGCAGGTTGAAGCCGTCGGCCAGGTCGCCAAAGCCGTGCCAGCGCTCGTTGGCCTGCAGTATCCAGGCCTCGCGGTCGCCGATGCCGTCTTCGATCAGCGCGTCCGGGCCCCAGACCTTGAACCACCAGTCGCCGTTGTTGCCGGCCTCGTAGTCGCCCTCCACCTTGCGCATGGCGCGGCGGAAGTCCATCGCTTCCTGGATGCTTTCCTCGACCAGCGCGGTGCCGCCCGGGGCTTCCATCATCGCCGCCGCCACATCGCACGAGGCGATGATCGAGTACTGCGGGCTCGTCGAGGTATGCATCAGGTAGGCCTCGTTGAACCGGTAGCGGTCCAGCTTGCGGGTCTCCGAGTCCTGCACCAGGATCTGGGACGCCTGCGACAGCCCGGCCAGCAGCTTGTGCGTGGACTGCGTGGCGAACACCAGCGCGTCCTTGCTGCGCGGCCGGTCACGGCCGATGGCGTGCATGTTGCGGTAGAAGTCGTGGAAGGCGGCGTGCGGCAGCCAGGCTTCGTCGAAGTGCAGCGTGTCGATCTCGCTCGCCAGCATCTCCTTGATCTGCTCGGCGTTGTACAGCACGCCGTCGTAGGTGCCCTGGGTGATCGTCAGGATGCGCGGCTTCTGGTTCTTGGCCTTGCTGGCGAACGGATGGTTGGCGATCTTGCGGCGGATCGTCTCCGGGTCGAATTCGCTCTTCGGGATCGGGCCGATGATGCCGTAGTGGTTGCGCGTCGGCATCAGGAACACCGGAATCGCGCCGGTCATCATGATCGCGTGCAGGATCGACTTGTGGCAGTTGCGGTCCACCACCACGATGTCCCCCGGGGCCACGTTGGCGTGCCAGACCATCTTGTTCGAGGTCGACGTGCCGTTGGTCACGAAGTACATGTGGTCCGAGTTGAAGATCCGCGCGGCGTTGCGCTCGGATGCCGCCACCGGGCCGGTGTGGTCCAGCAGCTGGCCCAGCTCGTCCACGGCGTTGCAGACGTCGGCGCGCAGCATGTTCTCGCCGAAGAACTGGTGGAATACCTGCCCCACCGGGCTCTTCAGGAACGCCACGCCGCCAGAGTGGCCCGGGCAGTGCCACGAGTACGAGCTGTCCTGCGCGTAGGCGATCAGGGCCTTGAAGAACGGCGGCGCCAGGGTGTCAAGGTAGACGCGGGCTTCGCGGATGATGTGACGCGCCACGAACTCGGGCGTGTCCTCGAACATGTGGATGAAGCCGTGCAGCTCGCGCAGGATATCGTTGGGGATATGGCGCGAGGTGCGCGTCTCGCCGTACAGGAAGATCGGCAGGTCCGAATTGCGGCGGCGCACTTCGTTCACGAAGGCGCGCAGCTTCTCGATGGCGGCGGCTTCGGGCTGGTCATCGGCGCGCACGAACTCGTCGTCGTCGATCGAGACAATGAACGACGATGCCCGGCTGGACTGCTGGGCGAACGAGGTCAGGTCGCCGTAGCTGGTCAAGCCCATCACTTCCATGCCTTCGCGCTCGATGGCCTCTGCCAGCGCGCGGATGCCCGAGCCGGAAATGTTCTCGGAGCGGAAGTCTTCGTCGATGATGATGACGGGGAAGCGGAATTTCATCGGTCGATCCTTGATGAGAAGGCTTTGGAAAGACTTGAGCCACATGGCCGCCGGAAGGCTCCCCCGGGCGGCGTCATGTGGCTCTTTCGTCAGAATTGGGCGGCCGTCGGTCCGGACGCCGGCATTGTAATGCGGTCAGGTCTTCGGCAGTGTGACACCGTGCTGGCCCTGATACTTGCCGCCGCGGTCGGCGTACGAGGTCTCGCAGATTTCGTCGCTCTCGAAGAACAACACCTGGGCGCAGCCCTCGCCGGCGTAGATCTTGGCGGGCAGCGGGGTGGTGTTCGAGAACTCCAGCGTCACGTAGCCTTCCCACTCGGGCTCGAACGGGGTCACGTTGACGATGATGCCGCAGCGCGCGTACGTGCTCTTGCCCAGGCAGATGGTCAGCACGCTGCGCGGAATGCGGAAGTACTCCATCGTGCGGGCCAGCGCGAACGAGTTCGGCGGGATGATGCAGACATCGCCCTTGAAGTCCACGAAGGACTTCTCGTCGAAGTTCTTCGGGTCGACGATGGTGCTGTTGATATTGGTGAAGATCTTGAACTCGTCCGCGCAGCGGATATCGTAGCCGTAGCTCGAAGTGCCGTAGGAGACGATCTTGCGGCCGTCCTCCTCCCGTACCTGGCCGGGCGCGAACGGCTCGATCATGGCGTGCTGTTCCGCCATGCGGCGGATCCACTTGTCGGATTTGATGCTCATATTGGCTGGCGGAATGGACGATGGGCGGCGCCCGGCCGAGCCGGTGCCGCTGGAATGGGGCGCATTGTACAACCAATCCGCCTGCGAACCGCCTCCGGCGGCCCCCCCGGCGTGCCTTCAGGCCGGCGCGGCCGCCTCGGGCTGGCTGTGGCGGAACCGCTCCCGCCCGGTATACAACAGGAAATGCTTGCCGGTGCAGCGCGCGAACAGGCTCAGGTTGACCCGCTGGGCCATCTGGTAGCCCATCTGGGTCACCCCGGAGCGCGACAGCAGGAACGGAATGCCCATCTGCGCGCCCTTGATCACCATCTCGGAGGTCAGCCGGCCCGTGGTGTAGAAAACCTTGTCCTCGCCGGTCATGTCTTCCAGCCACATCCGGCCGGCGATGGCGTCCACGGCGTTGTGCCGGCCCACATCCTCCACGAACATCAGCAGCTCGCTGCCCCGGAACAGCGCGCAGCCGTGCACCGAGCCGGCCTGCTTGTAGACCGACTGCTGCAGGCGGATGGTGTCGATGATTGCGTAGAGGGTTTCCTGGGTCAGCGTGGCATCCCCGGGCAGGCGGATGTTGTCGACCTCGTCCAGCAGCGAGCCGAACACCGTGCCCTGCCCGCATCCCGTGGTCACCACGCGGCGCGCGGTGCGTTCCTCGATGCGGTCCACGCCGGTGCGGGTGGTCACGGCAGCCGATTCGGTCTCCCAGTCCACCTGGATCGCGGCGATGTCCTCGATGTCGTCCACCAGCCGCTGGTTGCGCAGGTAGCCCAGCACCAGGTGCTCGGGCGCGCCGCCCAGCGTCATCAGGGTCACCAGCTCGCGCTTGTCGAGGTAGACCGTCAGCGGCCGCTCGCCCGGCAGCCAGGCCGGGCGCACGCGGCCCTGTTCGTCAACGACCTCCACCTCCTCGATCAGCGGGACGGCGGCATGGGTCAACTCGGGGCGCAGGGGCATGGGGGCGGGGGCGGGAAGGTGCCGGCCCGTGGCGGGGGCGCCATCGGGCCGGTTTCAGGGGCGTTTTGTTACTGCGGAACTACGGTTTATAGCCAAAAACTATCGACACTCAGGATGCGGCGACCACGCCACACGCGATCCGGCCGCCAGCGTTGCCGGTCGGCTGGGTGCGATAGTCGTCCGGGTCCTTGTGGACGATCACGGCCTTGCCGATCACGCTGTTCGGGCCCGGGCCGACGGTGACGTCCGGCATCAGGAACTGTACGCGCGCGTTGCCGCTGGCGTCGGCGGTCAGGTTGTTCATGTCGCCGGCATGGTGCTCGGGCATGGTCATCTGGCCGTGCGGTTTGCCGGCAGGGTTGAAATGGCCGCCGGCGCTCATCGCGTCAGGGGCCGAGCAATCGCCCTTCTCGTGGACATGGAAGCCATGCGAGGTGCCCGGAGGCAGGCCCGTGACCGCCACCACCACCATCACGCCGGCCGTCTGCTGGTCGAAGGTGACGCGGCCCGCGGTATTGGTGCCGCTCTTGGACTGCAACGGTGCCGCCGCCTTGGCGCCCACGGCGACCCGTGCCGCCGCCGGCGCGGCAGCCGGGGCCGCGCTGGCGCTGGCCGCATCGCTGCTGGTGCCCGAGGTTCCGCAACCCGCCATCACTGCCACGGCGGTGCCCACTGCCAAACCGCAAAGTACACGTTTCATGCCAAACCCTCCTCTAGAGTTGACTGCCGTGGCGATTGTAACGCCGCCCCGGTCGGGTGCATGGTGCGCTGCGGTAAACCCTCACACTTCGCCGGGACGCGGCCGCACGCGCGGCGTGTCGTCACGGGGCGTGGAGCGCTGGGCGGGAATCTTGCCGGACTGGATGTCGTCGTACCAGATCTCGTGGTGCTCCCGGGCCCAGGCCTCGTCCACGTAGCCATCGCGCATGGCGCGGTAGGCGCCCTCCATGCCGATCGTCCCCATATAGATATGGCCGCAGGCAAGCACGATCATCACCACGGCCGAGACCCCATGGATCACGTGGGCGATCTGCATCGTGGCGCGGTAGTAGTCCAGGCCCGGCACGATCATGTCGAGCACCCAGCCGGAGGCCGAGAGGACCAGCCCGAGCAGCACCATCCCGCCCCAGAACCACATCTTCTCGCCGGCGTTGAAGCGCGCGCTGGGCACGTGGGCGCCGGAGGCGAGCCCGCCGAGCTTGCGCACCCAGACCACGTCGCCACGGTTCGGCACGTTGTCACGCACGAACACCACGAAGGTGGCAATGATCGACAGCGTGAACACCGGCCCGGTCAGGTTGTGCAGGTTCTTGAGAATGTAGGTGAGCCAGCCGAACAGCGTGTGGCCCATGATCGGCAGCAGGAAGTGCTTGCCGAACAGGATCACGATGCCCGAGATCGCCAGGATCACGAACGAGATGGCCACGGCCCAGTGCACGAAGCGCTCGGTGGGCGTGAAGCGCTCGATCATGCGGCCCGTGCGCGGGGACTTGAGCGGGATGGTGCGGCGCCAGGCGAAGAAGGCCAGGATGGCCGCCGGCACCAGGATCAGGATCCAGCCGCCCCAGACCGTCAGCACGCCATTGCGGAACAGCCGCCATTTCTGGCCGGTGCGCTGGATCAGCACGCCGGCTTCCTTGGCGGGCAGGCTGCTGTAGTGATGCTGGTCCGAGTTGACCTCGCGCCAGACCGGCGCGTTGTTGCCCGGCTGGGTCACCGAGCGCTCCTGCTGCGAGCGGGCCTCGGCGGCCACGTCGCGCCGGGGCACGTTGAAGATGTTCTCGCTGGCCACGCCCGCGAACGGCTGCACCGGGTGCGTGGCGGGATTGTTGGCGTCCGCCTGGGCCTGCGTCGGGGCCTGCGCCTGCGCCGGAGGCTGCGCGGCAGGCGGCGAGGCCGGCGCCTGGGCCAGCGCCGCGCCCGCCACACCGGCGGCAAGGACCACCCCGGCCAGCAAGGTCTTGAGGGTCTGGATGACGGTCATGGCGCCTCCCCCGCTCATTGGATGCGGTTGTACTCGTTCTGGTACTGGTTGCGCTGATGGATCTGACGCTGCCAGCTGTCCTTGTCGCCCGCCGTCCAGCCCTTGGCCACGAACGGGTCGCCGGGGGCGCCCTGCCAGGCGATGGAATCCGACTTCTTGTGCGTGGCCGAGACGGTCTGCGGCTTCTCGCTGCACGCCGCCAGCAGCGCGACGGTGGCGAGCATCGATACGATCAACGCGGTGCGGGTCATGACGGCTGCCCTCCGCCGGCCGGGGCGCCGGGTGCGGTGCCCTGCGGGGTGCTGGGGGCCGCCGGAGTGCCGTTGGCAGGCGCCTGCGGCTTGCCATAGGCCGTGCCCCAGCCGAACACATCGCCGCCCGTGCCGCGCTTGATCACGCGGTTGCGCAGGATGTCGGCAATCACGTCGCCATCGCCGCCGAGCAGGGCCTTGGTCGAGCACATTTCCGCGCAGAGCGGCAGCTTGCCCTCGGCCAGCCGGTTGCGGCCGTACTTTTCGAATTCTTCCTCGCTGCCGTTCTTCTCCGGGCCGCCGGCGCAGAACGTGCACTTGTCCATCTTGCCGCGCACGCCGAAGGTGCCCTCGCTGGGGAACTGCGGGGCGCCGAACGGGCAGGCGTAGGAGCAGTAGCCGCAGCCGATGCAGACGTCCTTGTCGTGCAGCACCACGCCGTCGTCGGTGCGGTAGAAGCAATCCACCGGGCAGACGGCCATGCAGGGCGCGTCCGAGCAGTGCATGCAGGCCACCGAGATCGACTTCTCGGCGTTGAGAATGCCGTCGTTGATCGTCACCACGCGGCGCCGGTTGACGCCCCAGGGCACCTCGTGCTCGTTCTTGCAGGCAGTGACGCAGCTGTTGCATTCGATGCAGCGCTCGGCGTCACAGATGAATTTCATGCGTGCCATGTGTCTCTCCGCTTCTCAGGCTCAGGCAAACCGCTCGATCTGGCAAACGGTGGTCTTGGTTTCCTGCATCATCGTCACCGAGTCGTAGCCGTAGGTGGTGGCCGTGTTCACGGCCTCCCCCCGGACGATCGGGTACGCGCCATCGGGATAGAACTGCTTGAGATCCTTGCCTTCCCACCAGCCCGAGAAGTGGAACGGGATGAACGCCGTATCCACGCCCACGCGCTCCGTCACCAGCGCGCGCACCTTGAGGCGGGCACCGGTCGGCGTGCGCACCCAGCAGTAGTCGCCGTTGCGGATGCCCCGCGCGGACGCTGCCTGCGGGTTGATCTCGACGAAGTTCTCCTGCTGCAGCTCGGCCAGCCACGGGTTGGAGCGGGTTTCCTCGCCGCCACCCTCGTATTCCACCAGCCGGCCCGAAGTCAGGATGATCGGGAATTTCTCGTAGATCTTGTTCTCGATGTTGCGCTGCTGCACCGACTTGTACAGCGTGGGCAGGCGCCAGAAGGCCATCTTGTCGTCGTGGGTCGGGTACTTGGCGACCATGTCCGGCCGCGTGGAGTACAGCGGCTCACGGTGCTGCGGGATCGGGTCGGGGAAGTTCCAGACCACGGCGCGCGCCTTGGCGTTGCCGAACGGATGGCAACCGTGGTTCTTCATCACCACGCGCTGGATCCCGCCCGAGAGGTCGGTCTTCCAGTTCTTGCCCTCGGCGGCCTTCTTCTCGGCGTCGGTCAGGTCGTCCCACCAGCCCAGCTTCTTCAGCAGCACGTGGTCGAACTCGGGGTAGCCGGTGGTGATCTCCGCCCCGGCCGAGCAGGAGCCATCCTCGGCCAGCAGGTTCACCCCGTCGCGCTCCACGCCGAAGTTGGCGCGGAAGTTGCCGCCGCCGTCCATGACGTGCTTCGAGGTGTCATAAAGATTCGGCGATCCCGGGTGCTTGAGTTCGGGCGTGCCGTAGCACGGCCACGGCAGGCCGAAGTAGTCGCCGGTCAGGTCGTAGCCGGTGACCGGGTCCTTGCCGCCCTTGCAGCGCAGCGTCTTCACGTCGAACATCTGCATGTTGCGCATATGCGACTTGAGCCGCTCCGGCGACTGGCCCGTGTAGCCGATGGTCCAGTTGCTGGCGTTGATCTCGCGCAAGATCGATTCGGTCTCGGGCTCCTGCCAGGTACGGCCGGCGCGCTTGACCTCGATCATCTTGTAGTTCTTCGACAGCTCCTTGCCAAAGCCGAGCTTCTCGGCGAAGGCCTGCATGATGGTGTGGTCGGGCATCGACTCGAACAGCGGCTCGATGACCTTCTCGCGCCATTGCAGCGAGCGGTTCGAGGCCGTGCACGACCCCGAGGTCTCGAACTGGGTGGCCGCCGGCAGCAGGTAGACGGCGCGGTTCGGATTGATCTTGTCGCCGTCGGTCGGCGTCATGTTCGCCATGGCGGCCGTGGCGGAGGGGTACGGGTCCACCACCACCAGCAGGTCGAGCTTGTCCAGCGCGCGCTTCATCTCCAGGCCGCGCGTCTGCGAGTTCGGGGCGTGGCCCCAGAAGAACACGCCACGGACGTTGTTGTCCTGGTCGATCAGGTCGCGCTTCTCGGTCACGATGTCGATCCAGCGGGATACCGTGGTGCCGGACTTTTCCATCAGCGTCTGCGAGACGAACTGCTTCTTGATCCATTCGTAATCCACGCCCCACACCGCCGCGTAGTGCTTCCACGCGCCGGTGGCCAGGCCGTAGTAGCCCGGCAGGGAGTCGGGGTTCGGGCCCACGTCGGTGGCACCCTGCACGTTGTCATGGCCACGGAAGATGTTGGCGCCGCCGCCCGACACGCCGATATTGCCCAGCGCCAGCTGCACGATGCAGGAGGCGCGCACGATCGCATTGCCGATGGTGTGCTGGGTCTGGCCCATGCACCAGACCAGCGTGGACGGGCGATTCTTCGCCATGGTCTCGGCCACCAGCTTCACCTGGGCCTCGGGCACGCCGCAGACTTCCTCGACCTTGTCCGGGGTCCACTTGGCCAGGACCTCGGCCTTGACCTTGTCCATGCCGTAGACGCGGTCGTTCAGGTACTTGGGGTCTTCCCAGCCGTTCTGGAAGATGTGATACAGCACGCCGAACAGGAAGGCGATGTCGGTGCCCGAACGGATGCGCACGTAGTGATGCGCCTTGGCCGCCGTGCGGGTGTAGCGCGGGTCCACCACGATCACCTTGCAGCCGTTCTCCTTGGCGTGCAGCAGGTGCAGCATCGACACCGGGTGCGCCTCCGCGGCGTTGGAGCCGATATACAGCGCCGCGCGGGCGTTCTGCATATCGTTGTACGAGTTCGTCATCGCCCCGTAACCCCAGGTGTTCGCCACGCCGGCCACGGTGGTGGAGTGGCAGATGCGCGCCTGGTGGTCGGTATTGTTGGTGCCGAAGAACGACACCCACTTGCGCAGCAGGTACGACTGCTCGTTGCTGTGCTTGGAAGAGCCGACGAAGAACATCGAATCGGGGCCGGTCTCCTGGCGGATGGCCTTCATCTTCGCCGTGATCTCGTCCAGCGCCTGGTCCCAGCTGATCTTCTGGTACTTGCCGTTGACCAGCTTCATCGGGTACTTGAGCCGGTACTCGCCATGGCCGTGCTCGCGCAGCGCGGCACCCTTGGCGCAGTGCGCGCCCATGTTGATCGGGGAGTCGAAGACCGGTTCCTGGCGTATCCAGATGCCGTTCTGCACCACGGCATCCACCGCGCAGCCCACCGAGCAGTGGCCGCACACGGTGCGCCGTACCACGATCTCGCCCTTGCCGGCCCCGGCGCCGGTCTTGCCGTCGTCGGCATCGGCCTTGCGGATCAGCGTCAGTTGCGTGGCGGCCAGCCCGGCACCCACGCCGATGCCCGACCGCTTGAGAAAGCTGCGCCGATCCATCGTCGGCATCGCCCCGGCCAGCCCTGCGGCCAGGCGGGACGCCAGGCGCCCGTTGCCATTGCCATTGCCATGACTATTGCCATGACTGGAAGGATGGGCCTGCGGAGCAGTTGGGTCGGCGAGCCGGTTCGCAACCCGGTCGGTCTGGCCTTGGTCCGCGCGCTTGCGGGTCAGGATCATGTCTTGCCTCGGCGAAAGAGGGGGGACGAGAGACAAGGCGCGCCAGCCGGCACGCCGTGCGGGCGCCCAGGTCTAGATCAGCGTGGTGCGGTAGTACTTGCGGATATGGGCGGAGACCCGGTAGCCCTGGCTGTCGGGCGCGGGATCGGCCGCATCGGCGGTGGTGGGCGGCGCGAGGGCATCGGCCAGCGCCGATTGCCCGCGCGTGGCCACAGCGGCGGCACCGGCAGCGGCAACCACGCCAGCCCCGGCCAGGAAGGTCCGGCGTGCGACCCGGGATTGCTTGTCTTTCATGGGGGCTCCTGTCGGCTTTGCGTGACCGATGGATGATCTATTTATGCCTTGTCTTGCATATTCTAGATTGAAGCGAAATGAAAGACCACACTGTCAATCGGAAAATCCTCAAACTGCGGATAAACCCGGTGCTTGCGTTGGCCTTTCACACGGCTTTCACACAATCGCCCTGCCTCAATGCATCTCCAGCGCCACCGCCTCCACGCCGGTGAACGCGCGCAGCAGTTCTGCCGCACTGCGGTAGAACTGCGCCTGCGGGTGCTCGCCCAGCGCGTCGCAGAGTCGCTCCATCCACGGCTGCATATGGCGGGCAAAGAAGCGCTGCTGCTCGCCGGCGTTGCAGACCGCCACATCATCCCCCGCCACCAGGAAGCGCATGACCTCGCACAGTGTGGCGATGTGGTCCTCGGTCTCGCTGATGCCCTCGTGCCGCGCCAGCCCGTAGCGGGCCAGGTCGTCGCGCAGCGCCACCAGCGGGCGTTCGTTCAGGAAGCCGGCCAGGTAATAGGAGCCGTACAGGAAGACCTCCTGCTTGCCCACGCCGACGAACAGGCGCGCGTACTCGTCGGCGGCTTCCTCGGCGGTGGTCGTCGATGCTGCGTCGCACAATGCGTTCCAGGCCTGGCCCAGCACCGTGCGGGCGTCCTCGGCATTGGCGCGGTTGGCGGCGATATGGTGGAGCAGCGCGGCATCGGGCGGCTGGAAGAACAGCGTGGCCAGCAGGCCGTAGAGGTCCGCGCGGGCCATGTCCTCGGCGTCGGGCTCGCCGGGGGCCGGCGCGGGCGGGATCAGCTGAATCGGCTGGAAATCAGTCATGTCTTGATAGGTCTGGTCGGCCGCACCCTGCGGGGCGACTGGCGTTACTGGAGCGTGGCCCCGCGCGTCGCGCCGGTGTCTTTTTCGATCATGTCCACCACGCGGCAATCGGCACACATCTTCAGCCGGTCCGCGTTGGCGCCCGCGAAGGCCGGGTGGCCGGCCAGTCGCACCAGCATCGACTGCACCATCTGGGCGGTGCCGAACGGCTTGGCGCAGCGGATGCAATGGAACGGCTGCGTCTCGTTCAGCGTCACCGTGCGGCGGGCGCCCTCGCCCGTCAGCAGGCGCGGCACCAGCGCGATGGCGTCCTCCGGGCAGGTGGTCTCGCACAGCCCGCACTGCACGCAGTTGCGTTCGATAAAGGCCAGCACCGGGCGCTCGGCGTTGTCGCGCAGCGCGTTGGACGGACACGCGCCCACGCAGGCCATGCACAGCGTGCAGCGGCCCGTGTCCACGGTAATGGCGCCCAGCGGCGCGCCGGCGGGCAGCGGCACCACTTCGGCCGGCACCGGGGCATGGCGGGCGAGATGGTCGATGGCGAAGTCGAGCGTCTCGCGCTTGGCCAGCGCCGCGCGGAAGCTGGCCGGCGGCGGCGCGGTCACGCGCGACGGGGGACTGGCGAGCGCGGCGAGGCCGGCATCCAGCCCGCCCACGTCGCCCGCTTCCACGAGCGTCAGCCGCAACCCGCGATAGCCCAGCCCTTCGACAATGGCGCGCGCCACATCCATCTGTTCGACCAGTGCGGCGCGGTACTGCGGGGCCTCGTCGCCGGTCAGCAACACGGCCACGCCGCCCGCGCCCCAGCTCAGCGCCGCCAGCCAGAGTTCGATGCCGGTGGCAGCCGGGTGGAACAGCGGCACGGGAATCACGTTGGGCGGCACGCCGCGCGCCTGCCCGGCCCGGGCCGCGCGGCCCAGCGCCAGGATGGCCGGATTTCCATACTCCTCGCCATGCAGTAGCAGCACGGCATCACGGCCGCCGGCGGCGTTGTAAGTCGAGACCAGCGTGCGCAGCCGCTCGCCAAGCGCCTCGGGGCCGGGATAGGCGTAGCTGATGGCGCCAGTCGGGCAGACCGTGGTGCAGGCGCCGCAGCCCATGCAGAGATTGGGCGTGACCTCGATGGAACCCTTGCCATCGCGCCACCGCGAGCCAATCGCCTGCGTCGAGCAAATGTCGATACATGCGGTGCAGCCGGTGGTCTGGTTACGGCCGTGGGCGCACAGGCTTTCCTTGTAGCGGAAGAACTTGGGCTTCTCGAACTCACCCACCAGTTGTTGCAGTTGCAGCGCGTGGGCATGCTGGCGCGCCACGTCGGCGCCCGCGTGCAGGTAGCCCTGCGGGGGCTGGTGCATGGCGAAGGCCGGGGCGTCGTTGAGGTCGAACACTAGGTCGAAGCGCGCCTCGGTAGTGGCGGCAGGCCGGTCGAAGTCGATCGCCGCCGCCGCGCCGCAGGCCTTCACGCAGTCGCGATGGTCGCGGCAGCGGTCCAGGTCGATCTGGTAGCTGAAGTCGATCGCCCCTTCCGGGCAGGCATCGACGCAGGCGTTGCAGCGCGTGCAGAGGTCGAGGTCGATCGGGTTGCTCTGGCCGGCGCCGGTCCGCCAGCTGGCCGTGAAGTTGCCGAGCCAGCCGGTCAGGCCGGCCAGCGTGCCGCTGTGGACGGGCCACGCGCGGCTGGCGGGCGGCGTCACATCGCTGATCGATGCGCCGGTCAGCAGCACGGTGACTTCGAGGCCGGCCTCGGTGAGCCGGCCCGCCCAGGGCAGCGCCCGCGCGGCCGGGCCCAGTACCAGCACGGCGCCGTGCGAGCGGTAGTCCACCACCGCCACCGGGTCGGGCTCGGGGAGCGCGGCGGCAGCCAGCAGGGCGGCGATCTTGGCGTTGGCGGTGGCCGGGTCACGGCGCGCGCCCTGCGACCACCCGCCGGTCTCGCGGATATTGACGAAGCGCACCGGCGCGGTGACAACACCGCCCTCGCGCGCAGCGCCAGCCACCTCGGTGAACAACGGGCTTTCCTGGGTGCAGGCTACGATGACGTCTTCCGCGCCATCGAGCGCCCGGCGGAAATCGCCGATTTCACGCCGGCACAGCAGGCGGTGGACCTTCAGGGAACCAGAGGCATCGGACAGTGCCGCCCCGTCAAGCGGCATGGTGTCGTTGCAATTGCAGATCAGCGTCGGCATGGGGCAAGACTGCTTGCCGGCCCGGCGCCTCTTCGTGGTGGAGGATCGTCCGGTCGGCGGATTTGTAGGGGTGGCCCATTCTAGGCCCACACGCGGCGCAGGGCTACGCGCGTTTATCCGCAGGGAGGGGCGAGATGGCGATGTCGGCGGGGAGGTCGGCGGGGAGGTCGGCGGGGAGGTCGGGCGCGGATTGGGCTTGCGCGACCTCGGTTTCCGGGGATTCCTCGGCTTCCAGCGCCTTGGAATCGGCCGCCATCTCGCCCTCCCCCTCCGTTTCCTTTTTCTCTTTCGCTTCCCCTTCCTTTTCCTCTTCCTCGATCGGGTCGAACAACCCGAGCGTCTCCGACTGGGTCATGCGGCGCAGCACATCGAGCGGAATCGGGTCCGGCTTGCCGTAGTCGTCGATATAGGTGTCCAGCCCGTCCATCACATTGAAGTGCGGATCGGCGAACAGGGTCTTCAGCGCGGCGCGCTTGACCGTCTCGTCCACGCCACGCGCCACGAAGCGGGCGATGTTGTCGCCCGGCTGCAGCAGCGCCACGTCGGCCAGGGTGGGCAGCGGCGCGGCTTCCTGGGTGTCGGCAGGTGGCGCAGCGGGGGATTCCGCTAACGCCGCCGGGGTGGCTTCAGGCACCAGCGCCGGCTCGGCGGGCACCGGCTGGCCCTCGCGCACGGCGGTCTTGCGGCGCGACCAGCGCGAGAGGAAGGAGGAATCGGCGTCGCTCATGGCAGGGTCCGGGGCCGGTCAGTACCGCGCGCGGTCTTCCGGCGCCTTGAAGGACTCCGGACGGCGCCGTTTCTTGGGCTCGGGGCGATAGTTTTCCTGCGTGAACGCTTCGAGCCACTCGCGCTGCGCGGGTTCCAGCGGCACGTTCTCCACGCTTTCGCCGGCATCGAGCCAGCGCCCGGCCTCGTTGTAGGAGAGCGTCACCGTCACCGGCACCGCGCGGGTCTCGCCATCGGCATCGGGCTCCTCGGCCATGCGCCACAGCACGAACCAGCACGGCGTGGTCGAGGTCAGGTTCAGGTAGTAGCCCTCGCCCTCGTCGCGATACAGCGTCACGGGATGGCCCGGATAGAGCCAGCGCGCGCCGTGGCTGTCGGCATCGAGCCGCAGCGGCGCGGCGCCGTACTCGCCCAGGTCCGGCAGCACCGCGTCCAGCTCCCACTTCCAGGGCTGCCAACGGTTGGCCAGTGGCACCTTGCGCATCACCACGGCCATGGTGACCCCAGGCCGGCCAGCCGGCGGGGTCTCGGGCGAGACAGGCGATGCGGGAAGGGTTTCGTCCATGGCGGCGGCCGGCCTCAGGTGTTCTGCACCACGATGCTCGGGAACTTGTTCGTCATGTCACGCGCCTTATCAGCCACTTTGATGGCGACCTTGCGCGCCACTTCGCGGTAGATCCCGGCAATCGGACTATCCGGCTCGGCCACCACGGTGGGGCGGCCGGAATCGGCCTGTTCGCGGATCGACAGGTTCAGCGGCAGGCTGCCGAGCAGGTCCACGCCATACTCGCTGCTCATCTTGTCGCCGCCGCCTTCGCCGAAGATATGCTCGACGTGGCCGCAGTTCGGGCAGCAGTAGACCGCCATGTTCTCGACGATGCCGAGGATCGGAATGCCGACCTTCTCGAACATCTTGAGCCCCTTGCGGGCGTCCAGCAGCGCGATGTCCTGCGGCGTGGTCACGATCACGGCGCCGGTCACCGGCACCTTCTGCGACAGGGTCAGCTGGATGTCGCCGGTGCCCGGCGGCATGTCGACGATCAGGTAGTCCAGGTCGTGCCAGTTGGTCTGGCGCAGCAGTTGTTCCAGGGCGGACGTGACCATCGGGCCGCGCCACACCATCGGATTGTCCTGCTCGATCAGGAAGCCGATCGAGTTGGCCTGCAGGCCGTGGCCCTCCAGCGGCTCCATGGTCTGGCCGTCGGCCGACTCGGGGCGGCCGTCGATGCCCAGCATCATCGGCAGGCTCGGGCCGTAGATATCGGCATCGAGCATGCCCACGCGGGCGCCCTCGGCGGCCAGCGCCAGTGCCAGGTTCACGGCCGTGGTGGACTTGCCCACCCCGCCCTTGCCCGAGGCCACCGCAATCACGTTCTTCACGCCCGGCAGCAGCTTCACGCCGCGCTGCACCGCGTGGGCCACGATCTTCATGGTCACGGTCACGCTGACGTTGGTCACGCCGGGCAGGGTGCGCAGCGCGCCAATCACGAGCTTGCGGATCGGTTCGATCTGGCTCTTGCCCGGATAGCCCAGTTCCACTTCCACCGAGACATCGCCGCCGTCCACCCGCACGTTGCGGGCGGAGCGCGTGGACACCAGGTCGCGGGCCGTGTTGGGATCGATCACGGTGCGCAGGGCATCGGTTACCTGTTCAATGGTGAGGCTCAAGGCAGACTCCGCTTCTTTATATAGGTCGGTGGGGATTAGGCGCGTAATGTATCAAAGTATGAAGGAGCAGCCAGGGGCGCGATAGCGCCGGGCGAGATCCCCTCCATCGAGTGTGGAATTACAGACATTTACATCTCTGACACCTTTGCCCTTGTGCGGGTGCTGCCATGTCCCTATTGTAGTGCGCCAGTGCCCGGCCACCCGCCTGGGGCAACGCCGGCAAGGCGCCCGGCCCCGATCGTCCTGCTTGTTTTCAAACGCATGATGAAACTTGTGGGCGCTCGATGCGTCAATCCGGCGGATGCAGTTACCATGCGGTATGCCGTTGGCCGAACATTTGTGAAATATCCCAGCATGTCATCAGAAGGAGAAAGCATGAGATTCAAGCTCGTCACCGTCTCGCTCGCCGTTGCCGCAGCCCTGGCCGGTTGCGCCACGGAGCAGCAGACCCATACCGCGGTCGGCACTGGCGTGGGCGCGGCCGTGGGTGCCGGCCTGGGCAACCTGATCGGCGGCAACACCACTGGCACGCTCGTGGGCGCGGCGGTGGGCGGTGCCGTGGGCGGGGCCACCGGCTACAACTGGAATGCCATCCGCGGCAAGCTGAGCAAGGACACGGCGGGCACGGGCACCCAGATCACCGAGCAGCCGGACGGCTCGCTCAAGGTGAATATCCCGAGCCAGGTGACGTTCGATACGGACAGCGCGAGCATCAAGCCGTCGTTCCGCTCGGTGCTCGACCAGGTGTCGCAGACCCTGGGCCAGCACCAGGACGTGGTCGCCAACGTGGTGGGCCATACGGACAGCACCGGCAACCCGAACTACAACATGCAGCTCTCGCAGCGCCGCGCCCAGAGCGTGGCGTCGTACCTGGGTGACCGCGGCGTCGCCCGGAACCGCCTGAGCGCCGAGGGCCGGGGCCAGACGCAGCCCGTGGCGGACAACGCCACCGAGGCTGGCCGGGCCCAAAATCGACGAGTCGAAATTTTCTTGAAACCAATTCAGGGGTGAGCGGGTCATACCGTTCAGATACCGCTTGCCACCGTTGCTGGCTCGCGATGGGTGGCTGACCTCCCGGGCGGTATCTGATTTCTCCTCCTTTTCCGTTGTGGAAAGCTGCGCCGGTACCAACCGGCGCTTTTTTTTGGTCGAACGGTTTGCAATGCCGATTCCGGACGCGCCGGCGCCCCGCTTGCTAAAATAGCCGCTTTCCGTCCTCGCGCCCGCCCTCCGGCGGCCCGCCGGACCTCATCATCATTCCCCGGCCTCCTTCATGACCGCACGTCGCATCCTCGTCACATCCGCCCTGCCGTACGCCAACGGCCAGATCCACATCGGCCATCTGGTGGAATACATCCAGACCGACATCTGGGTCCGGTTCCAGCGCATGATGGGCAACGAGGTCTATTACGTGGGCGCCGACGACACCCATGGCACGCCGGTCATGCTGCGCGCCGAGAAGGAAGGCATCAGCCCGAAACAGCTGATCGACCGCGTCTGGACCGAGCACAAGCGCGATTTCGACAGCTTCCTGGTCTCTTTCGACAACTACTACAGCACCGACGCCGAGGAAAACCGCCAGCTCTGCGAGAAGATCTACCTGGCCCTGAAGGCCGAGGACCTGATCGCCGAGCGCGAGGTGGAGCAGTTCTACGACCCCGTCAAGAACATGTTCCTGCCGGACCGCTTCATCAAGGGCGAGTGCCCGAAGTGCGGCGCCAAGGACCAATATGGCGATTCATGTGAAGTATGCGGCACAACTTACGTGCCGACCGACCTGAAGAACCCGTATTCGGTGGTCTCCGGTGCCACGCCGGTGCGCAAGACGTCGACGCACTTCTTCTTCAAGCTGTCCGATCCGCGCTGCGAGAGCTTCCTGCGCGAGTGGGTGGCCGACCTGGCTCAGCCGGAAGCCGCCAACAAGATGCAGGAATGGCTGGGCGGCGAAGGCGAGGCCTCCACGCTGAGCGACTGGGACATCTCGCGTGACGCCCCGTACTTCGGCTTCGAGATCCCGGGTGCCCCGGGCAAGTACTTCTACGTCTGGCTGGACGCCCCGATCGGCTACTACGCCAGCTTCAAGAACCTGGCGGAAAAGAAGGGCATCGACTTCGACGCCTGGGTCGGCCCGCACTCCACCGCCGAGCAGTACCACTTCATCGGCAAGGACATCCTGTACTTCCACACGCTGTTCTGGCCGGCCATGCTGCGTTTCTCGGGCTACCGCACGCCGACCAACGTCTTCGCGCACGGCTTCCTGACGGTGGATGGCGCCAAGATGAGCAAGTCGCGCGGCACCTTCATCACCGCGCAGAGCTATATCGACACCGGCATGAACCCGGAATGGCTGCGCTACTACTTCGCGGCGAAGCTCAACGCGAGCATGGAAGACCTGGACCTGAACCTGGACGACTTCGTCGCCCGCGTGAACAGCGACCTGATCGGCAAGTACGTGAACATCGCCAGCCGTGCGGCGGGCTTCCTGGTCAAGCGCTTCGACGGCAAGGTCAACGAGGCCGCGCTCGGCAACCCGCTGCTGGTGCAGCTGCGCCAGGCCGCGCCGCAGCTCGCCGCCTTCTACGAGGGCCGCGAGTACAGCAAGGCACTGCGCCTGGTGATGGAGCTGACCGATGCCGTGAACGGCTTCGTGGACGCCAACAAGCCGTGGGAGCTGGCCAAGGACGAGGCGAAGCGCGATGCGCTGCACGCAGCCTGCTCGGTCTCGCTCGAAGCCTTCCGCCTGCTGACGGTCTACCTGAAGCCCGTGGTGCCGGCCATGGCCGCCGGCGTGGAGCGCTTCCTGAACATCGAGCCGCTGGACTGGCGCGCCATCGACAAGCAACTGTCGGCCGACCGTCCGGTGCAGCCGTACGCCCACCTGATGACCCGCGTCGACACCAAGCAGATCGAGGCGCTGGTGGCTGCCAACCGCGACTCGCTCCAGGCCACCGCCGCCCCGGCTGGCGCTGATGGTGCCCAAGGCGCCCCGGCCGGCATCGAGCCGATCGGCGACACCATCACGATCGATGATTTCGCGAAGATCGACCTGCGCGTGGCGAAGATCGTGGCGTGCGAGAAGGTGGAAGGCTCCAGCAAGCTGCTGCAACTGACGCTGGACGTGGGCGAAGGCAAGACCCGCAACGTGTTCTCGGGCATCCAGTCGGCCTACACGCCGGAGCAGCTGGTGGGCAAGCTGACCGTGATGGTGGCCAACCTGGCGCCGCGCAAGATGAAGTTCGGCATGTCCGAAGGCATGGTGCTGGCAGCCTCGGCGGCCGACGAGAAGGCCAATCCGGGCCTGTACATCCTGGAACCGCACAGCGGCGCGGTACCGGGCATGCGGATCGGCTAAGTTCGCCTACCGTGTGTTCGCTCCCCTCTTCCCAATGGAGAGGGGAGAAAAGACTTCATCCCCCCTGCCGCGACGGGTCGTCGCTGCGTGACGTGGTGGTCACCACGCCCTGGCTGTTGAAGTGGACGTTGAAGAACGCCCGGTCCGCGGGCGACTCCTGCCAGCGATAGCCCCACACCTCCTCCTGCTTCAGCGCGAACGCCTCCACCTTGGTCGGCTTGCCGAGCATGCGCCGGATGCCGTCCTGGCTCATGCCGGGGCGCACGCGCTGGAAGTTCTCGGCCGTCAGCACCTGTTCGATGGTGCGCACGGTGCCGTCCGGCGCGGTGGTCACCATCCACGTGGTCACGCCCTCGGGCCCGCGCGGGTACTCCAGCCGCTTGCCGCCATCGGCCTCCTCCCACACGATCTCGGGCTTGCCGGCCTGGCGGCGCACGTCATCCTCGGTCGATTTGCCGATCTCGATGCCCTTGAATAGCTGGCTGTCCGGCTTCACGCTGTTCCACGTGTCGCGGGCCACGTTGCCGGCCTTTTTCATCGCTTCGTCCACTTTCTGCTGGTCGCAGCCGACCAGCGCAAGCAAGGAGGCAATCAGTCCCATGGTGGCAAGGCGTCTGCGCGACGCGTAAGTGAAGGTCATGGTGGTTATCGCTTGATGGCTTCCACAGGGTCGCCGGCCGGCTCGCTGGCCGACGCGGTGCCAGCGTCGGCAGCCGTGGACCGGCGCGGTGGGTCGGCGGCAAACAGGCTACTCCAGTTATTGAAGCGGCGGTTGAACAGCACCGACAGCCCGTTGATCGACCCGCCCTTGGCAATCAGCGACCAGCGGCGCGAGAACGCCCAGGTCAGCTTCACCACGTTCGACGCCGACGTCAGGCTCTGCTCGTAGCCCACGGAGATCTGCTCGGTCACGGCCTTGCCGACGCTGACCACCTGCTGGTCGTTCAGGCCCGCCGTGGACGGCCCGATCGAGAATTCGTCGATGCCGAGGTGCGAGACGATGCCCTTCCCCGCCCGGCCGCCGATCATGCCCAGCGCCGCGCCACCGAGCGCGCCGCCGCTCAACTGCCGCTGCTGGCCCGCCCCGGCGCTCTCCGCCCCGTAGCCGAACATCAGCCAAGACAGCTTGTCTTCCTCCGGCACATTCGGCTCCGACACCAGCCGCACGCGCGGAATCCGCACCGTGCCGGTAACCTCCACGCCCGCCTCCACCTCCTGGTTGCGGCGCATGGCGCGGATGTTGATGTTCGGATTGTCGATCGGCCCGTTGAAGTTGATGATGCCGCGCTCGATGTTGAGCTTGCGGCCGAACGCCTCGTACGTGCCATCCACCACGCGCACCGTTCCCGTGGCGCGCATCGGCGCCAGCGGCTCGCTCCTCACGCCGAGCTGGCCCGCGAGCTTGATGTCCGCGCCGGCGCCCCGGAAGCGGAAGTCGTCGCCGAGATCCACGGTGATGTCGATCAGCGGGCTGAAGCGGCTTGCCGGCTGGGACTCGGGCACCACCGGCGTGGCGGCGGTCTTGAGTTCGCGCTGGTCGCTGCGGCGCACCACCACCACGTCGTCGCCGAGCACCGGCGCGCCGGACTTGGGCAGGTCGAACAGGCCACGATCGACGCGGAACTTGCCGCGTATCGCAATCTGTTTGTTCTCGTTGGCGATGCCGGCCTCGCCCGAGACGATCAGCGTGCGCTCGGGGCTGGCAAATAGCTGGAGCTTGTCGGCCACGATCTTGGCGGTGAGGTTCGGGTCGGTCTCGCCCAGCTTGACGTTGCCGGTAGCCACCAGCGTGCCGTCTCCGCCCCGGAATCGCACTTCCTTCATTTCCACCGTGTTCTGGTCGAGCACGATATGGACCACGCCGTCGGTCAGGCGGATACCCTGGTCATACAGCGTCACGGCGATCTCGCTGCCGTCCAGGGTGCCGGTCAGCAGCGGATTGCCGACCGTGCCGCCGAGCCGCATCGCGGCGGCCAGCTTGCCCTCGAACGCGTACTGCGGGCCGGTCAGGGATTCCAGCGACTTCAACCGGGGGATGTCCGCCGACACTGTGCCGGCCAGCGTCGAAGCCGGCCCCACGGTCAGCAGCCCCTGCTCCTGCACCAGCCCTGCCGACGCATCGACGTCGATCTTGCCGATCCGTGCCGCCGTGGTGCCGCCGCGCAACGTGACCCGGTTGCCAACGAACTCGGCGCGCAGCGCGGTCTCGCCCAGCCCCAGCGTGGTCCAGCCCCGCCCGGCGCTGATCGAGGCGTCGCCACTGCGCCGGCGGATCTCGGCAAACCCGGTCGCCGTCTCGGCCAGGTTCAGGTTCCAGCGGCCGTCCAGCACGAGGTCCGAGCGCAGCGGCGGCGGCTCCCCGGTCAGCGTTTGCATCAGTTTCAAGATATTGGCCACCTCGACCCCATCGAGATTGCCCTGCGTGCGGATGCGGCCATGGTCGAACTCGAATCCGTCGATGTTGGCCGTGGCGCGCTCGAACAACAGCCGCGCCTGCCCGAGCCGGATGTGCTGGTCCGCCACCAGCAGCTGCGTCGGCGCCGCCAGCCGCACGATGGTCGTGCCGCGCAAGTCGAGCGTGCGGATGGTGCCGTTCCAGCCCTTGTCACCTTGCCACGCGCCCTGGCCAGCCAGCGTCAGCTGCATCGGCTGGCGGTTCACCGTGCCGGCCGCCTTGGCGTCGAAGGTGTGATTGCCCTGCGTGCCGCTCAGGTTGGCATCGAGCGTATGGACGGTGGCCTGCGGCCCCTGATAGTCGCGCGCGGCGAGTTGCACGGACACGGTGCCGTCCAGGCCGCCGCGCAGTTCGGCATGCCCGCTGGCGCTGGCCACCTTGTGCGGGCCGATCACCAGCGCCTGCGCGCTGTAGTCGCCCACCACCTCGGGACGCTTGAGCGTGCCGGTGACCTCGGCGTCCAGCTTGGCGCGCCCGGCCACGCCGAACTTGAGGCGCTCCAGTTGCGGGGCATCGACATTGACCTTGAGCCGGTCGCCGCGCGCGCCGAAACTGCCGCGCAGGTTGACCTGATTGCCGGCCATCAGCAGGGACGCCTCGCTGGGCAGCAGCCGCTCGCCCTCAAGCCGGATCTTGCCGGTGCCGGTCATCGGCAGCCCGGCGTACTCGCTCTCGTGCAGACCGAAATCGAGCGCCACCCTGAGCACCTTGGCCAGCGAGCCCGTGGTCGAGAAATCGGCATTGATGCGGCCCGGCGCCACCTTGGCCAGCCGCGCCGGATCGAAATTGGCCAGCTTGCCCTTGAAGCTGAACGGCTGGGTGTCCTTGAGGCCGAGCTTGCCCTCGGCGGTCAGCGTGCCGGCGCCCAGCCCGGCGCGCAGCGCGGACAGCGTCACGGCGTCTTCGTCCACGCGCGCATCGGCAAACAGCTTCAGTTCGCCGCCGGCCAGGTCCAGCGCCACGCTCTGGCGGCCCGGCTCCAGCCGCAGGATCACCGGCCCGGAGAGATTGGTCGGCACCAGCGTTGTATACAGATCGGCCGCGTTGAGCCGGTGCACGTCGAGGTCGAAGCCGCCGCGTCCGTCGTGCAGCGCACCCTGCCCGACGATCTCGGCCTTGCCCGGCAGCGCGATGCGCAGGTCGCGCAGCGTCTGGGCCATCTCGCTGACCTCCACGCGCGCCCGCACGCTGTGCACCGGCAGCCGTTCCTTGTCGATGGGGCCGGGATCGAGGTTGCGCACGGTGACCTCGCCAGCCACGGCCAGCGGGTTGCGCGTGCGCGGCGCCGGCTGTGGCACCGGCGCGGAGGCCGATGCCGCCGAAGCCGCCGCCACCGCACTCGCCGTGGACTGCCCCGGCGCCGGCTGGGCGATCTGCGGCGGCGGTGCCACCGCTTCCACGGGGCGCAGCTCGGCATGCACGGTCAGGTTGGCCTGCGGCGCCGTGGGGCTGAACAGGCGCGGGTTGATCCGGTCCCCATCGATCAGCAGGTGGGTGAACGGCACCTTGCCGAACGGCGTCACGTCGATGCCGGCCCGCGCGCGGATGCGGTCGCCGGTGGCTTCCGCCTCGGCGCGCAGGGCGTCCAGCGCGCCGTTGGCCGTGGCCGATACGGCGAACGATTCGTCCTGCCAATGGCCCTCCAGCAGCGCCTCGGCGGAGAGCGCGAACGGCGCCTGCCCGGCAATCTGTGCGTTGGCCTGCAGCTTGCCGTACGGCGTGACGAGCTTGTCCACCACCACGCGGTGACGCATGCCATCGGAATGGAGCGCGCCGGCAAGATCGGAAAACACCTGCGGCGTGGCCGTTGCGGGCGGGCCCTGCAGCAGCGACAGTTCGGCAATCGTCAGCGTGTCGACGTCGATGGCCAGCGGCAACTCCAGCGACTTGGGCATCTGCGCCGGCCCGGTGTCCGGCGTGGGCGCGGACGGCGGCAGGCGCACGTCGATCTTGCCCAGGCGCAGCCATTCCACATGCAGGCGCGCCGGCGACCACGTCGCACTCCAGCGGCTATCGATCTTGTCGATGCTGACGCGCGTGTCGCCGCTGGCGTAGACCACATCGCGCAGCCGCAGGCCGCTGACGACCGTGCCGCCCTCGAACGCGCCGGCCAGCATGCCGGCGGAGAAGCGCGTGGCCAGCGTCCAGAGCTGGCGCGTGCCGGCCTCGGTGCGCAGCGCCACCACGGCGGTGGCGATGGCGGCGATCAGCAGCGCCAGCAGTACGGCCAGCGTCCAGCCGAGCACTCGCCAGACGCGGCGGCGTATTGGACGGGGGGGGCGCGGCGCGCGCGGTTCATCTTCATTGCGGCGGGGCACGGGTGGCATGTCCATATGCATCAGAACGCCACCCCAAGCGAGATATGCGGCCGGAACTGGTTCTGCTGGATGCCATAGGCGATGTCCAGCTGCACCGGGCCCACCGGACTGCGCCAGCGCGCGCCCACGCCCACGCCGTGATAGAGCTTCACGCCGTGCAGGTCGTTGGTGGCCGTGCCCATGTCCCAGAACGCCGCCACGCCCCATTCGGGCTTGAACCAGTACTGGTATTCCAGGCTGCCGGTGCCCAGGAAGCGCGCCGGCAGCACGCTGGCGCCGTTCGGCGTGCCGATCGACTGGTAGCTGTAGCCGCGGATGGAATCGGTACCGCCCGCGCGGAAGCGCAGCGAGGCCGGAATCAGCGCCGGATCGGCCGAGGTCATATTGGCACCCAGTTCCAGCCGGGCGATGAACAGGTCGCGGTTGCCCACTGGCACGTACTGGCGAATCCGGCCATACATGCGCAGGAAGGTGGCATCGCTCAGGATATTCTTGGCCGCCACCCCGATCTGCGTGCTGATGACGTTGCCCCGGCGCGGGAACACGGGGTTGTCCACGTCGCGGCGGGTCCAGGCGAAGGCCGGCACGAGCGCCTTCGAGATCTGCTCCGGCTGGCCGAACGGCACGAGGTTGTCGTAGTAGAAATCGAGCGACACGGTGGTGTCGTACTTCTCGCGCGAGCGCGAGCGCTTGAGGCCGGCGCGCCAGCTGGTCAGGTCGGTACTCTCGATGTCGATCGTGCGCTCGTAGCTGCTGTAGATGCTGTTGCGGTAGGTATGCGAGTCCGGCGGCATGGCCGCCTCGATAAAGCCGTACTGGCGCTTCTGCTCGATGCGCGCCTGGGTGTCGAGCACCCACGCGCGGTTGAACAGGTTGTAGTACGAGTAGCGGCCTTCCACCTGCGCGCCGGTATCGGTGGTGAAGCCGACACCGGAACTGACGCGGTGCGTCGGATATTCCCGCACGCGCACCTTCACGGGCGCCACCACGGTCTCGTCCTTCGCGGCGGCCTCGGCCGATTCGGCCGGCGTCGGCTCGGCCAGATCCACCTGCACATTGGAGAAGTACGGCTGGTTCTGGATCGCCCGCTGCAACTCCAGCAGCCGCTCTACGCGGTATGGCTCGCCCTCGCGGAGCGGGTTCACGTTGCGGACGATCTGTTCGGGATAGCGGCGCGTGCCCTCCACCTCGAGCGGCCCGAGCACGTAGGCCGGCCCGCTCTCGAAGCGCGCCGACAAATCGGCGGCATGCTCGTCCGGCTCCACCCGCGCGCGCGACGCCGTCTGCTTCGCGCCATAGTAGGTATGGCTTTGCAGGGCGACCAGCGCGTCTTCCTTGGCCTTGTCCCAGTCTGCCTGGCGGAACGGGTCGCCCACGGGCAGGCCCCACTTGGCGCGCATCTCGTTCACCTGCTGCGGGTTCTGCGTGGCGGCCGGGCCGGTCACCTCCAGGTCCACGCGCCGGATCAGCGTGCGCGCACCGGCGTCCACGCTGATATGGACCACGCGGCTGTCGCCCTCGCCGGTCACGGTGGCCTTGGTTTCGGGATCGAACCAGCCCTCAGTGGAGGCGAACTGGCGCACCTGCTCGCCCACGGTTTCCACCATGTAGGCGAACTGGTCTTCGGAAATGTCGGTGCGGGTGGTGTAGCGCGCGAGGTCGAGGTGTTCCTCGAGGATGTCCTTGAGGACCTTGGGGGCCTCGATCTCCACCTTGTAGGCGGCGCGGGCGGCCAGCGCCTCGGACGCCAGCAGCTGGATCAGCAGCCCGGCCAGCCCGAGCATCAGGGCCAGCCCTGCCCGGCGCAGGCGCGCGCGGCAACCGTCCCCGGCTTGGGGGGGCTGTGGGGGGCATTGCAACGCCCGGCTTGCGGCGCTCCTTGTGGCCACGTGACCCAAGTCGATCCTCATCCGTCCGTGTCGATCCGGCAAAGTCGCTATTTGACCACACCCGGCCCCGCGTCCGACGCCGGAATCGCGTCAAATTACACCGGAAACCGGCGCCCGGGGCCGCTTCCCGGTTCGCGCCCCGGACATCGTCCGCCGATTCCTCCTTGCCCGGTCGCCGATACGGTAAAATCGTGCCCCACTATTCCCCCACTCCGCCACCGGGCGGCGAGTTTCATCATGGCCATGTACGAATCGGAAATCACCCAGTTCATCAAGACGCTCAAGCAGGAACGTCCTGCCCTTGAAGCCGAGCAGCGCGAAGGCCGCGCCCTGCTGTGGGACAAGACCCCGATCGACCTCGAGGAACGCGCCCGCGCCAACGACTCGCGCGTGGCCCAGAAGCCGTATGTGTACTCGTCGGGCAACTAAGCCCGATTGAGCCCGATCCCGGCCCGCCCGATCCCGAACCCGACCTGACCCGGATGCATCCGAGCGAGAAAGACGCGCAGGAAAAGCTGACGCTGCCCGTGGAGCTGCCAACCGTGGCGCCCGCCGGCGGTGCGGCCTCGACCAGCCCCGGCGACATGGTCGACGGCATGGCCTTCGCGCGCCTGTACGGCGAGCCGCTGTTCAAGCTGCCGCAGGACCTCTACATCCCGCCCGACGCGCTCGAGATCTTCCTGGAAGCATTCGAAGGGCCGCTGGACCTCTTGCTGTACCTGATCCGCAGGCAGAACTTCAACGTGCTGGACATTCCGATGTCCCAGGTGACGCGTCAGTATCTTCTGTACATCGAGCAGATCCGCAAGACCAACCTCGAGCTGGCTGCCGAATACCTGCTGATGGCCGCGATGCTGATCGAGATCAAGTCGCGCATGCTGCTGCCGGTGAAGAAGGCCGACAGCGACGACGAAGCCGAGGATCCCCGCGCCGAACTGGTCCGCCGCCTGCTCGAATACGAGCAGATGAAGCTGGCCGCGCAGCGGCTGGACACCGTGCCGCAACTCGGCCGCGACTTCCTGCGCTCGCAGGTCTATATCGAGCAGAGCCTGTCGCCGCGTTTCCCGGACGTGGAAACGATTGACCTGCAGTCCGCCTGGGCTGACGTGCTCCGGCGCGCCAAGCTCAACCAGCATCACAAGATCTCGCGCGAGGAACTCTCCGTGCGCGAGCACATGAGCCAGATCCTGCGGCGTTTGCAGCACTCAAGGTTCATGGAGTTCACCGAACTGTTCGACGACGCCATCCGCTCCGGCAAGGGCGTGCCGGTGGTGGTGGTGAACTTCATCGCCATGCTGGAACTGTCGCGCGAGGCCCTCGTCGAGATCACGCAGGCCGAGCCGTTCGCACCAATTTATGTGCGATTGACGTACACGCCGACCTGATTCCCACGGGTCAAGCCGCCGAGGCGGCATTTCGAATGGCGCGGATGCTCTACAATCCGCCGACAACCGGCCATCCCCCGTTTCAGCGATTTCAAGAGCCGGTGCACCCCGGGCACGCACCCGGGCGCTCTCCTACCACGACAGCACACCACGTACATGAAAGTCATTTCCTCTATCCAAGAGCTGCGGGACCAGTTGCGCGGGCAGAATCGCGCGGCGTTTGTCCCCACCATGGGCAACCTGCATGAAGGCCACCTGTCGCTGATGCGCCTGGCCCGCCAGCATGGCGACCCGGTGGTGGCATCGATCTTCGTCAACCGGCTGCAGTTCGGCCCGAACGAGGACTTCGACAAGTACCCGCGCACGCTGCAGGACGACATCGAAAAGCTGCAGAGGGAAGGCGTCTACGTGCTGTTCGCGCCCACCGAGCGCGACATGTACCCGGAGCCGCAGGAATACCGCGTGGAGCCGCCGCACGACCTGGGCGACATCCTCGAAGGCGAGTTCCGCCCCGGCTTCTTCAAGGGCGTGTGCACGGTGGTGATGAAGCTGTTCTCGTGCGCCCAACCGCGCGTAGCCGTGTTCGGCAAGAAGGATTACCAGCAGCTGATGATCGTGCGCCGCATGGTCAAGCAGTTCGCGCTGCCCATCGACATCATCCCGGCGGAAACCATCCGCGCCGAGGACGGGCTCGCGCTGTCGTCGCGCAACCGCTACCTGACCGAGACCGAGCGCGCCGAAGCACCGACGCTCTATAAGTCTCTCCATGAAGTGCGCGATACGGTACTCGCGGGCGACAAGGTCGACCTGCTCCAGGTGGAAGCCGATGCCGTCACCAAGCTGGCCGCGCGCGGCTGGAAGCCCGACTACGTGTCCATCCGCAAACGCGAAAACCTGCAAGCCCCCACCCGCGAGGAATTCGCCGCCGGCGAACCGCTGGTCGTGCTGACCGCCGCCAAACTGGGCGCGACGCGGTTGATCGATAACCTCGAGATTTGAGGTTTCAGCTTCTTGCTGCAAGAGAGCCCGCCATTGCGCGGGCTTTTTTTCGGCCCATCGGTAATGCATTTGCATTGCTCGTGTAATGCAAATGCATTACCATGACGGCATTGTGTTGAGGAGTTCCACCATGCCGCTCGTGTACCACGCGCCCGAGGAGGCCGTTGTCGAGGCGGAATCGTCGCTGACCGACCGATTCCAGACCACCGTGCCCGACGTCATCCGGCGCGCGTTGAAACTTGAGCGCCGCGACAAGATCCGTTACGTGGTGCGGCCAAGTGGCGAAGTCGTCATGCAGCGAGCAACGGGCGCGACGGTATCCCATGACCCGGCACTCGCCCCCTTCCTGGACCTGCTGGAGCGCGACATCGCCCAGCATCCGGAACGCCTGCGTGCGCTGAGCGTGGATCTGCTGGCCCGGATCGACGAACTCACGCGTCAAATCGAGATCGACCTCGACGCCCCGCTGCCGGACGAAGACTGATGGCAGAGCCGCAAACCGAGACCCCGGTCGTCAACGGGTGGCGGTTGTACGCCCATCCGTTGTTCATCGATCAACTGACGTCGCTGACCATCACCGTCGAGGGGCTGGCAAGAAAAGATCCGGAAGGCTATCGGCAGAAGAACGCCGCGAAGCGGCTCAGGGCGATCTTCGAGTTGATGATGAACAGGATTCCGTCCGACCCGTCGAACGCCGAATACCGGCTCGGGGGGACGCTGGGCGACACGCACAAGCACTGGTGCCGCGCGCGGTTCTTCCAGCAGTACCGGCTGTTCTACCGCTTCAACGCGCAGCAGAAGGTCATCGTGTTTGGCTGGGTCAACGACGAGACCACCAAGCGCGCCTACGAAAGCAAGACCGATGCGTACCGCGTGTTCGCGAAGATGCTGGCGAACGGCAATCCGCCCGACGACTGGGACAGCCTGCTGGCCGCGGCGCAACTGGCCGAGCGAGAGCTTGCTGGCCTCGTCACGCCGCTGCGCAGTGTCTCGATGAACTAACCCCCCGCTCACCCCGCCCGCAGCATCCTCTCCCGTTCCCGCGCCAGATGGCGGCGGTGGCCGCTGCGGCGTTTCCACCAGATCAGCACGCCGGTGATGGCGAAGATCAGGGGGATCAGGCCGAAGGCGGTGATGAAGGCGCGGCCCGGGGTGCCGAAGGCTTCGCCGGAGTGCAGCGGGTACAGCCAGGTGATGAGGGTGTCGCCGGACGGCGTTTCCGCAGCCAGCGGGTCGCGGGCGCCGAGGCGCTGGCCCGTGTAAGCGTCCAGCCAGAGGCGCGTGGAGCCGCTGTCGTTACGGACTTCGCCGGGCTGGCGCACGCGCATCTCATAGGAATCGCCCGGCTTGCGGGGCAGGCCGATGCGCGTGACCAGCGCGTTCGGATACTCGCGCTGGGCGGCCGTCATGGCCTGGGCCGGGGTGATCGCGTGCACGCCAGCCGGCGGCGTGGCCGACTGCGGCTTGTCGTTGGGGCTCACCGTCATCACGCTACTGATGATCGGCGTGACCCACTTCGGCAAATTCAGGTACCAGCCCGAGAACGCGATGGTGGCCAGCACCGGCGCCATGAAGATGCCGCCCGCCCGGTGCAGCGTGTAGGTGAAGCGCGACCACGAGCCGCCGTGCGCAATGCGCACCGACTGCTTCAGCCCGCGCGCCGTCAGCTTCGGCAGCCACAGCACGATCCCCACCAGCACCAGGATCAGCAGCATCATGCCGCCCACGCCGGTGATGGTCTTGCCGGTCTCGCCGCTCAGCAGGTAGCGATGCAGGTGGAACAGCGTCGGCATCAGTTGCTGGCGCGACAGCCCCGGAATGCCCCAGAACCGCTCACCCTTCACGGTCAGCGTGATCGGATCGATCATCACCTGCCGGGAGCGCCCCAGCCCGGCCTCGGGCCCCTTGAGCGGGTAATAGGCGGTGAACACGCCGTGCTCGTGCGTGGGCAGCATCAGCAGGTTCGGCTTGCCGTACTGCGGGTCGGCCATCAGCTTGGCGGTCACCGTCTCCACCGTGGCCGCACCCACCGGAATCCGCGCCGACGAGGACGCCACGAGCAGGTCCGGGTTGAGCCAGGTGTCCAGTTCCTCGCGCCACGCAATCATGGTGCCGGTCAGGCCCATCAGCACGAACAACAGGCCGAAAGTCAGGCCGATATAGAGATGGAGCTTGAGGAAGACGGTACGAAGACGGCCGGAGACCATGGTGTCAGGGGCGGATTGGGGATTGTAGAGTGCCGCATCAGTCACTAAATAACGTGCCGATTCACCACACCAGAGGCGATCGCTCGGCATCTGTGGGGCAGCCCGCAAATGCAAATGCGAAGAATTCGCGATTCTAACAGTGGCACGTTAAGATCGGTGGTCGTGCGGTGGCGTTGCCGTCGTGCGCCGCCCACACCTGCCCCGCCATGTCCGATATCGAACTCACCCCCGCCACGGCCGCTGACGCGGACCTGCTGGCCGCGCTGCACACTGACAGCTGGCGCCGCGCCTATGGCGACCTGATTCCCACCGAATACCTCGAAGACCACGCCCCGGCCGAGCGCCTCGCCACCTGGCGCGCACGCATGCTGGAGGACGCCGAGGCGCCGCTGATCGTCACCATCCTGCGCGTGGACGGCAAGCCGGCCGGCTTCAGTTGCCTGATGCCGCTGGCCGAACCGGGCTACGGCATCTACCTCGACAACCTCCATGTGATGGCCGATTACCAGGGCTTCGGCCTCGGCAAGCGGCTAATGACGCACTGCGCCGCGCGCGTGGCCTACGAATGGCCCGGCAAGCCCCTGTTTCTCTATGTGCTGGATGGCAACGCCCAGGCGCGGGCGTTCTACCAGGCGCTGGGCGGCGAGGAATCGGCGAGTTTCGACGACCCGTTCCCCGGCACCGACCTGATGGTGCCGATCCGCCGGGTGACGTGGGTCGATGTGGACGCGCTGTTGCGGCGGCTGACCGGGAGTTCAGGTGGCTGAAGGGGAAGGCGCGGCAGGCTGCATCGCCGAACCCCCATCGAGCCAGTGCAAAATCGGCTGCCACTGCTCCCAATCCCGCGCCACGCGTGACGGCGCCACGTCCCACAGCGTCAGCCCGTGCGCGGCCAGTTGCACGTAGTTCTGCGTATCGCGCAGGTAGCCGAGCACCGGCAAGCCAAGACCTTCGACAAATCGTTGCAATTGCTCGGCCGCGCGCGTGCGCATGTCCACGCGCATGCCGATCACGCCGACGGCTACCTCGCCGTGGCGCACGCGCTTTTCATCGGCCAGCTTGGTGAGGAAGTCCTGGGTGGCGAGGATGTCGAACATCGACGGCTGCAGCGGCACCACCACGCGGTGCGCCAGCTTCATGACATCGCCGAAGCGCCAGCCGTGCAGGCCGGCCGGGGTGTCCAGCACCACGTGGGTGGTGCCCTTGGGTGGCCGGGCGATGTGATCGCCATTGATTTCCCAGGTGCGGATGGGCGGCGCGGCGGCCGGACGCAGCCCCAGCCAGGCGCGCGAGGACTGCTGGCGATCCGTGTCGCCCAGCATCACGGCATGGCCGTGGCGGGCGAAATAGCCCGCCAGATTGGTGGCCAGCGTGGTCTTGCCCACGCCGCCCTTGGGATTCGCGATCACGACTACCGGCATGAAAAGCTCCAGGAACCGATGGCTGCGATAGTCTACCGGCTCGGCGCCCCGGACTGAACGGTCAGGACTGCCTGGAAAGCGGTCCGAGCAACGCAGCCAGGTCGAGATGGGCGGCCATGGTGTCCGCCAGCCGGTCGATCGATGCCTCCCGCAGCGCGTCGAGGTCCACCCCCTCCGCGTGCCGCAAACCGGCCCAGCGCAACAGCGCGCCGCACGCGGCGGGGTCGTCGAACAGGCCGTGGACGTAGGTCGCCAGCACCTGATCGTCGTCCGAACGGGCGCCATCGGGCCGCCCGGCCCCATCGCCCGAAATGTTGTCTTCCAGCCACAAAGCGGGCCGATCCAGCGCCGGCCCCTCGGTCACGCCGAGGTGGATCTCGTAGCCGCGTACCGGCGCCGCGTCATCGCCCGCCAGCCGGCCGCCGACCTGCCGCAACTGCTTTTCCGGGGCCAGCGTGGTGTCGAAGTCGAGCCAGCCGAGGCCATCGCTGCTGCCGGCGGGGCCTTCGCGGCCATCCGGGTCATGAATCCGCCGGCCCAGCATCTGCATGCCGCCGCAGATGCCGATCAGTTTGCCGCCATAGCGCAGATGCCGCGCCAGCGCGTGGTCCCAGCCGTTGGCGCGCAGGAAGGCCAGGTCCGCGCGCACGCTCTTGCTGCCGGGCAGGATCACGAGGTCCGCCGGCGGCACCGGCATGCCCGGGCCGATGAAACGCAGGTCCACGCCGGGATGGGCGCGCAGGGCGTCGAAATCCGTATGGTTCGAGATGCGCGGCAGCACCGGCACGATCACGCGCAGCACGTCGTCGCCATCCCGGGCGGGCTGGGCGTCGATGATCGCGTCCTCGGCATCGAGGTGCAGCCCGTGCAGGTAAGGCAGCACGCCGAACACCGGCTTGCCGGTGCGCGCGGTGAGCCAGTCGAGCCCCGGCTCCAGCAGGCGGATATCCCCCCGGAAGCGGTTGATGATGAAACCGGTCACGCGCGCGCGCTCGGTCTCGGACAGGCAATCGAGCGTACCCACCAGATGGGCAAACACGCCGCCCCGGTCGATATCGGCCACCAGCACCACCGGGCAGTCCACCCGCTCGGCAAACCCCATGTTCGCGATGTCGCGGTCGCGCAGGTTGATTTCGGCGGGGCTGCCGGCGCCCTCCACCAGCACCACTTCGTACGCCTGTTTCAGGCGGTCGTGACTCTCCAGCACGGCGGCCATCGCCTGCGGCTTGTAGGCGTGATAGGCGCGGGCGTCCAGATCCATGCGCGCGCGGCCGTGGATGATGACCTGCGCGCCGATGTCGCTGCTCGGCTTGAGCAGCACCGGGTTCATGTCCGTATGGGGGGCGAGCCCCGCCGCCTGCGCCTGCAACGCCTGCGCGCGGCCGATCTCGCCGCCATCGACGGTCACCGCGCTGTTCAGCGCCATGTTCTGCGGCTTGAACGGCACCACCGCCACGCCGGCGCGCGCCAGCACGCGGCACAGGCCGGCGACGATGGTGCTCTTGCCTGCATCGGAGGTGGTGCCCTGGACCATCAGGGTGCCGCGCAGGGCACGCCCGCCGGCCAGCGGCGCAGCGCTGGAAATAGTTTTCGATTGCATGGCGCGATTATCGCAGCGTCGTTGCCCGGCCGGTGCGCCACGCGCGGTGGCCCTGCAAGTTCCATGCGTGCGGGCACCGCATGCCGCCGCTACAATACGCCGGATGGAAACCAAGGCCATCGCCAAGTCACTCGGCATCACCGGACCCGCCGACCCCGCGTCGGCCGGCGCCGCCGTTGCCAGCACGCCCGAGACGGAGACCGCGCCGCAGCCGCAGGCCGGTACGGCGGTCCCGCGCATGCTCACGCTGGTGCTGGGCGGGGCGCGCTCGGGCAAGAGCCATTTCGCCGAACAGCTCGCCACGGACCACGCCACGCTGACGTGCGGCCCGGTGACCTACATCGCCACCGCGCGCCATGACGCCGAGCCGGCCGACGAGGAAATGGAGCTGCGCATCGCGCTGCACCGCGCCCGCCGCCCGGCCGACTGGGCGCTGGTGGAGGAGCCGGTACACCTAGCCGACGCCCTTTACGCGCACGCGCGCCATGACGGCTGCATCCTCGTCGATTGCGTCACGCTCTGGCTCAACAACCTGATCTTCGACGAGAACCGCGCCTACCCCGAGTACGGCGTGATTACCCCGCCGCCCGCCTTCACCGAGGAAATCGACGCGCTGCTCACCGCGCTGCCGATGCTGCCGGGCCACGTGATCCTGGTCTCCAACGAGATCGGCTTCGGCGTGGTGCCCACGGGCGCCATCACCCGTTTCTACGTGGACGAACTGGGCCGCCTGAACCAGAAGCTGGCCGCCGCCGCAGACCGCGTGCGCCTGCTCGTGGCCGGCATTCCGGTTGCGGTCAAGGGCGCCGACCCCGCGTGATCTTCCCACCATGTTGATGATGTCCTGGGCGGCCTGCGTGGCCGCCGCGCTCGCCGGCGTGCTGCTGGACCGCTGGCTGGGCGAGCCGCGCCGCTGGCATCCGCTGGTCGGCTTCGGCCGTCTGGCCGCCGCGCTGGAAGCGCGTCTTAATCGCCCCGCATGTTCCTCACTACGCCAACGCACCGCCGGACTGCTGGCCTGGGCGACGATGGTGCTCGTGCCGGCCGCACTGGCCTGGGGGCTGGTCGCGCTTGCGCAGCAGGCGCACCCGGCGCTGGCCTGGGCGCTGCACGCGGTGGCGCTCTACGCGGCGCTGGGCGCGTGCAGTCTGACGCAGCACATCGCGCCGATTGCCGCCGCGCTGGCGCGCCATGACCTGGCCGATGCCCGCCGGCTGACCGCGCGCATCGTCTCCCGCGACACCACCGATGCCGACGCCGAGGCGCTGGCCCGTGCCGCCTGCGAATCGGCGCTGGAAAACGGCAACGATGCGATCTTCGGCGCGCTGTTCTGGTTCTTTATCGGCGGCGCCCCGGCGGCGATCGTGTTCCGGCTCGCCAATACGCTCGACGCGATGTGGGGCTATCGCACGCCGCGCCTGCTGCATTTCGGCTGGGCCGCCGCGCGGATCGACGATGGCCTCAACCTGATCCCCGCCCGGCTGACCGCGCTGACCTATGCGCTGCTCGGCGCTACCGGGCAGGCGCTGCGCTGCTGGCGCACGCAGGCGCCCGCGTGGTCCAGCCCCAACGCGGGTCCGGTGATGGCGGCCGGCGCCGGCGCGGTGGGCGTGGCGCTCGGTGGCGGCGCGCGCTATCACGGCGAGTGGGAGGAGCGGCCGCCCCTCGGCCTGGGCGAGCGGCCCGGCGCGGCCCATGTCGATGCCTGCCTGCGGCTGGTGCAACGCACACTGTGGCTCTGGCTCGGGCTGGCGATGCTGAGCGTGCCGCCGGCGATGACGATGGGGATGGCCCCATGACCGCCATCGCCCCGATCCGCCATGGCGGCAACCTGCTCGCCGCCGCGCGCCGTTATGGCCGGCCCGTGGCCGAATGGCTCGACCTGTCCACGGGCATCAATCCGGACGGCTACCCGGTGCCGCCGCTGCCCGCCGAGGTCTGGCAACGGCTGCCGCAGGATGACGACGCCCTGGCGGACATCGCCGCGCGCGCCTACGGCGGTGCGCACGCGTTGCCGGTCGCCGGCTCGCAGGCGGCCATCCGCACGCTACCGCGCCTGCTGCGGCCCGGGCGGGTGGGCATTGCCGCGCTCGGGTACAGCGAGTACGCCCCGGCGTTCGCGCTGGCCGGGCACACGGTCGTGCCGCTCGATGAAGCCGATTTCGCCCGGGTCGATCTGGCCGATGACCTCGACCATCTGGTGGTCGTGAATCCGAACAACCCCACCGCACGGCTGCTGCCGGCGCAGACGCTGCGCCACTGGCATCGGCAAGTGGCGGCCCGGCACGGCACGCTGGTCGTGGACGAAGCCTTCATGGATGCGCTGGCCGCGCCGTCGCTGGTGGCGGACGCCGCCGCGCCGGGCCTCGTCGTGCTGCGCTCGCTCGGCAAGTTCTACGGGCTGGCGGGCGTGCGCTGCGGCTTCGTGTTCGCGGCGCCGGACCTGCTCGCGGCACTTGGCGATCAGCTCGGCCACTGGACCGTCTCCGGACCGGCGCGCGCCGTCGCCCAGCATGCCCTCACCGATGCCGATTGGCAGCACGCCGCGCGCGTCAGGCTCGCCGCCGCTGGCCAGCGGCTGGCCATGCTGCTGCGCGAGCACGGGCTGGCCCCGGTGTCGCAGCCGCTGTTCAGCTGGATCCCCGATGCCCGCGCGCCGGCCCTGCACGCGGCGCTGGCGCAGCAAGGCGTGTGGACCCGGCTGTTCGATGCGGCCGGCGGCTGCCCCGCCAGCCTGCGCCTGGGCCTGCCGCCCGATGACGAACCCTGCTGGCGCCGGCTTGACCGCGCGCTGGCCGACGCCACCTCCTCTCTCGCACCCTGACATGACGAAGTCCACCGCCGCGCTGGCCCTGCTTGCCGCGCTCCTGACCTCCACCGCCCACGCGGCCGTTTCGGTCATCGACGATGCCGGCAACACCGTGACGCTGGCCCAGCCCGCGCGCCGCATCGTCTCGCTGGCGCCGCATGTAACGGAGCTGCTCTACGCCGCTGGCGGCGGCGACCGCATCGTCGGCACGGTCTCCTACAGCGACTACCCGCCGCAGGCGCGCGACCTGCCGCGCGTGGGCGACAACAAGGCGCTGGACCTCGAACGGATTGCCGCGCTGAAGCCGGACCTGATCGTGGTCTGGCGCCACGGCAACGCGCAGAAGCAGACCGACCGCCTGCGCGCGCTGGGCCTTCCGCTGTTCTACAGCGAGCCGCGCAAGCTCGAATCGATCCCGGAAAACCTGGAGAAGCTCGGCAAGCTGATGGATACCGGCCCGGTGGCCACGCGCGCCGCCGCGGACTTCCGCCAGCAGGTGGAGACGCTGCGCAAGACCTACGCCAACCGGCCGCCGGTGACGGTCTTCTATCAGGTCTGGCAGCAGCCGCTGATGACGCTGAACGGCCAGCATATGGTCAGCGACATGCTGGCGCTGTGCGGCGGGCGCAACCTGTTCGGGAGCGAGCCGCCGCTGGTGCCGACCGTGTCCGTGGAAGCGGTGGTGGCCGGCAACCCCGAGGCGATGATGACGGCGGGCATCGGCGCCACGCGGCCGGACAAGCCGCTGGCGGATTTCTCGATGTGGGAAAAATGGAAGTCGGTGACGGCGGTGGCGCGCAACAACCTGTTCATCATCGACGGTGACCTGGTCAACCGCGCCGGCCCGCGCGTGGTGCAGGGCGCGGCCGAGATCTGCAAGGATCTCGATATCGCGCGCTCGCGCCGGCCGTCCTGACTCAGATTCGTACTCGTTCGACCGAATTCGATCTAGTTCGACAGCCGGTTCCACCAGCCGAGCCGTGCGCCCATGCCATCCGCACCATCCAGATGGAAGCGGCACGTGGCCCCAAAGCCCAATTCCCACCCCAGCGTGCGCGCCAGCGGCAGGCCCAGCCAGTGCGCAGCCAGCATGCGGATGGGGCCGGCGTGGGTCACCACCCAGAGGCAGCCCCCGGCGTCGGCCGGCAGCGATCCGGCCCAGTCCACCACGCGCGCCATGACCTGCGCGGCGCTCTCGCCGCCGTGCGGACGCGCCGCCATCAGGTTGGCCGCCCAGTGATCGAGATCGGCGCGGTCGATGGTCGCCCACTCCCGCCCTTCCCACTGGCCGAAGTCCAGCTCCCGCAGGCGCGGTTCGATTTCCGGATGGATGCGGGTGTCGATGCCGTGGGACAAGGCCGACGCCGTGTCGCGCGCGCGGGCCGCCGGGCTCGTCAGGATGCGGTCCGGCCGCAGACCGTCCAGCGTGGCGACGATCCGCTCGGCGGGCGGCGAGACGGGCAGCGCCAGCGCGAGGTCCAGCGCGCCGTAGCAGATGCCCGGCGCCACTTCCGGCCGGGCGTGGCGGATCAGGACCACGTCCATGCGGCCGCCACGAGGTAGATCGACAGTTCGCCGCATTGCTGCGCCATGCCGAGGCAATCGCCGGTATAGCCGCCCAGCCGGCGCACGAAGTACGCGCCCAGCGCGGCGCGCACCCCTACCAGCACGACGATGGCCACGCCCGCGAACATCGGCCCGAGCAGCACCAGCGGCGCCACGCCGCAGACCAGCGCGAACAGCAACCCGGCCCCGGCCAGCCGCTGCGCCACCGGCTTGGCCTTGCCCTCCGCGCGCACATAGTCGTGCGTGGCGAGGAAGGAGATGGCCATCGCCCGGCTCGCGCCATGGCCGGCCACCAGCACCGCCAGCAGCACGGCCAGCCCGCCCGCCTCGCCCGTGGCCAGCAGCAATTGCCACTTGAGCAGCAGCGCCATGACGATGGCGATGGCCCCGAAGGCGCCCACGCGCGAGTCGTGCATGATGGCCAGCACGTCCTCGCGCCGATAGCCGCCGCCGAAGGCATCCGCGCAATCGGCCAGACCATCCTCATGGAATGCGCCGGTCAGCAGCAGCGTGGCGATCATGCCCAGCGCCACCGCCACGGGCGCGCTCCACAAGGCCAGCGCGCCCCAGGTGACCAGCGCGCCGGCCACGCCCACCAACAGCCCCACCAGCGGAAAGTAGCGCGCCGCCGCGTTGAGATAGTGCGGCTGGAAGCCGACCCAGCCGGCCAGCCGCTGCGGCAACGGCACGCGCGTGAAGTAGCCGAGGGCGGTCAGGAAGAAGCGCAGTTCGTCGGCCATGGTCGGGTTTTCCGGATTCAGATCAGGCCGCGCCGGGGCTCACGCCGGCACCGCTGAACGTCGCCATTTCCTTAAGGAACGCCGCCGCCGACGCCACCAGCGGCCACGCCAGCGCCGCACCGGTGCCTTCGCCCAGGCGCAGGTTCAGGGCCAGCAGCGGTTCGGCGCCGAACTCGGCCAGCAGGGCCTTGTGGCCGCGCTCATCGGAACAATGCGAGAACACGCAGTACTGGAGCACGGTCGGGTCGATCCGTGCCGCCACCAGCAGCGCGGCGGAGGCGATGAAGCCATCGACCAGAATCACCATGCGGCAGGCGGCGGCGGCCAGGTAGGCGCCGGTCATCGCCGCGATCTCGAAGCCGCCGAAGGTGGCCAGCACGTCCAGCGGCGCGGTGACCTCGGCGTGGCGGGCCAGCGCGCGCTCGAGGATCTCGCGCTTGCGGGCCACGCCGGCGTCGTCCAGCCCGGTGCCGCGCCCGGCGCAGTCGGCCAGCGGCAGGCCGGTCAGCCGGCTCATCAGGCAGGCGGCGGCGGAGGTGTTGGCGATACCCATCTCGCCGAAACCGATCACATTGGTGCCCTGCTCCGCATGGCGCAGCACGCGCGCCATGCCGGCCTGGATGGCCGCGCCAGCCTGCGCCGGCGTCATCGCGGCTTCCTCGACGAAATTGCGCGTGCCGTCCGCCACGCGGCAGTTGACCAGACCCGGCGCGGCCGGCAGCGGCGCGCGCACGCCGGCATCCACCACTTCCAGCACCATGCCGTGCTGGCGCGTGAAGACATTGATCGCCGCGCCGCCGCCGAGGAAGTTCAGCACCATCTGGGCCGTGACTTCGGGCGGGAAAGCGCTCACGCCGGCATCGGCCACGCCATGATCGCCGGCAAACACGATGATGGTCGGGCGGGTCAGCACCGGCTGGGTCTCGCCCCGGATCAGGCCGATCTGCATCGCCAGCGACTCCAGCCGGCCCAGCGAGCCGGGCGGCTTGGTCTTGTCATCGATGGCGGCCTGGAGCGCGGCACGCAGCGAGTCATCGAGCGGGGCGATCGGGGGAAGTTGCAGGGGGGTGTCGGTGAAGGTGGACATCGTCATTTCCGCAGTGTCTTTACATTTCTACGCCGCGCTGGGCCTTGATGCCCTGCTGGAACGCGTGCTTGACCGGGGTCATCTCGGTCACGGTGTCGGCGGCCTCGACCAGCGCCGGCGGCGCGCCGCGGCCGGTAATGACCACGTGCTGCATCGGCGGACGGGCGCGCAGGTCGGCAATGACCTGCTCCACGTCGAGGTAGTGCAGCTTCAGCGCGATATTCAGTTCATCGAACAGGACCAGCCCGATGGCCGGATCCTGCAGCATGCGCCGGGCGATTTCCCAGGCGGCCTCGGCCTTGGCCACGTCGCGCGCGCGGTCCTGGGTCTCCCAGGTGTAGCCCTCGCCCATCACGTGGAACTCGCAGGCTTCCGGAAAACGCTGGAGGAACATCTCCTCGCCGCTCGGGATGGCGCCCTTGATGAACTGCACCACGCCCGTGCGCATGCCGTGGCCCATCGCGCGCACGACCATGCCGAAACCCGAGCTGGACTTGCCCTTGCCGTTGCCGGTGGTGATCACGATCACGCCGCGCTCGGTCTGCGCGGCGGAGATCTTGGCGTCCACCACTTCCTTCTTGCGCGCCATGCGGGCCTTGTGGCGGGCGTCGCGGCCGGCATCGTCTGGGGTGTCGGGCGTTTCCGGGGTGTCCGGCGGGTTGTTGTCGATATCGCTCATTTACGAATTTCCAGTCATCCCATCGGGAATCAGCGCCGTATGGAGGCCGTCGCTGACGCTGACGATGGGGGTGCGCAGCGCGCGGGAGCACTGCGCGGGGGTGAGGACTTCCGGCGCGGAGCCGTGCAGCGCCTGACCGTCTTCGGACATCAGCAGCGCATGCGTGGCGTAGCGGCGCGCCAGGTTGAGATCGTGCAGGATCACGACGGCCGCGTGGCGGCCTGCCGTGGTCAGGCGGCGCAGCAGTTCCAGCACGAGGATCTGGTGGCGCAGGTCGAGGTGGGCCACCGGCTCGTCCAGCAGCAGCAGCGGCGCCTGCTGGGCCATGGCGGCGGCCAGCGACACGCGCTGGCGCTCGCCGCCGGAGAGCGTGAGGACATCGCGCGTGGTCAGGGCGTCGAGGTCGAGTTCGGTCATGACGTCGCGCACCACGCGGTCATCGTCGCCCTGGCCCCAGCCCCAGCCGCTCATGTGCGGATGACGTCCCACGCGCACGGCGTCCTGCACGGCCATCGAGAAGGTGTCGTGCACGGCCTGCGGCAGGTAGGCGCGCTGGCGGGCGAGCGCGGCTGGCGCGGCGCGGGTGACCGGGATGTCGTCGATGCAGACCTCGCCGCCCTCGGGCGCGCGCAGGCCGGCCAGCACGCCCATCAGCGTGGACTTGCCCACGCCATTGGGGCCGACCACGCACCAGAACTCGCCCGGCGCGATGGCCATCGACAGATGCTCCACCAGCACGCGCGACCCGGTGCGCAGGGCGACATCGCGCAGGTGCAGGCTGGGACAAGGCGCGAGCGGCGTAGACCAATGGTTCATCGCGGCCTCCGCAGCAACAGATAAAGGAAGGTCGGCACGCCGAGCAGCGCGGTAATCACGCCCACCGGCAGTTGGGTCGGGGCGATCACGGTACGGGCGATCAGATCCGCCGCCATCAGCAATGTGCCGCCCAGCAGCACCGAGGCCGGCAGCAGCAGCCGCTGGTCGTTGCCCCAGGCCAGCCGCACCATATGCGGCACGACCAGGCCGACGAAGCCGATCGACCCCGCCGTGGTGATCGCCGCCGCGATGGCGAACGAGGCGATCAGGAAGGTGGCCAGCCGTACCCGGCCCACCTGCACGCCCAGCGATTGCGCCACGGTCTCGCCGAGCAGCATCACGTTGAGCGAGCGGGCCATCGGCATGGCCAGCGCCAGCGCCACGGCCAGCGTGGCCAGCGCGGCGCCGTAGCTGGCGGTGCCGCCGAGGTCGCCCGTCAGCCAGAACAGCATGCCGCGCAGCCGCGATTCCGGCGCGATGGCCAGGATCAGCGTGATCAGCGCGCCCCAGCCGGCGGCCAGGATCACGCCGGTCAGCAGCAGGCGGGCGCCCGCCTCGTGGTGGCCGCCCTGCACGCGCGGGTGCAGCAGGTCCCGGCGCGCCAGCGAAGCCACCAGCACCATCGACAGCAACGCCCCCCCGGCGGCGCCGGCCTGCACGGTCCACAGCGGCAGCATCAGCAGCATCGCCAGCAGCGCCCCGGTGGCGGCGCCGCCCGAGACGCCTAATACATAGGGCTCGGCCAGCGGGTTGCGCAGCAGCACCTGCATCAGCGCGCCAGAGAGCGCCAGCAGGCCGCCGCACGCGAACGCGGCGACGGCACGGGGGAGTCGCAATTCCCTGACAATCGCGCCGGCCATGCCGGCATCGGTGGCGGTCAGGGCCTGCCAGAGCTGCGAGGCATCGAGCGATACGCTGCCCAGCGCGAGCGACAGGCCGAACACGGCCAGCCCCGCCAGGGCGAGGACCAGCCAGACGGCCAGCGCGCGGCGCGCCTCAGCCATGGCGGACCCCGCCCGGGCGCGGCGCCTTGCCGGGCCTCATTTCTGGCGCCATCCCAGCGTGACGAACCCCGCCCGGCCCTGCGTGGCGTACGGATAGGCGAGCTGGTAGTTCTTGTCGAACAGGTTTTCCACGCGGGCGGCGACGAACCATTGCTTGTCGATGTTGTAGCGGGCGGTGAGGTTCAAGATACCGTATCCGCCCAGCCGGCGCGAGCCGTTGTCCATCCGCGACGACGACACCAGCCACTCGCCCCCGAATCGGAAATCGCCGAAATTCCGGCCCACATCGAACGACGCATGGCGGCGCGCGCGGCGCAGCAACTGGGTGCCGTTGGTTTCATCGACCGGATTCTGGAAGGTCACGCTGGCGCCGACATCGGTGCCGAGCAGGTTGGCGCGCCAGGACGCCTCCACCCCCTGCACCTTGGCCTTGTTGACGTTCTGCGCCAGGAACAGCCCGTTGGCCTGCTGCGTGGAGACGATCAGGTCGTTGTAGCGGGTCTCGAACGCGGTCACGCGCAGCAACCCGGTGGCGGCAGTCTCCACCTGCACGCCCAGCTCGGCCGACTTCGCGCGCTCCGGCTGGAGGTTCGGCTGGCCGAAGTTCGGGTAATAGAGTTCGTTGAAGGTCGGCGCGCGGAAGGCGTTGCTGACGTTGGCGATCAGCTTGACCGCCTGGGTCAGGTGAAAGCCATAGCCGGCGAAGAAGCTGCCCTGGTTGCCGAAGTCCGAATAATGGTCGTTGCGCGCGTTCAGCTGCAGCTGGTGGCGGCCGATCTTGCCTTCGTAGCCGCCGTAGACCGAGAACACATTGCGGATGGGCGCGTTGTAGGCGCTGGACGACAGTTCCTGCTGGAGGTAGTCGGTGCCGAACAGCAGCGTGTGGTCAGGCGTCAGCGCGTACTCGTTCTGCCAGTTGAACTGGCGCGAGCGCGTGCTGAACAGGCTGTCGAACAGGCCGTTCTTGGTGGTTTCGGCGCGGTCCTCGCTCTGGGCGACCTTGAAATGGGTGCGCCAGTCGGGCAGCAGCTTGCCGTTGACGAAGGCGGACAGCGTGTACAGCTCGCTATCCATACGCAGGTCGTCGGTCGGCTTGCCGCTGGTGCTGTCGTACGACAGCTGGCTGTTGGAGTAGTACGCGGCCACGCCGGCGTCCCAGTCCTGGCTGAACTTGTGCTTCACCTGGCCGGAGACGCTCTTGTTCTCGTACGGGTTGTCGGCCGGGTTCGGGCCGATGCCCTGCCGGGCGCGCGTGGGGTTGTCGCGATTCCATTTCGCGGCGTCGATCGACGAATAGCCGTCGGTCTTGAACATCGAGCCGGTGACGTTGAACGAGGTATCGCCCACCTGCCCGCCATAGCCGACGGTGCCCTGGCGCGTATTGTTGCTGCCGTACTCCACCGAAGCGTTAGCCGCCGGGGCCTGGCCGGCGCCGCTCTTGGTGAAGATCTGCACCACGCCGCCGATGGCGTCGGAGCCGTACAGCGCCGAGACGTTGCCGCGCACCACTTCGATATGGTCGATCTGGTCCGGCAGGATATTGGCGAGCTGCGCGGTGCCGCCGCTGGCGCCGGCAATGCGCACGCCATCCACCAGGATCAGCACCTGGTTGGAATTGGCGCCGCGCATGAACAGCGTGGTGTTGGCGCCCATGCCGCCCGTGGTGGCGAACTCCACGCCCGCCTGGCCGCGCAGCAGCGAGCGCAGGTCCGGCGCCTGGGTGTTGACGATGTCTTCCTGAGTGACCACCGTGGTGTGCGGCAGCGCCTCGGTCACGGCCTGCGCGGTGCGCGAGGCGGTGACGACCACCGGCGCGAGCGTCTGGCCGGGGGCGGCGCCGCTGGCATCCGGCGCGGCTTGCGCGTGGACCATGGCGGGGTGGAAAGCGGGTACAAGGGCGGGCACGAAGGCGGCGATGGCCGCCAGGATGGCGGGCACGCGCGGGCGGACCGGCGGCTGGGTCGCGGCGGTCTGCCTGTGGAGCGAGGAACGCATGTTGCTGGATGGATGGAAGTACGGCCGGGCCCGTCCCCGCGGGCCTTGTGGCGAAGTGGCGCGCCGCTGTGGAGCGGTGCGCCCGCGTTCAGGCCGGTATCCGGGCTGACGACATCAGGCCGGCCGCCTTCCCGATCGCTGGATCCCCGTCAAATGGCGGGGTGGATCAGTGGCATGCTGGCAGGCCCTTGCGCGGCGCATGGCGCGCGCGCGGTCGCTTACCGTTGCGGGGGCAGCACAGGTTGGCCCAGCGCGCGGCGCGCCCCGGACTCCCTGTTTCCCGTTGAACTGCGGCCCTGTGGGCAGGGTCGCGAGCACCTGGAACGTGCGCGAGTGTAGGCAGTTTCACCGGGGCCGTCAATCTGGCGGACGTGGTGCGGAACCGTCCACTCCGGGGCCGGTTACCCGCACGTTGCGTGACGATCGATGCAACTTCCTGGCGACGCTGCAGTCAGAAACGTCTCGTTGACGACGTGGCCGATCCGGCATCGGCTAGAATCCCGAAACCTGACCCACATTCCATCGGACAGACAGGCACTATGCTCAACGAACTCGAACAACTGGCCGCCAAGATCGGGCGCGTGCTGCATCACGCAGACACCCTGGCGGCGGAAAACCAGCGGCTGCGCGCGGAGATCGACCGCCTGCGGGCCGAGGCGAGCCAGTTGCGCACGGACCGCGAATCCATGGCGGCCGACCGCGAACTGCTCAATATCAAGATCGAGGAAGCCCAGCTGCGCATCCAGTCGATTCTGGACAAGCTGCCCACGGCCAGCGATGCGCGCCAGCTCGACCTGCTGGGCGAAGGCGCCCCGGCCACCGGCTCGGACCCCGATGCCAGCGGCGCGCACCCCGCCCCCGGAGAACACGCATGAGCAATAAGCAAGTCGAAGTGAACATCGCGGGGCAGCCCTACCGCTTCGCCATCGCGCCAGACAACGAAGCCGCGCTGCTGGAGGCGGTGGCGCTGGTGGACAACCAGATGAACAAGCTCAAGGGCAACGTCTCCGCCAAGGGCGTGGAGCGCGTGGCCGTGATGGCGGCCATCAGCATCGCCTCGGACCTGCTGGCCATGCGCCGCAAGCAGGAGGAGGACGGGCAGATTCCCGTGGACGCCGTGCGCGCCCGCATCCGCGAGCTGAACGAGCGCGCCGACGAGGCACTGCGGCAGTACGCGCACGTGGGCACCGACCCGCGCGCGCCGGGCTGACATCGACATCGGACGGATCTGGCCGGACTTGAAATCACACCGCATCGGCCGCACATGACAGGCATGTGAAGCCGATGGCGCAATGTCGGATTTGGCCGATGTCCGGTGTTGAAAATGTAACGATGCGACATGCCGAACTTGGTATGCCTGACGACGCGGTGTATAGTGTAGCCAGACTGCACAAACGCCTTACCGGTGCAGCATACAGGTCAGGTTATCGCGCCCGACCGCCGTTTTCATCCCATCCTGTTTCGAAACGGCAAACGTCTGACATCACCCCAGCTGCTCGCAGCGTAAGGTGAATATAAAGTCAGACGTTTGACAGTTTCCCTGCCTGGTTCGTGAGGGTCATAACTCCTTGAACCGATATGCATTGCATGGTGCGGGATTATGTCGTGTGGGCGAGCGCGTCACCGCATTCATAGTCTTGGTTCTGCCTGGACTCCCTGAGTGGGTGATGTACCCAAAATGCGACTTCCGCAGCCACTCTGAACCTCACTTGGGTTCAGGATGCCGACCCAGCGGCCGAGGCGGGGACCCCTCAGAAGGCGGTGGTTTTCAGAACCACCGCCTTTTTTCTTTGATCGACGGATACTGGTACCGTGACGCCACCCGCCGCCAAATCGGGCCAACGCGCCCCCCAGTACTGGCTGATGAAGTCCGAGCCGGACGAAGCCAGCATCGACGATCTTGCCAGGCGCGGCACGCTGCCGTGGACGGGCGTGCGCAACTACCAGGCGCGCAACTTCATGCGCGACCAGATGCGCATCGGCGATGGTGTGCTGTTCTACCACTCCTCCTGCCCCGAGCCTGGCATCGCCGGACTGGCCGAGGTCTGCTCCCAGCCCTACCCCGATCCCACGCAGTTCGATCCCAAGAGCGATTACTACGACAAGGCCTCGAAGCCCGATGAGCCGCGCTGGTCGCTCGTGGACGTGCGTTTCGTGCGCAAGAGCGCGCTGGTCCCGCTGCCCGCGCTGCGCGAGCACGAGGCGCTGGCGGACATGGTCGTGCTCCGGCGCGGCAACCGCCTCTCCATCACGCCGGTCACGCCGGCCGAATGGCGCTATATCACCGAACGGCTGATGAAGTGACGGGGCGACCATGAGTCCTGTCCTGATTCCGGGGCTGCTGATCCTCGGCGCCTTCACCGGCTTCTGCGCCGGGCTGCTCGGCGTGGGCGGCGGCATGCTGATGGTGCCCTTCCTGACGCTGTTTTATACAGCCATGCAGGTCTCCGACAGCCACATCGTCCATATGGCCATCGCCACGTCGATGGCGACCATCCTGTTCACCTCGCTCTCCTCCGTGCGCGCCCACCACAAGCGCGGCGCGGTGCGCTGGGGCATTGTGCTGGCGCTGGCGCCGGGCATCCTGGTGGGTGGCCTGATCGGCGGCGGCAAGATCTTCAGCGTGCTCAAGACCGGCTGGCTGTCGCTGCTGTTCGCGGTCTTCGTCGGCTTCTCGGCGCTCCAGATGCTGCGCAGCCGCCGGCCACCGGCCGCGCGCCGGCTACCGGGCACACCGGGCATGGTCGGCGTGGGGTCGGTCATCGGCCTGATCTCGAGCCTGGTGGGCGCCGGCGGCGGCTTCATCTCCGTGCCGTTCATGACCTGGTGCAACGTGCCGATCCACAACGCCGTGGCCACGTCGGCAGCGCTCGGCTTCCCGATTGCGCTCGCCAGCGTGGTCGGCTACGTCTGGGGCGGCTGGGACGTGGGCGGCCTGCCGGCCGGCTCGCTCGGCTATGTGTACCTGCCCGCGCTGGGCATCATCGCCATCGCCAGCGTGCTCACCGCGCCGCTGGGCGCGCGGGCGGCGCACAACATGGACGTCAACGCGCTGCGGCGCGTGTTCGCCGTGCTGTTGGCCTGCCTCGCCTCGTACATGCTCTGGAAGGCGTGGCGGACGTTCTGAGCGCGCCGCTCCCTCCGTATTACACGGCGAAACACCCGGATACAGTCATTGCAGCCGCGCACGGAACGAAGTGCGCGGAAAGGCGTCTGAAAGCCACCACTTTGATCGGGAGAACAACAATGAAACAACTGCTTGCGGCCACTTTGCTGAGTACCACCGCTGTCGTGGCATCGGCCCAGACCCTGCCGCCACCCGCCGGCGTACTGTCGCTGTCCGCCGAGGCGGTCACCGAAGTACCCACGGACGTGGTGCAACTGACGCTGGCCGCGGAACAGGAAGGCGCCGAGCCGTCGGCGATCTCGTCCGCGCTGTCGGCCCGCACGCAGGCCGTGCTGGCGCAGGCCAAGCGCACCTCGGGCGTGGAAGCGCAGTCGGGCGGCTTCACCATCCATCCGAGCACGGACCGCAACGGCCGCATCAGCACGTGGCGCGGGCGCTCAGAAGTGATCCTGAAGTCGAAGGATTTCGCGGCGGTGTCGAAGCTGGCCGGCGAACTGGCCAACCAGATGCAGGTGCAGAACGTCGCCTTCTCGCTCTCGCGCGAGGCACGCCAGGCCACCGAGGCGAAGCTGGCCGAGCAGGCCGTGTCAGCGTTCCGCGACAAGGCCCAGACCAGCACCAAGCTGTTCGGCTATAGCAATTATACGATTCGTGAAGTGTCGATGAACGACAGCGGCGGCGTGGTGCCGCCGACGCCGCGCATGTATGCCGCCAAGGCAATGTCCGCAGACGCCGGCGCGCCGATCCCCATGGAAGGCGGCAAAGCCCATGTGACCGTGTCGGTCAATGGGTCGGTCCAGATGGTGAAGTAAACAGGTAGTTCGGCTTCCCCCTCCCCCAGTTCTACAGGGCGAGGGGGAAATCCATCACAGCGCGGCGAACTGCTCCCGCAGCACGTTCTTCTGCACCTTGCCCATCGTGTTACGCGGCAGCTCGTCCACCACGTGCACGCGCTTGGGCACCTTGAAGTTGGCGATACGGCCACGCAGCGTGCCGATCATCCCCGCCTCGTCGATCTCCGCCCCCGGCTTGCGCACCACCACGGCCACCACGGCCTCGCCGAAATCGGCATGCGGCACGCCGATCACGGCCGATTCCACCACGCCCGGCAGTTCGTCGATAAAGCTCTCGATTTCCTTCGGATAGACGTTGTAGCCGCCCGAGATAATCAGGTCCTTGCTGCGGCCCACGATCGTCAGGTAGTCGTCCGGCACCTTGCGCTCGCCGGCCTGGCTGACGATGGCTCCGCCGAAGCGGCCCACGTCACCGGTCTTGAACCAGCCGTCGGCGGTGAATTCCTCGGCGGTCTTCTCCGGCATGCGCCAGTAGCCCTTGAACACGTTCGGCCCCTTGACCTCCACATTGCCGATCGCGGCCGGCGCGCAGGGGTTGCCCTCGCCATCCATCACGCGCACCGACACGCCCGGCAGCGGCATGCCCACCGTGCCGCCGATGCGCTCGCCGAGCTTGGGATCGTACGGGTTCGAGACCAGCATCACGGTCTCGCTCATGCCGTAGCGCTCCAGGATGGTGTGGCCGGTGCGCTCGCGGAAACCGTCGAACGTCTCCAGCAGCAGTGGCGCCGAGCCAGACACGAACAGCCGCATGTTGTCGCACACCTCGCGGTTGAAGCGCGGCTCCTGCAGCATGCGCACGTAGTAGGTCGGCACGCCCATCATCACCGTCGCGCGCGGCAGGAAGGCAAGGATCTGCGCCATGTCGAGCTTGGGCGCCCAGATCATCTTGGCGCCGGCCAGCAGCGCGCCGTGGGAAGCTACGAACAGCCCGTGCACGTGGAAAATCGGCAGCATGTGCAGCAGCACGTCGTCGCTGCGCCAGCCCCAGTATTCGTGCAGCGTCTGGGCGTTGGAAGCCAGGTTGCGGTGCGTCAGCATCGCGCCCTTGCTGCGGCCCGTGGTGCCGGAGGTATAGAGGATGGCCGCGAGGTCATCGTCGCCCTTCGTCACGGTCTGGAAGGTGTCCGGCTGGGCGGCCGCGCGGGCCAGCAGCGAGCCGCTGCGGTCGTCGTCCAGCGTGAACACGTGCGCGGTGTTGTGGCGGAACGCCACCTTCGACACCCAACCGAAGTTCTTGCTGCCGCAGACCACCACGGCGGGCTCGGCGTTGCCCACGAAATAGTCGATTTCCGATTCCTGGTACGCGGTGTTCAGCGGCAGGTACACATAGCCCGCGCGCAGCGTGGCCAGGTACAGGAACAGCGCCTCGGGCGATTTCTCCACCTGCACCGCCACGCGCGCGCCGGCCGGCAGCTTCAGCGCGGCGAGCAGGTTGGCGATCTTGGCGGTGGCACGGTCCAGGTCATCCCAGCTGTAGTACAGCCCGTCATGTGTCTCTATGCAGCACGCGCTGCGGTCGACGGGAAAGCGGGATTCGAACAGGGCGAACAGATTGGCGTTCATGGTACGGAATCGAAGGAAATAGGATGCCGGCGAATAAGACGGGATTGCGGTGGCGAAACCGGCACGCGGACGTGCCGGCCGGCCGCCATCTTACTCCCCGGTGAACTCGGGCCGCCGGTGCGCCAGAAAGGCGGCCACGCCCTCGGCGTGATCGCGGCTGCCGGCGTAGGCGAAATGCGCGTCGATCTCGGCCGCCGTGAGCGGCGCGGGATCGGGCGACAGGCGACGGATCGTCGCCTTGTTGATCCGGGCGGCCAGCGGCGCGCCGGCGCAGAGGCGCTGCACGGTGGCGGCTACCTCGTCGTGGAGCGCGGACTCGGCCACCACGCGTGTGAGCAAGCCCTTACGCTCCGCCTCGGCCGCATCGAACACACGGCCTTCCAGCAGGATTTCCAGCGTGACGGCGCGCCCGGCCAGCGCCAGGAGCCCGCCCAACTCGCCGGGCGCCATCGGGAAACCCAGCCGGTTGATTGGCACGCCGAAGCGGCTGCCCGCCGCGGCGATGCGCAGATCGCAGTGGCAGGCAATTTCCAGCCCGCCGCCCACGCAGACACCCTCGATCATCGCCAGCGTCGGATGCGGGCACGTGGCGATGGCCGCCAGCGCCGGGGCGAGGATCTCCGTGTGGTAGCGGCGCACCGACGCCTCGTCGCCCCGCACGACCGGAAACTCGGCGATGTCGGCGCCGGCGGCAAAATTGCCTTCGGCGCCCCGCACCACCACGCAGCGCAGCGACGTATCCGCCGCCAGCTCCGCGAAGCCCGTGGTCAGCGCCTGCCACATGCTGGTCGAGATCGCGTTGAGCTTGCCCGGATGCGACAGCGTGACCGTGGCCACGGCGCCGTCCCGCGCGAACGTGACGGTGCCGCCCATCAGTCGATCTTGGCGCCGGAGCGCTGCACCACCTCGGCCCAGCGCTTGATTTCGGCATGCTGGAACGTGGCGAACTGGTCAGGCGTGAACGCCGGCGTTTCCGAGCCGTTCTGGAGCCAGATCTGCTTCATTTCCGGCGAGTTCAGTGCCTTGGTGGTCTCGGTGTAGAGCCGGTCGATCACTTCCTTCGGCGTGCCCTTCGGCGCCCAGAGCGCGTACCACGTCGACACCTCGTAGTTTGGCACGCCCGCCTCGGCCGCCGTCGGCACGTTCGGGAAGGCCGGCGAGCGCTTGTTCGCCGCCACCGCCAGCGCCTTGATACGGCCCGCGCGGATGTGTTGCGCCGACGAGCCCAGGCCGTCGAACAGCATGTCCACCTGGCCGGCGATCAAATCCGACAGCGCCGGGCCGGCGCCCTTGTAGGGGATGTGCGTGATGAAGGTCTGCGTCTGCAGCTTGAACAGCTCGCCCGCCAGATGGTGCGACGAGCCATTGCCGGCCGAACCATAGTTCAGCTTGCCCGGATTGGCCTTGGCGTAGGCAATCAGCTCCTTGAGCGTGTTGGCCTGCACCTTGGTCGGATTCACCACCACCACCTGCGGCGGCTGGGCAATCACGGTGACGGGGATGAAGTCCTTCTCGATGTCGTAATCGAGCTTCTTGTAGAACGACGGGGCGATGGCGTGGTGCGCCCCGCCGATGAAGATGGTGTAGCCGTCCGGCGCGGCCTTGGCGGCGATGCTGGCGCCCACGGTGCCGCCCGCGCCACCGCGGTTGTCGATCACGAACTGCTTGCCGAGCTGCTTGGACAACTGGGCGGTCAGCGGACGCGCGAAGGCGTCGGTGCCGCCGCCGGCGGGGAACGGCACGATCACGGTGACCGGCTTGCTCGGCCACGTATCGGCCAGCGCGGCCGGCGCATACATCGACCCTGCCGACGCGGCGGCTACACCCGCCACGACCGCGAACGCACGCGCGCACGCGGTCAGATGGAACTGACGACGTTTCATGTACTGTCTCCTCTCTCTACTTGCTGCGGAAAGTCAATCGAAGTACTACATTCACCCGACAAAAATGCCTGGCGTCATCCGTGCCCGACCCAGGGGTCACAGCAGCTTGCCCACCGCACGGCTCATGCGGGGATTGCCATCGCCAAGGCGTGCCAGATTGTCATCCAGCGCCTCCGGCACGTAAAGATAATTCACCATCATGCCGCACGACTGGGCGCGGCCTTTTCGCGACAGGTCGGCAGCCCAGTTCAGCCGCTCCACGCAGGCGCCATTGCCCAGGTGGAAGCGCGCCACGGGGTCCGCCGGCTGCCCCGGCGCGCCCTCGCGCACGAGGTAGTGGGCGGCCAGCGTCAGCGCGGTATCGCGCACCACGGGGTCCGGCGCGTCGGCGGGCAGCGCGGCCAGCCAGCCGGCGCCATCCGTGGGCGGCGTGCCCTGGCGCTCGGTCCAGCGCGCCAGGCGCTTCTCGCCCAGGATCGTCACGATGGCGTCGCCGTGCTGCTTGCGCAGCCAGTCGGCAAACCCGGGCAGCGGAGACAGCGTGGCGAACTGTTTCAGCTTGGGGAACTCGCGCTGCAATTCCTCGATGACACGCTTCAAGAGGAAATTGCCGAAGCTCACGCCGCGCAGCCCGGCCTGCGTGTTGGAGATCGAATAGAAGATAGCCCACTTGACCCGGCGCAGGTCTTCCAGCGGCGCGGCCTCGTCAAGCAGCGCCTGCACGTTGGCCGCCATCTCGGGCACGAAGGCCACCTCGACGAAGATCAGCGGCTCGCGCGGCATGCGCGGATGGAAGAACGCGTAGCAGCGGCGGTCCGAATCGAGCCGGTTGCGCAGGTCGGTCCAGGAGGCGATTTCGTGCACGGCCTCGTAGCGGATCAGCTTTTCCAGCAGCGAGGCGGGCGAGTCCCAGGTGATGGGCTGCAACTCGAGCAGGCCGACATCGAACCAGTTCGAAAACAGCGCTTCCAGATCTTCGTCGAGCACACGCAGGCCCGGCACGCGCTTGTGCCAGCGGAGCATGTCCGCGCGCAGTTGGATCAGGAAGTGCAGGCCGCACGCGCTGTTGTCGCTCTTGCCATGGTGCGCGGCCAGCCGCTTGAAGAAGCGGATGCGTGCGTTGGACAGCGCCTGCGACAGGCCGGACGCCGCGCCAGATTGGGAGGCCGATTGCGCGCTGCCCGACTTCGCGCCAGCACCATCGGCACCCGCCGCCACTTCGGCCAGCACCGTCAGCATCGCCTGGCGCACCGGCTCCGGCGCGGCCTCGTACTCGGCCTGCCAGGCCTGCGCGGCGGCATTGGCGGCGCCATCGGTCAGCCGGGCATCGAAACAGGGGCGAAGCTGCTCGCGCTGGCGCTTCATCGCGCGCGTGGACAGCGCCGGGGCGTCAGCCTCCTCCGCCTTGGCACGCTTGGCCGGGGCGGTTTCCCCTTCGCCCTTGCGGCTCCACCAGCGGCCGAAGCGCGACAACAAGGTATCGCCGACCGGTTCCGTGGCTTCCAGCGGGGCGCTGACTTTCTGTTCGGCGGGATCGAGGGCGCTCATGAGACTCCTGCGGCGAGAACGTTGCGGAGAACGGGTGAGGCGGCGGCTGCGGACTCGGCAGGCTCCGGGGCCGGATCGGCACGATCCAGCGCCCGCAGCGCGCCGCGCTGGCGCAGCACGTGGGTCTTCATCAGCGCCTCGGCCCCTTCCGGGTCGTGCGCCTTGAGCGCGGAAAACACCGACATGTGCTCGGCGCACGATTCGTGAATCCGGCCCGGCAGCTTCAGGCTCTTGTGGCGCGACAGGCGCAGCACCTTGCGCAGGTCGCTGACCACGCCGGACAGCCAGCGGTTGCCGGCCAGGCGCTGGAGCGCCTCGTGGATCTGATAGTTGGTTTCGTAATAGGCGTCGATGTCGCCAGCCTGGGCGTAGCGCGCGAGGTCGGCGTGCAGGCCCTCCAGCGCGTCGAGATCGGCCTGCGTGACGTTGCGCGCGGCCTCGTAGGCGCAGCGGCCTTCGAGCAGCGCCATCAGCGGGAAGATCTCATCGAGATCCTGCTCGGTCAGCGCGTTGACGAAGCAGCCGCGCCGGGGCTCCAGCCGCACCAGCCCTTCGGCCGCGAGCACCTTGAGCGCCTCACGCAACGGCGTGCGCGAGGTGCCGAGCGAGGCGGCCAGCGCCACTTCGTCGATCCATGCGCCGGGCATCAGCGTGTGATCGTCGATCATCGCCCGCAAACGGTCTGCCACTTCGAGGTACAGCGCCTGCCGGATGATTCGCACGATGCCTCCGGTCCCGGGATGCCGGGGAAGACTGCCCACGCGGCGTATGCGCCGCAATAATTCATAATTATGGGGAGCGCCGGCAGCGTGGCAAGCGGTTTCGATGCTGCAATGCGGAAAGCGACAAAAGGCGTGGCGCGCAAACCTCGCCAGCCGTTTCGGAGACATTCGGGGAGTACAAATAGGTGCAGCGGACGACTTCCCCAGGCCTCCCTGCCGGGGAAATCGTCCGCGCCTGAAAGAACCGCCGTCGGACATCTCATCGCTTGCCGGCGCTCGTTGCCGACGTGCGTGGACCAGAGTGATTACCTGGCGCTGGCCCGCGCCTGCCCCCGCTGAAGCGTCCCGTTGGGACGCGGACTTTCCCGTTGCTTTTCTGCTGCGTGGCGTCATCCCGGTCGATGTCCTCCCTCGGTCCATCGCCGCGGGCAGCTTCGCCATGCCACCCGTCTTTTTGTAACAAGTCATAAAGCGAATACCGTGCCATCCTACTTAAGTCATTGATTTTATTGAGGTGGACGATTGACGACTTGTTACATTTCATGGAGCATGTAACAGGATGTTTCTCCGTCGTTACGACTGACCTCGACGCGCCAACACTCTCTGACTCGTCTATTCCGGCGTTTTGTGATGGACAGCCGTCAGCGCAGTGCCACAATGTGTCGCCCGGCGCACGAAAGGCCCGGGCAAATCGGTTGCAAATATGAAACGAGGGCGGTTGGCGCCAGAATGCCGACCCACGACGCCCCGACGACCAGGGAGGTCAAAACATGGCATGGGATCACAAGGGCGAGCACTTCATCGGTGCGGGATCATCGGATTTTGGGCATACGCCCCCGCCGCCGGCACCGCTTCAGCTCTCGTTTACCGGATCGGGCTCGGAATACTTCCGTATCTGGATCGTCAACGCGCTGCTCACGGTGGTCACGCTCGGCATCTACTCCGCGTGGGCCAAGGTCCGCACGCTCCAGTATTTCTATCGCAACACACGGCTCGATGACGCCGCGTTCGACTATCACGGCAAACCGGGCGCCATCCTCAAGGGCCGCGCCATCGTGCTGGTGCTGGCCATGGTGGTCCAGTTCAGCGGCGTGGTGAGCCCGGTGCTGCCGCTGGTGTTCGCGGTGGTCTTTGCCGCCGTGTGGCCGTACCTGCTGGTGCGCTCGCTGCGCTTCCGCATGGCCAATTCGAGCTATCGCGGACTGCGCTTTGCCTTCACCGGCGGCGACAAGGAAGCCTACAAGGTGTTCCTGCTGTGGCCGATCCTGTCGACGCTGACGCTCGGCCTGCTGGCGCCGCTGGCGCACCAGCGCTTCAAGCAGTACCAGCACAACCACACGCGCTTTGGCACGGCACCGTTCGCGTTCGATGCCACGTCTGGTGACTTCTATGGCGTGTACCTGCGTACCGGCATGGTGACGGCGCTGTTCATGATCGTCGGCGCCGTGCTCAGCGCCATCGCCATCCCGGCCGGGGCCGATACCAAGGGCGGCGTGGCCATCGTGCTCGGTGGGACGGTCGCGTTCACCTACTTCGGCATCATGCTGACCGGCCCCTACTTCACGGCCAAGCTCCAGAACCTGGTCTGGAGCCACACCACGCTGGCCCCGCACCGCTTCGAGAGCCGCGTGGGCGCGGGCCGCATGATCTTCATCACGATTACCAACTGGATCGCCATCGCCCTCACCTGCGGCCTGTTCCTGCCGTTCGCGAAAGTCCGCTCCACCCGCTACCGCGTGGAATCGGTGACGATGTTCGCCGCCGGTCCGCTGGACGCCTTCGTGGCCGGCGAAGCCGAGCAGGTCAGCGCGCTGGGCGACGCCACCGTGGACTGGTACGACATCGACATCGCGCTCTGAGCGCGGCGCGGAGCATCGCCATGGTAGCGGCCCGGTATTTCGACACGCGCTCGTCGCGCGCCCATCCCGTCGTGCTGATCGTGCAGGGCGGGCAGGCCATCCTGCACGATGCCGAGGGCGCGGAGGTGCGCCGTGCGCCGCTGGCCTCGCTGCGGGTGTCCGAGCGCAACAAGCGGGCGCCGCGCCTGGTGACCTTCGATGACGGCGCGTACTGCGAGGTGGCTGACCACGCCACGTTCGAGGCCATGCTGGCCAGCACCGGCCACCGCGAGGGCTGGGTGTCGCGCGCGCAGAACAGCTGGCGGCTTACGGGCCTCGCCCTGCTGGGGATGCTGGCCGTCGTGCTGGGCGCCTATTTCTACCTGCTGCCGTGGAGCGCCGAGGTGCTGGCGTCGACCGTGCCGGCGTCCATCGAGGCGCAACTGGGCCAGGCCACGCTCGACAGCCTCGACCACGGCCTCGTGACGCCAAGCAAGCTGCCCGCCGCCGACCAGCAGCGGATTCGCGACAACTTTGCCGCGCTACGTCGCCCCGACGATCCCGACCACGCCTACCAACTGCTGTTCCGCCACGGCGACCGGCTCGGCGCGAACGCGCTGGCGCTGCCGGGCGGCACCATCGTGGTCACGGACGAACTGGTGGCCCTGATCGGCACCGGTGCCGGCATGATGGGCGTGCTGGCGCACGAGGCCGGCCACGTGGCGCAGCGCCACGGGCTGCAGCAGGTGATCCAGGCATCGGCCGTCGGCGCGCTGGCGGCGTACTTCTTTGGGGATTTTTCGACGGTGCTCGCCACGGTGCCGGCCGCGATGCTGACCATGCGCTATTCGCGGGACCATGAGCGCGAGGCGGACGCCTACGCGGTAGAGGTGATGCGGCGGGACCGCTTGCCGGTCTCCGCCCTTGCCGATGTGCTGGGGAAGCTGGAAGACGCCCATGGCGGCAAGTCGTCGGACAAGTCCGAGGACGATGCCAGCTTCTTCTCGACCCACCCGCTCACGCGCGAGCGGATCGAGGCCATCCGGGCCGCCGGGAACTGACGGCGATCAGCGCGCCGCGCCCGCCGCGGCGCCGTTGCCCTGGCGGCGATAGGCCCAGACCATCATCAGCACGCCGGCCAGCACCATCGGCAGGCTCAGCCACTGGCCCATCGAGAAATTCAGCGCCAGCAGGCCGAGGAAGGTGTCCGGCTCGCGCGCAAACTCGGCCAGGAAGCGGAAGCCGCCGTAGCCGATCAGGAACGCGCCGGACACCGCCCCCATCGGGCGCGGCTTGCGCGAGAACAGCCACAGGATGAGGAACAGCGCCACGCCTTCCAGCGCGAACTGGTACAGCTGCGACGGGTGGCGCGGGATGTTGTCGCCAGCCTGCGGGAAGATCATCCCCCACGGCAGGTCGGTCGGACGGCCCCACAGTTCGCCGTTGATGAAGTTGCCGATGCGGCCGGCAGCCAGCCCGCACGGGATCATCGGCGCGATGAAGTCGGTCACTTCCAGCCAGTGCCGGCGCCGCACCTTGCCGAACACCCACATCGCCACGAGCACGCCGAGGAAGCCGCCGTGGAACGCCATGCCGCCCTCCCAGACCTTGAAGATCTCGAGTGGATGCGTGAGGTAGTAGGTCGGCTTGTAGAACAGCACGTAGCCCAGCCGCCCGCCCAGGATCACGCCGAGCACGCCGTAGAACAGCATGTCGTCGAGGTCGCGCGTGGCCCAGCCGCGCGCGGCGATGTGCGGCTGGCGCACGCGCAGGCGGCCGAACCACAGGAACATGATGAAGCCGGCCAGGTACATCAGACCGTACCAGCGGATGGCCAGCGGGCCCAGGTGAAGCGCGACCGGGTCGAATTGCGGATGAACGAGCATGGCGGAGGAGAGGTATTTATATAGTGTCTGGGGTGATGCCGTCGGGGTCATGCTGCCTTGATACCATCGTCCTGCGACAGGCCGATGGCGGTGGCCAGCCCGGCCGCGATGTCGATGAACGACCGCAGCACCGGCGCCATCCCCGATTGCCCGGCCGAAGGCCCGGCGGCGCCTTCGCGCCAGACCAGGCCGGTCTCGATCAGCGGGCCGGCATCGCGCAGCGTCAGGTAGGACACGCCCGTACGCCGCAGGTTGCACAGCGATGCGGGCACCAGCGCCACGCCCATGCCAGCTGACACCAGGCTCACGATGGTCTGCATCTGGATGGCCTCCTGGGCAATCGCCGGCGTCAGGCCGTCCCGCGCATAGTAGCCCGTAATGATGTCATAAAACGCCGGCGCGCTACGACGCGGGAAGATGATCAGCGGCTCGTGCGCGGCGTCGCGCAGGGCGATTTCGGTCGGCGCAGGGGCATCGGCGGCGAGGCTGGCGGGCCGCCAGCCATCGGGCACGGCCAGCACCAGCGGCTCGCGCACCAGCGGCAGGTACGAGAGCCCGTGCGGCATCACGGCCAGTTGCGGACGGATGACAAGACCCGCGTCGATCGCGCCCTCGGCCAGCGCCTCCAGCTGGACGTCGCTGGTGGCTTCGCGCAGTTGCAGTTGCACCTCGGGGTGCCGAGCGCGGAAATGCCGCAGCAGCTCGGGCAGGATGCCGTAGTCGGCCGTGCTGACGAAGGCCAGCGCCAGCGAGCCCACCTCGCCCCGCGCCAGCCGCTGGGCCAGCCCGGGCAGCGCGGCGGCATCGGCCAGCACGCGGCGCACCTCGGGCAGCCACTGCTGGCCGGTGGGCGTCAGCATCACGGACCGGCGCGTGCGCGCGAACAGCTGCACGCCGATCTCCTCCTCCAGCGACTGGATCTGCTGCGAGAGCGGCGGCTGGGTCATGGCCAGCCGCCTTGCCGCGCGGCCGAAATGTAGCTCTTCCGCCACTGTCACGAAGTACCGCAGTTGCCGCAGGTCCACGCACGCTCCCGTTCGTCGCTGTGATAGGTTTTTCGACTCAATACAGGTCAAATAATATATTTGACATGATACTACGCAGGCGGCATCCTTCAGGCCACAAACACGGCAGGCCGTGGCATCGACCACGTCCGAGCCCGCCGCAAACTCCCCGGAGAGACCCCCACCATGGCATTCAACAAACGCTCGAAGCACATCACGCAAGGCGTGGCGCGCTCCCCCAATCGTTCGATGTACTACGCGCTCGGCTACCAGAAGGAAGACTTCGACAAGCCGATGGTGGGCATCGCCAATGGCCACTCGACCATCACCCCCTGCAACGCCGGCCTGCAGCGCCTGGCCGATGCGGCCGTGGACGCCATCAAGGCGTCCGACGCCAACCCGCAGATCTTCGGCACGCCGACCATCTCGGACGGCATGTCGATGGGCACCGAGGGCATGAAGTACTCGCTGATCTCGCGCGAAGTGATCGCTGACTGCATCGAGACCGCAGCCCAGGGCCAGTGGATGGACGGCGTGGTCGTGATCGGCGGTTGCGACAAGAACATGCCGGGCGGCATGATCGCGCTGGCGCGCACCAACGTGCCGGGCATCTACGTCTACGGTGGCACCATCAAGCCGGGCAACTGGAAGGGACGCGACCTGACCATCGTGTCGTCGTTCGAAGCCGTGGGCGAGTTCACCGCCGGCCGCATGAGCCAGGAAGACTTCGAGGGCGTGGAAAAGAACGCCTGCCCGTCCACCGGCTCCTGCGGCGGCATGTACACGGCCAACACCATGAGCTCGTCGTTCGAGGCGCTGGGCATGTCCCTGCTGTACTCGTCGACGATGGCCAACCCGGACCAGGAAAAGGTCGACAGCGCCGCGGAATCGGCGCGCGTGCTGGTCGAGGCGATCAAGAAGGACATCAAGCCGCGCGACATCATCACGCGCAAGTCGATCGAGAACGCCGTGACGCTGATCATGGCCACGGGCGGCTCGACCAACGCGGTGCTGCACTACCTGGCCATCGCGCACTCGGCCGAGGTGGAGTGGACCATCGACGACTTCGAGCGCATCCGCCGCCGCGTGCCGGTGATCTGCAACCTGAAGCCGTCGGGCCAGTACGTGGCCACCGACCTGCACCGCGCGGGCGGCATTCCGCAGGTGATGAAGCTGCTGCTGAACGCCGGCCTGCTGCATGGCGACTGCCTGACCATCACCGGCCGCACGCTGGCCGAGGAACTGGAAGGCGTGCCCGACCAGCCGCGCGCGGACCAGGACGTGATCCTGCCGCTCGACAAGGCGCTGTACGCGCAGGGCCACCTGGCCATCCTGAAGGGCAACCTGGCCGAAGAAGGCGCGGTCGCCAAGATCACCGGCCTGAAGAACCCGGTCATCACCGGCCCGGCGCGCGTGTTCGAGGACGAGCAAAGCGCGATGGACGCCATCCTGGCCGACAAGATCAACGCCGGCGACATCCTCGTGCTGCGCTATCTGGGCCCGAAGGGCGGCCCGGGCATGCCGGAAATGCTGGCGCCGACCTCGGCCATCATCGGCAAGGGGCTGGGCGAATCGGTGGGCTTCATCACCGACGGCCGGTTCTCGGGCGGTACCTGGGGCATGGTGGTCGGTCACGTGGCGCCCGAGGCGTTCGTGGGCGGCACCATCGCACTGGTGAAGGAAGGCGATTCAATCACGATCGACGCGCACCAGCTGAAGCTGGAGCTGAACGTATCCGATGAGGAACTGGCCAAGCGCCGCGCCACGTGGCAGCAGCCGGCGCCGCGCTACACGCGTGGCGTGCTGGCGAAGTTCTCGAAACTGGCCTCGACGGCCAGCAAGGGCGCCGTGACGGACTGACCCTGCCTGGGTCCCCGTCTCCCCTCTTCCGCCTGCGGGAGAGGGGAAAACTCTCTGCTTTCCCTGCTTTCTCTGCTACATCCCGCCCGGATCGCGCTCGATCTCCTCGAGCGTCGCATCCAGCCATTCCACCAGCCTCGCCTCCAACGCCTGCGTCAGCTCGCTGGCCAGTTGCGCGGTCAGCGGCGCCAGCCGCGATTGCAGCGTGGCTTCGGTATGGGCTTCCACCACCTGCGGCCACTCGGTGCGGAAACGCATCATCACGCGCGTCAGCAGTTCCGAGCGCACCGCGCGCAGGTCATCCTCACCCGGCAGAAAGGGCACCGGGTCGATCATCGGCGCTTCCGGATCGTCCTCCACCCCACCCTCGGTATCGCCGACTGACGACACCAGCCCTGACTCAGGCATGTTTGCCGTGTCGATGACCGTGCTGGCGGGCGTGTTGATCGACATGGAGGCATGCCCCGGCGGCGGCGCGAAGGCGGTCTCCGGCAGGTCGGGCAGGTCCACGACCTCGGTCAGCAACGGCACGCTGTCGTTCGGGCCCAGCCGCGGAATCACCCGCGAGGTGGTACGTTCACTCATGCGGATTCTCCCTTGGCGGACTGGCCAATGTCGTGGTGCGTGAGCGGATAGCCGCGCTCACGATAGAAGCGGTAACGGTCGCGCCCGGCGGCACGTTCGGCCTCGCCGGCCCCCACGACCTCGATCAGCCGCTCGAAGCTGGCGAACTGCGCCGGCGCCTCGGGCGACAGGTTGACGAGGATCTGGTGGTGCGGCACGCCCTCGAGCGTGGCGGCCAGGATGATCGGCGTCACCGCCGCGTTGGGGCTGTCCAGCCCGCAATGCGGCAGGAAGTCGAGCGGCGAGAAGGTCCACAGCCGCGCATCGAGCTGCGTCAGCTGCTGTGCCGTGCCGTATACCACCACCTTCTGGCCCGCGCCGTACGCCTTGCGAACCAGGCGGCAGACGTAGGCCAGCGTGTCCGGCACGTTGCTGTGGAAGTCGATGCGCGTCATCCCGGCTACCTTTCCGTCGATTTACGACGCGCGATCCATCAGGAACTGCGTCAGCAGCGGTACCGGACGACCGGTGGCGCCCTTGGCCGCCCCGCTCTTCCAGGCCGTGCCGGCGATGTCCAGGTGGGCCCAGTCGTACTTTTCCGTGTAGCGCGCCAGGAAACAGGCCGCCGTGACGCTGCCCGCCGGGCGGCCGCCGATATTGGCCATGTCGGCGAAGTTCGACTTGAGCTGGTCCTGGTAGTCATCGTCCAGCGGCATGCGCCAGGCGGTGTCCATGGCCTTGCGGCCGGCGTCCAGCAGCTGGTCGGCCAGCAGGTCGTTGCGCGCGAAGAGGCCGCTGTTCACGTGGCCGAGCGCGATGATGCAGGCGCCGGTCAGCGTGGCCACGTCCACCACGGCGGCGGGCTTGAAGCGTTCCACATAGGTCAGCGCATCGCACAGGATCAGGCGGCCTTCGGCGTCCGTATTCAGGATCTCGATGGTCTGGCCGGACATGCTCGTCACCACGTCGCCCGGCTTGGTGGCGATGCCGCTGGGCATGTTCTCGCAGGTCGGGACCACGGCCACGACGTTGATTTTCAGGCCCATTTCGGCCACGGCCTGGATCGTGCCGAGCACCGAGGCGGCGCCGCACATGTCGTACTTCATCTCATCCATGCCTTCGCCCGGCTTCAGCGAGATGCCGCCGGTGTCGAAGGTGATGCCCTTGCCCACCAGCACCACCGGGGCCTGCTTGGCGGCGGCGCCGTCGTAGCGCAGCACGATGAACTGCGGCGGCTCGACGCTGCCCTTGGTCACGGCCAGGAAGGCGCCCATGTTCAGGGCCTCGATCTGCTTGCGGCCCAGGATCTCGGCCTTGAGCTTGTGGCGCTTGGCCATGGCCCGGGCGGTATTGGCCAGGTAGGTCGGGGTGCAGATGTTGGACGGCAGGTTGCCGAGGTCTCGGGTCAGCTCCATGCCGTTGGCGATGGCGGTACCGCGCACCACGGCCTGGGTGGCCTGCTTGGCGTCGGCGGCATCCACGGCCAGCACGATCTTGCGCAGCGACGACTTGTCCGTGCCCACGCCCTTGGGCGGGCGCTTGAGTTCCGGATGGCGCTCCAGCAGGCGGTAGCCGGCGTCACGCACCAGGGTGATGGTGGTGATCACGGCCCAGGCCACGTCGCGCTGGGCCGGCGGCTGCTGGGCCAGGCACCAGAGGGCGGATGCGGCCCGCGTGCCGGACAGCGCACGCACGGCGGTGCGCACGGCCTCCACGAAAGCCTTGTCCGAGAACTCGGCTTCCTTGCCCAGGCCCACCAGCAGTACGCGGGCGGCGCCAATCCCGGCCACTTCGTGCAGCATCAGCTGGGTGCCGCGCTTGCCCTCGAAGTCGCCCTGCTTCACCAGACGCGCCACCAGCCCCTTGGTGGCGACATCCAGTGCCTTGGCCACACCAGCCAGGCTCTGGCCCTCGAACAGGCCAACCACCAGGCAGTCGGTCTTCGTGGCCAGGAAACCATTTTGGCCGGCTTTGCTCCAATCCAGGGCTTTTGTGCTAAATTCCATCGCGCTTCCTTCAGGGGCTCGTCGAAAAGAAAGGCCCCATTATCCGCGATTTTCATCCGCGATCTGCCGCCGCCGATCCGCCACGCTGACAGCCCGCGGTCCTGCCAGTCCCTCGGCCCCCGGTACATCGCCCGCTCCGGCCGGCAGCCGGAAGCGATTCCGCATGATCTTTCAACAAGCCCTGCGACGCGAGCTCGCCTACACCGCCGGCGCGGTGTTCCTGGTGATGCTGACTTTCATGCTCACGTCGCTCGTGATCCGCATCCTGGGGATGGCCGCCAATGGCAAGGCCAGCCCCAACGACGTGCTGATGCTGATCGGCCTGGCCACCATCGGCTATTTGTCGATCCTGCTGTCGGCCACGCTGTTCATCTCCACGCTGATCGTCCTGACCCGCTGGTACAAGGACTCCGAGATGGTGGTGTGGTTCTCGGCCGGCATCTCCCTGCGCGACCTGATCAAGCCGGTGCTCCAGTTCGCCGCGCCGTTCTTCGTCATGGCGTTGCTGCTGGGCATGTTCGCGTGGCCGTGGGCTAACCAGCAGAGCAGCCTGTTCCGCGACCGCTTCCAGCAGCGCGGCGTGCTGTCGATGATCGCCTCGGGCCGCTTCATCGAGCCGGCCAACGGCAATTACGTGCTGTTCATCGAGGGCATCGACGCGGACATGAAGTACGCGCGCAACGTCTTCGTGGCCAATGCCGAGGCGGGCAAGATCGGCGTGGCGTTGTCCCACCAGGGCCAGTTCCAGACCATGCCGAACGGCGACCGCCTGGTGGTGATGGAACACGGCCGGCGCTACGCCGGCACGCCGGGCCAGCTCGACTACCGCATCCTGGAATTCGACCGCTATGCCGTCAAGGTGGACAACAAGCCACCCGAGAGCGAGAGCGACATCCCGCCCAAGTCCCGCGACACGATCGACCTGATCCGCAATCCCACCCGTGAGAACCTGGGCGAACTGCTCTGGCGTGTCTCGCTGCCGATCCTCGCCTTCAATTTCGTGATGATCGCCATTCCGCTCGCGTACGTGAACCCGCGCCTGGGCCGCTATACGCCGCTCGTCTTCGCCGTGCTGATCTACCTGACCTACAGCAACATGATCAACCTGGCGCAGGCCTGGGTGCGCTCCGGGACGCTTTCCTTCTGGATGGCGCTCTGGCCGATCCACGTGCTGGCCTTCCTGGGCGCCGTGGGCATGTTCCGATACCGGCAGAACCGCAGCCTGGGCGGCTGGCGCGCCGTGTTCGGCATGCGCCGCAAGGCGCCCAAGGGGAGCCAGGCATGAGGATCCTCCAGGTCTACGAGCGGTATTTCGGCCGCCTGATCTATGGCGTGTTCGCGTTCATCCTGTTCGCGGTGCTGTCGCTGTTCGTCTTCTTCGACTTGCTCAATGAGCTGGAGAGCGTGCAAGGCGGCTACACCTCGCTGGTGGCGTTCTTCCACGTCATGCTGGAAGCGCCCACCCGGGTGTACGAGGTGCTGCCGATCGCGGTGCTGATCAGCGCGATCTACGTCTTCTCGCAACTGGCCAGCCAGTCGGAATACACGATCTTCCGCGTGGCCGGCCTGAACACGCGGCAGGCGTTGTTCTCGCTGTTCAAGCTGGCCGTGCCGCTGGCCGTCGTCACCTTCATCTTCGGCGAATTCATCGGCCCCGCGGCTGAGCAATACGCCCAGAAGGTGAAACTGGAGGCGATTGGCGCCACGGTGTCGGCGGGCTTCCGCTCCGGGGTCTGGGTCAAGGATCGCGACAAGGACACCACGCCCGAGGGCGCCGGCGGCGAGGTCACCCGCTTCGTCAATGTGCAGGGGCTGAAGCCGGACCAGACCATCAACGGCATCACCATCTACGAATTCGACCAGCAATACCGCCTGCGCGTGATCCGCGTGGCCAAGGAAGGCCGCTACCAGGGCGGTCAGGCGTGGCAGCTCAATGACGTCAACGAAACCCGTTTCATCGAGCTGCCCCACCCCGACGGCGCCAAGGGCGACGCCCTGGCGCCGGACTTCCGCGCCGAGCAGGCCAAGTTCCCGAACATGGTGATGCACTCGGAGCTGACGCCGCAGATCCTGTCGGTGCTGCTGGTCACCCCGGAGCGGATGTCCACGCTCGACCTGTTCCGCTACATCCGCCACCTGCGCGACAACAAGCAGGACACGCAGCGCTATGAAATCGCCTTCTGGAAGAAGGTGGTCTATCCGCTGACGCTGTTCGTGATGGTGGCTCTGGCGCTGCCGTTCGCGTACCTGCACGCGCGCGCCGGCGCGGTGGGCGTGAAGGTGTTCGGCGGCATCATGCTGGGGCTGTCGTTCCACTTGTCGAACACACTGTTCTCGCACGTCGGCCTGCTGCACACCTGGCCGCCGATCGTCTCGGCGCTCGTCCCCGGCACGCTCTACCTGGCCCTGGCGCTGAGCGCCCTGCGCTGGGTGGACCGGCATTGACGGCCGTGGCCACCACCGGCCTGGTCCTCTTCGCCCACGGCGCGCGCGACGCGCGCTGGCGCGAGCCCTTCGACCGGCTGCAGGCCAAGCTGTCTGCCCTGCTGCCGGACACCGCCGTGCGGCTGGCCTTCCTCGAACTGATGGAACCGTCGCTGCCCGTGGCGCTGGCCGAACTGGCCGGCGTTGGCGTGGCGGAAGTCACTGTCGTACCGGTGTTCTTCGGCCAGGGCGGCCACATCCGCCGCGACCTGCCGGCGCTGATCGACCAATGCCGGGCGCAATTTCCGGCGATGCGGATTGGCTGCGCCACGGCGGTGGGCGAGGCCGAAAGCGTGCTGGACGCGATTGCGGCGTACTGCGTGGGGGCGGTGGCAACAACACCATCGCGGCAATCGCCGATAGGGGAATGATCTGAAGACACGTCCATCAGCCATCACCGATGGACGTGCCAATTGCCTGCAATCTATCGGCTGCTGCCAACAGGCACCGACTGCATCGGCATCATGTTCAGGTTGGCGTTGTGCATGACCCACAACGACCCCGATACGACAATGGCGATCAGGAACACGGTACACGCAAAGATGGCCGTGTTGCCCCGCTGGCCCTTGCGCGGGCCCAGGTGCAGGAAGAACACCAGCTGCACCAGCAACTGGACGATACACAGCGTCACGATCATCAGCAGCCCCGCGCGCGGCGGCAACAGCTCGCCCATCACCGCACCGAACGAGATGAACGTCAGCACCAGCGAGAGCACGTAGCCGGTCAGGTGGCTGCGCAGGCTGCCATGGTCATCCTCATGCGCATGTCGTTGGTTGGCCATCACAGGAACTCCCGCAAGTAGACGATGGTGAAAACGCCGATCCAGACCAGGTCCAGGAAGTGCCAGAACAGGCTCAGGCAGGCCAGGCGACGACGCACGATGTCATCGAGACCGAACACCTGCACCTGGTTGACCATCACGATGATCCAGAGCAGCCCGGCGCTGACGTGCAGGCCGTGCGTACCCACGAGCATGAAGAACGCCGACAGATAGGCGCTGCGGTTCGGGCCTGCGCCCTCGTGCAGCAGTTCGTGAAACTCGAAGATCTCCATGCAGACGAAGGCGGCACCGAGCGCGAACGTCAGCACCATCCAGCGGATGACTTCGTTGGGGTTGCCCTTGCCGTTCCGTACCTTCTGCATCGCCACGCCGAAGGTGAGGCTGCTGGTCAGCAGCAGCACCGTTTCGCCGAGCACGAAGCGCAGATCGAACAGTTCGCGTCCGGTCGGGCCGCCGGCCGTGCCGTTGACGAGCACGCCAAATGTCGCGAACAGCGAGGCGAAGATCAGGCAGTCGCTCATCAGGTACAGCCAGAAGCCAAGCGTTAGGCTGCCTTGCGCCTGTTCGGCGTGATGCGCGTGATCGTCATCGTGCGCATGCGCGGCGTGGGTCTCGTGGTGCGGTGCCTGCGCGGCGTCTGCGCGCAGTTTCAAGGTCGTCGTCATGATCAGTTGGCCCCCTTCAGTTGCGCAAAGCGGGCGCGCTCGATGCGCTCCACTTCGGCGGCCGGGACGTAGTAGTCCACATCGCGGTCATAGGCGCGGGCGATGAACGTGCAGATCATCGCGGCCAGGCCAAAGCCCGCCATCCACCAGATGTGCCAGACCAGGCCAAAGCAGAGCACCAGCCCGAACACCGAGACGATGAAGCCCGCTGACGTGTTGCGCGGCATGTGGATGTCTTCGTACGCGGCAGGCGCCACGTAGGCGCGGCCCGCTTCCTTGTCATCCCAATGCTGTTCCAGCGACGTGATGTGCGGGACGTGCGCGAAGTTGTAGAACGGCGCTGGCGAGGCAGTAGCCCACTCCAGGCTCCGGCCGTCCCATGGATCGCCGGACAGGTCGCGGTTCTTGTTCCGGTCGCGCACGCTGACGAACAGCTGCCACAGGATCGCCAGGATGCCGCAGCCGATGACCACCGCCCCCACCAGGGCAACGATCAGGTAGGGCTGCCAATCGGGATTCTCATAGTGGTTCATGCGGCGCGTCATGCCTTGCAGGCCGAGCGCGTACAGCGGCATGAACGCCAGGTAGAAGCCAATCAGCCAGCACCAGAACGCGACCTTGCCCCAGAACTCGTTCAGCGTGAAGCCGAACACTTTCGGGAACCAGAACGTCATGGCCGCCAGGCAGCCAAACACCACGCCGCCGATGATCACGTTGTGGAAGTGGGCAATCAGGAACAGGCTGTTGTGCAGCACGAAGTCCGCGCCCGGCACGGCCAGCAGCACGCCGGTCATGCCGCCCACGGCAAACGTCACCATGAAGCCAATCGTCCATAGCGTCGACGAATGGAAGCGGATGCGTCCGCGGTACATCGTGAACAGCCAGTTGAACAGCTTCACGCCGGTCGGAATCGAGATGATCGACGTCATGATGCCGAAGAAGGCATTGACGCTGGCGCCCGAGCCCATGGTGAAGAAGTGGTGCAGCCAGACGAAGAACGACAGGACACCGATGGACGATGTGGCGTACACCATCGACGTGTAGCCGAACAGCGGCTTGCGCGAGAACGTGGCGATGATCTCCGAGAACGCGCCAAAGCACGGCAGGATCAGCACGTAGACCTCGGGGTGGCCCCAGATCCAGATCAGGTTCACGTACATCATCGCGTTGCCGCCAAGCTCGCTGGTAAAGAAGTGCATGTCCAGGTAGCGGTCGGCGGCCAGCAGCGCCAGCGTGGCGGTCAGCACCGGGAAGATGGCGACAATCAGGATGTTGGTGATCAGCGCGGTCCACGTGAACACCGGCATCTTCATCAGGTTCAGGCCCGGTGCGCGCATGCGCAGGATCGTGACGATGAAGTTGATGCCGGTCAGCGTGGTGCCCAGCCCCGATATCTGCAGTGACCAGATGTAGTAGTCGACGCCTACCGTGGGGCTGTAGCCGAGCCCGCTCAAGGGCGGATAAGCGACCCACCCGGTGGCCGCGAAATCGCCGACGAACATCGACATCATGACCAGCACCGCGCCCATCGCCGACATCCAGAAACTCAGCGAGTTGACGAACGGGAACGCCACGTCGCGCGCGCCGAGTTGCAGCGGCACGATCACGTTCATCAAGCCGAGGATGAACGGCGTCGCCACGAAGAAGATCATGATCACGCCATGCGCGGTAAAGATCTGGTCGTAGTGATGCGGAGGCAGGTAGCCGGTTGCCTCGCCCACGGCGATGGCCTGCTGGGTGCGCATCATGATGGCATCCGCAAAGCCGCGCAGCAGCATGACCAGCGCCAGGATGATGTACATCACGCCGATGCGCTTGTGGTCGACGGAGCAGATCCACTCTTTCCAGAGGTAGGACCATTTGTTGTAGTACGTGATGGCGCCCAACAGCGCGGCGCCGCCCAGCAGCACCATCACCAGCGTGCCCATGATGATGGGCTCGTGCAGGGGGATGGCGTCGAGAGAGAGTTTTCCAAGCATGATGATTAGCGCTCCAGGGTCTGCTGCTGCGCCGGGAGCGGCGGCATGTTGGCGCCGGCAATGGCGCTGATGGTCACCGGGCTGTCAGCGCGGCAGATGTCGCCATTGCTGGCCATGTACTGGTCCACCACGCCCTGGAACAGGCGCGGATCGACCTTGGCGTAGAGCGTGACGGGGTCCTTGCTGCTGGGTTGCTCCAGTTTGCGGTAGGTCTGTTCGTCAAGCATGTGGCCCGATGCCCGGGCGCGCTCGATCCACGCATCAAACTCGGCGCGCGACGTGGCGACGGTGCGGAAATGCATGTCCGAGAAACCGGCGCCGCTATACGCCGCGGACCGGCCATCGAACACGCCAGGCTTGTCGGCAATCAGATGCAGCTTCGTCTGCATGCCGGCCATGGCGTAGACCATGCTGCCCAGGCGCGGGATGAACAGCGCGTTCATGGTCGATTCGGCCGTGATGCGGAAGTTGATCGGCGTCCCCACTGGCACGGGTAGCTCGTTCAGCGACGCCACGCCGTATTGCGGATAGATGAACAGCCACTTCCAGTCGAGCGCCACCACGTCCACTTCCAGCGGCGCCACCTTCGATTCGATCGGGCGGAACGGGTCGAGCTTGTGCGTGGTGTCCCAGATGATGATGCCGAGCAGCGCCACGATCACGCACGGAATCCCCCACACCACCACTTCAATGCGGGTCGAATGCGACCAGCGCGGCGCGTACTCGGCCTTGGTATTGCCTTCGCGGTACCGCCACGCAAACACCAGCGTAAGGATGATCACGGGGATCACCACCATCAGCATCAACGCCGTGGCCAGCACGATCAGGTCCCGCGTTTGCACGCCGATGGACCCGCTGGGGTCAAGCAGATCCCACGAACAACCGGCCAGGCTTAGCGGTAGCGCGGCGAGGGTCAGCCAACGCCAGAGAACAGGAGAAAGGAAACGGGGAGACTTTCGCCGACGGACGCCCCGCGTATCGGCCACACGCACATGCATAACAACCACCTTCGCAAGAAAAACGGGTTATCCGGTTTTGTATGGATTTACCCGAACCGCGAGGCATGCTAATGTAAGACAACGCCCATACAAGAGATCTCGATGCCGAATCAACACTCGAACGAGGCACCCGCCCGGCCCGACTGGGCCCGGCCACTTCGAGAAGGAAGCGGATCGCGATACCTTCAGATCGCCGACCTGATCGAGACGGCGATGCAAGGCGGGAGTCTTACCCCGGGCGACCGCCTGCCCTCGCAGCGACAGCTCGCGTCCCTGTTCGGCGTCGACCTGACGACCGTGACCCGTGGCCTGAACGAGGCGGCCCGACGCGGTCTTACCGTCGCCCGTGGCTCTCAAGGGACGTTCATTGCGCTACCGGCTTACGAGTTGTCCCAGGCCGTGGATCTCAGCATGAACGTGCCACCTCCGGCGCCCGGCATCGATGTCGGCGAGATGCTGCGACGGGGAATTGGGCAACTCACCCTGCGCGCGGATCCGGCACTGTTGATGACCTACCACCTGGGTGGCGGCACGACAACCGACCGGTCTGCCGGCGCGCGTTGGCTAGCGCCGATGCTGGGCTCGGTCGCCGAGGACGACGTCGTGGCATGCCCCGGTGCGCAGACGGCGTTGGCAGCCCTGATCATGGCTGGCACGGAACAAGGCGGCGCGATTGCCGCCGAGCCCTTGATTTATCCCGGGGTCCGGGCCGCCGCATCGCAACTCGGCAGGCGCATCGTCACGATTGCGGTCGATGGCGACGGCATGCGCCCAGACAGCCTGGAAGCGGCATGTCAGACGGAAGGGGTCCGGCTGGTCTACCTCAATCCAACGCTACAGAACCCGACGACGCATACGATGCCCGAGGCACGACGCCGAGACATCGCCCGTGTCGCGGAGCGGCAGGGCATCCTGATTATCGAAGACGACCCCTACTGGCTGCTCACACCTGATGCGCCCCCACCTATCGCTACCCTGGCGCCGCAGCAGACCGCCTATGTCTCGACGCTCTCGAAGTGTCTGAGCCCGGGGCTGCGGACCGCGTATGTGGTCGTGAAGGATCCGACCGTTCAGAACGCGATGCTGACTGCGCTCCGGGCCATCACGCTGATGGCGTCGCCGCTGGCGACGGCGCTCGCCACGCAGTGGATCCTCGATGGTGCCGCGAAGACGCTCCTTGACGGCATTCGGACGGAGGCTGACGCGCGGCAGCAAATCGCCAGACAATGGCTGGCGGGCTTCGATGCCAACCCTGCCTTGGGCATTCATATCTGGCATCCACTGCCGAGCTATTGGACATCGGCAGACTTCACCCGGACCGCGCGTTCCGAAGATCTTCGCGTGACCGGCGCCGACGCTTTTGCGGACGGCACGTCCGTTGCAGGTGCCATCCGGATTTCACTCGGTGGGGTCGCCGAACGCGGGCAGTTGTCGCTTGCGCTCAAGAAGCTGTCAGGGCTTCTCGCGCGAAGGCCGGTGCGCGACACGTTTCAGGTCATTTGAGACGTCGGCTCAGTCCGCTCAAACCGTTCCAGCCTCCGATCGTGAGTCCGCCTGGCTCAGCGCCTGACGGACAAACCAGTTCGATGGCTGAGCCTACCGCAATCCATACAACTACATAGTTTGTATGCATTCAAGCCAATGATAATCCGTATATTCTGCGTCGATGTACGGATTTGCAAACCGGATTCGTGATCGGCGATGAACCAAAAAAAGCCATAGCATTGAACTGACCCCCAGAAGTTGGACACCAACTTTTGGGGTGTTTTCATGTATCGGTACTCGGAGCAGTTCAGGCTGACAGTTATCCAGAGCTACCTGGACGGTCAGGCAGGCTATGGTGAGATCGCCAAACGCCATGAAAGAGACAGCGGAACAGTACGGCGCTGGGTGGCGGGATACCGCCTGCATGGCGCGGCGAGCATCAAACGGAAGTACACGCACTACAGCGCCGAGTTCAAGCTTGCCGTGCTGAAGCGGATGCGAAGCCAGCGGTTGTCGCATCGCGAAGTCGCAGCATGGTTCGATATTCGCAACTTCGGTGCGATTGGCATTTGGGAACGCCAGTATGATGCAGGGGGTATAGAGGC